>NZ_QVMV01000039.1 GCF_003417465.1 Wenzhouxiangella sp. 15190
ATCCGTACTCTTTTAAGCGCGCTTTTGATTCCTTTTGCCGCGCGAGGCAAAAGGAATTCGCCGAAAGAGCGCGCGCAGCGCGCCGGGCGAAACAGCAGTTGACTTGTCGAGACCCGCACTGCGTCCGGTGCCGCCAACCGGCCCAGCGCCCAGCGCGCCACAGCTTGAAGGCGGCCGCCGGGGATGCAACCCCGATCAACCGGGGCGCCGCCCCCCGAGCCATCGGTTAAAATGGCCGCTTTGTTATCATCATGGAGGCACTCGACGCATGGCCGGTCACAGTAAATGGGCCAATATCCAGCACCGCAAGAAGGCGCAGGACGCCAAGCGGGGCAAGATCTTTACCCGCTTGATCCGCGAAATCTCGGTGGCGGCGCGCGAGGGCGGCGGTGATCCTGACAGCAACCCGCGGCTACGGTTGGCCATCGACAAGGCCAACAGCAACAATGTGCCCAAGGACAACATCGAGCGCGCCATCAAGAAGGCCACCGGCGACCTCGAAGGCGCCTCTTACGAGGAACTGCGTTACGAGGGTTATGCACCCGGCGGTGTGGCGGTGATGGTCGATTGCCTGACCGACAACCGCAACCGCACCGTCTCGGAGGTTCGCCATGCCTTCAACAAGTACGGCGGCAACCTGGGCACTGACGGCTCGGTGGCCTTCCAGTTCGAGCGTAAGGGCGTGATCACGTTCGCCCCCGGCACCGGTGAGGACAAGGTGATGGAAGCCGCCCTGGAAGCCGGCGCCGAGGATATCGTCAATCACGAGGACGGTTCCATCGAAGTGCTGACCGAACCCGAGGAATTCGAGGCCGTGCGTGACAGTTTCCGGTCGGCGGGCCTGGCATTCGAGGAAGCCGAGGTCACCGAGCGGCCCAACAACCTTATCGAATGTGACGTCGAGTCCGGCAAGAAGGTCCTGAATTTCCTCGATGTGCTCGAAGACCTCGACGACACGCAGAACGTGTGGTCGAACGCGGATATTCCCGCGGAAGCCTACGAGTGATGCGCATCCTCGGCCTCGATCCGGGCTCACGTAAGACTGGTGTGGGCATCATCGAGGGCGAGCGGCTCATCCATGCCGAGACGATCCGCCTGGGTGGCGGCCCGATGCCGGAGCGGCTGGGTCTGATCTTTACCGAAGTCCAGCGCCTGATCGCCGAGCACCAGCCCGGGGTGGCAGCGGTGGAAACGGTGTTCATGAGCCGCAATGCGCAGGCGGCGATCAAGCTCGGCCAGGCGCGCGGGGCTGCCATCTGCGCGGCCGTCGGCGCCGGGCTCGAAGTGCACGAATATGCGCCCAGGGCGATCAAGCAGGCCATCGTCGGCCGCGGCGGGGCGGGCAAGGAACAGATCCAGCACATGACCCGCGTGCTGCTGAAGATCGAGTCCGACCTCGGCGAGGATGCGCACGATGCACTGGCCGCCGCACTGTGCCATCATCACACCGCACAAACCGCCAGCCGACTGCCGCCGGGAGTGGTATTGCGATGATCGTCCGTCTATCGGGAACTCTCGTCTCACGCCAGCCGCCCGCGCTGGTTATCGATGTCGGCGGCATCGGCTACGAAGTCGAGGCCCCGCTCAACGTCTTTGATCGGCTGCCGGGCGATGGTGAGCCAGTGACGATCCTCACGCACCTGGTCGTCAAGGAAGACGCCCACACCCTCTACGGATTTCTCGCCGAGGCCGACCGCAAGCTCTTTCGCGAACTGCTCAAGGTCTCCGGAATCGGGCCGCGCCTGGCGCTGGCCATCCTGTCGGGTGTCAGCGGCGACGATTTCGCCCTGATGGTCGAGTCCGGCGACAGCCAGGCCCTGACCCGGCTGCCGGGCATCGGAAAGAAGACTGCCGAGCGCCTGATCCTGGAAATGCGCGGCCGGATTTCCGACCTGGGCGGCGAAACGGGTGCGGCCGGTGGCGGGGCGTTGAGTGCCGACGCGGAAGCCCGCGAGGCATTGACCGCACTGGGATACTCGTCCTCCGAGGCGCTGAAGATGGTCAGGGCCGTGGCTGACAAGGATCTGTCGGCGGAGGCCCTGATCCGTAATGCGCTGAAGAAGAAGATGCAGGGCTGATGAACGAGGAAAGACTGGTCACCGCCGAAGTCGACCGCGACGAGGCCCGCATCGAGGCCAGTCTGCGGCCCGATCGCCTGGGCGAATACATCGGCCAGCCGGCGATGAAGGAGCGCCTGGGTATCTACCTCGAGTCGGCGCGGGGGCGTCACGAGGCGCTCGACCACGTGCTGATTTTCGGCCCGCCGGGCCTGGGCAAGACCACGCTTGCGCACGTCATTGCCCACGAGATGGGCGTCAACGTCCGCCAGACCTCCGGGCCCGTGCTCGAGCGCGCCGGCGACCTGGCCGCGATTCTGACCAATCTCGAGCCCGGTGACGTGCTGTTCGTCGACGAGATCCATCGCCTGAGCGCAGTGGTCGAGGAAGTGCTCTATCCGGCGATGGAAGACTACCGCATCGACATCATAATCGGGGAAGGGCCGGCGGCTCGCTCGATTCAGCTCGACCTGCCGCGTTTCACGCTGGTGGGTGCGACGACCCGGGCCGGATTGCTGACCTCGCCGCTACGGGACCGGTTCGGTATCGTCGAGCGGCTCGAGTTCTACGCACCCGACGAACTGACCGAAATCGTGATCCGTTCGGCCGGTATTCTCGATATCGAGGCCGACCGCGACGGTGCCCTGGAAATCGCCCGGCGCTCGCGTGGCACACCGCGAATCGCCAATCGCCTGCTCAGGCGGGTGCGCGACTTTGCCCAGGTGCGCGCCGATGGTCGCATCAGCGAAACGGTCGCGGCCGAGGCGCTGGAAATGATGCAGGTCGACGCCCGGGGTTTCGATTCGATGGACCGCAAGCTGCTCAAGAAGCTCGTGGAGGACTTCGGCGGCGGTCCGGTGGGTGTCGAGAGCCTGGCGGCGGCCCTGTCGGAAGAGCGCGGCACGATCGAGGACGTCATCGAGCCCTTTCTGATCCAGGAAGGTTTCCTGATGCGCACCGCCCGCGGCCGCATGGCCACGGCGGCGACCTGGAAACACTTCGGGCTCAACCCACCAGACAAGCCCGACGACCTGTTCAGCGACCGCTCCGAGACATGACTGAACCCTTCCGCTACCGCGTCTACTGGGAAGACACGGACGCCGGTGGCGTGGTCTACCACGCTCGCTACCTGGCGTTTTTCGAGCGCGCCCGCTCCGACTGGCTACGGGTGATGGGGTTTCCGCAGGTGCCCATGCGCGAGCGTGACAATCGCCTGTTCGTGGTGCGCCGCGTCGACACGCGCTTCATCGCCCCGGCCCGACTCGAGGATGAACTCGAGATCACGATCGACGTCGAACACCTGCGAGCGGCCTCGCTGACCTTCCACCAGCACATGGCTCGCTCGGGTGACGGCGAGCTGCTGGCCACCGCGCGCGTGGACGCCGCCTGCCTGGCCGCCGACCGCTTCGTGCCGGCGCGCATGCCCGAGGCATTGCGCACGGCCATCAAACGACAACAACAGAAACAGGAATCGCAATGAACGGCGAGTTGCAAGTCTGGGAACTGATCCGTGAGGCCAGCCTGCTGGTGCAATGCGTCATGGCGCTGCTGGCGGCCGCCTCGATTACCTCGTGGATGGTCATTTTCCGCAAGCGCCAGATGCTGGCTAGGGCCGAATCGCGCTCGCGCAAGTTCGAGGAAAAGTTCTGGTCGGGTGCCGATCTCAACAAGCTCTACGATGCCGTCGCCGGTAGCCGCGAGCCGCGCGAGGGGCTTGAGGCGATGTTCGAGGCCGGTTTTCGCGAGTTCACCCGGCAGCGCGAGGACGGCCGGCTCGATGCCGATGCGCTCACCAATGGCGCGCAGCGGGCCATGCGCGTGACGCTCACCCGCGAGATGGACCGCCTCGAGCACCGTTTGAGCTTCCTCGCCACGGTCGGCTCGGTCAGCCCCTATGTCGGCCTGTTCGGCACGGTCTGGGGCATCATGAATTCCTTCCGCGGTCTGGCCGGCTCGCAGCAGGCGACCATCGCCATGGTCGCTCCCGGCATTTCCGAGGCCCTGATCGCCACCGCCATGGGCCTGTTCGCCGCCATTCCGGCGGTGGTCGCCTTCAACAAGTTCTCCAACCAGGTCGAGCGCCTGGAAGTGCATTACGACAACTTCAAGGAAGAGTTCGCCTCGATCCTCAACCGGCAGGCGCGGCGGCTGCAGGAGAAGGGCTGACATGTCGGACCAGCCTTATATTCGCCGGCGGCGCAAGCGCATGTCGGAGATCAACGTCGTGCCCTACATCGACGTGATGCTGGTGCTGTTGATCATTTTCATGGTCACCGCGCCGCTGATGAACCAGGGCGTGGAAGTGGAGTTGCCGACCGGCCAGGCGGAGCCGCTGACCGACCAGGGCGATCCCTTGATGGTCACCGTCACGGCCGAGGGCGATCTCTACCTCGATACCGGCGATGCCGCCGAGCTGGTCGACGAACAGACCCTGGTTGAAACCGTCAGCGCCATCGTCGCCCGCAACCCGCAACTCCAGGTCACCGTCACCGGCGATCGCGATGTCGACTACCAGCACATCTATGGCGCCATGGTTCTTCTCCAGCGCGCCGGTGTCGCCTCCGTCGGCCTGGTGGGCGACCCTGAGCCCGAATCCGAATAAGAACCTCAGATGAACGCAGTTGGCCGCAGATGATCTTTGAATCGACTTCGCGGGAGTGCCGCCCTTGACGGATCCTCGTTTCAATGACTCCGCTGTCTCGGAAGCCGGATTTTTTCTTTATCTGTGTTTATCTGTGTTCATCTGTGGACAGATTTCTTTTTGAATCGACCGATGCTCTCTCCCCAGCGAAAACAGGCAATCAAGGACGGTCTGGCGGCCTTCGGGTTGGCGATCGCCGTGCATCTGGGGTTCGTGCTGATTCTGGTTGTCGGGACCTGGCAATGGGAGCCTTTCGAACACAAGCCGGTACCCGTGCGGGTGACCCTGGTCGACCGGGGCCCGACGGCGGTGGAGCAGCCCGAGGCGGTCGATGATGCAATGGAAGCCGCCGAGCGAGAGCGTCAGCGCCAGGAAGAACTCGAGCGCCAGCGTGAAGAAGAAGCCGAGCGACAGCGCCAGGCCGAACTGGAGCAGCAGCGCGAGGAAGAAGAGGCCGAGCGACGTCGACAGGAGCAGCTCGAGCAACAGCGCCGCGAAGAAGAGCAGCGCCGACAGGAGGAAGCCGAACGCCGCCGCCAGGAGGACGAGGAAGCCCGGCGGCAGGCCGAGGAAGAACAACGTCAGCTGGAGCGCGAGCGTCGCGAGCGCGAGGAAGCCCGCGAGCGTGAACTCGAGGAATTGCGCCGCCAGCGCGAACAGGCCCAGAGCGAGCGCGAGGAACAGCAGCGTCGCCTGGACGAACTGTCCGAGCGCCGCGAGCGCGAGGCCGAGGAGCAGGCAGCCGAAGAAGAGGCCGAGCGCCTGCGCCTGGCCGAAGAGCAGGCTGCCGCCGACGCCCGGCGTGCCACGCTGCGGGAGGAGTATATTGCCACCTTGCGCGAGCTTGTGCGCCGAAGCTGGCTACGCCCACCGACGACCCAGCCCGGCGTCCGGTGCAATGTGCGAGTGTTGCAAGCGCCCAATGGCGGCATCATAGATGCAACAATCGTGTCGCCGTGCAATGCTGATGATGCGACACGGCGGTCGATCATCGCCGCAGTCAATCGAGTCGGGGAATTCCCCACCCAAGGATATGAAGATGTTTTCGAGCGCCAGATCACTTTTGAGTTCTATTACGACGGTTAGCCTTCTTCTTTTGGCGCTGCTGGTTTCCGCCCCGGCGGCGGCCGAATTGCGTATCGAAATCGTCGACGGCGTCGAAGGCGCCATGCCGATTGCCGTCGCGCCATTTGCCTGGAACGCCGATATGCCCGAGCCGGATGCGGGCGTGGCCGAGATCGTCAGCGCGGACCTGCATCGCTCCGGCCTGTTCGATCCGATGGAAGAGGAGGAAATGGTCGACCGGCCGTCGGACCCCACCGAGGTGCGTTTCGGCACTTGGCGTTTGCTCAAGGTCGATCACCTGGTCGTCGGTTCGGTGCGCGAGACCAACGACGGCATGGGCTACGAGATCGAGTACCACCTGCTCGATGTGCATTCCGGTCGCGTCCTGTTCTCCCAGGCGATGACCGTCGGCCTGGGCGATCTGCGCTTTGGCGCCCATCGCGTTGCCGACGCCGTCTATGAAGAGTTGATGGGGGTGCCCGGTGCGTTTGCTACGCGCATTGCCTACGTGGCGGTGCGCGGCAGCGGCGAGGACGAGCGCTTCGAGTTGATCGTGGCCGATGCCGATGGGCACAATCCGCAAACGGTGGTGCGCAACAGCCAGCCGATCATGTCGCCGACCTGGTCGCCGGACGCCCGCAAGATTGCCTACGTGTCGTTCGCCACCGGCCGCTCGCAGGTGATCGTCCAGAACCTCTACACCGGCCAGAACCGCGTGGTCAGTTCCGGCAAGGGGATCAATGGCGCGCCGGCTTTCTCGCCGGACGGGGAGAAGCTGGCGGTCAGCCTCTCGCGCAGCGGCAGCCCGGAAATTTGGCTCATCGATCTAGAAACCGGCAGCCGCGAACAATTGACGCACCACTGGGCGATCAACACCGAGCCAACTTTTTCGCCCGATGGAGAGCGCATCTATTTCACGTCCGACCGCGCGGGCCGCCCCCAGATCTACGTCATGGATACCGCCGGCGGCGATCCCGAGCGCGTCACCTGGGAAGGCCGCTACAATGCCCATGCCAGCTTCGGCCTCGAGGAACGCTATCTGGCGGTCATTTACAGTGAGGGCGGCGAGGATTACCGGATCGCAATCCATGATCGCGAAACGGAGCGTTTGCGTGTATTATCTGACGGTCGGCTGGACGAATCGCCGAGCTTTGCGCCCAACGGCAGCATGGTTCTCTATGCCAAGCGCCGAGAGGGCAGGAGTGAACTGGCAGCCGTCTCGGCTGACGGTCGCGTCCGGCAACGGCTGGTCCTGAGTGAGGGCGACGATGTTCGGGAACCGGCCTGGTCGCCACTGATTCGATAAACAAAATGAGATTGCCCCTAACAATGCCTGTACGATTTTCAGGAGGTAGCATGAAGACTGCACTGCGATTCATCGCCCTTGTCATGCTGGCCGCCATTCTGGCTGCCTGCGCGAGGGAAACGGTTGAAGAACCCGAAGCTCCGGAGCCGCCGCCGACCCAGGAGCCGGCGGAAGAGCCTGAGACCGATCGCCTGGATCCACGTGATTTCACCGATCCTCGCAACCTCGACAATTCCGACAGCGTGCTGAGCCAGCGCGTGGTCTATTTCGAGTTCGATCGCTCCAACGTCCGCGCCGAGTTCCGCCCGATCATCGAGGCGCACGCCGAGTACCTGCGTGCCAATTCCTCGGCCCGGGTGATGCTGGAAGGTCACGCCGACGAACGCGGTTCGCGTGAATACAACCTGGGCCTGGGTGAGCGCCGAGGCAACTCCGTCGAGGAGCTGCTGCGGGCCAATGACGTACCTTCGCGCCAGATCGAAGTGGTCAGCTATGGCGAAGAGCGTCCCGTATGCCGGGAAAGCAACGAAGATTGCTGGCAGCGCAACCGCCGCGTGGAGATCGTCTACACGGCCCGGTAATGGCACTGACGAACTTCACCAAGATACTGGCGATTTTGGCGGTCGGCTTCGTGCCGGCCGCCATCGTTCCGGCACAGGCTCAGGAGGATGGCAGCGATCTGGTCTACGACGTCCAGGCGCTGAAGGAGGAAGTGCGCGAACTGAGGGGGCTGGTTGAATCGCAGCAGCGCGAGATCGAAAATCTCCGGCGCCGTCAGCGTGACCAGTACCTCGATCTCGATCGCCGGCTCCAGTCGCTGGAGCAGGGGGGCAGTGAATCGACAGGCGACGAGGAGAGCGAGCCGGTACGCACCGAATCGCCCGAGGACAACCAACCCGTTCGTCCGGCGAGCGACTCGGTCGAGCCGTCGCGCCCGGACCGTGAAGCGCCCGAAGTGCGCGAGCCGATCGACGCAGAGGCCGAGATCACGCCGCTGGCCGAACCGTCCGCTGGACCGGCCCGCGAAATGGAGTCGGCCAGCGAGGAAGAGAAGAACGCCTACGACCGCGCGTTCCGGGCGCTGCGCGAGACGCGCTATGCCGATGCGGCCGAGGGCTTTTCCGCGTTTCTCGAAGAGTACCCCGAGTCGCCTTACGCGCCCAATTCACTCTACTGGCTGGCCGAGACCTATTACGTCACGCGTGATTTCGAGACCGCGCTGGATTACTTCAACGAGCTGCTGGAACGCTTTCCCGACAGCAAGAAACGGGGCGACGCCCTGCTCAAGATCGGCTTCAGTCACTATGAACTGGAGCGCTGGAACCAGGCTCGCGCTGCCCTCGAGCAGGTGCGTAGCCAGCATCCCGGAACGACCCTGGCCCGCCTGGCCGAAGGTCGGCTGCGCGACATGCGGCTTGCGGGGCACTACTGACGGGGTAGGGTCGACGGTTTCCGGTTTCCGGTTTCCGGTTTCCGATTTACGGATCACCGACCACGGACCCCGTAACCCGTAACCCGTAACCCGTTTTCCGCTACCATGGCGGGTTTAGGGAATCTCAGGGGCCAATCCCGCCATGATCGATACCGTCGTCTTCCCCGTAGCTGGACTCGGCACGCGTTTCCTGCCGGCGACCAAGGCCATCCCGAAGGAAATGCTGCCGGTGGTCGACAAGCCGCTGATTCAGTATGCCGTGGAGGAGGCCGTGGCCGCCGGTGCGCGTCGCCTGGTTTTCGTCACCGGCCGGACCAAGAACGCCATCGCCGATCATTTCGACATGGCCTACGAGCTCGAAACCGAACTCGAGCAGCGCGGCAAGCACGAACTGCTGGCACTGGCGCAGGATACCGTTCCTGACGGCGTTGAATGCCTGTATGTCCGTCAGCGTCAGGCGCTGGGCCTGGGCCATGCCGTGCTGTGCGCTCGCTCGCTGGTCGCCGGCGACGCCTTCGGCCTGATCCTGCCCGACGACCTGGTGGACAATGGTCACGACCCCGTGCTTTCGCAGCTGGCGCGGCACCATGCCGATACTGGCGCCTCGGTGATCAGCGTCGAGGAAGTACCACGCGAGAAGACAAGCTCCTATGGCGTGGTGGATGTCGAGTCCTTTGCCGGCCGAAGCGGTCGCATTCGAGGCGTGGTGGAAAAGCCCGAGCCGGAGAACGCGCCTTCGAACCTGGCCATCGTCGGGCGCTATATCCTGAGTTCGCGTATCTTCGAGCTGCTCGAACACACCGCACCCGACCACCGCGGCGAGATCCAGATCACAGACGCCATCGCCACGCTGCTCGACGAGCAGCCGGTCGATGCCTACCAGTTTGAAGGCCGGCACTACGATTGCGGCTCCAAGCTGGGCTTTCTGCAGGCCACCGTCGATCTCGGTCGCAAGCACCCCGAGCTCGGTGCCGACTTTTCCGCCTGGCTTGAAAATTCATAGACCACGGAAAGCACGGAATACACGGAACCTATACACGTTCCAGGGTTGTGCAAGGAATTCCCCGCCTTCATCTGAACGATTGACGCCGCAAGATACAGGGCGGTCGTTCCTTCCGTGTTCTCCCGTGAATTCCGTGGTTCCAATAAACGATTTGAAGAGAGACCCACATGCAATTGAGTGAAATGCTGCCTCGTGTGCGCGAGGCCGTGGCCGAGGCCGGGGAGGCCATCATGGCCGTCTACAACAATCCGGCCACTACCGAGGTCGTCGACAAGGACGACAAGAGCCCGCTGACCGAAGCCGATCTGGCCGCCAATCGCATCCTGGTCGAGCGCCTCGAGGCGCTCACGCCCGATGTGCCGATCCTTTCGGAGGAATCGAAGCAGGCGCCCTGGTCGGAGCGAAAGCAGTGGAAGGAACTCTGGGTCGTCGATCCGCTCGACGGTACGCGCGAGTTTCTCAAGCGCAACGGCGAATTCACCGTCAACGTCGCGCTGGTGCGCGAGCACGAGCCCGTACTGGGTGTGGTTTATGCCCCGGCGCTGGATCGCTGGTATTACGCCTCGACCGAGGACGGTGCATGGCGCCAGGATGACGCTCGCGAGCCCGTGCGCATCGAAGCCGGCCACAAGCAGTATGACCGGCCCTGGCAGGTGGTGGGCAGCCGCTCGCACAATACCCGCGAGGCCGAGGATTTCGTGGCGCGCCTGGGCTCGGCCGAGTTCGTCGCCATGGGCAGTTCGCTCAAGCTCTGCCTGGTCGCCGACGGTTCGGCCGATATCTATCCCCGTCTGGGCCCAACCTGCGAATGGGATACCTGTGCCGCCCAGGCGGTGGTGGTAGCCGCCGGCGGTCAGGTGGTCAACGCCGAAACCGGCGAGCCCTTGACCTACAATGCCCGCGAAGAAGTGCTCAACCCCTGGTTCATCGTCTGCCGCGATCCCGATCCGGCCTGGTTCGAGTAGCCGGACCGGCATGAATCCATTCATCCAAGCCTGACTGCCAATGTCGCTCATTTCCATTCGTGAACTCGATTTCAGCATCGGTGGACCGCTGCTCCTGGAAAAGGTCGAGCTCGACATCGAGGCGAACGAGCGCGTGGCGCTGGTCGGCCGCAACGGCGCCGGCAAGTCCACGCTGCTCAAACTGATTGCCGGCGAAATAGAGCCCGACGACGGCGAGATCATTCGGGGCGCCAACGTGCGTGTATCGGCGCTGCCGCAGGAGGTTCCCGATTCTGCCGAAGGCAGCGTGTTTGATCAGGTTTCGCGCGGGCTGGGTGATGTCGGCGATCTGCTGGCGGAGTTTCACCGCTTGAGCCAGGGCGACGAGTTCGATCCCGATGCCTTCGCACGTGTCCAGGCGAAGCTCGATGCCACCGGCGGCTGGGATATCGACCAGCAGGTCGAGCGCGTACTGGAACATCTCGCACTCGACGGCGAAGCGCGTTTTGCCGAACTTTCGGGCGGCATGAAGCGCCGCGTGTTGCTGGGGCAGGCTCTGGTGCAGCGTCCCGACGTGCTGCTACTCGACGAGCCCACCAACCATCTCGATATCGAATCGATCGAGTGGCTGGAGGGTTTCCTCAAGGAGTTCTCCGGCAGCCTGGTATTCGTCACCCATGATCGCCGCTTTCTGCGGAACCTGGCCACGCGGATCGTCGAGATCGATCGCGGGCAAGTGACCTCCTGGCCGGGTGACTGGCAGAACTACCTGAGACGGGTCGAGGAGCGTGCCCACGCCGAGGAGCTCGAAAACCAGCGTTTCGACAAGAAACTGGCCGCGGAGGAAGCCTGGATCCGTCAGGGCATCAAGGCGCGGCGTACACGCAACGAAGGCCGGGTGCGCACCCTGAAGAAAATGCGGGCCGAGCGGGCGCAACGGCGCGAGCGCCAGGGTAGCGTGCAGATGGAAGCCGCGAGTGCCGGACGGTCGGGGCGCAAGGTCATCGAGGCCGAGAACATCAGCTTTGCCTGGGACGACAAGCCGATGGTGCGCGACTTCTCCACCACAATCTTTCGCGGTGATCGCATCGGCCTGATCGGTGCCAACGGCAGCGGCAAGTCGACGCTGTTGCAGTTGCTGCTGGGTCAGCTGGAGCCCCAGGCCGGTACGGTCACCCATGGCACCAATCTGGAGATCGCGTATTTCGACCAGCACCGATCGGTACTGCGTGACGACTGGTCAGCGGCCGAGAACGTGGCCGACGGGCGCGACTTTGTCGAGATCAACGGCAAGCGCAAGCACATCATCGGCTATCTGCAGGATTTCCTCTTCACCCCCGAACGCGCCCGCGCGCCCATCAGCAAGCTCTCCGGTGGCGAGCGCAACCGCCTGCTGCTGGCCCGACTGTTCGCCCGCCCGTCCAACATGCTGGTCATGGACGAACCGACCAACGACCTGGATGCCGAGACCCTGGAGTTGCTCGAAGAACTGCTGGGCGAGTACGCCGGCACGCTATTGCTGGTCAGCCACGACCGCGAGTTCCTCGACAACGTTGTGACCGCATCGTTCGTGATGGAGGGTGGCGGCCGGGTCGGTGAGTATGTCGGTGGCTACAGCGACTGGCTCAGGCAGCGGCGGCCCGATGTATCGCCGACGGAGACCGCCAGTCGCAAGAAGTCGACGACATCCGGAGGCAAGCCCGGGAAAAAGCCGGCCAAGCTCAGCTACAAGCTGGCCCGGGAACTCGAGCAGTTGCCCGAAAAGGTCGAGGCACTGGAAGCACGCGTGGCCGAGTTGAGCGAACGGATGAACGACCCGGAGTTCTACCGGCAGGATCCCGAATCCATTACCCGCCATAACGCCGAAGTCGAGGCGGTCCAGGCCGAGCTGGACGCCGCTTACAGCCGCTGGGAAGAACTGGAAAGCCGGGGCGGTTGACCTGTCCCGGCCCGAACCGTTTCTACAGGCCGAAAATCCCCACGATGCCGATTACGATCAAGTAGATCGCCACGATCAGGTTGAGCAGCTTGGGCACGATCAGGATGGCAATGCCGGCGATCAGGGAAATGATGGGAACGAGTTCGAGATGGATGGTCATAGGGGGCTTCCTTGCGTTGGCGAATCGATACGATCGAGAACTGCTTCCCCCTTACCCTAGCAGAAGCAAGTCGCGGGCTTCCGCTCGCCGGCATACCCGGAGTCGTTCAGCGACTTTCCGCCAGTCGGGCCCTGACCCGCCGCTCCAGGTCGAAGACGTGCTCGTCGGTCTCGCCGATTTCTCGCAGCGACTCGGCCAGCGCGAGCAGGTAATCGAGATTGTCGCCGCTCGGGCCGTGGGCGGACAGGATGTGTTCGGCCATGTCAGCCGGGTCCGCGGGGCCGATAAAGGCGGGATTGTCCCGGCCCGCCACGTAAAGCGTGCCGTTCACGGTGGTGTCGCGTTCGAGCAGGTGGATATCCACGCGGTGGTGTTCGTAGCCGTTCTTCTCGCGGTGATCGAGGTGTTCGAAGACTTCGTGAGCCACGCGGTAGGCCATGCCGCGGCATGCGCGGCCTGCTTCGGGGACCAGGGTGACGACCCGGCCCGGCGCGTCGGGCGTGCCCCGGTGATCGTGCGAGCCCTGCCAAAATCGGCGACCCCAGCCCTCGATCTGCGCCGGCTCGCGGTCAAGGTACGGAAAGTCGACCTTGTAGATCAGCGAGCCGTAGCCGAAGACCCAGTCGCTGTTCTTATCCATGGGCACTCGTGCGACGGTGTTAGTATTGGAGCTATCATGCCATCGTTCGACATCGTCTCGGAAGTCGACCACCACGAAGTGGCCAATGCCGTCGACCAGGCCAATCGCGAAGTCGCCACGCGATTCGATTTCAAGGGAACCGACTCAAGCTTCGAGATCGATGGGCAGCGCATCACGCTTCGCACGGAGTCCGAGTTTCAGCTCGATCAGATGCTCGACATGCTCCATGGGAAATTGACAAAGCGGGGTATAGACCTCGAAGGCATCGAAGCCGACGAGCCCGAGATCGGTGCCAGGACCGCGATGCGCAATATCACCATTCGCGAAGGCATCGACACCGATATGGCCAAGAAGATGGTCAAGCTCGTCAAGCAGTCCAGGCTGAAGGTGCAGGCCAGCATTCAGGGCGACCAGGTTCGCGTAACCGGCAAGAAACGCGACGACTTGCAGGCGGTTATGGCCTTGCTGCGCGAGGCCGAGCTCGGCCTGCCACTGCAGTTCAAGAACTTTCGTGACTGATTCGGGGAGCAAGCATATGGCCGTGAAGCAAGCAATCAGAACCGGATCGATGTTGTTGGCTCTCTTTCTTTCGACCGCGGTCCTGGCCGAAGGCGATGATCAGGCCGAGCTCGCAAGTCTGCTCGAGACTTTTCTGGACGGTGCCTCGGTCAATGATGCGGCCGTCCACGACCGGTTCTGGGCCGACGACCTGATCTACACCAGTTCGGACGGGCAGCGTTTCGGCAAGGCCGAGATCATGGCCTCGCTGGCCGAAGTCGGGTCTGCCGGGCAGGAAGAACCGCCACAGCCCCCGCAGTACTCGGCTCGGGATATCGACATTCGCGTATTCGGAGACAGTGCCGTCGTGACCTTCCGTCTCATGGCGTCACGCGATGGCGAAATCGTCGGTGAATACCTGAACACCGGCGTGTTCCGAAAACGCGTGCCGGGCTGGCGGGCGGTTGCCTGGCAGGCCACCCGGGCCGGGCAGTCGAACGGGGAATAGCGCTCAGGGGATCAGGGCCAGTTTGCCGATCGTTTGGCCCGACTCGATACGGCGCTGGGCGTTTGCAGCGTCGTTCAGCGCGAAGGTCTCGACCGGCAACGGGGCCAGGCGGCTGTCGGCGAAACGCTCCAGCAACCACTGCATGCCTTCACGCATGGCTGGTGCATGCGACTGCAGGAAACTCAGGTTCGCCGCCAGCACGCTGCGATTGGACTGCGTCATGTCCATGGGGTTGAAGCGCGGTGTTCGTAGCCAGTCGCGGGCGAGCTTGAACCAGTTCAGCCGGCCGTTTTTCGGCAGCATGGAGGCGAAGCCGTAGATCACCAGCCGTCCGGTCGGGGCCAGATGCTCGTAGCTCTGCTTGAGTGTGGCCACGCCGTTGGCGTCGAAGACCGCGTCGAAGCCTTCCGGCGCCAGGTGCTCCGCTTCCCTCCAGAGTTCCCCGGCGGATTTGTCGATGACGGCCTGCGCGCCCATCGAGCGGGCGTGTTCGACCTTGTGCGTGGCGCCCACGACGCCGATCGCCTGAACATCGGCCAGACGGGCCAGCTGCAGCAGGGCTGATCCCACCCCACCGGCGGCCGAGTGGACCAGCCAGGTTTCGCCGGGCCGGGGGTGAACCTGTCGGTGCACCATCCACCAGGCGGTGAGGAAGACGGTCGGCACCGTCGCGGCCTGTTCGAAACTCAAGGCAGCCGGCTTGGCAAAGACGCCCTCGGCCGGCAGCCGCAGATGACTGGCGTATCCGCTGAACAGGCTCAGGCCGATGACCTCGTCGCCGGGTTGCCAGTGCTCGACTTTCTCGCCGACGGCCGCGACGGTGCCCGCGACTTCGAAACCGGGTGTGATCGGATAACCGTGAAGTTTCTTTGCCGAAGCGTAGAGGCCCATGCGGATGATGCTGTCGGCGTAGTTCACCCCGCAGGCCCGGCAGGCAATGACCACTTCACCAGGGGCGGGCTCGGGAACCGATTCCTCGAGCAACTGCAGCGTGTCGAGGCCGCCCGGACGTTGGATCACAATCCGGTGCATGCGGCCTGCCGCCTTCACTCTTCCTCGTCCCAGCCGTAGTCGAAGGTGATTTCCTCGTCTGGCTCAATCGGGTGCAGGGCATAGAGTTCGTCCCCCCACCAGTCAGCATTGGGGTCGGAGGAATGATTGAGGAAACGCATCTCGTTACGGCCGTTGATGCCTTCCCATTCTTCGCTGTCCTCGTTCCACAGCCACAGCACGTGCATGCCGTTGCGCCTTGTCTCGGGACCCTCGTAGGTGCCGATGTAGTCGTCGGTATCGATTCGCTGGCGTGCGAACAGGCCGCGGCCATGAATGGGGGAGTCGGCTACGTAGGCCAAAGGGTTGTTGTCGTATTTTCTCTGGTTCATGTTTCGGCCGACCGCAGGCGGCCGGTCTCCGGGTCGGTGTGGAGTTGCTGGGTGGCGTCGAAATGCCTGAGTCCGCGTGCGGCGAGGTCGCGCATGACCCGATTGGCCGATTCCGGCCGCAGGGGATAGATATGCATCATGCGGCCGTCTTCGACCACCGTCCATGCGAGAAGGCCGATATCGGGATGATGGTGGACGGTGATGCCGTCGGCATGGTTCGTCGGCCCGGTCGAATCGATCATGCTGG
The DNA here is from genome assembly GCF_003417465.1 of Wenzhouxiangella sp. 15190. Taxonomy (GTDB): domain Bacteria; phylum Pseudomonadota; class Gammaproteobacteria; order Xanthomonadales; family Wenzhouxiangellaceae; genus Wenzhouxiangella. The sequence continues at coordinate 15,823 of NZ_QVMV01000039.1, forward strand.
CGTTGTCGGGGTCGAAGACCACCGGCGGATCAGGTCGGGCACGCCAGTCGATCGCGTGGCTGTCGAGCAGGGTGGTCAGGGTGCGGAAGGCGCGCAGCCACAGGGCATAGTCGTCGTTGTTGCCGGGAAACTGGTCGAGGCTGATAAAGGGAATATCGACGTGTTTTCTTGATGGATCCCAATGCGCGCGCAGCCCGGCCGGCAATTCGTGCTCGTGTTCGTGATCGGCATCGACCAGGATCTGTTCGACCACGGGCCAGAAGCCCCCCAACCCGGCGCCGTCGAGCTGGACGTGCTGCAGGGCGATGAGGTCGGCCAGCGTGAGCAACTGGCCGTGGACCGTCTCGAGCCCGGCGCTTTCGCTCAGCAGGGCGCGCGCGGGCGGGTCGATGCTGGCGCGTTCAAACAACTCCGCTTCCAGCGCTTCCTCGAGGGCCTCGGCCTCGTCTTCCGGGCATATCAGGGTCACCGGCAGCGCCAGAAACTGTCCCTGGGGCGATTGCTCGGACGGCTGCAGCCCGGCGTGCGGCATCTTCGAGCGATGCGCGCCGATGGCGAGAACGCGCGGCTCGAACCCGCGCTCCCGCAGCGTGGATTCGGCCAGTTCCTCCAGCGCCTGCCAGACCGGAAAGCCCGGCCGCATCAACTCGAATGGTTCGAACAGACTTGCTGAAAGGACCAGCATGGTTTGCTCGACCGCAGGGACGACGCGATGGAGGTCCTCGGCGAGGTGGCCGGCGAGTCGTTCGGCCTCGTGCCGATCCAGGGTGCGTCCGGGTGATTCGCCCGGCTCGATTTCCAGTCCCGCCAGCAGGCGGATATGATGCATGCTTTCATTCATGATTCGGACTGTGTCATGACCATGACCAAACAGCTTTCGTGGCGCGTGGAGCGTTTCGATGAACTTTCACTGGACCGACTCTATGCCGTCCTGGCCGCCCGCGTGGCGGTCTTCGTGGTCGAGCAGGACTGCCCCTACCAGGATCTTGACGGGCTCGATGACTGCGGACTGCATATCGGTGCCTGGTCGGGCGGGAGCGTGCTGGCGTATGCCCGGGTACTGCCGCCGGGACAGCGCTTTGCCGAGCCCTCGATCGGCCGTGTACTGACCGTGGAGACGGTGCGGGGCACGGGGTTGGGGCGCGAGCTGATGCGTCACAGTATTGCTGCTGCAGAGCGCTGTTTCCCGGGCCGGGCGCTGCGTATCTCGGCCCAGCAGTACCTGGAGCGGTTTTATACCGAGCTTGGATTCGAGACGGTCAGCGAGCCGTATCCGGAAGACGGCATTCCCCACGTCGAGATGTTTCGACCCGTGAACTCAGAAAAGTGAGATGGGCGACTTGCCGCTGCTCCCACCACCGCCGCCACGGCGTCGCCGCCGGCGCATACGAGACAGCAGGGCCTGTTCACGCGACTTCAGAAAATCGCCGCGATTGAGCTCTTCCGGTTTCATGCCGCGCCGCTTTGCTTCGGCCTTGCGATACTTCACGAAATCCTGATAGGCATCGATCTCGGGCTTGAGCTCGCGTGTCATCAACTCAATCATGATGGCATCGTCGAGAAAGCCCAGGCCGGGAATGTTGTCCGGGATTAGATCCTGCGGGTCGTTGAAGTAAGCCAGGGCGGCCAGCACGCGCTGACGGCCGACATCCTGCATGCCCCAGCCTTCGTCTTCGAGCATGTCGATGAGCAGGCCGAGCATGTCGAGCCGTCCGCGTACGAACTCGCTGCTCTTGCCCCGGCCAGAGGCTTCCTCGATCAGTTTTCGCGCACTGGCGATGATCTGATCGGGGTTTTGTTCGCGGGTGTTGTCCATGGCCTTGCGGGCCATTTCGCGAAAGCGTTCGAGATCCTTATCGGAAAAGTCGAGAGTGATTCTGAGGCTCATGGGTGGATTCCCTTGTAGTTCTTCAAGAGTGAGCGGGTCAAACACATAGCGTAGATCGCAGCCCGCGGGCCGTCAATGGTTCCCGGGTCGCGCCCGCACCTGACCGGAGATTCCTTCGATATCAGGCGCCGGCGATGAACAGCCATACACAGCAGATCATACCGCCCAGCCACATCAAGGAACGCGCGAGGTGGATGTCGGCCAGATAACAGATACCGTAGGCAATGCGAAAGGCGACGAACGCCACAGCCAGTGCGTCGACCATCGGCTGGTCGGCGCCTGCTACATGCGCTACCAGAACGGCGGCCGCAAAAAACGCAAACGCTTCGTGTGAGTTCTGCTGCGCCCACCAGGCCCGCTTGCGATAGCCGGTAACCGACTCGTACCAGTCGCGTGGACGGCGATTGTTGAACGTTTTGTCGCCCGCCTTGGCGACGCCTGCGAATACGAGCGGCATCAAACCGGCGATCAGCACGCACCACAATGCGATGGTCATAACCCGTCAGCTCCCTGGAAAAACTCAGTTTACACTAGTCGACCGGGGCCACCGGCTTGCCGAAAGAACCGGGGGTAAGTAGTCTGGTCAGCAACGAGGGATTAATAACAACAAAAGGGGATCCAGGCCTTATGAAAACCGCGATTGTCCACTTTTCTGGAAGACCTTCGTGCGTGCCGGCCTAAGCTTGCTTGTCGCACTGGCGGTGTTTTTGGGTGGACAGCTGTTGCTGGCTCGCACCATACACGGTGAGCAGCAGCGCGACGCCGAATTGCAGCGTTTTCTCGCCCTGCAGGAGTTGGCGGCCAGCAGGGCACGGCTCGAAGGCAGGCTCGGTGCTAATCTCATCAGCGTACGAACGCTGCGAGCCGAAATCGCGCTCAATCCGGATCTGGAAACCCGGCGTTTCGAGCGGCTGGTTTCGGAGCTGCTGACCGCGGAACTCCATACCCGCCACATTGCCGCCGCGCCCGATCTCGTGGTGCGCTATGTCTACCCGCGGGAAGGCAACGAAGCCGCCCTGGGGTTCGACTACCGAACCAATCCCGAGCAGTATCAATCGATCCGGGCTGCCATCGAGGCTGGTGAGATCGTCATCAACGGCCCGGTGGACCTGGTGCAGGGCGGTCGCGCCCTGATCGGGCGGGTTCCGGTCTACCGGCGCGATGACGGAGCGTTCTGGGGCGTCATTTCGGTCGTCATCGATCACGAGCGGTTGTTCAAAGACGCCGGGCTAACGACTTCAAGCGATTGGCAGATCGGATTGCGTGGCCGGGATGGTGAAGGCCTGGCAGGGGAAGTCATTCTAGGGGACCCGGCCTTGTGGCTCGAGGAACCGGTGACGGTTCCGGTTGAATTGCCGGTCGGTCGCTGGGTGTTGGCAGCAGTGCCGGCCGAGGGAGACTGGGAATCTCCCCTGTTTTCGTATCGCTGGCAGTGGTTGCTCGGTTCAGCCCTGAATGCGGCATTGGGGCTGTTGATTTTCGGTCTGCTCGCCAGCCGAAGCCGGCTAAAGGGCGCATTGTCGACCATCAGCCACCAGGCACGATTCGACAGCCTGACCGAGTTGCCCAATCGCCAGTACTTCATGCACCAGCTCAGTGAGGCGATTTCCCGGGCGAGGCGGGAACAGGGTCGATTCGCTTTGCTCTTCATCGATCTCGATCATTTCAAGGAGATCAATGATTCGCTTGGGCATGAAGCTGGCGACGAACTTCTGCAACTTGTCAGTGAGCGCATTCGAGCGACCTTGCGTGGTCATGATCTGGTTGGCCGATTCGGCGGCGACGAGTTTGTCGTGTTGCTGCACGATCTGTCCGATCCGGTGGATGCCGAAATCGTGGCCGGGAAGCTGCTGCATGTGCTCCACCCGGTGTTGTCCATCCAGGGGCACGATGTCACCATCGACGGTTCCATCGGTATCGCCGTTTATCCCGAGGACGGTCACTCCGCCGGCAATCTGCTCAAGCACGCCGACCTGGCCATGTATGCCGCCAAGTCGGCCGGGCGGGGCACCAGTCACTTCTTCAACGATTCGCTTCGGCAACAGGCCGAGTCGCACCTGAGGCTGCATAATCAAATCAAGCAGGGACTGGCTCAAGACCAGTTTCAGGTTTATTACCAGCCCATCGTGGAAGCCGCCAGCCGGCGCCTGGTCTGTGTCGAGGCATTGGTGCGATGGCAGCATCCGCAGCGAGGTCTGGTCGGGCCGGGCGACTTCATTCCCGTGGCTGAGCGAACCGGCGTGATTCGCGACCTGGGGAATTTCGTGTTGCGCAGGGCCTGCAGGGATCTCGTCTCGATGCAGCGTGTGGGCCTGGATATCCGTCTGGCGCTCAATCGTTCGGCGAGAGAGTTCAATGACCGGCAGACGGTCATGCGCTGGCTGGAGGTGATCGACAAGACCGGGGTGGCCCGCGAGCGTCTCACCTTCGAAATCACCGAGTCGGTGCTCATGCCGGACCAGATCCGGCAGCATCGGCTGTTACGTCGCCTCAATGCCGAAGGCGTGAGCCTGGCCATCGATGACTTCGGTCAGGGCTACTCCTCGATCACCTACCTCAGGAAGTTTCCCGTCAGTCAGATCAAGATTGATCGCGTCTTCGTCCAGGGCATGAACGAAAGCCCCGAGCAACTCGCCCTGGTCGAAGCCATGGTGAAAATGGCACAGGCCCTGCATCTGCAGGTGGTGGCCGAGGGTGTGGAAACCGCCGAGCAGGCCGATCGCCTGACCGGGCTGGGCTGCCAGTTGTTGCAGGGCTATCTCTTCGGTCGTCCCATGACGCTGCAGGACCTGCTCGAACGATTCGGCGCCTCAGCGGGACTCCGGCAGTGATGTGACCCGCACACTGCCGGGTTGCTCCCGCCAGTGAAGCCGGTCGGCCATTGCGGCTGTGACGTGGATGGTTCCGTCGGCGTCGACGCGCATGACGCGTTCGACGCTGAGATCCCGGGCGACCCGCCCCCATTCTTCCGCTCCCGCGACGGCCAATGCCGTCGCAGCCGCGTCGGCCCTTCCGCCCTCGCTGGCGATGACCGTCACTGAGCTAACCTGATCGGCTGGGTAACCGTTGCGCGGATCAACGATATGCCCGTGGCGAATGCCCTCGCCCTGGCGGTAGCGCCTGTAGTTGCCCGAGGTGAAGACGAACTCGCCGTCCTCGACGTTCAATCCGGCCAGGTAATGACCGCCTTCACCGTCCGGGTGCTGTACGGCAGCCCGCCAGGGTCGACTGCCGCGTCGGCCGATCACGCCCAGGTCGCCGCCGGCATTGACGATGGCGTGTTCGACCCCGGCTCCGACCAGAATATCGAGTGCCCTGGCAACCGCCACGCCCTTGATATAGGCCCCGAAGTCGAGTTGGACCGCCGGATTGCTGCTCGAGACTGTTTCATCGCCGAGTTCGAGGTCGCTCATCGAAGGGGCTTGCTCGACCATTTTGGCAACGCGTGCTTCAGGTGGTGGCGGCCCGTCGGGCAGATCACTGGCGTGGAAGCCCCACTGCGACAGGAGTCGGCCGATGGCGGGGTTGAACAGCCCGCCGCTTGCGGCTTCGAGTTCTCGTGCGTGCCGGATGATTTCGATGGTCTCGGCCGAGAGTGTGATCTCGCGGTCTTCGGCGATGGCCTGGTTGATGTCGGCGAGCCTGCCCGGCTCCCAGGCATGCCATTGTCGGTGCATCCGCTGGAACTCCCGGTCGATTGCGGCTATGGCCTCGGGAGTGTCGTTCTTCGCGTGCAGGGTGATGGTGACTTCCGTGCCGAAGGCCGCGAGTCGATGGTGGGTGAGTTGCGGTTCACGGCCGCAGGCCGACAACAGGCTTGCCACAAGCAGGGAAAAAAGGAGCGTCCGCACCGCTTTCTCGATCAGCGGAAGTGATTCGGCTGGCCGGGTACGCGGTGGAGCCAGCCTTCCGCGTTCGTCTTGCGGCTGCCGAATCCGCTCAACGTCAGTCGGGCTTCCAGACTCCAGGGCAGACGCACCACATCGCCCGCTGCCAGGGCGTCGAGCTGCTGCAGGCTGGCCGGCCGGGCGGGCATGGGAATACGCAGAACCTCGCGTCCACGCGAGGAAATGACCAGGGGTGCTTGTTGCTCGCCGGCGGCGAGGGGTTCATCGTCGAGCTTGACCGTGACCGAGGCGCCGTCGAGTCGGAGCGGCTCGTCGTTCACGTTGCGCAGGCCGAGTGCGACGATGATGCCGTCGGATGTTCTTTCGAGACCATCGAGGGACACCTGCGGCGGCTGATTGGTGATTTCGCGGAGGTTGCCGCTGCATGCGGCAAGCACTGTGGCTGACAGGAAGAGAGTCAAGATCCGCAACGCCGTCCGATTCAAAAGCCGCTCCCGAATCCGTAAGTGATCTTTCATGATAAGTCCTTCGCGAAATCGATTTCGGTATCAGGGCAGCTTTCGATGTGCTGATGCGTGCGTTCTCGGGTCGATCCTTTCCTGCAGCCGGTCGGTCAATCGATTGATGGACAGGACGAGTCCGAACAGTGCCAGGGAAGCCGCCAGGAAATTGCCGTAGTGGCCGGCGAGTATTTCCTGCGAGGCCTCGGCGATCATGATGCCCCAGCTGATCGAGTCCTGCAGGCCGATGCCGAGAAAGCTCAGGACCACTTCCGCCTTGACCGCGGCCACGAATACCAGCGAGGACTGAACCAGGAGCAGCGGTGCCAGATTGGGCATGATATGGCGCAACAGGATCCGGAACGTGTTCAGCCCGCCTGCGCGGGCGGCCAGGATGAATTCCCGGTGCCTCAGGCGCATCGTTTCCGTACGCACCAGGCGGGCCGTCAGCGTCCAGAAGCTCAGTATCATTGCCAGGTGCATGGCGCCGGGCCAGTCCCGCAGGGCGACGGCAACGGCGGCAACGAACAGGTAGAACGGGACGGCATCGATCGTGCCGATCAGCCAGGTCGCCACGCCGTCGATCAGCCCATGGGCGAAAAATCCGGCCACCCCGCCGATCGACGCCCCGATGACGACCGTCGAAACGGCGACGACGACGCCCACCTCGAAAGCGGTGGCGGCGCCGGCCAGCAGGCGTTGCAGCACGTCCTGGCCCAGCCGGTTCGTGCCCAGCCAGTGCTGTGCCGACGGCGGCTGGTGAAGCTCGCCGCTGATGGCGGCCCATTCAGTGCCCCACAGGCCCGACCAGACGCCGGCGGCGGCCACCAGGTAGGTGAGTACGATCGCCAGCGACAGGGTCTCCGGTGCGGGCCGCCACGGCTGTTCAGGCTTGGGAAGCGTCATGCGCTGCGTGACCTCGGATCGAGCAGGCCGGTAAGCAGGTCCGTGGCGGTCAATGCCAGCACGAACAGGATCGACGAGAAGCTGACGACGGCCATCAGTACGGGCTGGTCGCCCGACATGACGGCGTTCCAGGTGACCAGGCCGACGCCGGGGATGCCGAAATGCGACTCGATGATCAGGCTGCCGGAGATGACGATCAGCGGGATCGCGACCATGACGCGTGTCAGGATCGGCGGCGCGGCTGCCCTCAGGACATAGCCGGTCGCGATGCGACGCGCCCGGAAACCGTAAGCGCGCGCCGTGCGCACCGGCGGATCGGCAAGGACGTCACGAAATACCGCGCGAAAGAAGCGCAGGTTGTAGCCCATGTTCGCGGCGATGAGTGCCATTGTCGGCACGGCCGCATGCTCGAGGTAGTCGACCGGGCCGTCCAGGCGCCAGCCGCGAACGGGAAACCAGTCGAGCCAGACGCCGAAGACGGCCTGGAGGGCGATGACGATGATGACCAGCGACAGGCTCATGCCGGTGGCCGAGGCGAGATCGCAAAATCGATCCAGGTGGCCATGCGGGCGCCACGCTGCTGCCAGGGCCAGCACCAGGGCCAGCACGATGCCAAGCAGGAATCCCGGGGCCACCAACAGCAGCGACACCGGGACGGTGCGCAGCAGGATGTCGAGTACCGGTTCACCGCTGGCGTAGCTATGGCCCAGGTCAAGCCGGGCGAGGTTCACCAGGTAGCCGGCGTAGCGCAGGGGGAAGGGGCGATCCTGGCCCATGGTGTGGCGCACCTGTTGGATCTGTTCGGGCGTGGGGTTGCGCCCGAGTTGCTCCCAGGCCGGATCGGGGCCGAAGTGGACGGTCAGCGTGAAGCTGATGAGGGTGACCCCGAGCAAAAGCGGCACGGCGCTGAAAAGCCGCCTGGCAAGGAAACGACTCGAACGTTCGCCCGCCTTCATGGACGATCGTCGGAAACGTCGACAAAACGCAGGAAGAAACCGCCGACCATCTCCCGGTCCGGCAGCATGCGCACGTGTCGTTTCCACAGGTGCAGGCGTGTTCGTGCCAGTGAGCCGATGATGACGCAGTCGTCGATCACCATGCGGTTGAGTCGGCGATAGAGCCGGGTGCGATCGGGCCCGGCGCGCATGCTGGCCGCCCGCTCGTACAGCCGATCGAACTCGGGGTTGGCGTAATTCATGCTGTTGGCGCCGGGCGCGGCATTGGGGCCGTAGAACAGTTGCAGGGCGTACTGGGCATCCGGGTAGGCCAGGGTCCAGCCCAGCAGAAAAATATCCAGTTCGCGCTGGCCGATGGCACGAGCGTATTCACCAAAGCTGGCGAATGGTCGGGGCTGGAAGTGACCGGGCGGAAAGCCGACGGCCTGCATCCAGGCGCGGAACTGCTCGAACATCTGCCGTTGCTGGACGCTCGCCTCCAGGCCGTAGGTCAGCCGCGGAAGTGATTCTCCCTGCCAGACGGCCGCCTGGAGCCGCTCCTTCGCGCGTTCGGGGCGATGCGCGATGGAATTCTCGGCAACTTGCGGATCGTGACTGTCGAGTAACGGTGGAATGACCCCGGCGAAGACCCTTCCCAGGCCGTGATAGAAGGCCTTGTTCTTCGCCGACCAGTCGAAGGCATCGCGCATGGCGCAGCGCAGCTCGCGGTTGCGCCGTTCACGTTGGGGATCGTCGTTGTAGCCGATCGCCGGATTGGCCATGTTGAACCCGTGGAACACGAAACCGGCTTCCAGGCCGGTAAGGCTGTGATAGCGCTCGCGAATGGATGGCTGCAACGACAGCGGCTGGCGGGTTTCGAGCACCCGGTCGGCCATTTCCGGCGGCACCATGACGACGTCCACGCCGCGACTTGATTCAAAGCTGCTCCAGCGCGCCGTCGGTTCGGTAATGAAATGGATTTCCAGGCGGTCGAGCAGGGGATAGGGTTTTCCGTTTATTGCGGCCAGTCCGTAACCGGCATGCCGGTCGGCGTCGTAGCCCTCTTCGTCGAGTTGAATGGTGCCGCGGTCGAAGTGCGGGTTCGGTTCCAGCACGGCCAGCGATTGGTCGAAGCGTTCGAGTACGAAAGGGCCGGAGCCGACCGGTCGCACGCCAAATTCCTGTCCGTAATGCTCGACCGCTTCACGCGGCACGATGGCGGACAGCGCCATGGCCAGTGTATGCGTGAACTGGGGAAAGGCTTCGGTCAGCTCGATGCGAATTGTGCGTTCGTCGACGGCCTGCAAGCCGGAAACCGGCTGCTCGGGGTCGGTGATTTCCACGCCGTCTTCCAGCCCCGCGATGCGATCACGCCAAAGCCAGGCGCCCCGCGAGCGTGTCTCGTCCATGAAGTGGCGCTTCATGGAATAGACCACGTCCTGTGCAGTCACGGGCCGTCCCCGAGCGTCAGGGAAGGCCGGGTCGTCCGCAAATCGTGCGTCGTCGCGCAGGCGAATTCGGTAGACCAGTCCATCTTCCGAGACTTCGGGAAACCCTTCGGCCAGATTGGGCGTGAGTTCGTAGGGTCGTTCCAGATACTTGTAGCGATAAAGGGTATCGAACAGGTTTTTGACCAGGGTGGCGGCATAGACATTGTCGGCATGTGCCGGGTCCAGGCTGCTCGGTGCCCCGTCGATGGCATGCCGGTAGACCTTTTCCGATTGATCGGCGCCCGGATCGGGCTGCTGGCAACCTGCCATTGCGGACATGGCCAGGCAAAGCGCGGCCAGGCGAATGCAGGACATCGCTATCTCCCTGAAAAATCGACTTGAATCCCCACTCCCGGCCTGCGGGTGGCAAGTACCGGGGTCGTGTGCATGCACATAACAGTAGCGGATGGCGGTGATGGCTCACAAGCACCCACGGGCTGTTTTTGGCAAGGGTTGCAATTTATGGCAAATGCCGATATTGTCAATAGCCAAAATTGGCAATTGCCGGAAAAGAGGGAATTTCTCATGGACGTTCAGCTTGCGCGCACGCCGCCGCTTCAGGCAACGGCCGACTTCTGCACATTCGCCGTCCACGAGATTCGCGCGCTTGATCCATCGCGGGATCGATTCGGCAGTGCCTATCGCTGGTACGAGGCGTTGATTCGACCTCACGGCCGCCATTGCGCGAGGTCACCGGGTGATTTCATCGATCGTCTCTATCTCGAACGGCCGGTAGTCAGTACCGATCTGGAGGTACTGGGCCGGGTTGGCGACTGGTTGCTCGAACAGGAGAAGCCGACACGGATCAGCATCAATACGCACCCGGAGTCGCTGACCAACAGCCTGTTCGTGGAGACCGCGCTCGACTTTCAGAACAAGGCCGCTCTGGGCGGGCATTCCATTTGCCTGGAACTGATCGAATACGGCCGTAGCCGGGACAAGAATTCCCTGGTGAAAAATGCCCAGCGTCTGCGACGGGCAGGATTGCTGATCGCGCTCGATGATTTCGGGAGTCGGGTCAACTGTTTCGACCTGTGCGCCGCCGGGATCGTCGACCTGCTCAAGATCGATACCAGTGTCACGAGCGCCGTGCATGTCGACCGCAACCAGCGTGCCATCGTGGAAAGCATCAAGACGCTTGGGCGGGGGCTCGGTGCGGGCGTGATTGCAGAGGGTGTCGAAACGTCCGACCACGTGGATGCACTGCGCAGGCTCGGTGTCGAGTATGCCCAGGGCTTCCATTTTCACAAACCTCAATTGCTGGAGATCTGAGATGTCTGGAGCACTTGCTCAAGAGCAAAACAGCCAGGATATCGGATGGCTGGTTGATGCCATGACGCGCATGGTGCGACCCATCGTTCGTTTTGCGATCGGGCGCGTTTCCTGTGCAGCACTGGTCAATCTCGTCCGCGAGGTTTATGTGGAAGAGGCCAGGGAGTATCTAGAGAAGCAAAATCCCGATCGCAAGGTGACCCGTTCCGCGTTGGCTCTTCTTTGCGGCATGGATGGACGTGCGATCAAGGCCTTTGAAGACAACGCCGATCGCGAGTATGTGCCTTCGGACGTTTGCTCAGAGGCCCACATTCTCGAAATGTGGAACATCGACGAGGCCTTTCTTGATTCAGATGGGTCGCCGGCCGAACTGTTGATCCATGGACCACAGGGAACATTTCAGCGCCTCGTCAGTCGGGCGGCGGGGCGCGCGGTCACGCCCCAGACAGCGCTCGATCGACTGCTCGAGAGCGGCAATGTCGAGTTGACCGACAACGAAACGCGGGTGCGGCTCATCGATCCGTTCTACAAGCCCGTCAAGGATTCCGAGAAGACGGCCATCGAGGCTGGCAGCTTGGCAATCAACCGCTTGGGGCGAGCTGTTGTGCACAACACCAGCCGCGTCCCGGCCGGCCAATCGACCTGGCTGCAACAGGATAGATGGTCCTTTCGCATACCGAGAGATCGCCTCGACATCATTCAGACCGAGGTTCGGACCATTCTCGAGCGCCACATCGTGGAGTTGGAGGAATACCTCGAATCCGAGGAAAAGAAGCCGTCGGAAGCGACCGAATGTTCCGTAGGAATTGGCTGGTACTACTGGGAGGAGGACAGCACCAAGGGTGCACAACAGCCAGCCTGATGTAGATCAATCTCCCACTTTATAAATTCTGAGTTTAAAGCTCGAGGAGGGCACTATGTTTAGCACGGTAGAGAAGTCTGGCACCGGTATCGGCAAGAGCGGCACCGGCATTGAAAAGAGCGGTACGGGTATCGAGAAGAGCGGTACCGGCATTGAAAAGTCGGGTACCGGAATCAGGCGCTGGCAGATCCTGTCCCTGGTCGCGTGCATATTGTTCGCCACCCAGGGCCTGGCTACAGAACCGCAGGTGCTGGTCTCGACCGGCAACGATCAGGTGCTCGTGTCCGTGCATTCCGATGACGGCATCCTGGTGGGGCGGGCTGAGATGCCCGACCAATCGGGCTATTACCAACTGGCCCTTTACTCGGCCGTGGGTCCGGTTGGATCCGATGCCGTGTTTCAGCCGATGGTTGCCGGTTCCGGCAGCGGTTCCTCGAAGGAAGTGGCTGGTTCCGGAAGCGGCTCCTCGAAGGAAGTAGCCGGCTCCGGTAGCGGTTCCTCGAAGGAGGTAGCCGGCTCCGGCAGTGGCTCCTCGAAGGAAGTGGCCGGCTCTGGCAGCGGTAGCGCGGGGGAAAGCTGTGATTCGGGCACCGGTCTCATGGTCGCGGGCTCGGGTAGCGGCAGCGCCGGCGAAGGCTGTGACGCCCAGGTGCTGGTCGCCGGCTCCGGCAGCGGCTCGGCCGGCGAAGCCTGCGACAGCGGCGGATGGCTAGACGTAGCGGGCTCGGGCAGCGGCTCGGCCGGTGAAAGTACGGGCTGTGCCTATCCGACTAGTGCCTGGGGTATTGCTGAAGTGGTCGTCGATCGTAGTGGCGCCCATGTCGTGGTTCACCGGATCAAGGGGAGCCAGGCCGAGGAGTTCCTCGTTGCATTCCTGCCCGGTTCGAACGGCGAGTTTGCTGATTCGCCGCGCCAAGGTCTGGACGATCGCGGTTTTGTCGCAACGCCCTGATTCGGAGACCCGAAGCTGCGTTGTTTGTTCAGCGGGCGTTTGAGTCGTCAATATTCCCTTCCCGTTGACGACTCATGCGTTGTTGGCTGCCCCGGCTCTGCCGGGGCTTTTTTATGCTTCCGTCTCGACCTGGACCGGGTTCAGAGCGGCTTGTGCAGGGCCAATGCAGCGATGCACAGGAAGACGACCAGGGCCAGCAGGTAGAGCGAAGTGGCGCGGGCCTGGCGTTCTGTCCTGAATGCGAGAATTCCCAGCACGATGTAGGCGATCACGAGCAGGAGCTTGACGCCCAGCCAGGAGAAAATGGGCCAGCCCACGATGATCCACAGCGTGACGCCCGAGGCCAGCAGCAGCGTGTCGACGATATGGGGCGCAATTTTCCAGACCTTGTGCTTCAGGGGTTGCTGCAGCACAAGCCGGATGAATCCGCGCAGCGCGAAGCCGATGCCGCTGGTCAGCGCAAGGATAATGTGGATGTTTTTCAGTAGCGGATAGTAGTGCATGAGTGGGTAAGTATGCGCCGGGGGCGTGGAAACGGTTGTTTGGTGGTCTGTGTGCGAGGATAGTGTACCCGTGTAGTTTCCCACTACCTGCATTCCATCGACAACGAAAACGGGATGAAACCGCGTGAATCAGAGCACTCCGGCAGCGTATGAAGACCTGATCGACCGTATCCTCGAGCGCGTCGGGCGACGGCTGGTGGTTGGACTGCCGCTGGGACTCGGCAAGCCGAACCGGCTTGTCAATGCGCTCTACCGACGCGCCTGCGAGGACCGGGGGCTGCAGCTCGAGATCGTCACGGCACTGTCGCTGGACCTGCCGGAATCCTCGCACTGGCTTGCCAAGCGCCTGATGGATCCGGCTGTCGAGCGCCTTTTCGGCGCCGATTATCCGCGGCTGGATTATGTTCGGGACCAGCATGTCGGGTCCGTGCCGGACAACATCCGGATCACCGAATTCTACTTTCAGTCGGGAGCGGCACTGGGCGTGTCGCTCATGCAGCGCCACTACATCTCTTCGAATTACACGCACGTGGCCCGTGACCTGGTCGACCGCGGCATCAACCTGTTACTGCAACTCGTCGCCGGACCCGAACAGGGGCGTTACAGCCTGTCGTGCAATCCCGACGTAACCCTGGACGTCACGAAACGTCTGCGTGAGGAAGCCGACTGGCCGTGGATGGCGGTGGCCCAGGTGCATCCGGACCTGCCTTTCATGCATGGGGACGCCGTGGTCGAAGCCGATTTCTTCGACGAGATCCTCGACGAGGATCCGCGGCAGCCGTTGTTCCCCGTGCCGCGCGCCTCGGTCTCGCTACAGGATCATGCCGTGGGCGTCCATGCTTCCCGGCTGCAGGCCGACGGGGGGACGCTGCAGATCGGCATCGGTTCGCTCAGCGATGCCCTGGTCAATGCCATGCTGCATCGCCAGGACGACAATCGCACATACCGGGAACTGATCGGCCGGCTCGATGCCCCTTCAGCCAGTTTCGAGCATCTCGGCGGCTTCGAGAAAGGGCTCTACGGCGCCAGCGAGATGTTCATGGACGGTTTCATGCATCTCTATCGGGCCGGGATTCTCAAGCGCGAAGTATTCGATGATCTCCAAACCCAGCAGCGGGTCAACGCCGGCGAATCCGTCGAACAGGCGGGCACGGGCGCTCTCATGGATGGCGGGTTTTTCCTGGGCAGCGGTGAGTTTTACCGTTTTTTACGTGAACTCGATGAAAGCGAGCGGCCACGGTTCAGGATGCATGGCGTAGGGCGGATCAACCAGCTCTACGGCGGGCAGGAAGCGCTGGAAGTCGCACAGCGTCGGCATGCCTGCTTCATCAACACATGCATGATGGTCACGGCCACCGGCGCGGCCGTGTCCGACGGGCTGTCCGACCACCAGGTGGTCTCCGGCGTGGGCGGTCAGTACAACTTTGTGGCCATGGCGCATGCCATGGACGACGGGCGCTCGGTGCTGATGCTCCGTTCGACGCGCACGGACAGCAGCGGCGGCACGTCGTCCAACATCGTCTGGGAGTATCCGCACACCACGATCCCGCGCCATCTCCGCGACCTGGTGGTTACCGAGTACGGCGTGGCCGAACTGCGAGGCCGGACCGACGAGGAATGCATCAAGGCGATGGTTGACATCATGGACGCCCGTTTCCAGGACGAATTGGTCGAACAGGCGAAGAAGGCGGGCAAACTGGATGCCGACTGGACGGTGCCGGCGGCGGCCCGGCGCAATACGCCGGAGTCTCTTGAGCAGGCCTTCGCCGACTATCGGTCGATGTTCCCCGAATATCCCTTCGGCAGCGACTTTACGGAAGTCGAGCAGCGGTTGATTCCCGCCCTTGAGCGATTGAAGCGGCTATCGTCGGACAAATTGGGCCTGTTACAAGCACTGCTGCGTGGTCGGCCCGGAAAGCATGCCGAGGAGCTCGAACGGTTGGGTTTGGCTGACCCGGCTTCGTTCAAGGAGCGAGCGTACGCACGGCTTGTTGCCGCAATGCTGGAAGATGGCGATTGATCTCCGTTTACGTCATTCGAACATTGGAATTTCGAATTTGTTTGGGATTTGGGGCTTCGAATTTGGTGCTTTAAACGTCGGCTAGGGCTTCAGCCGCCTGTAGCATTCAACCATTCCCCAATTGCCTCCGCCGTCCGATCCGGCTGCTTCATCCACGCGTAATGATCCGCCTTTTGTGCATCGCCCTTGGCCTCGATCACTCGCTTCGAGACATCGCACCCGGTCAGCTTTCCGACAAGCCACTCCAGCGACCCGGGTGGCACGAACCAGTCGTCGGCCATGTCCAGCGCCAGTACCGGTAGCTCCAGCGCCTGGAGAGCGGCTTCCAGGTCCATGTCCATCCCTGCAGGGCGGTATTGCCCCGAGCGCGCGCTGCGTGCCCAGTCGGCCATCACGTCGCGCGCTTCGTTGCCGGCAAAGCCGATGCGCTTGCCAGGGTAGTAGCCGAATAGACTGCCCAGGAAGGGAAAGGCGAACATCGTGGCCATCATCACCGCTTTCATCGGCCAGGGAAAAACACGCCAATAGGGTGAGCCGCCGGCGACGATCACCAGTCCCCGGCAGCCTTGTGGTTCGGTGGCGGCGCTCAGGCAGGCGAACTGAGCACCCAGGCTGTGGCCGCCGAGAAGGTGGCCTTCCGGTGCATGGTCAGAGATCGCCCGGCGGGCGGCGCCGATATCATCGATCAGTTCGCGATAGCCCCAGTTCGATTGCCGGCTTGCGCGCAGGCTCGATGAACCATTGCCGCGCCATTCATGGATGAAGACCTCGATGCCGCGTTCTGCCAATGAATGGGCGAAACGGATGAACAGGCGCGCACTCAGTCCCATGCCGGGCAGGAACAGCAGCGTGTGGCGAGGCTGCTCGGCGCCAACATGGATCAGTTCGAAACGATGACCGTCGCGGCTGGTGACGGAAATAACGGGCTGGTCGTGGGGCATGGGGCTTGAAGTGTGAAGTGTTAAGTGTGAAGTGTTAAGTGATAGGTACTACTGGGGTTGGGTTGGGGTTTATAGTTGCTTGCTTTCATTAGAAAGGACAGTATTTCTTATGGCACATATTGATCCATTGCCGGCAGATCATACCCCGGAGTTGGGCGATACCTTCCGGCATTTCGAGGAAATCCTGGGCTTCGTGCCCAACAGCTTGCTCACCATGCAGCGGCGGCCGAAGATCGTGCACGCCTTCGGCGAGTTGACCGCCGCGGTGATGGATCCCGAGGGCAGCGTGGATCCGGCCTTCAAGCGTCTGCTGGCGCATTTCGCCAGCCGTGCGGCCGGCTGCCAGTATTGTGAGGCGCATTCACTCGTGGCCGCCGGCATCAGTGGCCTGTCCGACGAAAAGCTCGAGGCGCTGTGGGAATACCAGACGAGCGAGCACTACTCGGAAGCCGAGCGTGCGGCGCTGGATTTCGCCCTGGCCGCCGGCTCGGTGCCCAACGGCGTCGACGAAGAACTGATGAATCGACTCAAGCAATACTGGAGCGACGACCAGATCGTCGAGCTATTGGCGGCGGTGTGCCTGTACGGGTTCCTCAACCGCTGGAACGATTCGATGGCTACTGATCTCGAAGAAAGGCCCAGGGCGCTCGGCGAACAAGTGCTCAAGTCGGGTGGCTGGACCGGTGGAAAACACGTTGGTTGAGGCAAATTCTAAATCCGAAGCACCAAATCCGAAACGAAACCCATCAGGACGAGCCGTTCTATTCTACGAATCCAGGGCCTCGAGAAACGAAGAGACGTCTTCCTTTGACGTCGCCCAGGAACACACCAGTCTGGCCAGGTCGTCATGGCCCGGCCAGATGTGGAACTGGAATCCTTTTTCCTTGAGTGCGGCCAGCTTTTCGGGCGCGGCTTTCATGAAGACTTCGTTGGACTCCACCGGCCAGTAGAGCGAGGCGCCCGGGATGGTTTCGATGCCCCTGGCCAATTCTGCAGCACGCGCGTTGGCGATTCCGCCGAGTTCCAGCCACAGGTCCTCGTCGAGCATGGCCAGCAGCTGGGCCGAGACGTAGCGCATCTTGGAAAAGAGGTGGCCGGCGCGCTTGCGTCGCCGCTCCATGCCTTCCAGCCACTCGGGATGGCCGAACACGACGATCGCCTCCGCCGTAAGCGCCCCGTTCTTGGTCGCGCCGAAGGAGAGCACATCCACGCCGGCTTTCCAGGTCGTCTCGGCGGGATGGCATCCAAGGTGATGCACAGCGTTGGCGAAGCGCGCACCGTCCATGTGCAGGTGCAGCCCCCGCTCGTGCGTGACGTCGGCGATGGCCCTGATTTCTTCGGGCCGATAGCTGGTGCCGCACTCGGACGCCTGGGTGATCGACACGACCGAGGGCTTGACGTTGTGAACGCCGTGCGCGCCCGCGCTGTCTATGGTGGCCGCCACCGTATCGGCATCGAGCTTGCCGTTGTCGCCGGCCAGTGGCAGCAGCTTCGCGCCGCCGGAGAAGAATTCCGGCGCGCCGTTTTCGTCGTTGTGGATGTGGGCGAGTTCATGACACAGCACCGCGCCCCAGGGCGGACTCAGTTCGGCGATGGCCACACAGTTGGCCGCCGTGCCGGTGGCGATCGGCAGGACGCGGCAGTCGGTGTCGAACAGTTCCGAAAAGCGTTGATCGAGCTGCTTGCTGTAGCTGTCGTTGGAATAGGCGGTGGCAAAGCCCTCGTTGGCCCGCGAGATCGCCTCGATCATGGCCGGATGGGCCGGTGCTTCATTGTCGCTTGTGAAATTCATCGAATGGTGTGATGGGTTGCTGAACCGAATCGATAGCCTAGCATCGTGTTGGGGGTGAGGGCGTGGGGTGGAGGTGGCTATGGCCAATCACTGGGCGAACGGCTTGGGTGGCCGTTTTCAGTGGATCGGCTTTTGGCTGCTGATCGAATTGTGTTCGAGCAACTCAATGCCCGGATATTCTCCCAAGCGCATGGACAGCGCAAAGTGCGGACAACTGGGCGCCGACTTCCGCGCCCTGTGCTTGGCCATAGCCACCTCCACCCCACGCCTGAAAGGTAGGAGGATCTCCAACCCCTTTCAGAACGGGTGGTGCCGGGAAATGCCGGTTCTGAGGCGGTGCGGAATTCTTGGTCAATGTCATCCGCTCTTGCTGCGATGCATGCGTTGGCTCGAAGGCAAGCATGATTCGTTCGGCCAGGGCCGAATCGTACCGGCACCAGAAAGCCCCCATCGCAATGCCGGCCACGATCGTCGCACACCGCATCAGGGCCGGCATTTCCCGGTACCACCCGTTCCCTACTCCAACCCACGCCCACGCCGCGACAAGCGACAATAGATTCCCATGAGCAAAATCCCGACTTTCGAACCCGCCGAGGTGATGCAGCGCGACATTGCCGGGCTGAAGCGGCGTCACAAGCAGCTGGCCCGCTTTCGCGGTCCGGCCGAGAAGCGTCAGCGCCTGTTCGACGAATACCGGCAGTGGCTGGATGACTCGCGGGCGCGGCGCCAGTTGCGGGCCGAGAACCGGCCCGACACCGGCGAGCCGCCGGATCTGCCGATCAGCGCGCATGCCGAAAGCATCGTCGAGGCGATCCGCGACAACCAGGTGGTGATCGTCGCCGGCGAGACGGGGTCGGGCAAGTCGACCCAGCTGCCAAAGCTGTGCCTCGATGCCGGTCGCGGCGAGCGCGGGCTCATCGGCTGCACGCAACCGAGAAGGATTGCCGCGCGCTCGGTGGCGCGCCGCGTGGCGGAGGAATTGGGCACCGAACTCGGAAAGGCAGTCGGTTTCCAGGTGCGCTTCACCGACCGGGTTTCGGACGAGAGTTATATCAAGTTCATGACCGACGGCATCCTGCTGGCCGAGGTCCACCACGACCGCCTGCTCGATGCCTACGACACCCTGATCATCGACGAGGCGCACGAGCGCAGCCTCAACATCGACTTCCTGCTCGGTTACCTCAAGCGCCTGACCCGCCGCCGGCCGGATCTGAAGATCATCATCACCTCGGCGACCATCGATACCGAGCGTTTCGCCGAGCACTTCGACGACGCCCCCGTGATCACCGTCGAGGGCCGCGGCTATCCGGTCGATATCCAGTACCAGGAACCGAAGGAGAGCGAGGACCTGCCGCAGCAGGTCCGGCGCGCGGTCGACACCGTCAGCCGCATCGACTCGCGCGGCGACATCCTGGTTTTTCTGCCCGGCGAAAGAGAAATCTTTCAGGTCTCGAGGGCGCTCAAGCGCGCCAACCTGTCTCACACCGAGGTGCTGCCGCTCTACGCCCGATTGCCCGCGGCCAGCCAGGACCGGATCTTCAAGACCGGTACGGGCCGGCGTATCGTGCTGGCCACCAACGTGGCCGAGACCTCCCTGACCGTCCCGGGCATCCGCTTCGTGATCGATTCGGGGCTGGCGCGGATTTCGCGCTACGCCGCGCACTCCAAGGTGCTGCGCCTGCCTGTGGAGCCGGTTTCCCAGGCTTCCTGCAACCAGCGCGCCGGGCGCTGCGGCCGCGTCGGTCCGGGTACCTGTATCCGGCTTTTCGACGAGACCGATTTTCTCTCGCGCCCGGATTTTACCGAGCCGGAGATTCAGCGCGCGGGGCTGGTCGGCGTGGTGCTGGAGATGCTGGCCCTCGGACTGGGTGACCCCGAAGATTTTCCCTTCGTCGACGCGCCGCCGAAGCGGCTGATCGGCGAAGCGCGCCAGAGTCTGTTCGAGCTCGGTGCGATCGACGAAGAACGTCGGCTGACGAAGCTCGGGCGCCAGCTGGCGCGCCTGCCGGTCGATGTCCGCCACGCCCGCATGCTGGTCGAGGCGGCCGAACGCGGCGCCCTGGCCGAAATGCTCGTGCTGGTGGCCGGCCTGTCGATCCCGGACGTTCGTGATCGCCCGCTGGACCAGCAGCAGGCGGCCGACCAGGCGCACCAGCAGTTCATGGTCCAGGGTTCGGATTTTCTGACCCTGCTCGAAGTGTGGCGGTGGTGGCAGGATGTGCGCGCCGAAAACTCCCGCAGCCAGGCCGACAAGCTGGCCCGCGGGCATTTCCTCGCGCCCCAGCGCCTTCACGAGTGGGGGCAGCTCCACGGCCAGCTAAAGCAGATCGCCCGTGACGAGCGCTGGCGCGTGAGCAAGCTCGGCGCGGCCGAACCGGAAGCCATTCATCGCAGCCTGCTGGCCGGCCTTCTGGGCATGGTCGGCCAGCACCAGGAGAGCGGTGAATACCAAGGCGCACGCGGTCACAAGTTCCGGATTTTCCCCGGCTCGGTGCTGGCCAAAAGCAATCCCGGCTGGATCATGGCCGCCGAGCTGGTCGAGACGGCGCGGCCCTATGCGCGCATGGTCGCGCCCGTGAAGCCCGAATGGCTGGAACAGCAAGGCGCGCACCTGCTCAAGCGCCGGGTATTCGACCCGCACTGGGACAAGCGCTCCGGGCGGGTGATGGGTTACGAGCAGCTCAGCCTGCACGGGCTTGTGCTGGTCGAAAAGCGCCGGATTCACTACGGACCGCACGACCCGGACACCGCCCGCTCGATCTTCATTCGCCACGCCCTGGTTCGTGGCGAGATACATGCAAAGGCCGAGTTTCTCAAGCGCAACGCCGCACTCAAACGGGAACTGGCCGAGCATGAGCACAAGCGCCGCCGCCGCGATGTGCTGGTCGCCGAAGCCGAGCTGGAGGCTTTCTTCGCCGAACGCCTGCCGGCCGACATCTACACCACCAAGGCCTTCGCCCGCTGGTACGAGAAACTCGACGAGGACGAGCGAGAACATTTGCTCTACGACCGCGCCACGCTGCTGAGAGACGAGGCGCCGCTGGCCGGCCAGGAGGCTTTCCCCGAGTCGCTGGCCATGGGGCCGGAGCGCTTTCGCCTGCACTACCATTTCGATCCGGCCTCCGAGCGAGACGGCGTCACGCTGGATTGTCCGCTGCACCTGCTCAACCGGCTCGATCCCGGCCGGCTGCAGTGGCTGGTGCCCGGGTTGCTCGAGGAGAAGGTCACGGCGTTGATTGCGAGCCTGCCCAAGGCCAAGCGTCGTTCCCTGGTGCCGGCGGCCGATTATGCGCGCGCGGCCATCGAATCCCTGGGGCGACCGGAGGGCGCGCTGCTCGACCGGCTGGCCGAGGCGCTCACACGCATGTCGGGGATGACCGTGGAAGCGGGCGACTTCAAGCTCGAGAAGCTGCCGCGACATCTGAATATCCTGGTGCGCGTGCAGGGCGAGGGCGGGAAAATCCTGGGCCAGAGCAGGGATATCGACGAACTGATCGAACGCTTCAGTGACCAGGCCCGGCGCGAGTTCATGGACCGCCAGGCCGGACAGTGGCAGCGCGACGGATTGGGTCCGGAGGAGTTTCCCGACCTGCCCGAGGTGATCACGACCCGCGGCGGCCACCGCGCATGGCCGGCACTGGTGGACCAGGAAAATCGTGTCGGCATTCGGCTTTTCGACACCGAGGAAGACGCCCGGGTTGCCCACCGGGAAGGCCTGCTGGTACTTCTGCGGGAAGCGCTACGCGACAAGTGGAAGTACCTCAAGAAGAATCACGGCCTGTCGCGTGAGGCCCAGCTGGCCTGGACACGCATGGAGGATGTCGGCTCGCTCACCGAAGCGCTGCGCAACCTGGTGCTGAGACGCTTTCAAGACGACGCCTGGACGATCCGGAACGTGAATGCCTTCAATCGGTTGGTGAGCACCGTTCGTCGGGAATTGCTGGGAAAATATGGCGAACTGGCCGAAACTGTAGACGAATGTCTTCGAAAATGGCATGAATTGTCGATGTGGATCGATAGCCTGGAAGCGGCGGTACCGTCCGCATTCGATGACATGCGCAGTCAATTGGACGATCTGATGTATGCCGGTTTTCTCGACGACATCGAAGCCGACAGGCTGGCGCATTACCCGCGCTATCTCGAGGCGCTTCGCCTGCGGCTGGAAGCGCTGGAACTCGACCCCCGGCGCGACAAGCAGCGCATGGACGAGGTCCAGCCGTGGTGGCAGCGCTATTTCGACCACCTGGCCGAGGGTGGCTGGTACACCCCGGCACTCGATCGCTATCGCTGGCTGGTCGAGGAATATCGCGTCCAGCAATTCGCCCAAAAGCTCGGGACGGCGGAAAAGACATCACCGCAGAGACTCCGGTCGGCCTGGTCCGAGGTGGTTTCCGAGAGTCGGGAGATTGCGTGATATTCATCCCAGATTTCGGGCAGAAGAACCTGAATTAACGGAACTTTTATCGTCTGGGGATAGTCCTTTGACGTGAAATAACAGTACAATTGTGCTTTATAGTGTCCAGACCAGCCAGGAGAATCCTGATAGTGAGACCAGTGAAGTTCATATCCGCCCTGCTGTTTTCGGGTTTCGTCGCGATGGCGTCTGCCCAGACGATCGAGCCCAGCGGCATTTCATTCAAGGTGAGCGGTTCGCCCGATTTCCCTATCCTCGACACGGGGGCAGGCAGCATTCTTGAATATGACCTTTCCGCTGACCGCATCGATTTCAGGCTTGGCGCGACCGGATCTTACGACAATCCGTTCTTCTGTTTCGACTTTTCCAGCCCGGACAGTGCGGCCGTCACCCTGAACGCCACGGATGCCAACGGCCACGCGGTGATGGATGCGGTTGGCCTGGCTTCCGAGCTCAGTTACAACCTCGCTGACACCATTTCGTTTTCACCGTCGAGTTCGGTGCAATGTTTCTTCCAGGATAATGCCGAGCAGAATCCGAAGTTCGGCCTGTTCGGTGAACTGGCCGACAATCAGAGCACTGAAACTGTGGACGAAGGCTCGCTGTTTAGCGACACGTTCGCGGCGTTTCCGGAACTGAATATTCAATATCCCAGCTTGCAAATCAATTCGGGCGAATCACTCAGTTTCGGTGATGTAGCGGTGTCTCCGGGCGACGTGATTGATTACAAATTGGTAATCGAAAACACCGGCAACGCTGCTGCCGACGAACTGGCTTTCCAGGAAGTTTTTCCGGAATATCGGACCGTTAATGACCTGCCAGAATCTCACTTTACAGCAGCTTTGAGTGAGGGGATTTGGCGGTGTGTGCCTTCTGGTAATGCTGTGTGTCCCGGTACGGCAGTAGAAAATCCAGAAATCCCTGGTACTACCGAAGGGTTTGGTTATCTGCGGTTTGAGCCCGGATCTCTTGAATTGCCTGCCGGAACCTCCTCACTTACCTTTACTATAACTCGGCAGGTAATGATTGGATCTGAAGGGTCCATAAACTTGTTTGCCGGTGCCGTTGATGGGTCAGGTAGTATCGCTAAAAATGCAGCCGCGAAAGAAACCCTATCTATTCTTGAGGACCCGGCCAGCATGGCGTTCGTTCAGCAGCCGACAGATTCTGTATTGAACGAGCCAATCAATCCTGCGGTTACCATCGAGTTGCTGGACGATAGTGGCGCACGACTGGATGTCGATAGCAGCACGTCACTTGATCTCTACCTGTGGACCAGTGATGAAAACAGTGCGAACCGAATCAGGAATGGCGTAACTCCCGAGAACGGTTTGTACACATTTGACAATATCGTTATTGAGACAGCGGGGGAGTACTTTCTAAGAGCTGAAGTCGAAGGGCTTACAGACGTGGATAGTCAGACTTTCATAGTTGACTGACAAACATCCTAGCGGGCACTTCAAACCTGGCATAGATGCCTTCGGACGTTTGCGAAATCCTGGGATGAAGGCCATAGTGCTTCCGGCAACTCCCACTCCGCTTCGGGTGGAGGCCGATTGCCTGGCCGATCGAGCGCAAAATGACGGATTGGACAGAGGGACTTGAAGCGGGTAACGCTCGTTTCACTCAACTTATTTTGCGCTGGATCGATAACTACGCGCAGAGAACGGGAAAATCAGTAGGCCATTTGCAGCATTTGCTCCAGGTGCTTGCTGAATCCCCCGGTACAAAATCGGAACAGGCGCTATCTAGCGTCTGGCACGCGCTCTCCGCCCTTTCCCGCATAAAACCCGAGCGAGCCGTCGTAGAGGCCACTATTCTCCTGCCCCTGGCTCTGGAATCGCAGGATGCGGAGCCGCAGTTTCCGACTGAATGCTCTAAAGAAGTGGCCGGTCTCCTGGAACAACTCAGGACGCTGACCTTCTTCGGCCGGACCTACCTGCCGGACGACCAGGCCCGGGCCGAGGGCCTGAGGCAGCTGCTGATGGCGCTGGTGGCCGATGTGCGCGTGGTGTTGATCGCGCTGGCCTGGCAGATCGCGCGACTGCATGCCGCTCGTGACGCCGATGAGGCCACCCGGCGCGAGGTGGCGCGCGAGACGCAGCTGATCCACGCACCGCTGGCCAATCGCCTGGGTATCTGGCAGTTCAAGTGGGAGCTCGAGGATCTTTCCTTTCGTTACCTGGAACCCGAGACTTACCAGCGTATCAGCCGGCTGGTGGCCGAGAAGCGTTCCGACCGGCAGGCGTTTATCGAGCAGTTCATGAATCGTCTGCGCCAGCTATTGGTCGACTCGGACATCGACGGCGATGTCAGCGGCCGGGCCAAGCACATCTACTCGATCTGGCGCAAGATGCAGCGCAAGGGGCTGGATTTTCACGAGCTTTTCGACGTACGTGCCGTGCGGGTGCTGGTCGACACGGTGGAGCAGTGTTACACGGTCCTCGGCCTGGTTCACACCCGTTGGCATCCGGTGCCGGGCGAGTTCGACGATTACATCACCAATCCCAAATCCAATCTCTACCAGTCGCTGCATACGGCGGTGCGTACCGACAGCGGCCGGGTCGTGGAAGTGCAGATTCGCACGCACGAGATGCATCGTCACGCGGAACTGGGTGTGGCGGCACACTGGCGCTACAAGGAAGGCGGTCCGCGCGACGACGCGCTTGAGAAGCGAATCGGCGCGATGCGCCAGCTGCTCGAAGCGCAAGAGGAGGGCGATGACGAAGCGCTGCTGGAGAGCTTCAGTAATCTCACGACCGAAGACCGCGTCTATGTGCTCACACCCAAAGGCGAGGTGCGTGACCTGGCTGCAGGAGCGACGCCGCTGGACTTCGCCTACCTGATTCACACCGAGGTCGGGCACCGCTGCCGGGGCGCCCGGGTCAACGGCCGCATCGTGCCGTTGACCTACCAGCTTCGCAACGGCGATCGCGTCGAGATTCTCACCACCCGGGAACCCAGGCCTTCGCGCGACTGGCTGGTTCCGCGACTGGGCTACATCGGTACGGCGCGGGCCCGGGCCAAGGTGCGGCAATGGTTCCGCCAGGCCAACCAGGAAGAAAACCTTGCCGCCGGCCGGCAAGCGATCGAAGCCGAGTTTCGTCGGCTCGATCTCGACCAGGAAGAAATCCGCAAGGTGATGGAGAAGTTCAACGCCACGCGCGTCGAGGATCTCTTCGTCAGTGTCGGTGCCGGTGACGTGACGGCCACCCAGGTCGCCCAGGCGGTCGAACGCCTGCATGCGCGCGAGCAAAAGGAAAGCGAGGGAATTGCGTTACAGCGTCGACCCGTGGAAAGCGATGGCGGCGACGACGTGCGCATCGAAGGCGTGGGCAGCCTGATGCACCATATGGCTCGTTGCTGCCAGCCCGTTCCGGGCGATCCCATCGCCGGCTACATCACTCGCGGACGGGGCGTGAGCATTCATCGTCGGGACTGCCGACAATTTCTCAACCTGCAGGGTAGCCAGCCCGAGCGAGTACTCGACGTACAGTGGGCCAGCGGACCGCGTAGCCGTTATGCCTCAAGGATCGCGATCAACGCCTGGGACCGGCGCGAACTCATCAAGGACATCGGTACCTTGCTGGCATCCGAGAAGGTCAACGTCACCGGGATGAACGCCCGACATGCCGACAGCAGCGACGAAGTCGAGATCGAACTCACGGTTCAGGTAGAAGATTTCGATCAGCTCGCCACGCTACTCAATCGCCTCCAGACCATCCCCAGCGTCACCGACGCCCGTCGGTTACGTTAACCGGCAAAAATCTTCAAACCCAAAGCAAAACCATAAAACCACGGAAGACACGGAAAGCACGGAAATGCCTGATTGGTAGAGAGTGCTTCGAAGGGTGAAGAATTGCCCGTCGAGGTGAGCTCTTTCGTCAGAAAAGCTTTTCTTTTCCGTGAATTCGGTGTTTTCCGTGGTTCCTGCTTTTTTGCGTCTTTGTGGTTAGTCGTTCTGCGAAAGTGAACTCAGCATCTCGTTGATGGCCCGCCGGGCCGCATCGAAGCTGAAGTGTTCCTCGACGTTGGCCAGGCCGCCGTCGGATAGCCTCGTCCAAAGCGCTTCGTCGCTGTAGGCGCGCACGATGGCCTCGGCAAAGCTCTCGGACGTGTCGGCAATTAGTACGTCTTTGCCGTCTTCGAGATACATGCCTTCAGCCGCGCAGCGGGTGGCCACGACCGGCAAGCCCCAGGCCATCGCCTGGTTGACTTTGCCCTTGACGCCGGCACCGTAGCGTAGTGGGGCGACTGACAGTCGACAGCCTTCCAGGTAGGGTGTGAGATCGGCCACGTAGCCGTGGATGACAACGCCGTTACTGCGTCGTTCGCGCAGGGATTCGGGCATGCGGCTACCGATGATGTGCAAGCGCACATCAGGAATCTCGCTTCTCACCAGCGGCATGATCTCATCGATCAACCACTCGACCGCATCCAGATTGGGCGGATGCTGGAAACCGCCGACAAACATCAGGTCGCGTCGGTGGGCCCATGCCCGACTGCGCCCATGGATGTGATGAATATTCGACAGAACCTGGATACGCGCCTCGGGTACTAGCTGATCAAGCAGTTCTTTCTCGGCCGGGCTCACAACCAAAGTGGTATCGCATTGGCGGATCAGCGTCAGCTCCGACTTGCGGGTTCTTTGAGCAGTTCGTCGGGCCTTATCGTCACCGCAAAGCTGGGCCAAGCGCTCTTCGCGCAGGAAGTGCAGATCCACGGTATCGAACACCACCGAGGCTTGTCTGCAGTGCTTTCGAATGGCGTCGATCAACGGTTCGAGTACGTAGTGACGGCTGACGATGACCTGGGTGAGCCGGCTTCCGTATTCGGTCAGCCAGGATTCCGCATCACTCACCCAGGGGTGGTGCAGTACTTCGATACCCCGCGCCTGTAGGTCTCGCGAGTAGCGTGCGACCCATGCCAGGTTCTGCGGCATGAAACTCACCCTGAATCCCATGTCGCGCAGGATCGTGAGAATGGCGACCATACGCATCGAGCCGGAGTCCTTGTCCGGTTCGGGAGTGGTGGCGTCGATGATCAGAACATGACCGCTTAAGCGTCGGTAGCGAGCCGAGTGAACTCCTTCGGGTCCGGGAGTCGGGTCCGGCTGCTTCTGCAACTGCTGTTTCCAGCGTTGCTGGAATTTCTTGCGGTTAACGGCCTGAAATCGCTTGGTGCCCGAAGATTCGTCGGTGCCCGAACTGATACCTTCATGATGCACGATGGTACAGGCCGGCTGATAGATCACCCGCAGGCCGCGTTCGCGTACACGGAAGCACAGGTCGGTATCTTCGTAGTAGGCGGGTGCGTAGTGCGAATCGAAGCCCTCGAGTTGCTCGAACTGGACGCGCTCGATGGCCAGGCAGGCGCCCGAGACGTAGTCGGTTTCGCTGGCAAAGCTGTACTCGGGCCGATCGGGCCGATCGCCACGGCCGTAGTTCCAGCCCGAGCCATCCTTGAAAATGATTCCGCCGGCCTCCTGCAGACGGCCGTCCGGATAGACCAGCCGCGCGCCCACAATGCCGGTATCGGGGAAACGACTGAAAGTCTGGATCAGGGCCTCCAGCCAGCCTTCGGTGACGGTGGTGTCGTTGTTCAGAAAGACCAGATAGCGGCCACGAGCCGCTGCGGCGCCGGCATTGCAGCTGGCGATAAAGCCGCTGTTGGTGGTGTTGCGGATGACTCGCAGGCCTCGACAGGCTGCGAGGTACTCAGCGGTTTCATCGCTTGAGCAATCGTCAACGATGATCAATTCGCTTTCGATATTATGACTGTTGTATGCAGCAATCGAGTTGAGACAGGCTGAGGTGTAGTGCGCCTTGTTGAATACAGGCACCACGATGCTCACTAGCGGCTCAGAGGTCGTGTCGAGGGTAACCGGTTCGAGGGTACCCTCCGATGGTTCCATGGCTTCGAATGTAACGGGAGCCTCGGGGGAGGTATGTACCCCTTGCTGCATCAACTCGAGCGTGCCGCGCACACCGTGTAGTCGCAAGTGGAGCCGCAGCCGCCGAAGTAGTAAAGGCCACTGCAAGGGGTTGTAGACGCGTCGGCGAATGGCGTTGGCGGCGACGCGGTTGGCCACGCGCAGCGGTCGAGTCAGACGCCAGGATCGGCTTGCGAAAATGGTTTGGAGTTCGTGATCGAGGTGCTCCGCCCGGGCGAGCTGTGCTTCGGTGTCTTTGTGGGCCAGCTCGAGTTCCCTTTCCGTCGCTTCAAGCTGGCTTTGTCGATCGGCAAGGCGCTGCTGGACTTCGGACAGGCGTTCCTTGTGCTCTAAGATTTCGCCCTCGAGCCGCTGCGCCCACTGCGTGCGATCGGTGGCCAGCCGTTCCTGCTTCCGGGCCCAGTCGGTTCTTTTCTCGAGGTCGATGCGCAACGCTTCGACCTCATCGCGTAATGCCGCGTGCTGTCGTCGTGTGTCCACCAGGTCGGCGGCCTTGCTCGCGGAACGCAGTGCGCTGCTCGTACTCGCGCTTGCGGCCGGTGGTTCGGCCGTTCGCAGGCCCACGATGCCATCGAGTGTCGAAAGCGTTTCGCTGATCGACGCCTCGGCGGGTAGTGCGGCCCGCAATGCCTCGAGCTGTCCGGACCGCTCGCGCAGCGCCCTGACGGCCCTGATGAGCGACTCAGGGTCGGGATCGAAAAGTATCCCGTCGGTTTCGTGGCGAATGCGTTCGATGAAACTGCCCGTGCGCGTAGCCACCGGTACGAGGCCGAGCGCCCGCGTTTCGGTCAGGGCATAGTTCCAGGTCTCCGCTACCGTGGACAGGAACAGGGCGGCCTGCGCGCCGATGCGCGCGAGGTGGTCCGGCAACTCGTCATGACGGTAGTCGAGGACGACATCGACCTCGGGTTGGCCGAAAAAGCGCATGCCGTGATGACCGCAGCCCAGCAGCGTGATGCGGGCGTGCTCGCGAAGTCCTTCGATGGCGGCATCGAGCAGCCCGAGTCCCTTGCCCGGGGACAGTCGGCCGACGACGACCAGGTTGAGCCGGCCGTCGGGCAGGGCGCTTGGCAGGACCTCGGGCGCATCGGATGACCAGCCGGCGAAGCCGTGGGGGACGACTTGCGCCTCCTGGAGGGGGTCATCGACCAGTGTTCGCCAGCGTTCAAGGACGTGTTCGGCTGGCGCTGCCAGGGCGATCTCGTGCTTTCGGACGGCTTCCAGCCAATTTTCGGCCAGTGCTTGCCAACGTCCTGCGCGACGCTCGGCGAAAAGGAAATTGTCGCCGGAATCGTTGATGGCTCGATCGAGTTCGATTCGGCCGTCCTCACCGGCCCAGGCGAGCGGATCCTGGTCGAGTACCGGCCAGGCCGGGTAGTAGTCGTGCAGCATTTCTACCGTCGGCAGGCCGGTGGCCAGGGCATCCAGGCTGTGGCCGATCAAGGAAGAGACGATGATCCGTGCCACGCCGTAGCGCCGTATCACGGTGTGGAGTATCTCGCGATACTGCGCGTGTGTGCTGTCCGTGCCGGCGATGGCCGGCGCCAGTGTCCATTCGCGGATGCAGGCCCGGCCGGGTCCGGCCGCATACAGCTTGAGCCACTGGCCGTGAATCGTGCCGTCGGTATGCCCGCCGGCCGACAGCACGAGGTGACGGTGGCCGTCGTCGGCGGTAATGAGATCATCGATCCAGCGCGCTACGCCGCCGCCCCAGTCATGACTGATATGCAGCACCACGGGTTGCCCGTCGAAGCCGAACAGGGGCAGGGGCGCGGTCACACTTTCTCCGGCCACGGCCTCGATGGCCGTGGCCAGGTGTCCAAGGGCCGCGCGCAGGTCCGGGGTGTGTGGCCCGCCATCGTCGCGGCCCTGCGGATCGTGGATCCAGAGACCGTCGTAGATCCAGCAGTGCTCGCTTTCGGCTTGTTGAATTGCTTCTTCGGTCCGCCCGGGCGGTACGATCGCCAGGCGTTCGGGCCGGTACCGAACCGGTGTCCAGCGCAGTTCGGCCGCCGCCTGGACGATCGAATCGACCGTGCTGCCGTCTTCCGGGTCCATCAGGCCGGCCGAAGGGTCGAGGCCGCGCTGGTGGTTGCCCGGCAATGTCAGCAGCGGTGGACAGTCGGGGGAAGCCAGTAGGTGGCCCAGGCGGGCGGCGAATCGGCGCGGCAGGGCGAAGCCCGGGGCCAGCAGCACGACGCCGTTTTGAGTACGCTTCGGGTCAATCTCGCCCAGCCAGGTCCACCACGAACCGCGGCTGCCGGGCAGAACGTCCAGGCCTTCACCAACCGGTCCGCCCTCGCTGGAAATGATGTCGCCGGGGAGTTCTCGCCGCACGGCGTCGAGCCAACCGCGATCGATGGTCACCCCGGGCTCGGCTAGAACGACGACCAGCGGCGAGATTCTGGTTGTGCTGTCGGAATCAGTCACGTGGTTGGAGTGGCATGAGAACGTTATTCGGGGTCGAGGACCTGACGGTATACTGCCTTAAACCGGTCCGGCCGGTCGGGTCCGTCGCCGCAAACGGGCAATTATCCTTCAACCACAGGCTCCTGTCACCTCGCGTATGGCCAGCAAGCCACGGCGCCGCCGCAAGCAACGATCAAGGTCGAGCAAGTCGAAAAGCTCCCGGCGCTTGCCTCGCTGGCTTCTGCGCTCGCTACTGTTCGCGTTGGGGCTGGCCATCGGCTTGCTGGGACCCTGGGTGTGGTGGCTCGACCGGGAAGTGTCGTTGCGCTTCGCCGACCGGCACCTGACAGAAGCCAGTCGTGTCTATGCCCGCCCGCTGGAATTGCACGACGGCCGTGCCTTGTCGCACCGGGATCTGCTCGTGGAACTCGAAGCCACCGGCCTGCGGGCCGGTTCCCCCGAGCGTCCGGGGCGATTTCGCGTGGAAGGCGAGCGCATCGACTTACATCTGCCGGCGTTCGACTTTCCCGACGGTCATCAACCCGCGCAGCGCGGTGCTGTACGGGTTCGGGGCGGACGGGTCGAGTTGCTCGGTGAGGCCGCCGTTCTGCGCCTGCCGCCGGCCGAACTGGGGCGCATCCTGCCGCTGGACGACCGCGTCCGGACAATGCTGGAACTGGCCGAGTTTCCACCCCTGCTGGTCGCCGGTGCCCAGGCGGTCGAGGACCGGCGCTTCAAGCATCATTTCGGCATCGACCTGCGCGGGCTGGCGCGGGCCATGTGGGCCAACCTGCGCGCCGGGGAGGTGGTGCAGGGCGGCAGCACCGTCACCCAGCAACTGGTCAAAAACCTGTTTCTTACGCCCGAGCGCAGCCTGCTTCGCAAGTTCAACGAGGCGATCATGGCCGTCAGCCTGGAACTGCGTTTTTCCAAGGCCGAAATTCTCGAGGCCTGGCTCAACGAGGTCTACATGGGCCAGGACGGCCGGCGCGCCATCCACGGTTTCGGCAGGGCGGCCGAATACTACTTCGGGCAGCCGCTCGAGGCGCTGGATGCCGGCCAGATCGCGCTGCTGGTGGGCATGGCGCGCGGCGCGTCCTGGTATCACCCGCTGCGCAACCCCGAGCATGCGCGCGATCGCCGGAATCTCGTGCTGGCCATGTTCCACGAGACGGGATTGATCGGCGAGGCGACCCTGCAGCGCCAGCGTCAAGCCGGCCTGGGATTGCGCCCCTCGCTGCGTTCCGGCGCCAGCCAGTACGGCGCCTTCCTGGACCTGGTCGGCCGCCAGCTGCGGTCCGATTATCGGGATCGGGACCTGCGCGGCACCGGCCTGCGCGTGTTCACCACGCTCTCGCCTTCGGCACAGCGTCGGGCCGAGACGGCACTGGCCGAGGGCCTGGTCCGGGTCGAGAGCGAGCCCGACTTCTTGCAGGGGGCCATCGTGCTGCTCGAGCCCGATAGCGGCGAGGTTCGGGCGCTGGTCGGCGATCGCGTGCGTGGCCGGCACGGCTTCAACCGCGCACTCGACGCCCGCCGCCAGGTCGGGTCGGTTATCAAGCCACTGGTCTACATGCTCGCTCTGGCCCGGCCGGAAGCGTTCACGCTGGTCACGCCGGTGGCCGACGAACCGCTGACCGTCGATATTTCGGGTTCGGGGCCGTGGCAACCCGTCAACCATGATGAAGTCAGCCATGGAAAGGTTCCCCTGCTCGAGGCGCTGGCGCGAAGCTACAACCAGGCTAGCGTGCGCGTCGGCCTGGCTGTCGGCGTCGATGCGCTGTTCGAGTTGATGCGCCAGCTTGGTGTGGCACCGGGACGCGATGCACACCCCGCGGCATTTCTGGGGGCCGTGAACCTCACACCCCTGCAAGTCGCCCAGCTTTACCAGCCGATTGCCTCCGAGGGCTACAGTGCTCCCGTTCGCTCGGTGCGCGAAGTCGTCGATTCCGACGGCGAGACCATCGCCCGCTATCCGCTCAGACTCAAGTCGCTGAAGCAGCGCGAGGCGCTGGCACTGGTGGACTTCGCGCTGCGCCGCGTGGTCACACACGGCACCGGCCGCTCGCTGAGCCGTCTGCTGACCGACGATCCGGGCGTGCGCGGCAAGACCGGCACTACCAACGATCGGCGCGACGCCTGGTTCGTGGGTTACACGAACGACTGGCTGGGCGTGGTCTGGGCCGGTCGCGACGACAACAAGCCCGCCGGTGTCGGCGGCGCCAGTACCGCGCTGCCGGTGTGGGCCGGGCTGTTCAATGAGTTGCCCACCCGGCCCGTGCGATCCGGCTGGCCCGACAGCGTCGAGTGGTTCTGGGTCGAGTGGCCGCAGCCGAAACTGGCGGCCGAGTACTGCGACGGGGCGGTAGCCATCCCCTTCATTGCCGGCAG
The DNA here is from genome assembly GCF_003417465.1 of Wenzhouxiangella sp. 15190. Taxonomy (GTDB): domain Bacteria; phylum Pseudomonadota; class Gammaproteobacteria; order Xanthomonadales; family Wenzhouxiangellaceae; genus Wenzhouxiangella. Next base: position 48,899 of record NZ_QVMV01000039.1, read on the forward strand.
CCAGCCCGAGGTCCTGTCGGACTGCCTGGAGCGACGCGGTTCCGGGCCATTCAATCGCTGAATCCCTGTACCATTGAGCCAGTTGACTGGCTGAAGCCTCTGGCATGCAATCGATCCGTTCCTTCTCCCGATTTCCGGCATTCGCAACCCTCGCGCTGTTGGCGATGATGGTATTGGCTGCCTGCGCCCCCTGGCAGCCGACCCTGGATGATCCCGAGATCGCCGAGCAGGTACGTGCACCGGAGGGGGGTGAAGAGCCGAGCGGCCTTCAGGTCTATCCCCTGCGCAACCCGGCCGTTCGCGAGCTCGAAAGCGCGGCCGAGGCGGCCCGCGAAAACGGCGACTTCGATCGGGCCGAGGCCTTGCTCGAGCGTGCGCTGCGCATCGAGGACCGCGACCCCGAGTTGCTCCAGCGCATGGCCGAACTTCAGCTCTCGCGCGGGCGGTGGGAGCAGGCCGAAAGCTACGCCAGGCGCTCCTGGGAGCTGGGTCCGCAGGTGGGCGACATCTGCCGCCGCAACTGGCGCACCATGGCGCTGGCGCGTGAACGCGACGGCCAGGTTGTGGCGGCGGCACGCGCGCGCGAACGCGTCGAAATCTGCCCGCTCGAGCCACCCGAGCGTTATTGAATGAGCCAATCGCTGGCCACGCTGTTCGGACCCGACGGTGCGCTGGCCGAAGCGTTGCCGGCTTTCCGTCCCCGGGAAGGGCAACTCGAACTCGCCCGGACCATCGATCGTTGTCTTGAGGCGGGCCAGGATCTGGTGGCCGAGGCGGCGACCGGCACCGGCAAGACCCTGGCTTACCTCGTGCCGGTGCTGCTCAGGGGTGATCGCACCATCATTTCCACCGGCACGCTCAACCTGCAGGACCAGTTGTTCCGGCGTGACCTGCCGCTTGCGCTCAAGGCCCTGGGCGTGGAGCGCAAGGTCGCGCTGCTCAAGGGGCGGGCCAACTACCTGTGCCTGCACCGGCTCGAGCGACACGTCTCCGAGCCGGAGCTTTTCGAAGACGTTATGGATGAGCTGCGCACGGTGCAGCGCTGGGCCCGGCACACCAACAGCGGCGAAATCAGCGAGATCGACGAGATTCCGGGCGCCTCGCGCGTGTGGCCCCTGGTGACTTCCACGCAGGACAATTGTCTGGGCAGCGATTGCCCGTTTCTCTCGGATTGCCACCTTGTGCACGCCCGGCGGCAGGCCCAGGAGGCCGATGTCGTGGTGGTCAATCATCACCTGCTGTTCGCCGACATGGCGCTCAAACAAACCGGTTTCGGCGAGGTGTTGCCGGGTGCGGAGACCGTCATTATCGACGAGGCCCACCAGGTGCCCGAAACCGCCATGCGCTTTTTCTCGCAGGGCTTGAGTGCCTGGCAGGTACGTGAACTCGCCCGCGATACCCTGGCAGCGAGCGCCGGTGCGGCCGGCAGCCTGAAGTTGCTGCAAACCCCTACGGCCAACCTGCGCGCCGCACTCGAGCAGGCAGTGAGCGCCAACGTCGACCTGCCGCGCCGGGGCGAATACTCGGCCCTGCGCGGTTGCCTGAATGAGTTTCAGACCCTGGCCCGTTCACTCAACGATCTGGCCCGCGCGCTCGATCCACTGGCCGAGCGCACACGCGATCTGGCCAATTGCGCCGAGCGCGCCTGCGTTCTGCACGACGGCCTGCACGCTTTTCTGGAGGGCAAGGAAGGCTACGTGCGCTGGTTCAGCAGCCGCAACGGGCGTTTCCAGCTCAATCTGACGCCGCTGGATGTCGCCGCGCCGCTGACCGAATTGCGTGAGCGCGTGCCGGCGAGCTGGGTCATGACCTCGGCCACGCTGGCGGTCAACGGCCGTTTCGAGCATTTCACCCGCCGGCTCGGCCTGGATTCGGCCGAGGAACTGGTCGTCGAGAGTCCCTTCGACTACCCCAACCAGACGCGGCTGTGGATTCCCGAGAACCTGCCCGAGCCGCGCGATCCGTCGCATACCGAGGAATTGCTCCAACAGGTCCTGCCGCTGCTGCGTGCCGCCGGCGGCAGGGGCTTCCTGCTGTTTACCGCCCATCGTGCGCTGCAGCGCGCGGCGCAGTGGCTGCGCGCACACACCGATTTCAACCTGCTTATCCAGGAAGACGCACCGCGCCACGTGTTGCTGGAACGTTTTCGTACAACACCCAACAGCCTGCTGCTGGGTGCAGCGAGTTTCTGGGAGGGCGTGGACGTCCCCGGCCGGGCGCTGAGCGTGGTGGTCATCGACAAGTTGCCCTTTGCCGCCCCGGACGACCCGGTGCTCGAAGCCACGCTCAAGGCGGTTCGCGAGGCCGGCGAGAATCCCTTTACCACCGTCCAGTTGCCGCAGGCGGTGCTCGCACTCAAGCAGGGCGCCGGACGGCTGATCCGGCAGTGGAACGACTTCGGCGTGCTGGTTCTGGGTGACCCACGCATCACGCAGAAACCCTACGGCCGGATCTTCCTCAAGAGCTTGCCGCCGATGACCCGGTCGAAAAGTGCGGCCGAAGCGGCCGAATTCCTGCGCGAGAGGCTGGCGGCATGATCTGCTTGGCGTTGGAAACCGCGACCGATTTCTGCTCCGTGGCGCTGGAGGTCGACGGCGAAATCAGCGTGCGCGAGGCTCTGGCGCCGCGCCGCCATGCCGAGTTGCTGATTCCATGGATTCGCGAACTGCTCGAAGAGCGCGACATTGGTTTTGGCGACCTCGATGCGCTGGCCGTCTCGCGCGGCCCGGGTGGCTTCACCAGCCTGCGCATCGGCCTGGGCGTGGCCCAGGGCATCGCGCTGGCCCACGAGCTGCCGATCCACGCGGTCTCGACGCTGGCCGCGCTCGCCCGCGCCGCCGACTCTGAATGGCACGCCAAACACGTCCTGGCCGTGCTGGATGCACGCATGTCGGAAGTGTATGCGGGATTTTTCGACAGCCGCGACGGCGACCACGTCGCCGTGGCCGACGAAGTGGTCGTGCCGCCGGCCGGCCTGGCGCTACCGCACGAGGGCCCCTGGCTGGCCGCCGGCTCGGGCCTGGCGAGCTACGGCGACGAACTGGAAAGCGTTCTGGCGGGAAAGGTTTCCGAGAAACACCCGGACATCTGGCCGGATGCCCGCAGCGTGCTGGCCCTGGCCGAAACGGTCGAGCCGGTGCATGCCTGGGAGCTCGAGCCCAAATACGTCAGGGATGATGTCGCCAACTAAATCAATTTTCTAAACTCCAATGCCACCTGCATTCCGCTGAGCCGCATTTTGGTCATTCGGTTATTGGAATTTCGATTTTGTTTGGAGTTTGGTGCTTGGGATTTGGTGCTTCGTCTTTCGTCGCACATAACGTGAGCTATGCGGACCGGACCATCAATGGCGGGTGGTCGAATACGGAATATCGCCTCTCAGCGTGCCCCACCGGAATGCCGGAGTCGCTCCAGCAGCTTGGCGCTACGCTGGTCGCCGTGCGCGCGAAAGCGCTCAACGATGTGGCGGCAGCGATCGGCACTGGCCTCGATCAGGCTTTTCTTGACCGGGGCCACGCGTGCCGGCGGCATGCTGAAATGTTTTACACCCAGGCCGAGCAGCAGGCGGGCAGCGCGTTCGTCTCCGGCCAGTTCGCCGCAGACAGTCACCTCCAGGTTCCGGCGTTGGCCGACATCGACTATGCGGCCGAGCAGTTCAACGATGGCCGGATGGGCCGGTTCGTAGAGGTAGCTGACCAGCTCGTCCTGACGATCGATGGCCAGTACATACTGGATCAGGTCGTTGGTGCCGATGGACAGGAAGTCCAGCTCGGTGGCCATGGCCTCGACATTGAGAGCCGCCGCCGGTGTTTCGATCATGCCGCCGACAGGAAGCTCGGGATCGATTTCCAGGCCGTCGGCGCGCAGCGTTTCGCGGCATTGCGCGATCAACTGGCGGGCCTGGGCAATTTCTTCGATGTTGGTCAGCATCGGCAGGAGGATGCGGACCGGGCCCTCGACGGAGGCCCGCAGGATGGCGCGTAACTGGTCGCGAAACAGGTCGGTGACCGAAAGGGACAGGCGCAGGCCGCGAAGGCCCAGGGCGGGGTTGGGTCCACGCGTTAGTGACAGGGAATCGGGGAGCTTGTCGCCGCCGGCGTCCAGGGTCCGGATCGTCACCGGCTTGCCGGCCATGGCCCGGATGGCGTTTCGGTAGGCGCGGTACTGGGCTTCCTCGTCGGGAATGTGCTCGTCGAGGAACAGGTACTCGGTGCGCATCAGCCCGATGCCGTCCACGCCGGCCTCCATGCAGCGTTCGAATTCAATCGGCAATTCGGCATTGCCGTGCAGCTGGAAGGTCTTGCCGTCGGCGGTGCGCGATGGCCGGGACAGGAATCGTTTGAGTTCGCTGCGGTGACGTTGGCTGGTCGACTGTTTTTCGGCGTAGTGGCGCTCGAGGTTTTCGTCGGGACTGACCAGCACGGCGCCGTAGTGACCGTCGAGCACGACCCGTTCGCCCTCGGTCAGCAGGTCCAGCGCATGGTGGACACCCACCACCATCGGGATTTCCAGGCTGCGCGCCAGGATGGCGGTGTGCGACCACGGCCCGCCGTGCTCGGTCACCAGGCCGGCCACCCGGCGCTGGCTGAGAACGGTCAGGTCCGCCGGTGTCAGTTCGGCCGCGATCAGGACGGTGTCGTCGAGCCGATGCGGCACCTGGGTGCTGAACAGGGCCGAAGGCTGGTCGGCCAGTTCTCGCTGGATCAGGCTGACGACCTGTTCGAGGTCTTCGCGGCGCAGCGCCAGGTATTCATCGTCGAGGCGCCGGAACTCCTCACGCAGTTGCTCAGCCTGTTGGGCCAGGGCCCATTCGGCATTGATCCGGTTTTCACGGATGCGATCGCAGGCAGACTCGATCAGCATCGGATCCTGCAGGATCAGGCGATGCGCTTCGAGCAGTTCGCGTGCGGTTTCGCCGCCGGATTCGCCGACACGGTCCAGGACACCCGAAAGAAAGTCGTCGCCGCGCTGAACGGCGCGCCGGACCCGCTCGATCTCGGTGTCGACGGCATCGGCTTCCAGATGGTATTCGGGCAGGGCCAGCTCGCCCGGCGTGAGCCGGTGCACCTTGCCCAGCGCAATGCCGGTGGTAACGCCGATGCCGGTCAGGGTCAGGCTCATTCACCTTCTCCGAAACGGTCGGCAACGAGCCCGGCGATGGCCTCGGCGGCTGCATCCTCGTCGGGTCCGTCGACTTCCAGCGTCAGCCGGCTGCCGCAGGGCGCGGCCAGCAGGAGGACGCCCATGATCGATTTGGCGTTCACGCGCTTGTCCTGGTGGCTGAGCCAAACCTGGCTGTCGAAACTCGAGGCGCTTTGCACCAGCTTGCTGGCCGCGCGGGCGTGCAGACCGAGCCGATTGATCAGTTCGAGTTCGATTTCCTTCATGCCCGCACGATCCCCTGGCTACCGCCTCTGGCGGCGAGCTCGGCGAGTTCAGTCGGTGCCGTGCCGGCGTGGTTGATGACCTTGAGCAGCATCGGCAGGTTCAGTCCCGACACCACCGGCATGCCGCATTCGTCGGCGGTCTGGCTGGCCAGGTTGTGCGGCGTCGCTCCCGGCAGGTCGGTAAGAACGACGGCGCCCTGTTTGTCCGCACCCGCGGCGAGGGCAAGGCGCAATGCCTCGAGGGTTTCCTCGACCCCGGACCGATACTTGACCGCGACCGTCGTGACATTCACCGGTCGGTCGAGAATATTCTCCGCTTCCAGCCGGATGGCTTCGCCGAGACCATCGTGCGTGACCAGGATGATGCCCGTCACTGTTCCAGCTCCCGGTGACTGACCAGTACGCGCATGCCTTCTTCGCGCAATTCCCGTGCGATGCGATCGACGATGTAGACCGACCGGTGCTGGCCGCCGGTGCAGCCGATGGCCACGGTCACCATACTGCGCTGGTCCTCGGCCAGGGCCGGCAGCCAGCGCCGTACGAAGGTCAGGATGTCGCTGCAGAATTCGTCGACGATGGGGTGTGATTCAAGATACTTGCGCACCTGGGCTTCCAGGCCGGTATGCGCATGCAGCCCCGGCTGCCAGTGCGGATTGGGGAGGCAGCGCGCATCGAACACCATGTCGACATCACGCGGCACCCCTTTCTTGAAGGCGAAGGATTCGAGCACCAGCGACTGGACCGATTCGTTTTCGCTCACGCCGATGGCGCGCCAGACCTGTCGCCGCAGTTGATGGATGTTGCTCTCGGAGGTATCGATGATCCAGTCGGCCTTTTCCCGGATCGGTTTGAGCAGTTTGCGTTCGGCGGCGATGGCCGTCTCCACACCCCCCAGGTCGCTCAGTGGATGGCGTCTGCGCGTTTCGCTGAAGCGCCGCACCAGGACTTTCTCGTCGGTGTCGAGGTACAGCAACTGGAAGGGCCGGTCGCCCGGCAACGAGCCGAGAAGCTCCGGGAGTCTTTCCAGGCCCTCCGGGCCCGAGCGGGCGTCGATGCCGATGGCCACCCTCGGATAGCGTTCAGGCTGGCTGTGGACCTCGCGCGCCAGGTCCGGCAGCAGCCCGCCGGGCAGGTTGTCGACGCAGTAATAGCCGAGGTCTTCGAGCGCGTGCAGGGCCACGGTCTTGCCGCTGCCCGACAGGCCGGAAATGATGATCAGCGGGTTGCTCATTGTTTGTTTTGGTGGTCGGCCAGAAGCCTGCCGTGCCGCTCCACGAATTCCGCCGCCGCGTCGAAACCCTTCATGCGCAACATGAAGTCGCGCACGGCGGCTTCAGCGATAACCGCCATGTTTCGACCGGCCAGCACCGGCAGGTTGATCTGCGGAATCTGCAGGTCAAGCACCTGGCGCTGGGCGTCGTCGCCGCGCAGCCGGTCGGTCTCGGTCCCCTCGGGGTGCGGCAGGTTGAGGTTGATGATCAACCGCAGGTACTTGCTCGCCTTGATGGCCGCGTCGCCGAACATGCGGCGGATATTGAGGATACCCAGGCCACGGACTTCCAGGCATTCCTTGAGGACCGGCGGGCAGGAGCCCTCGACGATGTCGGGGGTGAGTTGCGTGAACTCGGGTGCATCGTCGGCGATCAGGCGGTGGCCGCGAGTGAGCAGCTCCAGCGCCAGTTCGCTCTTGCCGGTGCCCGATTCGCCGGTAATCAGCACGCCGATGGTGAAAATCTCCATGAATACGCCGTGCAGGGTCTCCCGGGCGGCCAGCCGGCGCGAAATCTGGTATTCGAGAAAATTGACCAGTTCCCAGTCGTTGTGGCTGGAGGTCAGGACGGGTGTATCGCTCTCGCGGGCAAGCTTGACCAGGTCGTCGGCCACTTCCAGGCCGTTGGCAACGATGATGGCCGCGGGACGATCGTCCATGATCCTGGCCAGGGTTTCCCAGCGGGTGCGGGAGTCCAGGCCCTCCAGCCAGTCGAATTCCTCGCGCCCGATGACCTGGATGCGGGTCGAATGAATCGGTGTGAGAAAGCCGACTAGGGACGGCCGGGAGTGAAAACCGGTGGGCTCGAGTTCGCGCTTGCCGGCTTCCGACTTGCCGCTGATCCAATGCAGATCGAGACGGTCCGAAAACTGCTCGTAGAGTTCGGCCGGCGTGACGCGCTGGGTCATTGCGTCGGGGTGTCGGCCGGGTTGGCCGACAACAGTCGCAGCAACTCGTCGGGATCGTCGATGGTACGCAACGCTTCGCGCTGGGATTCGCGACCGAGGCGTTCAGCCATCTCCGCGAGTAGCCGGAGGTGAGTGTCGGTACATTGCCCCGGCACTGCCAGAGCGAAGAAAAGGTCGACCTTCTCGTGATCGGGCGCATCGAAGTCGATCGGGCGCTTGAGGCGGATCATCGCCCCGGAAACGTTTTCCTGGTTGTCGACGCGGCCGTGTGGAATGGCCACGCCCTGTCCCAGGCCGGTCGATCCCAGCCTCTCGCGCTGGCACAGACTGTCGAAGATGTCGCGGGCGTTGGCGCTGCCGGGGGCGGCGGCCAGCAGTTCGGCCGCCTTCTCCAGCAGGGCCTTCTTGCTCGAGACGGAGATGTCGACCGCGATACGATCGAGTGCGAGCACATCAACAAGCTGCATGAGATCGGACCCCTTTTGTCGTGCCGCCGGGCTCAGCCTGCCTCGGCCGGACGCGAATTGCGGTGAGACGTGACCTTGTCCTTGTGGCGCCGGACCTGGCGGTCGAGCTTGTCCATGAGCGCATCGATGGCTGCATACATGTCCTCCGACTGGGCCTCGGCGTGGAGCGGGTTGGTGCGGCCGCCGACGGTAATCGTGCCCTCGACGGTGTGCTGCAGCTTTTCGAGGTGCAGCACGAAATGCCCCGAGATGAGATTGTCGAAATGGCGCTCGAGGCGCTCGGTCTTTTCGGCAATGTAGGCTTTCAGGGCCTGGGTGATTTCAATGTTCTGTCCAGTGACTTCCAGTTGCATCAGGTCGCTCCTTGTTGCGCGAGTCAATGTTAATACAGTCCGGCGCGGGGGGTCAGCCCGTTTGCAGCCGGGCGGCCCGGCGCCGCTGGGCCGAGCCGGGGATACCGAGCTGCTCGCGGTACTTGGCCACGGTTCGCCGTGCCAGCTTGATACCGCCCTCGGCCAGTCTCTCGGCGAGTGCCTGGTCGGACAGCGGTTCGCCCGGGGGCTCCTCCGTGATCAGTCGGCGCACCCGGGCCTTGACCGCCGTGGCGGCGATTTGCTGACCGTCCTGCGTATCGATTCCGACCGAGAAGAAGAACTTGAGTTCGAAAACGCCGCGCGGCGTGTGTGCGTATTTTTCGGTGGTTGCGCGCGAGACGGTCGATTCGTGCACGCCGATGGACTCGGCGACTTCGCGCTGCAGGAGTGGCTTGAGCCCGGATTCGCCCATGCTGAAAAATTCGTGCTGGCGCTCCACGATGGCCCGCGTGACCGCCTGCAGGGTCTGGTTGCGCATCTCCAGGCCGCTGATCAGCCAGCGCGCCTCCTGCAACCGGTTTCTGAGGTATTTCTTGTCCTCGCCGCGGGCCTGTTTGGCCAGTTTCATGTACATGCCGTTGAGCTGCAGGCCGGGATCGTTGTCCGGGTTGAGGGTCACACGCCAGCCCTCCTCGGACGGATGGATGTAGACGTCGGGCACGATGTAGTTCTCGTCGTCCCGGCCGAATCGCGAGCACGGATGCGGGTTGCAGCGGCGGATGACCGCCAGGGCGGCCTGAATTTCGGACTCACCCATGCCGGTAGCGCGCACCATCGCCCGAATGTCCTGCTTGCCCAGTTCCTCCAGGTGTCGCTCGACCAGGTGGCAGGCCAGGCCCAGTGCGGGGGTGCTCGACGGCATGGCCTTGAGCTGAACCAGCAGGCTCTCGCCCACGCTGCGGCTGGCCACGCCGATCGGCTCGAAGTGCTGGACGCGTTCTAAAACCGCGGCGACTTCCTCGGTGCTGACCAGGTACTCCGGTGCCAGCGAGGCACGCAGCGTGGAAAGGTCGTCCTGCAGGTAGCCTTCTTCGTCGAGCGCGTAGATGATGGCGCGCGCGATGGCCTCGTCGGTCTCGCTGAACCCGGCCAGGTTGACCTGCCAGAGCAGGTGCTGCTGCAGCGACTCGTCGGCGCGGTCGCTGATGAATTCGTCGTAATTGGGAGCGGGGCCGGAAGTGACCGAGTAGCCTTCCGGCAGGTCGTCGAATCCGTAGTCGTCGCCGTAGTCGACTTCGAGGTCGCCGTCGAATTCTTCGGTTTGCTCGTCGCTGTCGCCCGGCGCTTCCTCGCTGCGCTCGAGCATGGGGTTGGTGTCGAGTGCTTCACGGATGGTCTGGCGCAGCTCGATACGGTTGAGCTGTAGCAGGGCAATGGCCTGGCGCAGCTGCGGCGCCAGCTTGAGCTTCTGGCCCAGCTTGAGCTGGAGACTAGCACCCTGTTTCATGACTTCGATTCTACGCCCAAAAGCCAGAATCGGACCAGTTGGGGCTTCGGCGAAGCCGCAAAACCCATGGAACCACGGAAAGCACGGAAAAGCACGGAAAGCGAGCGGGCATCAAATGCCGCAGCTCGGGATCAGCGGATCCGCGATGCTCGAGAATGGGGCGTTCAGGTGGTGAAGGATGAGCAAGAGTCCGTCGTTGCATTGCACCAGGGGCGTATACACTCGTTCCGTTCTTCCGTGAACTTCCGTGTCTTCCGTGGTTACACGGTTTTAGGGCTTCAGAGCCGGAATTCGCGCCCGAGGTAGACGTTGCGCACGTTCTCGTCGGCCATGACGTCGGCCGGCACGCCGTGGGTCAGCAGACGGCCCTCGCTGATGATGTAGGCGCGGTCACAGATGCCGAGGGTCTCGCGCACGTTGTGATCGGTGATCAGGATGCCGATATCGCGTTCGGTCAGATGCCGGACGATGTTCTGGATTTCGCCGACGGAAATGGGGTCCACGCCGGCAAAGGGTTCGTCGAGCAGCATGTAGGACGGGTTGGCGGCCAGTGCGCGGGCGATTTCCACGCGCCGGCGCTCGCCCCCGGACAGGCTGATGCCGGACTGGTCGGCCAGATGACTGACCGAGAACTCCTCCATCAGGCGCTCGAGTTCGTCTCGGCGAGCGGTTCGGTCGAGGTCGCGCCTGAGTTCCAGCACGGCCATGATGTTGTCGGCCACCGACAGGCGTCGGAAGATCGAGGCCTCCTGCGGCAGATAGCCCAGACCGTAGCGGGAGCGCTGGTTCATGCTCGAGCGTGTGATGTCGCGCCCATTCAGCTCGATGCGGCCGCCATCGGCGGCGACCAGGCCCACAACCATGTAGAAGCAGGTGGTCTTGCCGGCACCGTTGGGTCCGAGCAGCCCGACGATCTCGCCGGTGTCGACCTGCATCGACATGCCGTGCACCACGGCGCGTCCCTTGTAGCGTTTGGCGAGCTGCTCGGCAATCAGCACGGGTCAGTTCGGCTCCGCACCTTCGTTTTCATTTTCGCCTTCCTCGCCGTCGACGACTTCCGGCTCGATGGACAGGCGAACGCCGCCTTCGCCGCGCACACCCTGGGTATCGAGGTTGTAGACCAGACGATCGCCCGAATAAGTGCCGCGGGACTCCTCGATGTGGGCGTTGCCGATCAGGGTGACGGTGCGTTCGACGAGGCTGTAGACGACCTCGTCTGAATGGCCGGTGGTCTCGCCGCCTTCCTCGGTGACGGTGCGCCAGCGAACCGGAGTGCCGAACAGCTCGATGCGTTCGTAGCCGTTGTTGCCGCGGTAGGCAAAGGCCTCGTCGGCCGTTACCTCCATTTGGCCGCGGGTGATGCGGACATTCTCGTCCAGATGGGTGGCGCCCCGCTCGTTGTCGAACGACACATATTCGGCGTCGACACCGATGCGTTCATTGTTCTGGGCCTGGGTCATCGGAGCGGTCAGGAGCACCAGGATCACGACCGCGAGATGCCACGGCCGGCTCGAGTTCACCTTGTACGCCATCGGTCAGTTCCAGTAGGTTGTTGTCCAGTTCGATTCTCAGACCGCCGGATTGCAGCAGAGATTCAGCCTGCGTCATCGTCACGCGCGTGTCGGAGGTGATTGTACGCGCGCGCCGGTCGTAGCGCAGACGTTCGGTCTTCACCTCGATGTCGCCGCGCTCGCCGCGGTGCGTCAGGGTTACGTTGCCCTCGAGTACCAGCACTGCATCGTCGCGTATCACGCGGCCGCCGTCGGAAGTGCCGTGCCAGTCGGCCGCCTCGGGCTCGATGTGAAATTCCGGCGATCGCAGGCGAGCGATGCGCTCGGCCCAGACATGCTCGAGCCTGGGCCCGGAGAGCGTGAGCTCGACCCGGTCCTGTTCGTCGCGAAACCTGGCGGAGTAGTCGCTGAGCGTGTAGTCGAACTGCGTGTCGGGCATGGTGATCGGCGGGGTGGCACTGCGGTCGGTGGGCATCAGCCAGCGAATGCCCAGCGCCACGATCAGCGCCAGGCAGGCGATCAGCACCACCCGCCAGGTCACTCGAAGCGGCCCTGCCAGGCTTCCAGCAGGCCCCGCTCGGCGAGGATGCGCTCGCAGACCTCGCGCGCGGCACCGTGGCCGCCCGGATTCTGGGTGACGAAATCGGCCCGCTCGCGAATCCAGGCGCTGGCGTCGGCCGGCGCGCACTTGAATCCGCAGCGCCGCATCGCCGGCCAGTCGACCAGGTCGTCGCCGGTGTAGGCGCACTTTTCGCCGGTGAGCGACAGCCGTGCCATCAACTCATCGAGCGCAGCGGCCTTGTCCTCGCGGCCCTGGACGAGGTGTTCGATACCCAACTCGGCGGCGCGGCGGGCGACGATCGGCGAGTTGCGGGCCGTGATGATGGCTACGGCAATGCCGTTGTGCTGCAGGCCCTTCAGGCCAAGCCCGTCGCGGGTATGAAAGGTTTTGATTTCATGGCCGTCGTCCGTGTAGGCGATGCGACCGTCGGTCATCACGCCGTCGACATCGAACACGGCCAGGCGGATGTCGCTGTTCATACCACGCCGGCCTGCAGCAGATCCTGGAAATTCAGTGCGCCGACCAGTTGTCCGTCGGCGTCGGTGACCAGCACACCCTGAATGCGGTGGTTCTGCATCAGCTCGACGGCCGCGGCGGCGAGCTCATCGGCGCGGATGGTGCGCGGGTTGGCGGTCATGATGTTTTCCGCCGGGTTGCTGCGGATGTCGCCGAGGTTGTCGACGTGGCGGCGCAAGTCGCCGTCGGTGACGATACCCACCAGCGAGCCTTCGTCGTCGAGCACGGCACACATGCCCAGGCGGCTGCGCGTCATCTGCATGATCGCCTCGGCGATGCTCTCACTCTTGTGGATCGTGGGCAGCGCCTCGCCGGTATGCATCAGGTCGCTGATGCGCAGCAGCAGCCGGCGCCCCAGGCTGCCGGCCGGGTGCGAGCGGGCGAAATCCTCGGCGGTGAAGCCGCGGGCGTCGAGCAGTGCGATGGCCAGGGCGTCGCCCAGGGCGAGTTGGGCCGACGTGGAAGCCGTGGGGGCCAGCCCGAGCGGGCAGGCCTCGCGGTCGACGCTGGTGTCGAGGTGTACGTCGGCGTGCCGAGCCAGTGTCGAGCCCGGGTTACCGGTCATGGCGATCAGGCGCACGCCGAGCCGCTTGAGGCCGGGCAGAAGCTGCAGGACTTCCTCGGTTTCGCCGGAATTGGACAGGGCGAGCACCGTGTTGTGTTCGGCGATCATGCCCAGGTCGCCGTGGCTGGCTTCCGCCGGATGCACGAAAAAGGCGGGCGTTCCGGTCGAAGCCAGCGTGGCGGCCAGCTTGTTGGCGATATGGCCGGACTTGCCCATGCCGGTCACCACGACGTGGCCCGGACCTTCGAGAATCAGACGGCATGCGGCCACGAAGCGCTCGTCCAGGCGCCGGGCGAGCGAATGGATCGCGCGGGCCTCGGTCTCGAGAACTTCGCCGGCGGCGTCGAGCAGACGGCGGGCATCGATATTCATGCTGTCGATTCTAATCCACCGGGCATGCGGCGGTCACCGCGCCAGGACGGCTTCCCAGATCACCCAGGTTTGATAACCCAGGTAACTGGCGAAGAGGAGCAGGGCGGCGGGCCGGTTGATCAGGCCGTGACCGCCGCGGCGCCAGGCCAGTACCAGCAGCAGGACGGAGATGGCGAACATCACGGCCAGGTCGCGGTTGAGCAGAATCGACTCGATGACCATCGGGTGAATGACGGCCGCGATGCCAAGGACGCCGAGCAGGTTGAACATGTTTGAACCCAGGATATTGCCGATGGCCAGGTCATCCTCGCGCTTGTAGGCTGAGGCGGCCGCTGCGGCGAGTTCCGGCAGGCTGGTGCCCAACGCCACGACGGTCAGGCCGACGACGGCTTCCGTCACGCCCATCAGCAGCGCCAGCGTCACCGCACCCTTGACCAGTACATGGGCGCTGAGTGGCAGCAGAACCAGGCCGACGAGGGTCCACAGGACGGCGGTTCGCGTCGGCATGCCGGTGGGCACTTCCCCGGCGAGCGCGGCGCTCAATGGATCCTCGCCGCCGCTTTTGACACCCAGCATGATCATGCCGCCGACAAGCGCAAACAGGCCGATAAGGAGGATCACGCCGTCGGCCCGGGAAAACTGCAGATCCCACATCAGGACCAGGGTGAGCAGCATGATCAGGGCCAGGACCGGCACTTCGCGCTTGAGGGTGGCCGACTCCACCCGTAGCGGATAGATGAGTGCGGTCAGGCCGAGAATAAGACCGATGTTGGCGATGTTCGAGCCCAGTGCATTGCCGATGGCCAGCGAGGGTTTGCCCTCGAGCGATGCGATGGCGGATACGATCATTTCCGGGGCCGAGGTGCCGAAGCCGACGATGGTCAGGCCCACGATCAGGGTGGACACGCCGAAATTGCGTGCACAAGCCGAGGCGCCGGTCACCAGTCGGTCGGCCGCCCAGATCAGCAGCACGAAGCCGGCAAGCATTTGCAGCACAGCGATGGTGATCGTCATTCAGCTTCCAGAAAGGTTCGGGCAGGCGGCCGGGGCGATTGCGTTAAACTAGGCGTGCCTCGTAACTTCATTGGCCACCTGTTTTAACTTCCCCCGAGCAGATCATGGATGTCACCGCAATCGAAGCACGTATTCTACAAGCAATGCCCGATGCACGGGTCGAGGTCGAATCCGGCGACAACGTTCATTATGTCGCACGTATCGTGAGCGAATCGTTTGCCGGACTTTCTCGTATCCAGCGGCATCGCCAGGTGCATGCCGCAGTCGGCGAAGCTCTCGGCCGCGAGATTCATGCCATGAGTCTCGATCTCAAGACCCCGGAAGAAGCCGGGCAGTCTTCGGCACAAGGCTGATTCCATGGCCCGAATCCAGATCCGGGGTGGTCGACCGCTCGAAGGGTCGGTCGAGATTTCCGGTGCCAAGAATGCCGTGCTGCCGATTCTCATGGCCGCATTGCTCACCGAAGAACCCTGCCGCCTCGTGGGCGTACCGCATCTCAAGGACGTCACCACCACCATGGAACTGCTCGGCCAGATGGGCGTTTCCATCGCGCTGGGCGACCGCTTGAGCGTCGAACTCGATGCCTCGGCCATGGAAAGCGACATCGCCCCCTACGACCTGGTCAAGACGATGCGGGCCTCGATTCTGGTGCTCGGCCCGCTGCTGGCCCGGCGTGGCGCTGCCCAGGTTTCCCTGCCGGGTGGCTGTGCCATCGGCGCCCGGCCGGTGGATTTGCATCTCAAGGGGCTGACCGCGCTCGGAGCAGAAATTACGGTCGAGTCCGGTTACATTCAGGCACGTGCGGAGCGTCTCAAGGGCGCGCGTATCGTACTCGATACCGCTACCGTGACCGGTACCGAGAACCTGATGATGGCCGCGACCCTGGCCGAGGGCACGACCGTGATCGAAAACGCCGCCCAGGAGCCCGAGGTGGCCGACCTGGCCGAATGCCTGAACACCATGGGTGCCGGGATTTCGGGTCACGGCAGCAACACCATCGTCATCGAGGGCGTCGAGCAACTGTCGGGCTACGACTATGCCGTGGTGCCTGACCGCATCGAGGCCGGCACTTTCCTGACCGCCGCGGCCATGACCGGCGGCCGGGTGCGCACGCTCAATGCCGCGCCGCACACGCTCGACGCGGTCCTGGCCAAGCTCGAGGAAGCCGGCGGGCAGATCACCATCGGCGAGAACTGGATCGAGCTCGACATGGCCGGCCGGCGCCCGCGTGCGGTCAACGTCACCACGGCCCCCTATCCGGGGTTCCCGACCGACATGCAGGCACAATTCACGGCGCTCAACGCGATTGCAGGGGGCACGGGCATCGTGCGCGAGACGGTGTTCGAGAACCGTTTCATGCACGTACTCGAGCTGCAGCGTCTGGGCGCCGATATTCGCCTGGAGGGTAATTCCGTCATCATCAAGGGTGTGGAACGGCTGACTGCCGCACCGCTGATGGCCACCGACCTGCGGGCCTCCGCCTGTCTGGTTCTGGCCGGGCTGGTCGCGCAGGGTGAGACGGTGATCGACCGCGTCTATCACATCGACCGCGGCTACGAGAATATCGAGGAAAAGTTCCGACAGCTCGGTGCCGATATCCGTCGCCTCGCCGGTTGACGGGCCGCTCAGTCCACCTCGTCATCGTCGTATCCGGGGACCGGATCCTTGCCCCCGGGGCAGAGCGGATGGCAGCGCAGCAGGCGTTTGAGGGCCAGCCAGCTCCCCCGCCAGGGCCCGTACAGCTCGATCGCCTGCCTGGCGTAGACCGAACAGGTCGGTTCGAATCGGCATTGGCCGCCGATCCATGGGGAAAGCACGTAACGGTAGGCCCGGATCAGGGCGAGTAATATCTTTTGCATGCGGGGTTGCCAGAGATCACCGTCTAGGATATATAATCGACCGTTTTGCAACAACCTGGCTTGAAGAGGCCACGAGCTGATGTCCAGCAAGATTGTCGATTTACCGAAAGGCTACAAGCCTTCCGAAAAAGAAGAGTACATGTGTCAGGAGCACCTGGAGTATTTCCGTCGCAAGCTGCTGCAGTGGCGGGAAGACCTCATCCAGGAGTCCCAGGAGACCATCAATAACCTGCGCGGCGAAGTGCGTGACGTCGGCGACGAGGCCGAACGCGCCAGTCGCGAGACGGAGAACAGTCTCGAACTGCGCACGCGGGACCGCTACCGCAAATTGCTCAACAAGATCGACCAGGCCATCGCCCGCGTCGATGACGGTACTTACGGCTACTGCGAGGAAACCGGCGAGGAAATCGGCCTGGCCCGCCTCGAAGCACGTCCCATTGCGACGCTGTGCCTCGATGCCCAGGAGCGCTGGGAGATCAAGCAAAAGCAGATGCGCGACAGTCGCTGACGGCATCGCGGCTGCTTTGCCACTCGTTTGGAAAAAGCCCCGCTCTATCGGGGCTTTTTCATTGTGTTGCTTCCAGCTGGAAGACACTGGCTTTCTAGACGGCACCGGCCGCGGTGCGATCCTCGACCAGTCAACTGCTGTTTCGCCCGGCTTGCTTCGCAAGCTCTTTCGGCGAGTCACTTTTTTCTCGCGCGAAAAAAGTGACCAAAAGCGCGCTTAAAAGATGGCGGATGCGCCGCAGGACCAAGCTAGTGTGAGGGCTTCAGTATTTTGCTTCCGTCTTCGCTCTAACTCCGTCTAGACACATGGCGTCCTCGACGTCGCTGGGGCGTAATCTGCATTCTGACGGCCCGACCTCGATCACCCCGGCTTCGGCGACGCCAAGGCAGAGTGCTTCGGGTGAATTAGCCTTGGATCGAGATTCGTGGCAGGGCCTTCGAACGCTCGCCCTCGAAGTCGTGAGGCTGGGTGCGGGCCTGTCCAACCGGACGTCGCAAGCCCGCCTGCGTCTCAGAGATTTCAAACGAAGCCCCAGTCAAAATACTGAAGCCACTCCGTGGCGGGATAACTACCTGGTATCCGCCATGTTTTCAGCGCGCTTTTGGTGACTTTTCTCGCGCAAGAGAAAAGTTACCCGCCATCAGCCTGCG
>NZ_QVMV01000047.1 GCF_003417465.1 Wenzhouxiangella sp. 15190
GCGCCCTCGTAGCATAAAAAGGCACCGCCGAGCATCAACAGCGGAACGATCGCCCACGGGATGGGCTCCAGGATACCCACAAATTTCCTGGACGAGAAGATGTCTCCCGAAGGCCTCTGGAACGTCGCCAACCACCCCCGTGAGTGGATGCGGCGCGTCCAAGCAAATTCACCGCGGTCGCCGGGCGGTGGCCGAACTCATTCAAGAGGCGCTTTCGTTGCACTCGGCCAGCATGGGTCGGGCGAGTCGGACGATGGGATAGTCTCCCGAACCGTAATCTTCGAGGTTGCTGTCCCAGTAAACCCGGCCGGTGTCGGCGTCGCTGAACTCGACGAGCAGCGTGCCCCAGTCGACGTTGTCGATGGCATCGGGGTCGAAGTCGTCCCCGTAGACGCCGCCGGTTGGCTGGTAGAGATCGAACTCGATTCGGGCTCGCTCCTGTGTGCCGCTCTCGAAGCGGCCCTGCCCGATCATCCAGGCCTGCTCGCCCGAACCGTCGGGCTTGTAGGTGAACCAGTAGACCACCGCCCGGTCGTCGGGCAGTGCCTCGATGATGAAGCCTTCACCGGCTCGGAAGGGGTCGAACCAGGCGCCGGAGTACTGCTGGAACGCGCTCTGGTTGTCGCAGGTGCTGCCCGCCATTTCGCTCAGGCGCACGTAGTCGAGTCGGTCGGAGACCGGGATCACCGAGCAGGGGAAGGGGTTGCCCTCGGGATCCTGCAGCGGGGGGCAGAAGGTGTAGTTCCAGTAGCGGCGCTCGAAGTGCGTGTCGTTGGTGCCCAGGCGATCCAGGCGGGCACCCATCAGCGGTCGGACGGTGCGCTGGCCATCGGTGAACCGAATGCCGGCGGCGAAATCGCCGCGGGTTTCGAGCAACGTCGACCATTGCAGGCTTTCCTCGTGGTGCAGCCCCACTTCGAAGGCCCACTGCTGCCGACCCTGCGTGTCGAAGGAAAACCAGTACATCAGCGGCACGCCGCGGTCGATCATCATCAGCGTCATGCCTTCACCGTTACGCTGCGGGTTGAACCACGAGCCGTTGATGTCGGCCGCCATCAGGCTGCGGCTGCGATTGATGCAGTTGATGTATTCGCCGCCCACGTGACGGTTCGCGATCCAGGTATCCAGCTCGGGATCGTCGATCTGCCAGTCGTTCCAGCACAGGTTGAGGCCGCCGAAGGTGTCGACATCGTGGAGTTGGAGCCAGGCATCGCGGATGTCGGGCGTCAGCGTGCCAGAGAATTCGTTGTCGGCGATGCCGAGATGGCCCGGCCCCTCTCGCCCGATCGTCTCGAAGGCCACGGTGAAGTTGCCGTCGAGGCGGTTGCCGCTGAGTTCGAGGTTTCGAAGCTTGAGTTCGCGCCAGTTGGCGGGGATGGCGCCGCTGAAGTCGTTGTTGGTCAGCCGCCAGGT
This sequence comes from Wenzhouxiangella sp. 15190, assembly GCF_003417465.1. GTDB lineage: Bacteria > Pseudomonadota > Gammaproteobacteria > Xanthomonadales > Wenzhouxiangellaceae > Wenzhouxiangella. The sequence goes on from NZ_QVMV01000047.1 coordinate 1,414, forward strand.
GTGCGGACTGTCGTCGACGATCAACGGGATGTCCTGCTCGCGCAGGGCGGGCAGCACCCCCTCGAAGCGGTTGTTGGAAAGATCGAGTTGATGGATTTGGATGGGAGCGCGGTTGAGTGTTCCGCCGAGGCGATTGTCGCGCAGGTTCAGTTCGGCCAGGTCGAGCTCGTCGAGCGCGGCCAGGTCGAGCGTTCCGATGAGGTTGTTGTCCGGAAGTTCGATACGGTCGATGATCTTCTGGCCTGACTGGCTGCCGCGGCAGCTCACGCCGTGCCAGTCGCAGAAGTCGACGAATGGGTCCAGCCAGCCGGAGTTGTCGTCCCACTGGTCGCCACCGGTGTCCTGGTAGAAATCGGCCAGCACGGATTCGGTGCTCTGGGCGACAGCGATCGAAAGGCAAGCCATGCCGGCAAGGAACAGACAGGCGTTCAAGGACAGAAAGCGGAGTGTGTGGGTCATAATGAGCTCCCGAGCCAAGGTTGGCCTATCCCCCAAAACAAGGATTCTGCGCCGGCAGGCACGGACTGACAAGTCGTGACATGTCCTGATTTTCGCCTCCGTATTCCGCAGTTATAATGTAAGGTTGAGTTGCGCATATCCGACGATATCCTGGTCAAGTTCAGGGCACATGCCGACAACGTACTTGCCGTCGCCGTGATCTTTCCGCCCAACACCCGGCGGAGGCAGTTCGAATTCCGCTATTCAGTTCACAGCAGGGAAAGGGCCGAATCGGCGAACCACTAGCATCAACGTCAGGACCATGATCAGCACACTCCAGGGCGCCAGAACGGGCACCGCCAGGGCCGGTACCTGACCACGCTCGCCGCAGCGGAACCAGGCCTCCGAGCTTTCGCCGGGATCGCGCTGTTTCCAGATAGCGCAGACGATCTCGCCCGACGGCCAGGCTTGAAGCCCGGTTTCCCATTCTTCGGCCTCGCTGTCAGCGATAGGCACAGGCGCGGAGAAATTCCGGCCCCGATCCACGGTAATCGCCGCGAAGGCATCGAAACGTTCGCTCAAGTGCTGATCCGCGAGGTTTTCGCGAGTATCCCAGGCCAGGAAATAGACGTCCGGGTTGCGCACATCCAGCGGATCACCGCTGGGAATCGTCGGCGACGTCGCCACGATGCGCGGGGCGAAGGCCATGCGACCGAAGTCGGTGATGCCGGAGACGTTGCGGGCAGCCGACCAGCTCTGTCCGCCGTCGAAGGAACGGCGGGTTCGGACGTTGTATGTGGCTTCCTGAAGCGCCCGATCGGCTTCGCTGGGCGTGTAGATGAACACCACGGCGGCAAAGCTGCCGTCGAGGATGCCGCGATGCCCGCGAATACTGTCTTCGGGGTTGGCTCCCGTCGCCTCGTCCAGCGTGGCACCACTGAGATTGACCGCGTCGTCGAACTGCCCGATGCCGTACCCGCCGGTGGCCCGACGCATCATGAAATCGGCCGGCGCTCCGTGGCTGCCGCTGCCTTGACGCCAGAGCACCATCGCCGCGGCACCATTCGCTCCGGCGTCGGCCACGGGCTGGGCCACGATTCTGACGCGCCGCGCATTCTCGGCGGGCATCTGGTTGACGACGCTGCCCGCACTATCGGCAGGCGGGCTCAGGAAGATGAAATCGTGCCAGAGCACATCCTTGCCGCCCCCGCCAGGCTTGGTTTCTTCGTAGGCCAGCAGGGCGGTGGGCCCGACGAGCTGCAGGTTGGGGCGGGTCGCGCGGGGCTCGCCCGACGCGGTGGAGACATTATCGGAGACTGTCACAGGGGCCGGAAAAGCCGTCGCGGCCGAAAAATCGGCCTTTGAAAGGGCCGTATAGAAGATGTTCGTTCCGGGGTTGCCGCTCGCACCCGACTCGCCTCCGGTCCCTTCACCCGGAACGCCGGCAGGATCCTCTTGCCAGGCCAGCGCGACGCCGTCCGGACTGGCGGCCGGGAACTGGTTGATGGCATCACGCGAACCGTCGGTGAGCTGCTCGGGCGCCGACCAGCTGCGCCCCGCATCGGTCGAGCGCGCCGCCCAGATGCAGGCGAAACCGATCGGATCGCCGCCCGGCGAATAACTGCCCTGGCTGCCGCCGGGACAATAGCGGTCGTTCCAGACCAGTACCAACTCGTCCCCGTCGGCGACGAGCGCGGGCCGTCTCGAGTTTCCGAACTCTCCCACGACGTTGGTCTGCCCGGCCGTATTGGAGACATTGACCGCCGACGACCAGGCCGCCCCGCCGTCGGTGGAATAGCGAACATAGACATCTCGCCGGCCATTGGGGCCGTCGGCATAGGTCACGATGTGCACTTTCTCCAGGGTCGTCTGGTCGACGACCAGAACGTACTCGGTCCGGGCCGTTCCGGTCGGCGTATCGGAGACATTGCCAGCCGGACCGAAATCGATGGTGGGTTGCTGGGCAAAGACCGATGTCGGCGCCATTGCGAGCACAAGCGCAAAAAGCCTGGAGATGATCGGCATTTTTTCCCTCTCAAACGTGCAGTAGCAGAATTCTTCACACTTTAATGCCGCAAACATGTCGGTGGGTTGATCTAAATCACCAGGCCAGTCTTTTTCGACCCTTAATGCGCAAAAAGCAAATTCCTGGAAAGTGACCTGGTGTCTCAATTCAAGCATGCCTGGAGACGCTCATGCACGCATCCCGCGTAACCCTGCTGGCCCTGGCCGCCACTCCGGCGCCATGGGTTGTTGGGGCCCAATCACTAGTTTGGGAGACCATCGCCAATAACGGCGACGAAGCACCGGACGGCGATACCGGCGACCTGTTCAGAAGCTAAAACCCCGGGCCTGAATGATCAGGGCATTGTGGTCTTCAGGGCCCGTTCGGCCACTCTGGGAGGGTCACAGGCCGGCGGCGTCTACCAACTCGACCTCAACGGCGTCGGCCCGGTCATCAAGCTTTTGTTCCGAGGCGATCAGGTGCCCTCGCCCAACAACCTGTCCGGCACCTACAACCTACAACGAGTTTCCGTCAACGCCCCGGATTGACCCCAATGGCAGCCTGGTAGCCACGCGCGGGCAGCGCGAGCCGGTCTGGGAATACTCCATGGACAGCGCTGAAGTCACGCGGGTGGGACCCGCCGGTATCTACGCCTTTCCGGGCGGGACGCCAACCACCGGCGTGAGCCTGCTGGGTGCGGCCGTCGAACCCGACCAGGTCACCCTGACTTTTCCAGAGTATTCAGTGCCCGAAACCGTGGCCGGAAGCGCTTCGATCAGTTTCCCAGGGCCGTTGCGGTAGACGGAAACTACGTCATCTGCAAGGGCAACTACACCGATCAGAACGACGGGCTCGGCCGCACCGGCATCTATTTCCGCGATGTGGTCAGCGGACCGCCAACGCCATACACGGGCATGATCGCCAGCTCCAACCTGGAATTCCCGGACCATCCGGGCATCCTGTTCGGCGCCACAGCGCCACCGAGCGCGGCGAATGGATCTGTTTACTTCACCGGTTGGGATATCGAAGAGGCACCGAACGGTCGGTGGCATCTACAAGGCGTCGATCGCCCACATGCCGACTCTCGAAACCGTCGTCGCCATCGGCGATCCGGTGCCCGGTGTCTCCGGCCGCAGTTCACGAATTTTGGCGAAGGGCTGTCGCTCAGCAGTGACGGTACGATGGTCGCCTTCTGGGGAACCTGGGGCAGCGCCACGTTTACCCAGCTCCTCGAGTGTCCCGAGGATGGCAGCTCGGACCTGCCTGCCTACTGCAACGAACAGCATCCCGACGGACTGGAAGTGCAGGTTCCGGTCAACCAGGGAATTTTCGTGCACGACCCTGCAACCGACACGAGGCACATGATTTCCCGGACCGGGCGCGACGACATGGAGGACTACTTGTCCTGGGGCTTCTCCGGACGCGTACCCGGTACGGGCAGCGGGGAAGAAGAAGAAAGCGAGGAGTTGGCTCGCTGGCGCAGCAGCGCCTATGCGGCGCTGTCGACCAGTTCCGGGCAGCCCCGCGCGTGGCCTTCCAGGCCCAGCCTGAGGGCCTTGATGGCATCTACCTGCGCGAGGACTTCAATTCCCCGGCTCCCCTCAAGACGGTCGCCGAGGTGGCAACCACACCCGGCCAGTTGCTCGACCCGGATGCCCCGGCGGATTCCCGCGTCAGTTCGGTTGCAATCGAGCGCGACGGCTTCCGCAACGGCCGCATAGCCATAGCCGCCAGCATGCTCTACATCGATCCGATCGACCCGGAAGAAACCGAAAGCTGGGCCGGACTCTACACGGCTGAAGTCCCGGTCGACGGCATCTTTGCCGACCGCTTCGAACAACAATAGCAACACGCTCGGGCAAAGAGGCCAGGAGGCAGAATCCAGGACACCAATGATTCGGACCACCCTCAATCTGTTTTAAATGAAAGGGACTTCCGGGTGTAATCTGCGCTCAGGAAGCTACGGGAACAGCGGCGTCTCCGAGGAACTCAGTGCTCGGCCTTCGAATGCTCACCCTGGCCCGTGAGCCTGGCACCGAGCGAAAAGATCACCACAATAATAGCGCCGATCGCGACGCCGAGGAGTCCATCGAGCAATAGCTGCGTGACCGACTCGAGCGGGCCGGTCAGTGCCGCCCAGCCCTTGAAGAGGTGCTCGACCCAGGGGATATTGTGCGAGAAGATGCCGCCGCCGACGAGAAACATCGCGATGGTGCCCACGATCCCGAGGCTCTTCATAACCATCGGTGAGGCGTCGATGAGCCACTCTCCGAAGCGGCCGATTCCGCCACCTTGCTTCGACAGTTGGACACCCAGGTCATCGATCTTGACGATGCCGGCGACCAGTCCGTACACGACCAACACCACGAGCGCGCTGATGGCGATCAGTACGCCGAGTTGTACGCTCAGCGTCGCTGCGGCGACCGAGCCCAGCGCGATGACGATGATCTCGGCCGACAGGATGAAGTCAGTGCGAATGGCACCCTTGATCTTCTTGTTCTCGAAGGCGACCAGGTCGACCTCGGGATCACGAAACGCCTTCTTCAGCTGCTCCTTCTCCTGTTTGTCGGCTTCGCTGTGGAAGAGCTTCTGGTGGACTTTGTGGGCGCCCTCGTAGCATAAAAAGGCACCGCCGAGCATCAACAGCGGAACGATCGCCCAC
>NZ_QVMV01000013.1 GCF_003417465.1 Wenzhouxiangella sp. 15190
GTCACTCGGGTCGCACCACACGATCTGCGGCATTTCCGACTGAAACGCGCTCCGCGCAGAGTTGTTCAGAGGTTCCTTCACCCCAGACGCTCGCGCAGGCGCGCAAGAACGAATTCCGCACGCTTGAGTTCGACCACGCTGCCGTCGGAATCCAGCAATTCCACACGCGTAACGCCGTCGCTTGATTCGTCGCTTACGCGAGCCACATACTCGCCGCTGTAGTCGACAGGATCAGGCGTACTCCAGAACGTCAAGCGATCGAAAAAGCCCACATCCGGTTGAACCGGCTCGTGACTGAAACTGAAAACGTAGCGACGCTCATCCTCATCGGCCTCCCTCACTTCCATACCGCCGCGATTGAGCGTGAAACCCAGACGCCGCCAGACACTTTCCGGCACGTCCTCGACAGCCAGATAAAGACCGTTGGGCCCGAATCGAATCTGCGAACGGGACTGTTCGGCGACTGAACTGGACTGCACCTCCGGCGGACTTTCCGGATTCCCCTGGGCGGCCAATTCGGGCAATGAATGCCCGGGCACGTCATAGATGTTGCGGGTGCTCGGCTTGTCGAGATCCGGCGGCGCCTCGATGGGATCGATCTCTTCGCTGGCGACGTATATGGGATCACGCTCGCTATTGAAGCAGCCGCCGAGCAGGAATGCCGTCGACAGCGAAATAATGAATACGGTTCGGGTTCGAGTCATACCCCTTGAATCCAGTCATGAGTCAGTGGCGGTCTGCGCATTATCGCGCCGTGGTCCGATCGGGTCGGTACCCACTGCAACCGGCAATATATGGCGAAAAAACAGCCCCGCAGTTTAGGGAACATGACCGCTCACGTCCAGCAGTCGCTGGGAAGAAGAGCACCGGCATGCTGCAAAATTCATGTTCTTCGTCGAACTTCGGGGCACGATCAAGCAGGAAATGTCATGCCTGCAACGCAGGACTATCCTGGCTTCTACAGACGCTTGCGGACCCGGGGGCACGCAAGTATCCTGACTTTGACCTGATTGTAACCCAATGCCGCCCCGTGCCGGGGCCGCGGGTAACCCCAAATCACTGATTAAACGAATATTTTACTTTTCATGGATGCATCGAGTATCACCCTGACCTCGCCCCCGCTTGAAGCCACCGGCGGAAAAACGATCCGACTCGACGATTTTGCCGGTCAACCCGTCGTGATCTATTTCTACCCGCGCGACAACACCCCGGGCTGCACGAAAGAAGGCGAGGCCTTCCGCGACCATTACGAAGCGTTCTCGAAACTGGGTTGCCGCATTCTCGGCGCATCAAGGGATTCACTGAAAAGTCACGAAAGATTCGCCGAGAAGCACGACTTTCCGTTTCCGCTCATCGCCGATCCCGACGAGACCCTGTGCCGGCAGTTCGACGTCATCAAGGAAAAGAACATGTACGGCCGGAAGGTAATGGGCATCGAGCGCAGCACCTTCCTGTTCGACGCGGACGGCAAGCTGGCGCGTGAGTGGCGAAAGGTGCGCGTGCCCGGCCACGTCGAGGAAGTGCTCCAGGCCGTTCGCGACCTGGCCTGAATTCCCACCCCAACTCTCCCGGAGTCCACTGCCATGGCGGAGCGCCCGCGCCTCTACATCCTCGACACCAACGTACTGATGCACGACCCCACCGCGCTTTTCCGCTTTGCCGAGCATGACGTCTTCCTGCCCATGATCGTGCTCGAAGAGCTCGACCGTGCCAAGAAGGGGGTGTCGGAAGTAGCGCGCAACGTCCGCCAGGTCAGCCGGTTCATCGGGCAGCTGATGGAAGCCGGCGACAGCCTGGACGAAGGGGTCGAGCTGATCGAACCCGACGGCCTGCGGCTGAAGGTCGGCACCGGCCGCCTGTTCTTCCAGACCGAACCCTTGGGCAACGGCGAGGAACTGATTGGCGACCGCGGCCTGGCCGACAACGAGATTCTGCTCGCCGCCCTCAGCCTCAAGCACCGGTACGAGGAACGACAGGTCATCCTCGTTTCCAAGGACATCAACCTGCGCATCAAGGCGGCGATTCATGGCATCACCGCCGAGGATTACTACAACGACCGTGCGCTCGATGACCTGAGCCTGCTCTATTCGGGTATCCGCGAACTGGACAACCGTTTCTGGGAGGAACGCGATACCCGCGATTCCTGGACCGAGGACGGACGCACCTACTACCGCATCGGCCGCCGAGACAGCGACGAATGGTATCCAAACCAGTGCCTGAGGCTCAATGACGACAACGGTCTGGAGGCCATTGTCCGGGAAGTGGCCGACGACGGTGTGGTGCTGGAGGTCGCGCGGGAGTTCAGGCGCTCCCAGCACGGGGTATGGGGTATTCACGCCCGCAATCCCGAGCAGAACTTCGCCCTGAACCTGCTCATGGACCCCGATATCGACTTCGTCACCCTGCTGGGCACCGCCGGCACGGGCAAGACCCTGCTGGCGCTGGCCGCCGGCCTGTCGCAGACCCTGGACGACAAGACCTACCGCGAGATCATCATGACGCGTGCCACGGTCTCGGTCGGCGACGAGATCGGCTACCTGCCCGGTACCGAGGAAGAGAAGATGACGCCGTGGATGGGCGCATTGACCGACAACCTGGAGGTGCTCACCGAAAGCGACACCAGCGGCGGCGACTGGGGCCGCGCGGTCACCAACGAACTGGTGGCCTCGCGGGTCAAGATTCGTTCCCTGAACTTCATGCGCGGGCGTACGTTCCTCAATCGCTACCTGATCCTCGACGAGGCGCAGAACCTCACGCCCAAGCAGATGAAGACGCTGATCACCCGCGCCGGACCGGGCACCAAGATCGTCTGCCTGGGCAACGTCGAGCAGATCGACACACCCTACCTGTCCGAAACCACCTCCGGCCTGACCTTCGCCGTGGATCGTTTCAAACACTGGCAGCACGCCGGCCACATTACGCTCAAGCGCGGCGAGCGCTCGCGACTGGCCGACTTCGCCTCCGAGCAGCTGTAGATCAGGGTCGCAAAGGCTGCGGCCCAAAGCCGTAGCGCAGTTCGCCGACGGCGTGCCCGGCCGAATCGAAAGCGCGCTCTGCCGCCAGGCCTCTCTCACCCAGCGACAGGATAGTCGTGCAGCGGGTGCCGTAGCGTTCGCCGACGATGAACGGCGACGACAGGAAACGCTCGAGTTCGGCACCGACACCGGTATCCGGCAGGTCGGCGTCCGGCGCCCGCTCACGATCGTTCATCAGTTCGAAGAGCCGGTCTGTGTCGATCGAGACCGCCGAATCCAGTCCCCGTAATGCGGTCGCCGCTCGCCGCGTCTTGGGCCAGGGTTCGTCGAGCAGGCCGTTGGACAGCGCGTGCACGCCGGCAGAAACGCCTGCCGGGCGGGCATGGGAGGAGCAATACCAGAGTGTTTCCCGATCACCGGCGAGCAGATTGAAGGGAGCATAGTCCGATCGCCGGGCATCGACCTCATGAACGAAAGTCTCCGGCGCGTCACCGCTTTCGAGAAATCGCAAGGGCAACTCGCCACGCGAGCGCTCCCCGCCGTCGGCATCGGGGTCGCGGAAGTTGGTAACCGCCGCCCAACGGCCGTTGCGCCCGGTCGCGATCCAGGTACCGCCGGCACGCTCGTCGCGCCCGGCCAGGGGGCCGTCGGGCCAGCACCACCAGGCCATTGGCCGCGCCGGGCGTTCGTGAAACTCGTCCCGATTGGCAGCCAGCAGCAGATGGCGTTCCTGGCCGGGGGAAAAACTGAATGCGATCAGGCACACGGCTAAAGCCGCAACGGTGCCCGGTCGGGACGGGTGATGGCCTGGTCGATCTGATCGAGCAGCCGGGCCTTATCGGCGTTGAGCGTGCCCTTCAAGACCAGCCAGTTGGAGGCATGGTCGGAACGAAATACCGTGTTCTCGAGCGCCAGGGCCTCCAGAAACCGGCGCATCTCGGCGAACAGACCGGTCTGGTCCAGCGGCTCCCACTCGGGGAAGGCCTCCCGGAACCGCTCCTCACCCTGCGGGAAGCTCACCACCAGGGTCGCCAAGTACTCCGGCCGGGTGGCGTTGACCAGGCGGGCCGAGTTGGCCGCATGTTGTTCGCTGTAGATCTCGCCGCCGAGCCCGTTGAGGATCATCACCGAGCGCTTGATTCCGGCCTGGCCGAGCTTGTCGAGTGCTTCCCGCATGGAATCGAATGATTCGCCCTTGTTGACCTTCTCCAGAATCGTGTCATCGCCGGTTTCCGCACCCAGGTACGCCATCTGCAGCCCGGCCTCGCGCAGCTCGGTCAGCTCTGCAACGGACTTGCGGCGCAGGTTGCGCGCCAGGCAATAGCTGGAAACGCGTTCGACGCGCGGCATGTGCTCGGCGATGGCCTCGAGAATCCGCATGAGCCGGTGCGTGGGCAGGACCAGGGCGTCACCATCGGCCAGGAAAATGCGCCGCGCCCGCTCACCGAAAAGCTCACCACAGCACCGGATCATTTCCAGCACGTCGCTTTCGTCACGTGCGCGGAATTTCTTCTGCGGCGCGGTGTACATCTCGCAGAAGGTGCACTTGTTCCAGGAGCAACCATCGGTGACCGGCAGAATCAACGACTTCGCTTCGCTGGGCGGGCGAAAGACCGGTTCAACGTAACGAATGGGCTCGGGAGGGTGGTGAGTCATCGTCGGTTCGGGCAGCATCGGGCTTCAGCGGCATTGTAACGCCGGCCCGAAAGGGGAGCAGGGCCGGCATCCATGCCACTCGTTGCATAATGTGGGCACATTCGGAAACGGTTCGCGATTCATGTCCGACAACCCCAAACGGCTTCGCTACGATCCTCGCACCGGTCCCGACCGGGCGGCGTGGCTCGGGGCGCCCGAAGCCGAGCGCACGCTCGCGGTTCGAGACTGGCTCAAGAACAATGACTTGCCGTTTGCGTGCTGCGTGCCGCGCAGCGCGGACGAATGGCGCGAGGTCGAAGACCAGATCGCCAGCGGCACGCCACCGGAAACCACCCGGCTGATGGAACGCTTGCAGGGGGCCGGCGTCGAGCGGCTCGTGGCCCTTTGGGCCGTCGCCGAAGCGTTGGGCAGCCAGCAATACAAGCAACTCGAGCGCATGGCGAGGGACGGCCACGACACGGCGCATTTCGACGTGGGACGGCTGTTCGAAGCCTGCGACACCAGCATCCTGCCGGCCGCTTTCGAAGCCTCGGCGGGCGGCTTCGGGCCGTCGCACGAGAAGGTGATCGACTACTACCACCGCCACTACGATCCGGAAGGATCCCTGCCTTTCGCCCCCGCCGCCGGGTTCTGTTTCGGCTGTGCCACTGCTCCGAAATTCGTGCGCAATCACACGCTCTATGAACACATGTACGGCAACGAGATCGCCGACAAGACGCCGGTCTACCTACCGGTGGCCGACGCCTACCGCGAGCTGTTCCGCTACGTATCGGACGCGGTATTCGAACAGGACGTCCCGATACCGCCTTCCGTGCGCCCGCCCGACGATCCTCAAACCTGCTTCGACTCATCTTTCAGCGACTGGTGCAAGGGATTCATCGCTACACGCCCGGTTGTCGCTTCGGGATGGGAAGCGCACCTTGCTGAACATCCGCGGCTGCATGCCGAATACCTGGCTATCGTCGACAGCCTGAGCTTTTTCGCCGCTCGCGATCAAGCACAAGCCATCTCCAGGACCCGATTCGGGCAGGAGAGCTTCGAGTCAGCCTGCCGTCGCGTCCATGCCGGGCTGAACGACAGTATTCAACGGTTGTTCCTGCTCGCCCACCCGATCATGGACAGCACCGAGAATCCCTAGTCCCCGACACCACTGAAGGCGACGCCACTGAGCAACGCCATATCGCGCTTGAACGTGGTCAGGTCCGAGGCCGAGAAGTCGCTGATGGACGAATGACCACAGGCCCGGGCGAGCAGCGACATCAGTTCCACGGAGGCACCGAAGAAGCGCGTCAGGCGCTCGGCGCCATCGTCCACCTTCAAACGCTTGCGAAGCTCGGGATCCTGGGTAGCCACACCCGAGGGACAGCGGTTTGTATGACATATGCGCGCGGCCACGCAGCCAACCGCCTGGATCGCCGAGTTGGCCAGCGCGATGCCGTCGGCGCCCAGTGCAATCGCCTTGACGAAGTCCTCGGGCGTGCGCAAACCACCGGTGACGATCAATGTAACGTCGCGGCCGCAGCGCTTGTCCATGTGGCGACGCGCCCGGGCCAGCGCCGGGATGGTGGGCACACTGATATGGTCGCGAAAGATGGCCGGCGCGGCGCCGGTGCCGCCACCGCGACCATCGAGAATGATGTAGTCGGCGCCGGCATCCAGCGCGAAGTCGATATCGTCCTCGATATGGTTGGCCGAGAGCTTGAAGCCAACCGGGATGCCGCCGGAGCGCTCGCGCACCTCGTCGGCGAACTTCCGAAACTCCTTCGCGCTGCGCGGGGTATCGAAGGTCGCCGGTGAAACGGCATTCTCGCCGGCCTCGATTCCGCGGGTCTCGGCAATCTTGTCGGTGACCTTGCTACCCGGCAGGTGCCCGCCGATGCCGGTCTTGGCCGCCTGGCCGCCCTTGAAGTGGAACGCGCGAACCTCGTCGAGCAAATCCCAACGCCAGCCGAACTTGGCCGAAGCCAGTTCGAGCAGGTAGCGTGAGTTGCCCTGGCGCTCCTCGTCCATGGAACCGCCTTCGCCCGAACAGATACCGGTGCCGGCCTGCTCGGCGCCCCGGGCCAGGGCCACCTTGGCCTCCGGGGAAAGAGCCCCGAAGCTCATGTCGGAAACCAGCAACGGAATCTCGAGATCCAGCGGGCGCTCGGCCTTCGGGCCGATGACCAGGCTCGTTTCAACTTCATCCGTTTCCTCGAGCGGCTTGCGCGCCAGCTGGGCGGGCAGAATCTGGATGTCGTTCCAGTCCGGCAGCTCGCTACGGGGCACGCCCATGGCCACGGTTTCGCCGTGCGGCCCGGATTTCGCGAGCCCGTGCTTCGCCATCTCGTGGATACGCGCAACGGTCGGCTCCTCCGGGGTCGCTTCGGCTTCGGGCGCTTCGTCCTTGCCTCCATCGTCGTCGGCGTCATCCGAACCGCGCTCGGGCACGGGATCGCCAACCTCGACGTCCAGCTTGGCGTGCGTGCCGTCGCACAGTGGCTGGTCGCCGGTGGCCTTGCATCGACAGAAATAGACCTCTTCATCCTTGTCGGCCTCGAACTTGACCGGCGTGATGCCCGTGCCTTCGTGCGAACCGTCGCAGAACGGCTGATCCTTCGAACGGCCGCAGCGGCACCAGTAATAGGTCTCGCCCTTCTCGACCTCGACGCCTTTTGGCAACAATGCAGCAACGATTGGTTGGTCGGCCATGCCGAATTCTCCTTGGATTAAATAGAGAAAACGTAGCACGCCTGGGCGAAGGGCACCTACGCGGCCACAACCCGGGGTGCGCAGCCCCCAGACGCGGGCAATCAACCCGCGGCGGCTTCCACACCCGGTTCGCGCACGAAGCTCAGCTCGCCATCGGCGGCGTCGACACGTATGGTGTCGCCGGGGCCGAATTCACCGGACAGGATCTTCTGCGCCAGGGAATTCTCGAGCCGGTTCTGGATGGCGCGTTTCAACGGTCTTGCACCGTAGACCGGGTCGAAACCAGCCTCGCCGAGGAGATCGAGCGCGGCATCGGTGATTTCAAAACCGATATCGCGGTCGGCCAGCCGATTCTCCAGATACTGGATCTGCACCGCCGCGATCTCGCGAATCTGCGCACGGTCGAGCGGATGAAAGACCACGATTTCGTCGACGCGGTTGATGAATTCGGGGCGGAAATGCTGGCCGACGACTTCCATCACCGCCGACTTCATCGCCTCGTACTCGGAATCGGCCATCTGCTGGATTCGGTCCGAGCCCAGGTTCGAGGTCATGACAATGACGGTATTGCGGAAATCGACCGTGCGGCCGTGGCCGTCGGTGAGCCGGCCATCGTCGAGCACCTGCAAGAGAATGTTGAACACCTCCGGGTGCGCCTTTTCGACCTCGTCGAGCAGGATCACCGAGTACGGTCTGCGACGGACGGTCTCGGTCAGGTAGCCACCCTCCTCGTAGCCGACATAGCCCGGCGGTGCGCCGATCAGTCGGGCCACGGCATGCTTTTCCATGAATTCCGACATGTCGATGCGCACCATGGCTTCCTCGGTATCGAAGAGGAAGTTCGCCAGCGACTTGCACAGTTCGGTCTTGCCCACGCCCGTGGGCCCCAGGAACAGGAAGGAACCGTTGGGCCGGTTGGGATCGGCCAGCCCGGCACGCGAGCGCCGGATGGCGTCCGCGACGGCCTTGACCGCCTCGTCCTGGCCGATGACGCGCTCGTGCAGTGCCTCTTCCATCTTGAGCAGCTTGTCGCGCTCGGCCTCGAGCATCTTGGATACCGGGATACCGGTCCAGCGGCTGACCACCTCCGCGATTTCCTCGTCGGTGACCTTGTTGCGCAGGAGCTGGAAGTGATCGGTCTTCTCGCTGGATTCCGCCTGCTCGAGCTGCTGCTCGAGTTCCGGAATGCGGCCGTGCTGGAGTTCGGCCATGCGTGAAAGGTCCTGTGCACGGCGGGCATTGTCGAGTTCGGCCCGGGCGCGCTCGAGCTCTTCCTTGATGTGCGTGGCATCCTGCACCGAGGCTTTCTCGGTCTTCCAGACTTCGTCGAGGTCGGCGAACTCACGCTCGAGCTCGTTGATTTCTTCTTCCAGGTCGCTCAGGCGCTTCTTCGAAGCCTCGTCGGTTTCCTTCTTCAAGGCCTCGTGCTGGATCTTGAGCTGGATGAGACGGCGTTCGAGCCGGTCCATGGCCTCGGGCTTGGAGTCGATCTCCATACGGATGCGGCTGGCGGCCTCGTCCATCAGGTCGATCGCCTTGTCGGGCAGATTGCGGTCGGTGATGTAGCGGTGCGACAGGGTCGCGGCGGCCACCAGTGCCGGGTCGGTGATGTCGACACCGTGATGCACCTCGTAGCGCTCCTGCAGGCCGCGGAGAATGGCGATGGTGTCCTCGACACTCGGCTCTTCCACCAGCACCTTCTGGAAGCGGCGCTCGAGCGCGGCGTCCTTCTCGATATTCTCGCGGTACTCGTTGAGCGTGGTGGCGCCCACGCAGTGCAGTTCACCGCGGGCCAGCGCGGGCTTGAGCATGTTGCCGGCATCCATCGACCCCTCGGTCTTGCCGGCGCCGACCATGGTGTGCACCTCGTCGATGAACAGGATGATCTTGCCTTCCTCGCGCTTGATCTCGTTGAGCACGGCCTTGAGCCGCTCCTCGTATTCACCGCGATACTTGGCGCCGGCAATCAGCGCGCCCATGTCGAGCGAGAGCACGCGCTTGTTCTTCAGGCCCTCGGGCACTTCGCCGTTGACGATACGCTGCGCCAGACCCTCGACGATGGCGGTCTTGCCCACGCCGGGCTCGCCGATCAGGACCGGGTTGTTCTTGGTGCGCCGCTGCAGCACCTGCACCGTGCGCCGGATTTCCTCGTCGCGGCCGATGACCGGATCCAGGCGTGACTGCTCGGCCTTTTCGGTCAGGTCGATGGTGTATTTCGAGAGCGCCTCGCGCGTGTCCTCGGCGTTGGGATCGTCGACCTTCTCGCCGCCGCGAACCGACTCGATGGCGTCTTCGACCGCCTTGCGGGTCACCCCGGCCTGGTGAAGCAGCTCGCTCAGGGCGACCTTGGCCTCGAGCGCAGCGAGCACGAACAGTTCGGAGGCGATGTAGGCATCACCACGCTTGCTCGCGATCTTGTCGGTCAGGTTGAGCACGCGGCCGAGATCGTTGGACATGTTGATCTGGCCGGCCTGCCCAGTCACGGTCGGGAAACCCTCGACCTTCTCGCCGAGTGCCGAGCGCAACTGGTCGACCTGCGCACCCGAGCGCGACAACAGGCCGCGAATCCCGCCGCCTTCCTGGTCGAGCAGGGCCACCATCACGTGCTCGGGCTCGAGCACGGCATGATCCAGGCCAAGTGCCAGAGACTGGGCCTCGCCCAGCGCCTGCTGGAACCGGGCGGTCAATTTATCCATTCGCATAACGGGCTGACTCCCCTGTGAAACTGCAACTTATCCACAGGGGTGGGGGCACCCGCCACCGGAATCAAGCGCGCAAAACCCGGAACCACGGAAAACACCGAAGGACACGGAAAAGAAAGATCATTCCGTGGACTCCGTGTATTCCGTGGTTCCTGAGAATTTGACTTCTTAGACGTCTCGGATCGCGAGTAGGCGGATTTCGGTCATGTCCTCGATGGCATAACGAATACCCTCGCGACCCAGGCCGGAGTCTTTCACGCCGCCGTAGGGCATGTGATCGACACGGAAAGACGGTACGTCATTGATGATCACGCCGCCGACTTCCAGCCGGTTCCAGGCCTTGTTGATCTTGGAGATATCGCGGATGAACAAACCCGCCTGCAGCCCGTAGCGGGAGTCGTTGATGGCATCGATCGCGGCGTCGAAATCCGAGAATTTCTCCAGCGTCACCACGGGGCCGAAGACTTCTTCCTCGCGCAGCTTGCTGTCGGCCGGCACGTTCTCGACCACGGCGGGACGCACGATGTTGCCTTCACGCTTACCGCCGACCAGCAACTTGCCGCCGCCGTCGACGGCCTCCTGGATCCAGTCGACCACCCGCTTGGCATCGTCCTCGGTGATCAGCGGCCCGATCCAGGTGTCTTCGTCACGCGGATCACCGCCGGGAAGGTTGCCAACCTGCTCGCACAGCTTGGTGCTGAAGGTGTCGTAGATATCGGCGTGCACCAGAACGCGCTGAACGGACACGCAACTCTGGCCGGACTGGTAGAAGCCGCCGAAAACCACTCGGCCGACGGCGTCCTCGAGATCGGCGTCGTGGTCGATCAGGCAGGACGCATTGCCGCCCAGCTCCATGACCACCGGCTTTTTGCCGGCCTTGCTCTTGAGCATCCACCCGACCTTGTCCGAGCCGGTAAAGCTCATCAGCTTGAGGCGATCGTCCTCGGTGAAGCGGGCACGCGCGGTATCGTCACCATCAACGTTGACAATCGAGAACGCGCCCTCGGGCAAATCGCATTCGGCCAGGATCTCGCCCAGCAAAAGTGCACCGACCGGCGTCTTTTCGGCCGGCTTTAGAATGAAGGGACAGCCGGCGGCAATCGCCGGGGCGATCTTGTGCGCCACCAGGTTGTAGGGGAAGTTGAACGGTGTGATGAACGATACCGGCCCGATCGGGACGCGCTTCCACATCCCGGAGAACTTTTCCGAGCGCGGGCTGATATCCATCGGGATGACCTCCCCGCCGACGCGGGTGGCCTCCTCGGCGGCGACGAGAAACGTCTCGATCAGGCGCGTGACCTCGCCCTTGGCGTCGCGCCGCACCTTGCCGCCCTCGACGATCAGCACCTCGATCAGCTCTTCCTCGCGCTCGCGGAACCGCTTGACGCAGTGCAGCAAAGCGTCGCGACGCTTGTGCGAGGGTAGCTCCGCCATGGGCCGGGTGGCCTTTACGGCCGCGGCGACAGCCTTGTCGACAACTGCATCATCGGCATTCGCAACCCGCCAGGCGACCTCGCCGGTATGCTTGTCCAGCACTTCGAGGTCCTCGTTGGCGAAAACGGCCTGGTTGGCAAGGTAGTAGGGGAGAGACTGTGTCATGACGACCGACCCTGTGCAGAGCAACTGCATGAGATTGAGTTTCAAGTGTAAAGTGTGAAGTGTGAAGTGTGAAGAAAACCCTTTCCGCCGAATGATTAGCCGCAAGCCGGACTTAACACTTTACACTTGACACTTCACACTGGTCATTCGAGCCATGGGCAATCGACTTTCGAAAATCTACACGCGCACCGGTGATGACGGCACGACAGGGCTCGGCGACGGCAGCCGGACAGCCAAGGACAGCCGCCGTGTCGAGGCGTACGGCACCGTCGACGAACTCAATTCCGTCATCGGCGTTGTCGTGGCCGAACTCCACGGCACCGAGGCGCCTGGCAGGCTTGCCGGGCTGCTGCTCGACGTGCAACACCACCTGTTCGATCTGGGCGGCGAGCTGTGCATCCCCGACAGTGAAATGATCACGGACGGGCACATCGAGCGGCTCGAGGCCGAGCTCGACGAGCTCAATGAGTCCCTGCCGATGCTCAAGGAATTCATTCTCCCGGGCGGTTCGACGGCCGCGGCCCATGCGCACCTCGCGCGGACGGTCTGTCGCCGCGCCGAACGCCGAGTGATCGCCCTGGCCCGCCACGAACCGGTTAACGAGCCGGCGATCCGCTATCTCAATCGCCTCTCCGATCTGTTGTTCGTCGTTGCCCGCACGATCGCGCGCGGCTCCGGCGCCGGCGAGGTTTTCTGGAATCACGAGCGCAAGGGCTGATGCTCAGGATTCTCTCCCACCCTGATTGCGCTCGACACCAGACACCGACCGAGCACCCCGAGTCTCCCGCGCGCCTGGCCGCGGCAATGCGCAGCCTGGAGCGTATGAACAACGTTCATTTCCGGCAGGCTTCGCCTGTCGACGAGGCGACGTTGAGGCTGGTCCACACCCCGCATCACATCGACTACATCAAGGGCCTGGACAGCGGGGGAAAGGCGGAAGCCATCGATCCCGACACCTGGTTCGGCCCGGGAACGCTACAAGCCGCCCTGCTCGCCGCAGGCGCCGCGGTTGATGCGGTCGACCATGTCATGGACGACCGCTGCCAGCGCGCCTTCGCCGTGGTACGTCCTCCCGGTCACCATGCCGAATCGTACCGCGCCATGGGCTTTTGCATTTTCAACAACATCGTGCTCGCCGCTGCGCGTGCCCTGGCCGCACACGGCCTCGAGCGCATCGCCATCTGCGATTTCGATGTCCATCACGGCAACGGCACCGAGGAAATCGTCTCAGGCAACGAGGAAATACTGTTTGCCTCGTCACATCAGTCACCGCTTTTTCCGGACAGCGGCGACCCTGAAACGACCCTGGGAGGCAATATCCACAATGCCACGCTCCCGCCAGGCGCGACCAGCGACGCATTTCGCGATGTCTGGCTGTCACAGCTTCTTCCACGGGTCGCCGCCTTCAAACCACAGCTTGTCCTTGTCTCGGCCGGCTTCGACGGCCACAACGCCGACCCGCTGGCCCAGCTGAGACTCAAGGACGACGACTATTTCTGGATCGGGCAGGAACTGCGCAAGATTGCCGACACGCACGCCAGGGGACGCCTGGTCGCCTCCCTGGAGGGCGGCTACGACCTGAACGCTCTCGAGCGCTCCGTCCAGGCCTTCGCCGACGCGTTGGTCTGAGGGCAGAGCCTTCACGCGATTGAGCCCTGCCAACGTGGGTTTCACCGGCCGCGGTGCGGGTTTCGACAAGTCAAAATATATTTCGCCCGCCTGCTCCGCAGGCTGATGGCGGGTGGTTCGCAAACTTCCCAGTCGCTGGGTTGCTTGACGCCACCGCCCGCAGTGCGGGTCTCGACAAGTCAAAGGCGGTTTCGCCCGGCGCGCTTCGCGCGCTCTTGCGGCGAATTCCTTTT
>NZ_QVMV01000041.1 GCF_003417465.1 Wenzhouxiangella sp. 15190
AGCCCGCCTGCGTCTCAGAGATTACAAACGAAGCCCCCGCACAAAATACTGAAGCCACTCCGTGGCGGGATGACCACCAGGCTAGCCGCCATCAGCCTGCGAAGCAGGCGGGCGGAATATATTTTGACTTGTCGAAGCCCGCACGGCATCGAGGGGCAACACACAACCAACCGGGCAGGCTTCAGTCAGAGCTTGATGCCAATGGCATCGCGAGCCTTCGTCGCCTTGCGGCGTGCATCGGCGACGCTGTCGCCGCGGGCGAGAGTAACGCCCATGCGGCGGCGGCCCCTGACTTCCGGCTTGCCGAAGAGTCGCAGGTCGGTATCCGGCTGATCAAGCGCCTTTTCCAGGTTTTCAAAAGCGACCTGCTTTGACTCGCCCTCGACCAGCAGGGCGGCTGAAGCGCTCGGTCCGCGCTGGACGATATGCGGAATTGGCAGGCCCAGGATGGCGCGCGCGTGCAGGGCGAACTCGGACAGGTCCTGGGAAACCAGGGTCACCAGCCCGGTGTCGTGCGGGCGCGGGGAGACTTCGCTGAACCACACCTCGTCGCCCCTGACGAACAGTTCCACCCCGAAGATGCCGCGACCTCCCAATGCATCGGTGACAGCCCCGGCAATCCGTTCGGCCTCCATGCGCGCGACTTCGCTCATCGGCTGGGGCTGCCAGGACTCGCGGTAATCGCCGTCTTCCTGGGTATGGCCGATGGGTTCGCAGAACAGGGTGCCGCCGGAGTGGCGAACCGTCAGTAAGGTAATCTCGTAGTCGAAATCGATGAAGCCTTCGATAATCACCTTGCCTTCACCACTGCGCCCGCCCGTCTGGGCGTAGTCCCAGGCCGGAGCGATGTCGCCTTTCCTACGGACCAGGCTCTGGCCCTTGCCGGATGAGGACATGATCGGCTTGATCACGCAGGGCAAGCCGATTTCGCCTACCGCTTGCTCGTACTCTTCACGGCCTTCGACAATGCGGTAAGGCGAGGTGGGTAACGCCAGCTCCTCCGCGGCCACGCGCCGTATGCCCTCGCGATTCATGGTCAGGTGCGCGGCGCGAGCCGTCGGGATGACGTTGTAGCCTTCGGTCTCGAGCAGCAGCAGGGCATCGGTGGCGATCGCCTCGATCTCCGGCACGATGAGATGCGGCCGATCCAGTTCGACGATGCTGAGCACGGCCTGGGGATCGAGCATGTCGATGACATGGTGGCGATGCGCCACGGCCATGGCAGGCGCGTGATCGTAACGGTCGACGGCGATGACTTCACAGCCCAGCCGCTGCAATTCGATGACCACCTCCTTGCCCAACTCCCCGCTGCCGAGCAGCATGACCCGGGTGGCGGTGGCCGAATGCGGCGTGCCGATTTCCGTCATTGCATCGTTTCTCCGCCTTTCTCGCTTTCCCCCTCAAGTAAATGCCGGTCGAGGAAATCGGTGATCGTGCGATAGGCGTGCAGCCGTGGACCGTCCCCGGCAATGGCGTGCTTCTCGCCAGGATAAGTCATTAATTCAAAGGGATATGCGCGGTTTTGAAGGTCGTTCATCAACTTCGTCGAGTGCGTGAAAAGGACGTTGTCGTCTGCCATGCCGTGGACCAGCAGCAGCGGATCGGTCATGGCATCGGCATAGGTCAGGACGTTGCCCTGCTTATAGACGTCCGGCTGATCCTGCGGCCGGCCCATGTAGCGCTCGGTGTAGTGGGTGTCGTAGAGCGTCCAGTTGGTGACCGGCGCGACCGAAACGCCGGCGGCGAATTCGCCCGGGTACTGGGCCAGCGCCATCAGGCTCATGTAACCGCCGTAGCTCCAGCCGAAGATGCCGATGCGGTCGGGATCGACGAAGTCCTGCGCGCGCAACCAGTCGACGCCCACCATCTGGTCCCGCATTTCCACCTGGCCGAGTTTCAGGTACGCGGGTTCCTGGAAGGCCTTGCCTTGCCGCTCCACACCGCGATTGTCCAGGGAGAAAACCACGTAGCCGCGGCGGGCCATGTACTGGTCGATCAGCATGCGTCGCGACCAATTGTCGGTGACCATGCGGTGGGTCGGGCCGCCGTAGACATGCACGAAGACCGGGTATTTCTTTTCGGGATCAAAATCCGCCGGCCGGATCAGGCGGTAGTGGAGTTCATGGCCCTCGGGGGCGACGATGGAGCCGAATTCCGTCGGTCGATGCCCGTCGCGATAGGGACTGTAGGGATGCTCCTCGTCAAGCCGGTTTTCCACCAGCCAGGCCAGGCGCTCGCCGTCGACACTGTGCAGCGAGAGTTGCGGTGGCTGGCGGCTGCTGGAAAAAGTGTCGACGTAGATGCGCGCAGCTTTGTCCATGCCGACCTCGTGCCAGCCCGAGCGCCGGGAAATCCGATTGACGACTTCCGGCGAGCGGGTGATCAGGGACTGACGGTAGAGGTGTTTTTCGGTTGTCGAAACCTCCGAACCGTTGAAATAGACCATACCCATTTCCTCGTCCACGCCGACCATCTCGTCGACCTGCCATGGCCCGTCGGTCAGGCGGCGGATCACCTCACCCTCGTAGTCGTAGAGATAGAGGTGGCGGAAGCCGTCGCGTTCGGAGGACCAGATGAACGCCGGCATCTCGGAGAGAAAATAAAGGTCATCGTGCAGGTTGATCCAGGTATCGCTGTTTTCGGTCAGAATCGCGCGCGAATCGCCGCTGTCGATGTTGGCGACCACCAGTTCCAAAGACTGCTGGTCGCGGCTTTGCCGCTGGAAGCTTAGCTGCTCGCCGTTGGGTAGCCACTTCACCCTCGGGATGTAGATGTCGGTCTCATCGCCCAGATCCATCCAGGTGGTCGTGCCGGATTCGATATCGATCACGCCCAGCCGGTAGGTTACGTTGTCGGTACCGGCGTAGGGATAGCGTTGCTCCACCATTTCGATGGTGTCCGCCTGTACCTCGTAGCGGCGCGTGACCTCGACCGGCGATTCGTCGATCTGCAGGAAGGCGACGTGCTGCCCGGTCGGGGACCACCAGAAGCCGGTCGAGCGCCCCATTTCTTCCTGCGCGATGAATTCGGCCACACCGTTGGCGATGGTATCGGTCGCACTGTCGGTCAGCGGCCGGGCTTCGCCACCCTCGGTCGCGACCAGCCACAGGTCGCGGTCACGCACGAACGCCACGTGTCGGCCGTCGGGCGCGATCTGCGGGTCGGTATCGAATGCCTCGGATTCGGTCAGTTGCCGCACCGTTCGTTCTTCGGCCTCCATGTCCAGCAGGAAGATATTGCCGCCGATGGGAAAGAGCAGGAAGCGACCGTCGGCTGACCAGCGGTAGTCGACGATGCCCCGCAGGTCGGCAATCCGCTCGCGCTCGCGCCGGGCCTGTTCGGCAGCCGAGAGTTCGGTCTCTTCGGACATCACCTCGTCGGCGGCCACGAGCACGCGCATCGTGTCGTCGGCAACGTGATATTCCCAAAGATCGAGGAGATTGCGGTCGTCCTCGCTCCCCTTCAGGAAGGTGACGCGGTCGCCAGATGGCGACAACTCGGCCTGGCGCAGGGTCGGTCCCGCCAGATCGGGGCTGGAGAAGATGCGCTCGAGCCGGAGCGGCTCGTCCTGGCCGAACGCGGCGCCGGTGAGCAGAAACGATATGAGGATGGCGGTCAGTCGCGTACGCATCTTGGGTTCCAGGTGAATTGAACGATCAACATACTATTGTCGAGTCCCGCACTGCCCAAGGCAACTCTGCCCGGCGGGGGTCGGGGGCTCATTCAGTTAGTCGCGCCGTAATTGCTCCGCCTCCCGGAACTTGCCGGTTGCGAAAAGCCCGTTTGCCCGGGCAAGCGTTGAACTGGAATGGCGCACGGTCATGAAAGAAAACGCTCGAGCTCGAGGAGTGAAGACATTCTAACGGTCTCATGCTTGTGGCGAGGAGTCGATGCCCGCATATCCGGATTCAGGGCGGGTAATATACCGCCACCCGGCTCGAGCGAAACGAATACGGATTATGAATTTGAACGATGATTTCCCCCTGGCCGCCGAAGGGCTCGTCTATGACGCTGGCGTGCGCGAACGCACCGATGCGCTCTATGAGCGGGTCCGCGAGGTCGTGCCGAAAGTCGAATGGCCGCTGCACGCACCATTGATCGACGCCATCAACCGTCTCAAGGCCGAACGCAACGCCGTCATCCTGGCGCACAATTACATGACGCCGGAAATCTTCAACTGTGTCGGCGACATTACCGGCGACTCGCTCCGGCTGGCCCAGGTGGCCGCCGAAGCCAAGCAGGACATCATCGTCCAGGCCGGTGTTCATTTCATGGCGGAAACGGCCAAGATTCTGTCACCGGACAAGACCGTACTGATTCCCGACCTGGAAGCCGGCTGCTCCCTGGCCGCCTCGATTACCGGGGAGGACGTGCGCCGGATTCGCGCGGCCTACCCGGACTATCCGATCGTGACCTACGTCAACACCTCGGCGGAGGTCAAGGCCGAGGCGGATATCTGCTGCACCTCGTCCAATGCGGTGCCCGTCGTCGAGGGTGTAGCCGCACAGTGGGGAAGCGATACGGTCATCATGATTCCCGACGAGTACCTGGCGAAGAACGTGGCCAGCCAGACCGATCTGCGCATCCTGACCTGGAAGGGTGACTGCGAAGTCCACGAGCGGTTCACCCGCGACGAGATCGAGCAGCTGCGGGCCGAACATCCCGACGCGATGATCATCACCCATCCCGAATGTCCACCGGAGGTGCTGCGGGCGGCCGACTATGCCGGTTCCACGGGCGCCATGTCGGCGTATGTCGCCGAGCACCAACCGAAGAAAGCCATCCTCATTACGGAATGCTCGATGAGTGACAACGTCGCCGTCGCCAATCCGGGCACGCAGTTCATTCGCCCCTGCAACCTGTGCCCGCACATGAAGCGCATCACGCTGAAGAACATCTACGAGTCACTGCGAAATCTGCGCTACGAGATTGAAGTACCCGCCGATATCGCCGAGCGCGCCAGAGCCAGTCTCCAGGCGATGCTGGACCTGCCCAGCGGCGGCAAGCCGCCGGGATTCGATACCGCCAGGCCGGCGCGCGGCGCCGAATACGTCAGCGTCTGAGGGCGATGGACTTGCTGCCCGGTCAGCTGGTTACCGAGATCGTCGCCCGCGCCCTGGCCGAGGATCTGGGTGGCCGTGGCGATATCACCACCGGCGCGATCGTGCCCGCCGAGGCCACCGGGCGCTTCCGGCTGGTGTCGCGGCAGGTCGGCGTGTTGTCCGGGGTCGAAGCCGCCGTGGAGACCTTCGCTCAGTGCGAGACCGGTATCGAGATCGATTGGCGCGAGGGCGAAGGCGACCTGCTCGAGCCCGGTACCGTGATAGCCGAACTGTCGGGGCCGGCGGCCGCGATCCTGATGGCCGAGCGAACGGCACTCAATTTTCTCGGGCGCCTCAGCGGCGTCGCAACGCTGACGCGCCGGTATGTCGACGCCGTGGCCGAAACCGACGCACGCATTGCGCATACCCGCAAGACCACACCGGGCCTGCGGGCACTGGAGTTGGCGGCCGTTCGGGCCGGCGGCGGATCAAGCCATCGCTTCGGTCTCGATGACGCCATATTGATCAAGGACAACCACGTGGCCATCGCCGGTGGTGTGCACGAGGCGATTCGGCGCGCACGGCTCTCCGCCGGCCATATGGTGCGTATCGCCGCCGAGATTGATAGCCTGGATCAGCTCGAAGAAGCCCTGGATGCCGGCGCCGAAAGCATCCTGCTGGACAACTTCAGCCATGCCGACCTCAAGCAGGCGGTGATGCGTTGCAGGGGGCAGGGCGTCACGCTGGAAGCTTCGGGCAGCATTTCCCTCGACACGGTGGGGGAGATTGCCGCTGCGGGTGTTGACATAATCTCCGTCGGAGCGCTGACGCACTCCGCGCCCAATATCGACCTTGGCCTCGACTCGGTCGATTGAAAGCCGGGGCATTCAAAGCCACCGGTGTGGACGGCGCATTGCCACAGACATGATATTGTCCCACTAGATTCTGCAATCGGGGACAGCATGAGCGAGCGCGAATTCGATATCGTTTTGATGGGCGCGACCGGCTTTACCGGCCGCCTGGTGGCGGAGCACTTGCTGCGGCGCCACGGCGTCGGCGGAGAGCTCAAGTGGGCCTTGGCCGGGCGCAGCCGCGAGAAGCTCGAACAAATCCGCATCAAACTCGGTGAGACTGCCGCGGGCTTGCCCCTCATTGTCGCCGACAGCCATGA
Organism: Wenzhouxiangella sp. 15190; assembly: GCF_003417465.1. Classification (GTDB taxonomy): domain Bacteria; phylum Pseudomonadota; class Gammaproteobacteria; order Xanthomonadales; family Wenzhouxiangellaceae; genus Wenzhouxiangella. The sequence goes on from NZ_QVMV01000041.1 coordinate 6,214, forward strand.
TCGGGCGTCCCTCGACGCAATGGTACAGCGCACCCGCGTGGTCTGTACCACGGTCGGCCCCTACGCGCTCTATGGCTCCGACCTGGTGGCCGCTTGCGCCGAAAACGGCACCGACTATTGCGATCTCTCCGGCGAAGTCCCCTGGATGCGGCGCATGCTGGACGAACATGCCGATGCGGCCAGACGAAGTGGGGCGCGTATCGTCCACTGCTGCGGATTCGACTCGATTCCCTCGGACATGGGCGTGTGGTTTCTCCAGCGCCAGGCGGCCAAGCAATTCGGCAAGCCGCTGAGCCGGGTGCGCATGCGCGTCAAGGCGGCCAAGGGTGGCTTGAGCGGCGGCACTTACGCATCGATGCTCAATATCGTCGAGGAGGCGCGACGCGACAAGGATGTCGCCCGCGTCCTCAAAAACCCCTATGCCCTGTGTCCGCCTGAAGTACGCGAAGGTGAGCGCCAGCCCTCCGTCTCCAAGGCGTCTTTCGATTCGGCCTTCGGCGTGTGGACGGCCCCTTTCATCATGGCGGCCATCAACACACGCGTCGTGCTCAAGGCCAACGCCCTGTCCGGTCACAGCTACGGCAAGGATTTCCGCTATGACGAGGCCGTCATGACCGGCCGCGGGTTTTCCGGTCGCATGAAGGCTTCTTTGGTCTCGCTGGGCATGGGGAGCTTTGCCGTGGGCGCCGCGCTCGGTCCAACCCGATGGTTACTGAAGAAAATGGTACTGCCCAAACCCGGCGAGGGTCCCTCGGCCGAGCAGCGCGAGGCCGGCTTTTTCAAGATCGTCATCGACGGGCGCAACGAAGGCGAGGATCAGTCGCTGCGCGTGTCGGTCAGCGGTGACCGGGATCCCGGCTATGGCTCGACTTCGAAAATGCTCGGTGAAACCGCCCTGGCCCTGGCCCGCGACCTGCCGGCTGATGCCTGCGCCGGCGGTATCTGGACGCCTTCAACGGCGCTCGGAGAAAACCTGCTCAAGCGGCTCCAGCACCATGCCGGGCTGAAATTCGAAGTGCTTTCATGAAACATCGGCCCGCCGGGACTTCGGCGGGCCGTTTTCTCAGCCTTCTTTCAGGCTCTTCATGTCGATGACGAAGCGATAGCGCACGTCGCCGCGTTTCATGCGTTCGTAGGCCTCGTTGATGTTGCCGATGTCGAGCATTTCGATATCGCATTCGATCCCGTGTTCGGCACAGAAGTCCAGGCATTCCTGCGTTTCCGGAAGACCGCCGATCAGCGAGCCGGCGAGCGAGCGGCGGCCGAAGATCAGCGGCCCGGCATCCAGCGGCGGATCGACCGGTTCGGGCATGCCCACCAGCATGTGAATGCCGTCGTGCTTGAGCGTGGCGATGTAGGGATTGAGGTCGTGAGCCACGGGGACGGTATCGAGCAGGAAATCGAATTGCCCGGCGGCCGCTTCCATCTGGCTTTCGTCGGTGGAGACGATCACGTTATGCGCGCCCTGGCGCCTGGCTTCTGCGGCCTTGTCGCTGGAGCGGGTGAACAGCGTGACTTCCGCACCAAGCGCCCGGGCGAGCTTGACGCCCATGTGCCCCAGGCCACCCATGCCGATCACGCCGATGCGATGGCCTTCACCCACACCGAAATGCCGCAACGGTGAGTAGGTCGTGATACCGGCGCACAGCAGCGGTGCCGCGGCGGCAGGATTCAGGCTTTCCGGGATGCGCACGACGAAGCGGTCGCTGACCACGATGTTCTCCGAGTAGCCGCCGTAGGTCTTCGAGCCGTCGTGCAGGTCCCGGCCGTTGTAGGTCAGCACGTTGCCCCCGGTGCAGTATTGCTCCAGGCCCTCCTCGCAGGCCTGGCACTCACGGCAAGAGTCGACCAGGCAACCGACGCCCACGCGGTCGCCCACCTTGAATCCGTCAACTTCGTCACCTATGTCCGTGACCCGGCCGACGATCTCGTGTCCCGGGACGACCGGGTAGTCGGTCATGCCCCAGTCGTTCTCAACGAAATGGATATCGGTGTGACAGATCCCGCAGTATTCGATCTCGATACTGACGTCATCGGGACGAGGGTTGCGGCGCTCGATGTCGAGCGGGGCCACTCCCGATGTTTCCGATTCTGCACCGTAAGCTCGTGTTGCCATGATGGATGCCTCATGTTTGTTGTTGATTCATCCGGATAATAACGCTGATCCAGTGATGCGGAAGTTAATTGCTGATTCGCCGGCAACTTGGGGTGGTGGTGCCACCGCGCGCGGTGCGGGTTTCGACACTTCAAGGGCTGTTCCGCCGGCCTGCTTCGCAGGCTGATGGCGGGTACCTTTTTTCATGCGCGAAAAAAGGCACGAAAAACGCGCTTAAAAGACGGACGGATTCGTCTCAGGAACCTTCTGACGGAGTGGCTTCACAGGATTACGACTGGGGCTTCGCTCGTGCCCGGCCGCATTGATTGAGGCTTCGATTCAATGCTTGGCGTGGCCCGACCGATTGCCACGACCTCAGTGAATGCCAACAGCGGCGCCAAGGTGCCCACATTCGACGTTATGGTCCTTTACCCCAATCCTGCCGCCACGGTGAATGGAAGTTTGCCTCGTCGAAGTCGTGCCATTCAGGTGTGGACTACGCCCGATCCGTGCTGAAGGCGCCACACAATTCGACCGAGCAGGAGCGAAGATGGAAGCAAAATACTGAAGCCCGCGCGTCTTGTTGGTCCTGCGGCGCATCCGCAATCTTTTCAGCGCGCTTTTGGTTACTTTTTTCGCGCGAGAAAAAAGTA
>NZ_QVMV01000018.1 GCF_003417465.1 Wenzhouxiangella sp. 15190
GTGGGCGATCGTTCCGCTGTTGATGCTCGGCGGTGCCTTTTTATGCTACGAGGGCGCCCACAAGGTCCACCAGAAGCTCTTCCGCAGCGAAGTCGATAAGCAGGAGAAGGAGGAGCTGAAGAAGGCGCTTCGCGATCCCGAGGTCGACCTGGTCGCCTTCGAGAACAAGAAGATCAAGGGGGCGATTCGCACCGACTTCATCCTGTCGGCCGAGATCATCGTCATCGCACTGGGCTCGGTCGCCGCGGCGACGCTGAGCGTACAGCTCGGCGTACTGATCGCCATCAGCGCGCTCGTGGTGTTGGTCGTGTACGGACTGGTCGGCGGCGGCATCTTCTCGCACAATATCCCCTGGGTCGAGCACCCCTTCAAGGGCTGGGCGGCACTGACCGGCCCGCTCGAGTCGGTCACGCCGCTGTTGCTCGATGGACTCCTCGGCGTCGCGATCGGCGCTATTATCGTGGCGATTCTTTCGCTCGGATCCAGGCTTGCGAATTAGTCAACGTCCTCTCTGGTATAAACAGAAATCCAACGGGCCATTAAACGTCAAAGAACAATGGACAACAAAATGAAAGCCTGGGTCTATCATGACTATGGCGGCCCGGAACAACTTCAACTGGGCGACGTTCCAACACCAGTTCCCAAAGATGACGAAGTACTGATCAGGGTGCGTTCCTGCGCTCTGAATGATTGGGATAACGAACTTCTCAGGGGTGATTTCATCAATCGACTCCTCAATGGTCTGTTCCGACCCAAGCGCATGCCGATTCTGGGCAGCGATATTGCCGGGGTCGTTGAAACTGCGGGTGCCCACGTGACGCGCTGGAAAGTCGGTGACGAGGTGTATGGCGATCTATCTTCCAACGGATTTGGCGGGTTTGCCGAATATGTCTGTGCACCGGAAGAGGCGTTGGAGCGCAAGCCTGCGAAGATGAGCTTCAAGGAAGCGGCGGCCATTCCGCAAGCGGGAATGTTGGCGTATCAGGGCTTGTTCGATGTTGGGCAATTACGTCCGGAGCATTCATTGCTCATCAATGGCGCGGGTGGCGGTGTCGGTAGTCTCGGAATTCATCTCGCCAGAAATGCTGGTATCGAAAGAGCGACCGGGGTTGATAGCACGGAAAAATTGGCGTTCATGAAATCTCTCGGTTTTGATGAAGTCATCGATTACACGCAGAAGGATTTTGCCACTGCTGGTCAACAGTACGATTTGATTCTCGATTGTAAAACCTCACGCATGCCCCGGGCTCATGCAAGCGCGCTTAAGCCGGGCGGCACATATTGCACGATTGGCGGCAGCGTACCGAAGATGCTGGTGCAGTTGGTCTCAAGTCAACCCATTAGAGCATTGACCGGAAAAAGGTTGCGACTGGTCGCATTGAACCCAAACAAGGATCTGGAAGCCTTTAATGACCTGTTCGAATCAGGAAAGCTGACAGTGTCGATTGATGGCGACTTCGGGTTTGATGACATTCCGGACCTATTCAAAAAATTCAGATCAGGTGCCTACAAGGGAAAGTTGGTCGCCGGCTACTAGGAAAAATCAGGGAAGGCTGGGACACCCACGCTTTTGTCCGGCAGAAGCCGAGCGGTCGCAACGACCAGGATGGGGTGGGTGTCCGTAGCCGGGCTTTGTCGTCGTGTGGAGAAATTTTTGTACCGGAGCTAGACTGTCGGGAACCTTCCTTGCCGAGGGAGACTGCAGATGGAACGCCGCAACTTCCTGAGAAACACCGGCCTGATGCTCGGCAGCCTGCCGTTGATGGCTCATGCCCGGGCGCCTGCACCGGCCACGGGCACCCCCGACGCCGCACCACTGGATCCCGAAGACTGGTCGAGCGTTCGCGCCCAGTTCGCGCTGACCGATGAGCGCATCCACATGGCGACCTTCTTGCTGGCCAGCCATCCGAGACCGGTGGCCGAAGCCATCGAAGCACATCGCCGCGCCTTCGACGCCAACCCGGCCGAATACTGGGAGGAACACTTCAGGACCGCCGAGCCGGCCGTTCGCCAGGCCGCGGGCCGCTACCTCGGCGCTGAACCCGATCACATCGCCCTGACCGACAGCACCACCATGGGCCTGGGGCTGGTCTACGGCGCACTGAAACTGGCACCGGATCAGGAGATCCTGACCACCACGCACGATCACTACGTCACCATCAAGTCGTTGGCGCTGCGGGCCGAGCGCACCGGCGCCAAGGTGCGCGAGGTTGCCCTCTATGATGAAGGCGCCCGGGCCGACGTCGACGAGATCATCGCGCGTATGCGCCGCCACATCAATGAACGTACCCGCGTACTCGCGGTAACGTGGGTGCACTCCTCGACCGGCGTCAAGCTGCCCCTGGCGGCGATGTCGAAGGCACTGGCCGAAATCAATGCGGATCGCGAGCCGGACCGTCGGGTGCTCTTCTGCGTCGACGGCGTGCATGGCCTGGGAATCGAGGACGTCACCATGGACGATCTGGGCTGCGACTTTTTCATTGCCGGGACCCACAAGTGGCTGTTCGGGCCGCGCGGTACCGGCCTGATCTGGGGTCGCCCGCGGGCCTGGGAAGCGCTCGAGCCCATCATTCCCAGCTTCGGACCGAGCGTGGGCGTATGGCTGGGCATGTTGCCTCCTGATTCACCCCTCGTCACGCCGGGCACTTACCACACACCCGGCGGCTTCCACAGCTTCGAGCATCGCTGGGCACTGGACCGCGCCTTCGAGTTTCACCTCGCCATCGGCAAGCCGCGCGTACAGCGACGCATCCATGCGCTCAATACGCGGGCCAAGCAGGGCCTGGACGACATGGCGCATGTCAGGCTGCACACCCCGATGTCGGAAGAACTTTCATCGGGCATCATCTGTTTCGAGGTGGACGGGCATGAGCCGCCGACAGTGGTCGAGAAGCTGGGTGAACAGGGCGTCATCGCCAGCGCAAGCCCGTATCCGGTCTCGTATGCCCGCATCGCCCCCAGCCTCATCAACACCGAGCGGGAAGTCGATCGCACGCTCGAGGTCATCGGAAGCCTGGCAAGCTCAAATCCGTGACGCGAGTTTCTGGATGTACTGGGAGAGTCAAACGACAATCTTGTAGGGTGGATTGTTCTTCGGGCTCTCGGTATCGGTTCTTTCGCCAACGTGCTGTATGCCTTGTTTGCTGGCGCCATTCGTTTTCCTGGCGGTCGAGGTGAAACTGGTGGCGCTTGGATCTACTGGAATGCTGGGGATTTTTATTGGTCTGGGCATAGCGGACCTGATCTACGAGCCTGTCGGTAAAGAGGGGTGTCCTCCTGAATTATTACGACGCTCATTGCCAGGCGCTGACGGAGACGCTGTCCGGCTCAGGGCAGGGCCGCGAGCGTTGTAGCCATGTTTCGCATGTTCCTGGAAGGCGATGGCGCCAGGATTCGGGTTATCCTTCGGACACGATGACTTGACTGGCCGTGCTCGAGCGCCTCGCCGAATCGCCCCAGCGCGGCTGTGCTCGGTGCCGGAACGCTGGTCGCCATTGGCGGCAGGTTGACTGGAGTGAGATGGACCATGGTTGGCTCTGAGACGTTTGGCGCAGGTTCATGCCGTGCAACCCGGTCGGCCGGGGCGTCCGGCCCGCTGGGTGATCATTGGCAACGGCATGCCTTGCAGTGGGAAAGCGTGGGGCCACCGCTCCGGCCGGGACCCGAGGACGTGGCCATTGCCGAGCGGATGGTCGACCGGGCGCGATGCCATGAAGGCAGCGAATCGATGCGCAATGCGCTTCTGGGCGTCACCCCCGAACTGGTCGGCATGAACTGGCCGACGGGCAGCCGGCTGCTGTCGGTTGACCGAAGCCGGCGCATGATCCGCGAGATTTTGCCGCGTCGCGCTGCGGCACCCGTGACGCCGATTTGTGCAAGTTGGCTGGACATGCCGCTGGTCAACGACTGCCTGGACTGTGTCATCGGCGATGGTTGTTTCACGGTGCTCGAGAATGTCGAGATGCATCGCCGCCTGTGGCACGAACTCCATCGGGTTCTGCGCCCGGGTCGCTTTCTGGTGATCCGGTTGTTCGTCCAGCCGCCCGAACGTGAATCGGTCTCTGCCGTGTTCGATGATCTCGCCGCCGGGTTGATCGGCAGCTTCCACGTGTTCAAGTGGCGCCTGGCGATGGCACTCCACGACAACCTGGACGAGGGCGTTTGCGTGAGCGACATCTGGGGTCACTGGGCCAGCGCCGGAGTGAATGCCGAATCCCTCGCGACCCGATTGAACTGGCCGATCCGCGAAGTCCGGACCATCGAAGTTTATCGCGGTAGCCCGGCGCGCTATACCTTTCCGACGCTCGAACAGGCACGCAAGGTGTTGGCCGAATGCTTCGATGAACTAGCGTGCCACGTTCCCGAGTATGAACTGGGCGATCGCTGCCCCACGCTGTTGCTGGCCGCGCGCGATTGACAATCCATGCTCGAAACCAGCGCTTTTGTCTACGCCGGGCCGAATCGACGCAGCGATCTCACGGTGATCGAAAAGGCTTTTGCGCTCGAGCCGGTTGAAGTGAAGCGATTGGCCGAATTCGACCCCGAATCGTGGCGGACCCGCCTGGCGGCCATTCATCCCGCACTGGCGGGGGGCGACATTTCGGAATCCAAAGGGCACGAATCAGGCCGGAGCCGAAACGGCCTGTTGGCCCGGCTATATGCGCGGCTGGGTATTTCGCTGCAGCAAGCTGCACGTCACCCGGTTGCCGAAGCCGGCGTGCTTGCGCCCGCGGCAGACGACGACTTTCGCGTTTTCTTCGAGTATGAAGAACCCGAAACCGGAATGAATGCTGCAAGTATCGCGCAGGCGGCCATTGAAATGCTGTTCATCGAGGGCGATGCACACACGCCCGTAGGCGAAGGGCTGGCAACCCTGGGCCGGCGTGTAGAGCGATTCCTGGACGAGGCCCGGCCCCTTGCCATGCCGGCGGACAGTCGTGCGATTCATGACGCGGCGCGCGATCGCGGCGTGCCTTGCCTGCGCATGGACAGGCCGCCCTTCGACCCGATCGAAGGCGAATTTCGCATCCGGCGCAACGGTTTGCTTCGCCTTGGATTCGGTTGCCGTCAGCACACGGTAGACGGCACGTTCTGTGTCAGCCGGTCGCAAGACGTTTATCCCTTTATCCGTGACCGTAAAGCCTTGTTTGACCGCCTTGCGGAACAGGGTTTCCCGCTGCCTGGCGGGGCAGCCGGGCAATGGTGCGGCGCAGCACTCAAGGCGGCCCGGCTGGCCGATCGCATCGGCTACCCGGTCTGTCTGCGCGCGAGCCGGCGGGGCCACGCGGGCCCGGCCGTTCGACGGTTGCCCGATCGCGAAGCGGTCATCCGCGAGGCGGGCCGTACTTTGCAGCAAAGCCCGCGGGTTCTGGTGCAGCCCTTCCTGTCGGGCACGGAGCTCAAGGTCGTTGTTGCGGGACAAAGCCGGGATTCGGTGTTCGAGCGACCTGATCCGAATGCGGACTGGCGGCGTTCCGACAATCACGGCGCGGCACGGCAGCTCGCGCTCGAAATGGCCCGCTCCCTCAACGTCGGCCTGATGACGGTCAGCCTGATCTGCCCGGGGAACGACACCGGTTCCGATAACGCCGCTACCGTGATCGACGTGGAACTCGCGCCCGAGCTCGACGGGGTTACTGCACTCGATGACCACGAGCTGTACCCGGCGGCGCAGGCCTTTGTGGACTGGATATTTCCGGATCCGGCCACGGCGCTGGTTCCGGTCATGGCCGTGACCGGCACCAACGGCAAGACCACCACGACGCGCATGCTCGCGCAGATCATGCGCGCTGCCGGGCACGTCACCGGTCTGGCATGCTCCGACGGTTCCTACATCGACGACAGGAAAGTATCGGAGTTCGAGGACGGGTATCTCCCGGGGCACCTGACCGTGCTCGACAATCCCGACACGGAAGTGGCGGTGCTGGAGGCAACGCGGGGCGGCGCTGGCAGCGCGGGTCTGGGGTTCGATCGCTGTGATGTGGCTGCATGCCTGAACGTCACCGCCGACCACCTCAACGATCATGTGGGCGTACGCAGCGTGGACGAGCTCGCGCGCCTCAAGCGCACCATTCTCGAGCGGGCTCGCAGGGTTGTCCTCAACGCCGATGACCGGCAGTGCCGCGCCATGATCGGGTCGCTGGGTGATCGCGTGTCCGGCATGGTGTCTCTGTCGCGTTCGGCCGTGGAGCTGCGGAATGCATTCGCGCTGGAATTCGTGGCCGGCGTGGTGGAACGCGTCGAAGGGCGCGAGTGGCTGGTCATCCACCAGGGCGGTCGACGCTTTCCCGTGCTGCCTGTCGATGAAATTCCACTGGCCTTCGGGGGTGCGGCCCGGCACAACGTATCGAACGCGCTTGCCGCCGCGGTGGTTGCCTGGCTGATGAAGGAGTCGATCGATGTCATCTCGTCCGGCCTGAAGGGCTTGCGGGGCGATTTCGAAACGACGCCGGGCCGCCTCAACTTTTTCCGCAAGCTGCCGTTTGACGTCTGCATGGATTTTGCCCACAACCCCGCTGGCGTGCGGGCGCTTGCCAAGTTCGTGGACCGTCTTCCGGTCGACGGCCGGCGGATCGCCTGCCTTTCGTGCAGCAACGAAAACGACGATGACTTCATCCGTGAGACCGCGGCGGCGGCAGCGGGTCATTTCGATCACTATGTCTGCAAGAACTTTGGCAAGATCTTCGATCGCGCACCCGAGGAAGGGCCGAGACTGCTGCGCGAAGGACTGCTCGCCGCCGGTGTGTCGCCGAGTGCCGTGACCTGTGTCGAAGGCCACGAGCACGAGGGCGTCAAGTCCGCGCTCGGCATGGGGCGCCCGGGCGATCTCGTCGTGATCGTGGGCGGCAAGCGGCGCCGGGAACTGTGGCGTTTGATTAATGAATGGCCGGTCGATTCAGGGAGACCGTCGTGACGGCACGCAGCCACGATGCTGCGCTCGACCAAGGTCGGGCTTTTCGCCTCGACTGCCGGATCATTCGGCTGGCAGGTGCGTTTGCAGGGCTTAAAGGCCCGCTTAAGGTGCTGCTGCGCTGTTTCCGTCCTGTCCGGTAGCCCCAAATGCGGCCGGCGCTGGGACGTGCGCCGTTGAAAGCCGATCCGTGCCGTTGTCGCGGCTACAGCGGGAACCTGCGGATTTTTGAGCTGCGTTCCCCGGCGTTCGGACGCGCTTGGAGCGGGCGTGGACGGGTAGCGTAACGAGCCGGCCGACACCACCAGCATCACCGAGATGCTGCGAATCAATTCATTCCTCGGCCTTCATCTTCTCGCGTCGCGCCAGCTCCCGCTCGGATGGATCGTCCATGGCGAAGGAGCCGGTTTCGACATCGCCTGCCGGCTCGAAGGTCGACATGGCGATGCCGCCGGCCGACAGCCGATGCTCGACCAGGCGAAACATTTCGGGCGGTGTGCCCTCACCGAACAGCCGCTTGCCCTTTCCCAGCACCAGTGGTGCGACCATCAGCACGAGCCGATCGATCAGCCCCCGTTCCAGCAGCTGCGGGTAGAGTGTGGAGCTGCCCTGGATCACCAGGTTCGGTCCGTCTTCGTCCTTGAGAGCCGCGACCGCGTCGATGTCCGGCAGGCGATGGCTGCCCCGCCATTCGAGTGGTGCTTCCGAGCTTGTCAGCACGTATTTGGAGATGCGGGCGAACTTTGCGGCAATGGCATCCTGATCGGGGTCGATGAAGGGCCAGTGGGCGGCGAATATGTCATAGGTGCTGCGGCCCAGCAGTAAGTCGAAGGGCTCGCTGAATACGGTATCGACCTGGTGGCCGATCGCTTCGTCGAACAGGCTGGTGAGCCAGCCGCCGTGCGTAAAGTCCCCGGTCGTGTCCTCTTCCGGGCCGCCGGGGGCCTGCATTACCCCGTCGAGCGAGAGGAACGCGGCGCCGATGATCTTGCGCGACATGTCAGCCTTCTCCCTTGGCGGCAGCTTCGATCCGGGCAATATCGATCTTCTTCATCGTCATCATCGCCGCCATTGCGCGGGCGGCCTTTTCACGATCGGAATCGGCCGTCAACTCCATCAATCGTCTCGGCGTGATCTGCCAGGAAAAACCCCAACGGTCGCGGCACCATCCGCATTCAATTTCAGCGCCGCCGTTTTCGACGATCGCGCTCCAGTAGCGGTCGGTTTCTTCCTGGTCGTTGGTCAAGACCTGAAAGCTGACGGCCTCATTCGGCTTTACATCGGGGCCGCCATTGAGGCCGAGGAACTTCCGACCGAGCACGGTGAACTCGACCGTCAATTCGTCACCTTCCCGACCGCCGGGATAGTCGCACGCGGCTGCGTTGACGCGTTCGATCCGGCTGTCGGGGAATGTGGCGGCATAGAACTCTGCTGCCTTGCGGGCCTCGCCATGGTCGAACCACAGGCAGTTGATCACTTCGGCCATGTTTTTCCTCCATGCTGTTCAAGCTTTGTGACATCGGATGGTGCCCTTTCTTCCAGGTTCGAAACCAAAGATCAAGCGCCTGCAGTGCCCCGATTCGTGTCCATCCGGGATGCTCGTCAATCCCTGGTCGAATGATGAAAAGGTGCTTCGACAGGGAGCGGTTTTCTCCGCGCCCTTCGAAATGCTACCTCGCCTAAGCTGTCAAGAAACCTGGACACCCACTAATTTCCTGTCTGAAACGGCCTCGTTGTGGTCGGGATCAGGACTATTTGAAGTCGTGGGTGTCCTAGTTCTCCGGACATGCCGGGTCAGTTTTCGATGTGCGGGGTCAGTTCAAGCCGGTCCGGATTCTGTCAGGGGGATAAGGATTTTCCTGGCAACCAGCCGATGTCGTGCGCCGTTTGCCGTCCAATCTGGCACCGCGCCAGGCTTGGGGCCTGTTGCGCTGAGTCCGGCGTGATGGGGATTTGGCCCGCCATGATTTCGGCAGTCGGTTGCGGATAGCGCGGTGTCCTGTCGGGTTGGACGTAGCCTTCGGGAAACTTCGGCAAGCCCGTGGCGGGGTCGTAGAGGTCGCGGGCATTAACGGTGTGCAGCAGCTCATGGACGAGGATGACCTGGTTGAGCCCCCGCAGTTTTTCGCTGGCTGACAGGCTGGCCAACCCCAGCCGGGGACTGGACATGCCGATGGACTGCGCATCCAGGTTTGGGTCGTCCTGGGCGCTGTAGCGAGCGATGATCACGATGTCGGGGTTCAGGCCGCGGGTATCCAGTCGCCAGTGCCACCAGCGGAGGCTTACTGCCCATTCCAGTTTCCGCCAGTAGCTGCCGTTGCCTGGCGGCAGGGGCGGCGTGCTCCGGAGCGGTCGCCCCATCCGAATATCGAAGGGTCGATCGAGGGGTAAGCCGTGGCGTGTCGCCTGCGCGGCCAACCAGTCCTCGACTGGATCGAAATACTCGCCGTCGAGCGAGTCAAGCCAGCGCCGAACCTCTGCCGAGCCATCGGCATTATAGGGGTAGACGGCGACGACGAGCGTATCCGACCAGTCGGGCCGATGGTCTTGCTCCCAGAAGGCGACAATCACCAGCGGAAAAAGAAGCAGCAGCAGGATCAACACCCGGAGCTGTTTTGCACGCGTCATCGTGGCTCCGATCAGTGGCGACGAACGGTTGCGGTCGATGAACCATATCGCAATATGTCCGATCAGCCAATCCTGAAAACCGGGGCACCCACGATGTTCTTGGCTCAATCATCCTGGCCATGGTCGGCTGGATATCAGAATCTGCTGAAATTCGTGCTCGAATGGCCGGGGTTTGGCGTATAGAGAAGTGTCTGCGGGCTGCCTGAGGTCAACTTCGGGCAAGGGCTAGCGTCTTGCAGGGTGTCCCGAATTCGTCTCCTGATGCTGCGGTCATCGATTGGCCATTCGACGCTTCAAAATGGCGTCTTTATACTCCACAAGGGGGCTGTGGAAGAACGATCGTGCTGGTGACCGTGGCGCCTCATCCGATGGTTCGGCCCCGTTTCCGAACACACAGGCATTCATGGACAAACTCCTCCAGCCGCTTCTCGAGCTTTCACCCTTCACGATCTACCTGCTGATCGGGCTGTTCTGCTGGTCGGAGGGCGCATTCTTCCTGGGTTTCGTGACGCCGGGGGAGCTTGCCGTCGTGGTCGGTGGGATTCTCGCCTCGCGCGGCCACCTCGAGATGGATGTCCTGCTGGGGGTCGTGGTGTCTGCGACTATTGCGGGCAATGCCACCGGATTTTACGTGGGTCGCCGTTGGGGCACCGGAATGCTGGAATGGGCGCCGCTTCAGCGATTCTTCGGCCCTTCGATCCGGTTAACGCTCCGGGTGACCGGCACTCAGGGAATTGCACGGACGCTCGCGCCCGGGGTCCGCTGGCTAAACCGACGGTTCGACCCGCGCTTGGCCCAGGGGCTGAGCCTGACGCTGGGATTCTTCGCCCTTATGGGAGCGATCGGAGGCGCGGGCCTGGTGTTCAGTCAGACTCAGGCGGTCGAGGGGTTGGCGCTGATCGACTTCCCTGTTCTCGAGTGGATGGGAAAGACTCGAACCGATGAGGCGGTCTCGATCGCATGCGGCGGGCTGCTGGCATTTCACTGGCCCGGTGTCTTCGAAGTGGCGGTGCCGCTGATGGCCTTCGCCTGGTGGCGGGTGGGCTGGTTCGCCGCGATCCGAATCGGCGTCGGTGTCGTAGGCGCGGCCGGCGGCGCCTATTTCCTCGATCGATTCGTGCTCGAAGGACACGTCCCCGGTGCCGAGTTCCCCTCGGTGCCGGTCGCCGTTGCAGCGGTGCTGCTGGTTCATACGACGGCGCTCACGGCCAGGATGCTTGATTGGGGAGGTGCGGTGGCTTGTGCGGCGATCGGCACGTTCGTCTTGTGCACGGTCGCGCTGGGAACGGTCGTGGCCGGCTGGGCAGCGCCGTCGGGAATCGCACTGGGGTTGGCCCTGGGGATGGCCTGGGCGACGACGCTGGAACTGCCCGGGACCGCCCTGCGCTCGAAGCCCCCCTCCCCGGAAGAGGAGCAGGGCGATTCGCCCCGGTGATCTCAGCACGTCAGCGCTGACGCTGGGATCGACGCAGGGATTCGGATTCCGAATAGCGCGAATACAGGTCCATCAGCACATGACGGAAACGGTCGCTGTAACCGGCCGCGATGCCCAGTGCCAGCGTCGCGATCGCTGCCCTGTCGGGGTGGTTTCGGACCCAGTCGCTCAGCACCGGGTCGGCGTGTTCGCGCAGGAAGTTCTCGAAATCCTCGCCAAGATCGAGATCTTCTCTATCCGATCGAGCGGTCGATCGCGAAGAACCGCCGCGGCCGGCGTTGGCAATTCGCGCGATTACCAGGATCAGAGCGATCAGCACGATGCCGCATGCTGCCGTCACCAACGCGGCCAGTTTCGGTGGCAAGGTTTCGCTGAAAGCGAAGTAGCCGGCGAGGCTGAGAAACGCGAACACGCACAACGCCAGCGGCACGATCAACGCCGTCACCAACGCGCCGGTTTCAATGCGTCTCTTCAGCTTCTTCAGCATCGCACTCTCCGGATATCAGTGCTTGCTTTCAGCGGCTGAGCAGCTTGCCGAGAATGAAACCGATGCCGAGCGCGGCTGCGATGCTGGTCATCGGGCGTTCCTCGATTTCCTTCTCGAACGCACTCCAGCTCTGGCGGGCCTGCTCGCGCGATTGATTGGCCGCGGCGCGGATACGGTCCCGGCCTTCGTCGGTTGCGGAGTGTGCCAGCCTGGAAACGGTCTTGCTCATCTCTGAGAGCTCACCTTTCAGTGCGGAAAACTCGTCTTTCAGCTCTTTAAGTTCCTTGTCCGTTGCAGTGGCCATGGGGCCCTCCTGTTATGCGTAATTTGACAAAGAATCGCCTGATCAGAATAGCATCGGACGAAAAACCGGGCCACAAAAACCCACACAAAACCCAAAAACCAGAACACCCACGATTCTTTCTCCGAAATCGGCGAGAACCGGGACCGATAACCGGTACACCAGTAATTTGTTTCTGCAGGCAATCTCCTTCGAACGGAGGCGATATTTTCCGGCCTGGCCTGCACGTTGACTAGCGCAACTTCGGTGAATTCGTGGGTGTCCCAGTTTGGGCGCTTCTGATCGTCGGCGGCGAAAGAGCCCTCGACAGCCTGCAGACCGGCGCCATCGCCGCAGGCTTGCCGGTCGCCTTGATCCTGTGTCTTCCCTGCTTCAGCCTGATGCGTGCCCTCGGACGCGAATTGAGCGTGGAAGGCGCGCGCCTATCCTGGGGACCTGCCAGCGGGCGCGAAGAGTGCTGATCGTCATGCGGGGGTTGAAGCGCGGCTCCTCTCAGCTGACCAGCAGGCTGAGTGACTGAACCATGGCGGAATGATGGCGACACGTCCGGCGCCGTGTATTCGGAGCTAAACGAAATCCCCCGGAATGGCTTCGCGTCCCAGTTGTCACTCAAGACGCGTTTTTTCGCGTTCTCATGCGGCCTCCGGCCCGAACGGACGTATCCGGAAATCGAGCAGGTCGCGCACTTCCTCGTATTTCACCAGCAAATCGTCCTCGTTGTCGGCGCCGAGAAAGATTTCGGCGACTTCGAAGCTGTAACTGTCTTGCAATTCCAGATCGCTGAGCGCCGTGCCCTGTGAGGCCAGCACGCGGATCCGGGCTTCCGGATACTTCGCCTGCACGCGGGCGATGTCCCGATCGTTGGGAACGCGCTCGATGATACCGTCTTCGAAGTAGCGCAGCATGAACTTGCCCGAGAAATGGAAATCGCCTTCGCGATAGGGAAATGCCGGCCGCCGCCCCAGCGCCAGGTCGAGGACCACCTTCTGGTTGGGCACGCCATCGACCATCAGAAACAGCGGCGAATGCGACTTCGAGATGCGCGCATTGATTTCGAGAAGGCGGATGGTGTCGGCATCCGGATCCCAGTAGAACTCGATGTTGAACGCGGCGCCGTCATAGCCGAAATGCCGCATCACCTTGCGGGCGATTTCGATCATCCGTTCCTGCACTTCGACCGGTAATGCCGAGGGATACTGGTAATGGCTGAACGAGGAGCCGTGCTTACCGAAACGCTTCGAGTCGATGACGCCGAAGATCAATACCTCGCCTTCCCAGCAATAGCCCTCGAGCGTGCACTGCTCGCCTTGTGAGACGATCTCCTCGATGATGCAATGGTAACCGTCGATCGGCGCGATCTCGTCGGGCACGTCGACGTGTTCAAGGAACTGGTTCATCGGCCTGGCCATGATGCCGATCTGTTTGCGCACCTGCGGCAGGTGCTGCTCGAACGTTTTTCGGCTGTCGACATGAAAGCCGAGAAACGACGAATGCGACTTGATTGGCTTGAACCAGAAAGGATAGTCGAGTTCGAGTCCGGCAAGCGGATCGTCAGCGAACGGATCGATGGCCTGAAACCGACCCACCACCTCCGGGACGGCCTTGCGCTGTTCAATGCGCGACCAGTATTTGTGTTCGCACTTGGCGACCGCTGCCAGCGGCGCGCCCGGCAGCCCGAACTCCCTGGCGACCAGCGGCACGGCCAGTGAGGTCGGCAGATCCCAGTAGCCCATCACGCCATCAGGCGGCGCCGGCGCCGCCTCGAACAGTTCACCGGCATGTGCGAGGATGTCGTTCATCGATGGGTAGGCGAGTTCGGGGGGATGAACGATCTGCGACTTGTCGAACAGCGCGTGGTACTCGTATTCCTCGTTGTCGTCGTGAATCGTTTCGAGCAGGTCGAGATGAAACCGGTCGAGACCCATGACATAGACGTTCTTCATCCGGAGCCCTCCATTCAAGGTGGTGCTGCCTGTCAACAACATCGAGGCTACCGGGCCTGCTCCGAATAGGTATTGACCTGTATCAGGAATCAGGACAATCAAGAGTCTTCTGAAAGAATCGTCTTGGTCGGCCAGGCTGGTCATGCTGCCGGAATGGGCATCTCGAGGAAAACAGGGCGGGAAGGAGATTCCCGCTCATAACAAAACCCCGGTCTTCTGGAACCGGGGTCTGTCCGCGGATAATTTGAGATTGGAGCACTAGCGCTGGGATCCTGATATTCGACAAAAATGCTTCCAACTTCAAGAGTCTTGGCTTTTGCCACCAGATCTCGCTGGATCGAGCTCTCTAGTGCCGCTTCACCCTTGTGAGGCTTCCGCGTCGAGTATAGATTTACGCCCATGCGAAGGGCCTGTCAATCACTTCGTAGTAAAAGTGAAGGAAAAATTGACCTGCGTCATCAGAAGGGACGTACGGGCCGGTCCGACCACTCGTGTCCCATGCCGTCGTCTTCGGCGGGCCTCGCACAGGTGAAAGCTCGGACGGGCTTCTCAGGATGGCTCAATCCAGGGTGCTTTTCATGCCCGACTGGACCCGAGTGCACAAAACTTGGAGAATGAGTGGCCGCTGCCTTGCCAGGCAGGACACACTATCCGTACAAAAAGGCACGCCCGCTCCCGATGGAGCCGCGTCAAAGGAGTGGTGCGAGCCTTAACATCATGCAGGTCTGTTTTGCCTGCCAATCCAAGGAGCATTCCATGCCCATCGAACGACACGGTTGCCGTGTTGCCGTCAACTGGCTCTTCGCCATCGTCCTGATTCTTGCGGGCGCGACGGCAGCCGCGCAGGCGCCCATCCAGGGGCTTCAGGACAACGCCGATTCTCATTACGCCCTGGTCAACGCCACGGTGGTCACCGAGCCCGGCGAGCGCCTGGATAACGCCACGATCCTGATCGAGGACGAGCGCATCGTCGCCGTCGGGGAGGATCTCGAGGCGCCGCAAGGTGTGCAGCGCATCGATCTTGAGGGCGCTTTCGTTTATCCCGGCTTTATCGATCTGATGGCCGAGTACGGCGTGCCGTCCGCCGAGGGCGACGGCACGAGTTGGGGCGATCCGCCGATTTACGAGGTCGAGCGACCCGGTGCGGTTTCCTGGAACGCCGCCCTGCATGCCGACCGCGAGTGGGTGGCGGCGTTCGAGCCCGACGGCGATGCGGCCGAGCGCTGGCGCGGCAATGGATTCGCCGCCGTGCAGACCGCCCGCCTGGACGGCATCCTGCGCGGTCGCGGGGCGCTGGTTTCGCTGGCACCCGGCAGCGCCAATGAGCGCGTGATCGACGCCGATGGCTTGCACTTCGGCGCTTTCAACAAGGGTGCCTCCAGCCAGGCTTATCCGAGTTCGTTGATGGGCAGCATCGCGCTGCTTCGCCAAACCTTGAGCGATGCCCAGTGGTATCCGCAGGCGCTGGCCGCCGACGACACCCGATTCCTCGACGAACCCGTAGCCATGCAGCGGGGACTGGCCGCAATGCAGGACGTGTTCGGGCGCGGCCTGCTGTTCGACCCGGGCAACGCCGAGTCGATGCTGCGTGCCAGCGCGCTGGCGGCCGAATTCGATCTGCCGATGATCCTGCGGGCCGACGCCCACGCCTGGGAACACGCCGAGGCGCTGGCCGAGACCGGTCATCCGGTGCTGGTGTCGTTGGATTTCCCCAAGCCGCCGCCTGTAGCCACCTCTGGTGACGTGCTGGATGCCTCGGTGGCCGAGCTGCGCCGATGGGAGCGTGCGGCCTACCAGCCGGCCATGCTGGCCGAAGCGGGACTCCGAATGGCATTTACCCAGCACGGAATGGAGAAAGCCGATAAGTTCTGGCCGAATCTGCGACGTGCCGTCGAGCGTGGACTGGGTGCCGACACCGCGCTGGCGGCGCTGACGACCACGCCCGCCGATCTGATCGGCGCCGATGAGGAGCTGGGGAGAATCGCGCCGGGCTATCGCGCCAACCTGGTGGTCGCCGACGGCGATCTGTTCGACTCCGACGCGCGTCTGCTCGAAACCTGGGTCGATGGACACCGCCACGAGCAAGTGGCGATGGAACAGCGCGCCCTGCTGGGCGATTACGCCGGCGAGCTGGGCGGCGTGGAAGGCACGCTCAGCGTCGCCCCCGCACGAGGCAAGAAACTCAAGGTCAGCTTCGAGCACGAGGACGGCAAGCTGTCCTTCAAAGAAGCCAGTGTGGCTTTCGGCGAGCTGCGTGCCCGCAGCGCGGATGCACTGGGCGATTGGCCCAAGGCGACGCGCCTGGTTCTGCGCCCCTCCGACGAGGGCCTGAGCGGTGAGACGATCGGGCCGGACGGCTCCACCCGGGCGCTGGCGTTGAACCAAGCGGCGGTCGCCGACGAAGAAGCCGATAAAAACGACGATAAACAATCCGGAGAGGCCGAAACGGCGGATCGCGCCCCGGTCTCGCGCATCGTCTCCCCCAACCAGGCCTTCGGCCGCGCCGAGATGCCGCAGCAACGCGACGTGCTGGTTCGCAATGCCACCATCTGGACCCAGGGCGAGCAGGGCGTGCTCGAGAACGCCGACTTGCTGGTACGCGACGGCCTGATCCGCGAAGTGGGTGAGGACCTCGCCGCACCGCAGGGCGCGACCGTGATCGATGCCGAGGGCCGGCACGTTACGCCGGGGCTGATCGACGAGCATTCCCACATCGCCATCTCGCGCGGCGTGAACGAGGGTTCGCACCCGGTCACGTCCGAGGTGCGCATTGCCGACGTGGTCACCGGAAACGACGTGGACATCTACCGCGGCCTGGCCGGCGGGACCACCATCGCGCAGCTGTTGCACGGTTCGGCCAACCCGATCGGCGGTCAGGCCCAGGTGATCAAACTGCGCTGGGGGCAGGACGCCGAGGGACTGAAAATGAATGAAGCCCCGCCCAGCATCAAGTTCGCGCTGGGCGAGAACGTCAAGCAGAGCAACTGGGGCGACGACGTCGACAGCCGTTATCCGCAAACGCGCATGGGTGTGAACACGCTGATGCGCGCCGCCCTCAACGCGTCAGTGGCCTACCGTGAGCGCCACCAGGCCTACAATGAGTTGTCGAGCCGGGCGCGTCGCGATACCGCCCCGCCGCGGGTTGATTACCAGCTTGAGGCCCTGGCCGAGGTGGTCAACGAGGAGCGTTTCGTGCACGTGCACTCCTACGTCGCCTCGGAAATTCTCGCCTTCATGCGACTGGCCGAATCGATGGGCTTCACCATCCAGACCTTCACTCACATTCTCGAGGGCTACAAGGTCGCCAGCGAGATGGCCGAGCACGGCGCCGGGGCGTCGAGCTTTGCCGACTGGTGGGCCTACAAGTACGAGGTCATCGACGCCATCCCCTACAACACCTGCTTGATGATGGAGGCGGGTGTGCTGACGTCGGTCAACTCTGACAGCGCCGACTTGCACCGGCGACTGAACCAGGAGGCGGCCAAGTCGCTTACCTATTGCGACAACGTCACCGAGGAGCAGGTGCTGGATCTGGTCACGATCAACCCGGCGAGGCAGCTCGAGATCGATGAATACGTGGGTTCGCTCGAGCCGGGCAAGCAGGCCGATTTCGTGATCTGGAACGATCACCCGCTGTCGGTCTACGCGAGGGCCGATGAGACCTGGGTCGACGGACGCCGCTACTTCAGCCGCAGCGAGGACGAGGAACTGCGCCAGGCGGCCGCCAGCGAGAAACAGGCGCTGATCGAGCGCGTGCTGGCCGGCGACGAAGCGCCGCGCGAAGACGATGAGCAAGACGTTGAACACCAACACGAATGGCACTGCGAACACAACGTCGACGTGTGGGCCATTCTCAACCGCGGGGATCAGTCATGAGTCGAGTGACACGATGGATTTTTGCCGCGCTGGCGTTGTTGCTGACCAGTCAGCTCATGGCCAGTCCTTACGCGCCTGGCGAAGCGCCGGCCGAAGTCCTGCTGTTGCAGGGCGGCCGGATCGTCACCATGGACCCGCAGCAGGGCGAGGACGGCGTTATCAGCGATGGCGACGTGCTTATCCGCGACGGCCGCATCGCCGCGGTCGGACGCTCGCTGCCGGTGCCCGACGATGCCGAAGTCATCGCGCTGAACGGCCGGCACATCTATCCCGGCCTGGTCGGGCTGGACACCACGCTCGGCCTGGTCGAGATATCGGCGGTGCGCGCCACCGTCGACACCGAGGAGGTGGGCACCTTCACCCCCGAGGTGCAGGGCCACATCGCCTTCAATGCCGACTCCGAGGTCATCCCCACGGTGCGATCCAACGGCCTGACGCATGTCCAGGTCGTGCCGCAGAACGGTCTGGTGTCCGGACGCAGCAGCCTGATGCACACCGACGGATGGCACTGGGAAGACGCCCTGGTCAAGGCAAACGACGCGCTGCACGTGCGCTGGCCTTCGCCGCGTCCGCGCTGGTCGTGGTTCGGCGGGTCTTCGGGCTCCGATCCGGTCGAGCGGGCCCAGCGCGAACGCCGGGAACTGCTCGATTTCTTCGACGAGGCGCGCGCCTATCACCTTCGGCGCTCGGCCGACGAGGAAACGCCTCGCGACGAGCGGCTCGAGGCGATGCGCGGTGTGTTCGGCGGTGACGTGCGGCTGTTCATTCATGCCGACGGCCTGCGCCAGATCGAACAGGCCATTCGCTTTGCCGAGTCCGAGGACCTGGCGTTCACGCTGGTGGGCGGGCGCGATGCCTGGCGTCTGGCCGATGAGCTGGCTGCCGCGGAGATCGACGTCGTCTACACTGCGACATTCGGCATGCCGATCCGCGACGGGGATGGTTACGACGCTGCCTTCCGGGCACCGGCGATTCTCGACGAGGCGGGCGTGAAGACGGCGCTGGCCTACAGCGGCTACTGGGACACCCGCAACCTGGCGTTTGCCGCCGGCTACCTGGTGGCCCACGGCCTGGACCGCCAGACTGCGCTGGCCATGATTACCCGCACGCCAGCCGAAATGCTCGGGGTGGGCGATGAAATCGGCCGTATCGCGCCGGGCTATTCCGCATCGCTGCTGGTAAGCAGCGGCGATGTTCTCGACTATCGTGAACATGCCGTCGAAGCGCTGTTCATCGACGGTCGCCAAGTCGATCTGGGTAATCATCACAAGGCCCTGGCCGAGAAGTATCGTCAGCGTCTTCGCTGATCGGCAGGGGACGCGCGCCGGCTGGCAAGCCGGCGCGATGTTCATTGAAATGCCGCCACATCGTCGGCGATAAGGGATCGCTGTTGTCGGCGCCCGGCGTGCCGTGATCGGCCGAGTCGGGGTGAGTCGTACTTTATGTGTCTGGATTGGTCTTGCGAACGAAGGCTCACATGCCATTATTGATGAGAGGGTGGAGTGCCGTCACTCGTGGCCTGATCGTTTGAGCCCCCGAATCCAGAATGCCCACATTATCTGAGATAAGCGGTACAAAAATCACTTCGCCGGATGGCGCCAATACTGCTCCGGCAAATGCAAAATTTCCGCTCCCATGCGCCGGCCCGGATGTGTAGGTTCCTGCTTCCGGATCGAAGATTCCTACTTGAGCAGATTGGCGAGGAGCAAAAACCACCTTGCCAGCAGGTGTCAGCGCAGCTCCCTGAAAGGCGCTCCCTCCCTGTCCGTGCGCCGGGCCGGCAATGTATGTCCCGGCTT
Source organism: Wenzhouxiangella sp. 15190 (assembly GCF_003417465.1). GTDB lineage: Bacteria > Pseudomonadota > Gammaproteobacteria > Xanthomonadales > Wenzhouxiangellaceae > Wenzhouxiangella. The sequence goes on from NZ_QVMV01000018.1 coordinate 19,380, forward strand.
CAGGGTCGTAGAGCCCGACATGATCGGACTCGTGCGGCGTAAATATCACATCACCTGTGGGCGCCAGAGAGGCTCCGCGGAATGCTCCATCTCCTTCGTTATGCGCCGGGCCAGAATTGTATGTCCCGGTCGCCGGATCATAGATGCCGACATGATCGGACATTCTAGGCGCAAAAATCACGTCGCCATTTGACGTCAGCGCTGCCCCGGTGAAAGCACCCTCCCCGGCACCATGCGCAGGGCCGGAAGTGTAGCTATTTGTCGCCGGATCATAGATGCCCACGTGCTGAGATTTATAAGGCACAAGAATTATCTTGCCGTTGGGTGCCAGTACCGCGCCAGAAAATGCGGACTCCCCCTCACCGTGTGCAGGTCCGGATGTATAAGTCCCGGTACCCGCATCGTAGATGCCCACATGATCTGATTGAGATGGTGCGAAAATCACCTTTCCGTCGGACGCCAATGCTGCTCCGGAAAATGCAGTCCCGCCCTCGCCGTGCGCAGGGCCGGGTGTAAAGGTGTGCGTTGAGTAATCGTAGATTCCAACGTGATTGGAGCCGAACGGTGCAAAGACAATCTGTCCCATAGGTGCAAGAACACCTCCCAGGAAACTATCCTCACCGTGAGCGGCCCCGGGATGGTAAATGGGCTCAGTCCACGGCGTTTCATCGAACAACATTGACAGTGCATTGATTGCCCGTGCGGGATCAGTACCGACTTCGCTGATTTTGGGCAGCGTGTCATTAATGGTAATTCGATCAGCGATAATCGAGCTGACATCGAGGTTCGGGGGAACATTCATTGCATGAACCGCAGTTGGAACAGATGTAACGCGCTGCCGTGGTGCAAGTGTTTTTCCTTCGACAACCACTTCAATCCATCGCTCGCCGTTCAAGACCTCTCCGAAATTTAACTCGACCTGGAATAGCCCATCTTCGATTGCGACATCGGAAAAGCTCTGGGTTGCGCCGACCTGGTCGCCGTCAACCCGGCTGTCATATAGGAGAAAGTCCATCTGCGCGGTGCCACTGAAGTGCCCGCCACCGTCGTGCAATTGACCTTGATAGGTAAAGGTTGAGCTTTGGGTTGTCGGGCTTTGGGCTACTGCCAGTCCGGAGATCCCGGATATAAGCCCAAGAACAAGAGTGTTTAGAAAAAAAGCTTTTATGTGCATCATAGAGTGGCTCTCCCATCCGAGTGTCGGGCCGCAAGGCTACTCGAAAGCATCTTGGAAAATTACATCGCTCAGATCACCCGGCCCGAAGTTCCAGAGGGTGACATTCACCGACTCGGTTTCCTCGTTGGCATCATTGGACAGAAGGATGGTTCCGAGGAAGACGCCTGTTCCCAGGCCACTGGTATCCACTGAAACGGTAATCTCTGCGGGTGTCGTTCCCGCGTTCCTATCCAGGGTGATCCAATCTTTGTCACCCCCAATACCAACTGTGAATGCGGACGCGGACCAGCCGATGCTGTCGCGTCCGCTTCGATTGTCAACGGTTATGGTCTGGGTGTCCAAGCCGAATGCCGGCCGGAACTGGAGATGATCCGGACCGTGCTCCAAGCCTGCGGTGAGACTGGGCAACAATGTCGGGTTTTCGACGACAAATACCGAGTCGACGGACTGGAACACGTCCGCCACACCGTCGTCCACCAGCACCCCTATGTTGTGCTCACCAGGAGTCAATCCAGTCACGGTCAGTCGCTTTCCGCTGCCAAGGATGCTGTCGACGCTCGAAGCCCAGAGGATCTGGTCGTCGTTCAGCGAGCCGACATTGGGAGAGAAGGCTTTAACCTCCAGCGTTAGCGTCTGGCTTTGACTAACATAGGTGCCGCTGGCAGGTGAAATGATCTCAGCCGTCGGTGACACGGTTGACAGAGTAAATGTGCCGTCGGAGACATCGCTGCCCGTATGGATGCCGTCGCTGGCGGTGACCCTGAAGAGTCCCTGACTGGTGCTGGGCAAGTTGGCCCGGGGAATGGCCGCTTGGGTGGTAGCCAGATTGCGAGTGACAGGCTCCCAAGTCGTGCCACCATCGTGGCTGAATTGCACCCGGTAAGTCAGTGGGTCACCGTCCGGATCCGATGCGTTCCAGTCAACTTCAACTGGGTCGGTCGATATTGTCTCGCCACCGCCGGGGCTTAGGACTTCAACGTTCGGCGGGTTGATTCCCGCGTTGACGGTGGCGAGTACTCTGGTGGAATCTTCGATTTCGACCCTCGCCGTCCCTTCAACATAGGGAACCAGTTCCGAGATCAACAAGGATACGTCCTCGGTAAAACCGGTGCCCGGCTCTGTTGGTCCGGAGCTCATCTCTTCTGGCGTAAACGCGTACCGTGCCAGCTCCTCACTGTTCTGGTCTCGCAAGACAATTTCATAATCGCCCGGCGTGCGAGGCTCAAGGTCTCCAGCATCGCGTAAAACAAATAATGGCTGAAGTTGGACGTCACCGGTATCCGGATCGATGCTGCCGTTGACCTGCAGTCGGTCGGTAACCCCAGTACTTTCTACTTCAGCCCGCGTCGCGGTGCCCGAAGGCTCGACCTTGCGCTGGATAAAGTCCATCACCCCGTGGTAAGTAAAATCACTGATCCACTGGTTGTCGCAGTAGGTCATGACATCGGCCCAGGCCCAGCGGTAGACTTCGAATTCACGCGAACTGCTGCCGACGCTTTCAGGAGCCAAATCGAAGCCAAAGATTGCATCGTCACCGGATCGGGTGGGACTGATCAGACCAAAGTCATGCGGAAAACTTCTTCCTTTCTTGGCCCCGCAAAATTCTGCGTGGCGGCGTCCAAAGTTGTGTCCCAACTCGTGCGCCCCATACCAGTCGCCAAAACTGCCGTCGAAGTCCCACCCCCAGTTCGCGCTGCCGGTCGGTCCTGCGGCCACATTGCCACCGATTTTTGCCTTGCCACGCATGCAGGGAATACCACCGCAACCGGCGGTGTCGGCCACCATGCCGTAGTAGCGTATGTCCTTTTCGTCACCCACCATGCCCGACCAACGGCCGGCATTCCGAGCTTCTTGTTGCAGGGATTTTAGAAACGAGTTGACCTCTTTGGCCTTCAGACTGAAGTCGCCACCTTCAACGCTTACATCGGCGAATGTCAGGCGCCGGCGCGTATACCAGATATCGGATACCGGATAGGCCCGCTCGAGCCACGAGACCATGTGATCCAAGTGGCTAAAGGACGTTTCCTGAAGCTCCTGGCTACCGCTGCCGTCATCCACTTCATAATCAATCGCGTATAGCACCAGGCCAATTCGGGGGACCCACTCGAAATTCACGTTGACTGATTGAGTATTGTTTTCGAAGTTGGATTCCGGTGGATAGCGACCCCGCCACCCTGTCTCGGGGTTGACTTCCGCGGTGAGGGTGACGATGCCCTGCGTGAAGTCGGTCGGCCAATTGGGCAGCCGGAACAGAAAAGCGTGATTGAGTGATGAACGCATGGGGGACGATTTCGCCACAATGTGTCCGGCATTTTCGTTGATGGGGTGCAAAACCTGGCTCTCGTTGCCGTTGTCGGCTGTGAGAGTGGCGAAAGTGCGAAAGCGGCCACCGGCCCTGTCCTCCACATGCACGCGCACGTAGGTTGGTTTGCCGGCCACCAGCCGAACACTGTTGTTTAAATCCTGGGTGCCCTGGGTGACTTCAACGGCTGTGACCGCCAAATCGGCTTCTACGTCTAGGTCCCAATTCACGCACAGGCGTGGCTGATTTCGTTCGCTGGACGCGTCTTTTGTCCGGAAGCGAGCAAGCGCCGAGAACCCGCCAGCCACGACGGCCAGGCCGTGGTTTGTCCGCGTGCCGGTGATCCAGTCGCTGACCAGTCCGTCGGCAGTCCAGGACAGCCACCGGGGAGCGTCTTTCGCATTTGCGGAATCCAGGTTGGTCGATGAAATGCCGGGCCTGTTGTCCCAGGTCAGCGTATTCTCCGCCCAGCTCTCGTTGATCGCCCTAAGATGTGTCTGTGTCGTGCCATCTGTCGGGGAAATGTTGTTGAGATGAAGATGCAGGTCTGCAGACAGGATCGTGGCATCGGCTGGAATGGGATCGAGATTAAAGCGGAGATAACCGGTTCGGTTGTCAGAACCGACATCGCAGCAGTTGGTTACCTCCAGATCTCCTGAATCGCCAAAGTTCTGGGCGGGATCCTGTCTTGACGCGAAAGTATCGGCCTCGGGATAGAAACATTGTGATGTGTCAGACAGGGCGGTTTCCTGCCATCCCAGTGCAAAAATCGCCAGGATGGCTAGACCCCCAAGCGGGCCGGAACTTCGGCCGGGGCCGAATCTGGTTCGTGTGTTGATGGTGCTTTCGATTGTCAGCATGATCGACACCGTGTGCTTGCAATTGAATGGACTGAACTTCCAGAGCCATTCGAACGCTTCGACGAACTCATTGTCGGTTTCGCGGATCCCTCCTCCCGACGCAGACTAGCCGCGGCAGACAGTCGAGTCAGCCTGATTTGCGGCCAAAATGCGGCCAATATGCGGTCAGCCTTGCTATAGTTGACTTGAATTTTTCCAACGACCATCGTTGATGACCAGGTTGACGGAAAGCACCAGAGGTGGCACACCACGGTCGCCGGAGAGAACGGTTCGCCGCGTGCAGCGCCGGGCCAGGGTTCAGAACCTGGTCGGGCGCAATCGGGAAATAGCTCAATTTGCGGATCTGCTTGCCGCTGAACGGGCACCGTGCATCATCTATTTGCACGGTCCCGGGGGGATCGGCAAATCCAGCTTGCTGGAAGCCTTCCGGGTTTGTGCGCTCGAGCGAGAGCACTCTTTCGACTGTCTGGATGCGCGTTTGCTGCCGGCGCGGCCTGATGCGGTCCGTCAGTCGGTTGAACAGGTGGTGGCATCGACGAGAGTCGGAGGAAAGAGCCGAATTCTGGCTATCGATCACACCGAACGACTCTCCAGTCTCGATGGGTGGTTGCGTGCCGAACTTCTGCCGAGCCTCCCGGCCGAGATCATTCTGGTCCTCGCGGGCCGGAACCGACCTGACGCGAGGTGGCACGCAGATCCCGGGCTGAGCGAATTGTTGATCGACGTGGAACTCGAGCCGCTGGAATCCGAGGCCGTGTCGGAGTATTTCCAGCATCGCAAAGTCCCCGAGAGACATCGAACTGCCGTACGGGATTTTGCGCGCGGCCATCCGTTGGCACTGGCCCTCGCTGTCGATCGGGTTTCAAGAAAACCGGACAAGCCATTCGATGCCGCCGGGTCCCCGGATCTGATCCGGGACCTGGTCGAGTGGCTGCTGGGCGACGTAGACGAGCCCCGTCAACTTGATGCGCTGGCCGCCTGCGCGACGGTTCGGGTTCTGACTGAGCCCTTGTTGGCGGCCATGCTGCAGCGCAGCGACGTACACAGTGAATTCGACTGGCTTGCCGAGCAGCATTTCATCGATCGGCAGACCAATGGCCTGGTGATTCATGACCTTGTGCGGGAAGTGATAGTGCACGAGTTGCGCCAGCGCAATCTCGAACGCCACCACGGGCTGATCCGGATTGCAGCTGCATATAGGCTGGACGGCCTCGAAAACGCCGGCCAATTGGCCGCCTTGCAGGCCATTGGCGAGACGATATACACCCTGCGCCATGAGCCGCACGTCAAACGCCAGTTCCCGTTCGGCGACGTCCAGTGCTACCCCGATTCGGCTAGCGCAGAGGAGATTCCGGCATTGCAAGCGGAGGTGGCACGCCTCGAGGGGGACGAGTCGGCGGACTGGTTCGAATATTGGCTCAGCCGCGAACATACCGAGCTGCTGGTGCTCCGTGACAGTACCCGGCAGCCGTGCGCAGTGGCAGTTAATATTCTTTTCGACGCTTCGGACCTCGCCACCGGTTCGGATGATCCCTGCGTGCAGGCCTTGTTCCGTTATCTGGATCGCCACGCGCCGCTACGTGGGGCAGAGCAGGTCATGCTGACGCGGTTCATGATTGCACACGGGACCCACCAGGCGCGGACGCCCGTATGGGCGGAGCTGGCAGCCCAACTCAACGGCCTCATGTTCACGCCCGGTATCGTTCTTCTGGGCTGGGCCTCGGATCTCGCTCATGACTGGAGCCAAATCGACAACACGGCGGATGCCTGGATTCTGCCCGATACGGAATACGAGATCGGTGGCCGCAGTTATGGCATCACCGCCCACGATCTGAGACGCGAGCCAAGCTTTCAATGGGCGCACAACTGCGTCGAGCGCATCCTCCGCGACGGCGATGCACCGGAATTGCGACCCGCCGATGTTGTGCTGCTCGACATGAAGGCATTCGAGCAGGCTGTCGTGGACGCCCTGCATGGATTCAACGACGACTCGCTTCTGGCGCATAGTCCGCTGCTGCACTCACCCATGTTGCGTCGCTACGGCAATCGTAGCGACCCTGAATCGCTGCGTAGCCTGATTCAGGCCAAGAGCGAGCGTCACTTGTCAGCTTCACCGAAACCGTGTTCTCTGCACGAGGCGCTGGAGCAAGTCTATTTCGTGCCGGCCGGGAAACACCCGGCGGCCGCCGAGAGCGTCCACGTCTCCGAACGCACGTTGAGACGCCGACTGCGGGCGGCCGAATCCCGGCTTGCCGAGGTCCTGTGGCAGTTCGACACCCAGGCGGATTGAACATCGTTCCATGACTCTCGTGAGCTCCGGCCGTTGACCGAGATCAGCTGCCTTTAACATCAATGTTTTGGCCGTTAGGACCGGGAGCGTATCGACATCAAATCCGGCGTACGAATCGGTGTCCCAAAGCCTCCCCGAATCCTCTTTGAAATCAATAAGCTGGGGGTTTAGACTGGCTATAGCCATCGGTCGATGGGGGTAAGGCCGGGGTAGATGGGGGCCATTACTCGACGGATGGAGGTGGGAGGCCATGCCGAAGGTATACGCTACTGCACTCTCGTTTCTGGCGGGCATTTTGCTGGCGCCGACTCCGGTTGCGGGCCAGGAAGGCAAGGAACTCCCGGAAGCCCTGCAACAGGCCTACGGCGCCTTCGCCACGGCAATGGTCCAAGGCGACGCCGAGAAAGCCGCTGCGTTCTACGCCAAGGATGCCGTCGTGCTCGTCGATCACGAGCATGTCTTTCGGGGCCGTTCGGCGATTCGGGAGGACTTTCTCGACACTTACCTGGCCTCGCCTGAAGGAGAGGCCGGGGAAGGCAGCGGCACGGAGATCGAGGTCGACCGGGTCGCAGCCGAAGAAGGCCTGGTAACCCTGGCGGGTCGATATTCGAGCCAGGCAGGTAATGGGGGCATATACAGCAACACCTGGCAGCGACAGGCTGATGGAGGCTGGAAGCTGGCGGTCTCGGTAATGACCTTCGAGTCGCTCGAGAACGATTCTTCTTTCTAGGCACCATGCAATTCTGAAAGTGTCGCAACTGGCGGTAGGAATTTTCTACAAAAGGCGACTGTCCGCAACGCGTAGGTCGATGGATTTCCTGCAAGTGAGGCCTTACCCATTCTTGACTGGCTGCCGATGAACAGGAGGAGACTCATGGAGTTCAGCAAACAACCCCACCGTCGGCTGGTCGGGTTCATGGGCCTGGCACTGGCCCTGGTCCTCTCGGGTGAGCTCAACGCCCAGCGAGTGCCCGGTGAGACTTGGATGAGGTACGCGGATATCGAGGATGCCGGGTTCGATCCGGCGCGGCTGGACTCGGCGAGAGAAAGCTGGGAAGCACTGCCGTCGGCGGCCTTCATGGTCGTGGCGGATGGTGCGGTGGTGGCCGCCTGGGGCGAGGTGGGCCGTCGGTTCGAGGCTCACTCGGTGCGCAAGAGCTTCCTTTCCGCACTGTACGGAATCTACTGGGACCGCGACGAGATCGAACTCAACAAACGGCTCTCGGATCTCGGAATCGACGACCATCCGGCCCCGTTGCTCGAGACGGAGCGGGAGGCGAGGATTCTGGACCTGCTGAAAGCTAGGTCGGGCGTCTTCCACCCGGCGGCATATGGCGGTCGGACTGATTCGCGGCCCCGGGGGAGCGAGGGGCCAGGCCGGCACTTCGCCTACAACAACTGGGACTTCAATACGCTGGCGTTCATTCTCCGGCAGGAGACCGGAGACGGGGTCTTCACCGCCTTCGACGAACACCTCGGCGAGCCGCTGGGGATGGAGGACTGGCGGGTTTCCGACGGCTACTACCACTATGAGCGGGACAAGTCACGCTATCCGGCCTATCCGTTCCGGATATCGGCACGGGACGCGGCCCGTTTCGGGCTGCTGTTCGCGCGGGAAGGGCTGTGGGGCGATACGCGAATCCTCTCCCGGAACTGGGTGCGCCGCAGCGCCGCCACCTACTCGTTCGACAACGAGGTACGGGGCTACGGTTTCATGTGGTGGACGTTCCTCGAGCCCCGTTTCCGCCAGCACGGCATGTACGCGGCCCTGGGCGTGGGCTACCAGATGATCGCCGTGCTCCCGGATATTGACGTGGTGATTGTGAACCGCGCGAACACGTATGAATTCGAGTACACGCCTTCCGGCAAGCTGCTGGACCTGGTCGAGGAGGTCCTCGAGGCACGGTCGGGTAACCCGATCGACGATCCGGAGCTGACGCCCGTAACCACTGAATCCGATCCGCTGATCACCTCCGTTGCCAGCGACGCACTCTCCGAATTCGTCGGTGAATGGCGTTATCCCCCGGCTTCCCTCGGCCTGCCGGAGCGGGGCACCGTGGAAATCAAGGCGGCGGACGGTCACCTGGTCTTCGACGCCCCGTTTGCAGGCACGTTTCGCCTCTACCTCCAGCCCGACGGCACGCTGCACGAGGAGGACAGCCACGCGCGCTACTGGCCGGTCCGGGACGACGACGGCACCCTGGCCGGGATCGTCGACACCGAGCACCTGGTCCGGGCCGCGCTGTACGCCGCCGCCGGCGGTGAAGTCGCAAGGGCACGGGAGCTCATGGACCGGACCGAGGGCGAATCGGAACTTCTGGTGGCGGTCGGCAGCGCCCTGGTCGACCTTCTGGCCGGCGACCAGGACTCGGCCAAACAGGCCATAGGAGGGCTCCTGGCAACGAATCGAACGAGTGTTGCTGCTCTGCTCGATGGTGCCGCGGAAATGCTCATGGAGACGGGCAGACCGGATGGCAGTGTTCAGATCTACCGATTGGTGACCCGAATCGCCCCCGAGTCAACGCGGGCCTGGGCCGGGTTGGGCCAGGCGTACGAGGCCGCTGGTCAGGATCCGGACGCCATCAGTGCGTATGAACGAGTGATGGAGCTTGATCCCGACGACGAGACCACGAAGATGACTCTCGATCGGCTGCGCAAGGCAGAAAAGGGACGCTAAGACATAGATTCGGCGCTCGACCTCGAATCTGCTTATATCCTTCGGTCAATGGAGGTGAGGCCGGGGTCGAAAACCAGGGCGCCCGCGAACTGCAAGAAGTTGCCGCCTTCCTGCTATGCTCGGTGCGATTGTCACGGAGCATGTCGATGAGGAAACTGATTGCATTCGCGCTGTGCGCCATGGTTGGTGCGACGGCCGTCGCCGAGTCCTCCGACGATATCGGCCGCGAGCCAACCGATGTCGACTTCATCTGGGGTGTGGAGATCCCGGTGCGTGACGGCACCGTGCTCAACGGCACGTTGTACCGGCCTGACGGCTATTCGCGCGAAGAAGACGGGCCGTTGACGACGATCGTGACGATCACGCCGTATATCAGCGATCGCTACCATCCCGATGCACAGTATTTCGCCCGGCACGGGTTTGCATTCCTGATTGTCGACACGCGTGGGAGGGGCAACAGCGAAGGTGCGTTCAAGCCGCTGGATCTCGAAGACGGCCGCGACGGCTACGATATTGTGCAGTGGATCGCCGAACAGCCGTGGTCAAATGGCAAGATCGGCATGCGTGGCGGCTCCTACGGCGGTTACAACCAGTGGGCCACGGCGCGGTACTTCCCCGAGGATCTCGACACGATCGTGCCGATCGCCTCGCCGTATCACGGCATCGATTTCCCGATGAACTACAACGTGCAGTACCCGTACGTGATTCGCTGGTTGACGCTCACCGCCGGGGTGACGCCGCAGGGCCGCACGTTCGGTGACGACGCGTTCTGGGAGCGCAAGTTCCTCGAGTATCACCAATCCGGGATTGCGTTCGAAGAACTCGACGAACACGTTGGCATGCCCAGCGAGACATTCGACGAGTGGGTCTCGCGGTCGGTTATGGACGACTACTGGGCTGCGCGCGTCCCGTCGGCGGATGAACTGGCCCGGCTCGACCTGCCCATCCTGACGATCACCGGCTACTACGACGGCGACCAGCCCGGCGCGATGCATTACTACCACGAGCACATGCGCCACGGCAGCGAGGCGGCGAAAGAAGCGCACTACCTCGTGCTCGGCCCCTGGAACCACAGTGGAACGCGCATGCCCGAGCAGTCGTTCGGCGGCTACGAGTTCGGTGACGAAATGATGTTCGACGCCTTCGCGCTCGACCGCGACTGGTATCACTGGACAATGGAAGACGGCGAGCGGCCGGAATTCCTGCTCGATCGGGTGACTTACTTCGTCGCCGGCGCCAACGAGTGGAAATCGGCCCCATCGCTGGATGCAGTTGCCGACGACGAACTCGTGCTGAGACTCGGCGCGGACCGCCCGGTGCACGATCTCTTTCGATCCGGGGTGTTGGCACCCGAGCCGGATACCGGCAGCGATTATTCCGAATACGTCTACGACCCCCTGGATACGTCGAAGGCCGAGCGCGGTACGGCCGACGACTACATCGTGGACCAGACCGAGGTGGTGATGACCGACGGCGACGGGTTGATCTTCCACAGCGAGCCGTTCGACGAGGCCACCGAGATCAGCGGGAATATCCGAGTGGAAGCCTTCATCGAGATGGACGTGCCCGATACCGACGTCGACGCCACGCTCTACGAGATCCGCGTCGACGGCAGCAGCATCGCGCTGGCCGGCCAGACGCTACGCGCGCGCCACCGGGACGGGTTGCGCGAGGTCCGCATGATGAAGCCGGGCACCATCGAAAAGCTGGTCTTCGACCGCTTTTACTGGTTCTCGCGCAAGGTTGCCGAAGGCAGCCGCCTGCGGCTGTTCATCCGGCCGGCCAACGGCATCGGCGACCAGCGCCACTACAACGCCGCCAAACCGGTGCACGAGCAGACGGCTTCCGATGCCCGCACCGCGACGGTGCGGCTGCACCACGATGAAGAACATCGAAGTCGCCTGATTCTGCCGGTCGTCTCGGACGACGGCTGAGTCTGGGGACCGCCCCGACCAGTCGATCAGCCAGCGTTCGAGAACCCGATCGCGGTCGACGATTTCTAGTGACTCATGGCCAGGTTGATTTTGCGAGATCCGGGTATTTCCCGATTTTTTTATATTTGCTCTTGTCACTCACGCCGGCGCGCTCCAGTGCTTCGCGCATGGACTTCCTGGCCAGTCCGAGTCGTCCTTGCCGGAACCGCACGGTCGCGATTCGTGCATGGATCTCGTGTAGGTAGGGTGCGAGGTCGCGGGCCCGGGTATAGTAGTTCAGCGCGATCTGGATATGACCGCGTTGCAGGGCCTCGTCGCCGAGTTTGATCAATGGGAACGGATCGGAGTCTGGCAGCGCAACAATTCGCCGTGCGACGTTCCGGGCCTCTGCCTCGCGACCGCGGGCCAGCAACAGGCGTTCGAGGTTACGCAACGTGACCAGTCGTTCGCCGCCGACGTCCAGAGCGTGGCGGTAGTATGCCTCGGCCGTGTTCCATGCGCCCTTACGCTTGTGGAGTAGGCCGAGGATGTTGTAGAGCTCCGGGTTGGCCGGATCGTGTTCCAGCCCTTTCAGGGACAGGTGGAATGAACTGTCGAGATCGCCATCTGCAATCGCTTCGGCGGCCAGGTTCTGATACGTCAACGCGATAATCTGGTGGTGTTTCAGCGTGAATCCGCCTGATTTCGGGCGTTGGGAGAAGTAGTCGACCAGCACATGCGGTCGACGCAGTGTGATCTGTCCGGGCCTGGTCTCGTAGGTTGGATCGAACAATCGGGTATGGACATGATTGGCGCTGTAGACCACGCCGTCGTCAGAGGAATACACCGGGTTGCGGGTCGTCAATTTCCAGTCGGTATCGACCCCGGCAACCCGTGAGATTGCGGTGGTCACCAGCGCCAGCGACAGGCAATTGCCGTGTCGACTTGCCAGCACATCGGCAGCGCCCCTTGTCTGATCGTCGAAGGTGACGTCGGCCAGGAGGGTTTCAAGATAATCGGCGATGCGCCGGTGCGGTTTGACCGCGACGCGCTCGGGTGCGTTGAACCAATCAAAAAACTGGCGTTCCTGCGCCGGGGTGAGTCGCGTGAGTTCGTCAAACGAGGGGACATCGGCCCGGGATTGGAACAGGTCAAGCCGAGGCACCGGCAGTGGGGGTTGCACCAGGTCGTTCGAGTCAGCTTCGTGTTGCTGACTGGATTGCGGCACCGATGCACAGCCTGCCGCGAGCACAAGCAGGATCAGCGCGACTGGCAGACGAGCACCATGCAAAAAGCCTGTGTTCATGTGCTTGATTCTCCCAACTCGTCGCGCGTTTGGCAAATTGGGCGGGGGCAGCAAAATGTACTTTTCCCGGTTATCAATCGGTATTATCGAACGGTGTCATCCCGATGGCCTGTGCCGATAGTCATTGAGCTCTCCGGGGGTGTCTGAAATTTATGACTGACAAGGGAGATTGTTCATGACCGAAGCGCTGCTCGATCGGCGGGATCTCGAATTCCAGCTTTATGAGGTGCTGGATACGGCTGGACTGTGCGAGCGGGAGCGGTTTCACGAGCATGATCGTGACACCTTCGACGCGGTGATCGAGTCGGCCGATCGCATCGCCCGGGAGAAATTCGCTCCGCACAACGCGCTGGCCGACCGCGAGGAACCACACTTTGTCGACGGACGGGTGGAGATGCGGCCCGAGGTCAAGGACGCGATCGACGCCTATGCCGACGCCGGTTTCATCGCCGGGCGCTACGACGAATCACTCGGAGGCATGCAGTTGCCCGAGAGCGTCATGACCGCCTGCAACGGCTTCTTCGTTGCCGCCAATCCCGGCACCGCCGGCTATCCCTTCCTGACCATGGCGGCGGCCAACGTGATCCGGCTGTTCGGGTCACAGCAGCAGTGCTCAACCTACCTGCCGCCCATGCTCGAGGGCCGGTTTACCGGCACCATGGCGCTGACCGAACCCCAGGCCGGCTCCTCACTGGCTGATCTGACCACTTCGGCCACACCCACTGAGGACGGGCATTACCTGATCCGGGGCGCCAAGCTCTACATTTCGGGCGGCGAACACGAGCTTGCCGACAACATCATTCATCTGGTGCTCGCCCGCATAAAAGGCGCACCTGCCAGCGTGAAGGGCATTTCCATGTTCATCGTGCCCAAGTACCGCCTGGATGGCGAGGGCAATCCAGCCGAACGCAACGGGATTTCGCTGGCCGGACTGATCCACAAGCTCGGCTATCGCTCGACCACGTCCACCGCCCTGAGTTTCGGCGACGACGCGCCTTGTTACGGCTACTTGGTGGGCGAGCCGCACCAGGGTCTGAAATACATGTTCCAGATGATGAACGAGGCCCGCCTGGGTGTCGGTTTCGGTGCAGCGGCCATCGGCTATCGCGGCTACCTTCACAGCCTCGACTACGCCCGGGAACGGCTGCAGGGCCGGCCGCCTTCGAACAAGGATCCGGCCAGTCCACCGGTAGCCCTCATCGAGCATGCCGATGTCCGGCGCATGCTTCTGGCACAAAAGGCCTGGGTGGAGGGTGCACTCGCTTTGTGCCTTTACGGCGCGAGGCTGGTCGACGACAGCCAGACCCATCCGGAACGTGAAGAACGTGAACGGGCCCGGCAACTGCTCGATCTTCTCACGCCGGTGATCAAGGCCTGGCCGTCCGAATACGGCACCCGGGCCAATGACCTCGCCATCCAGGTCCATGGCGGTGCCGGCTACACCCGGGAGTACCCGGTCGAGCAGTGCTGGCGCGACAATCGTCTGAACCCCATCCACGAAGGCACCAACGGTATCCAGGCCCTGGACCTGCTCGGCCGCAAGGTCTGGCAGGAAAAGGGGCTCGAACTGCTGTTGGGCGCGATTCAGGCCGAAATGGCGGCGGCTGCTGACAAGCAGTGCCAACAATGGGCGCAGTCACTCGGTGAAACCATCGAGCGGGTCGGCGAGGTGACGCGCCGGCTCGGCCGTGCGCTGGGCGAGGAGGGGCCGGATGATGCCCTGGCCAACGCCTCGGTCTATCTGCATCTGTTCGGCCACGTTGTGGTGGCCTGGATGTGGCTCCGGCAGGCCAATGTTGCCGTCGCCCGGCTCGATGCCGATATCGGCCGGGCGGACCGCAACTTCTATCTCGGCAAGATTCAGGCGGCCCGCTATTTCTTTCATTGGGAATTGCCCGGGATCGGCCGCGACCTCGAGATTCTCGATCGCATGGACGACACTTGTCTTGCGATGAAGGATGAATGGTTCTGAATGCGGTACACGCGAGGACAAATACATGTCACTGGTCAATGTTGAAGCACGGGATCATGTTCTGTTCATCGGCCTGAACCGGCCGGAGAAGATGAACGCCATGAATCGCGAGATGTATCACCAGATCGCCGCTGCCTACGGGCGCCTGAACCGCGATGATGACCTTCGGGTCGGGCTGTTTTATGCAGAGGGCGATCACTTCACCTCGGGCCTGGAGCTGGATGACTGGGCCGACGTATTTGCCCGGGGCAAGGGCCTGGAACTCGGCGAGGGCGAGATTGACCCGTTCTTTGTGTCCGGTGAGCCCCTGACAAAGCCGGTTGTCTATGCCACCCAGGGCATCTGCTTTACCTGCGGCGTTGAAATGATGCTCAATACCGACATCCGGGTGGCGGCCCACGACACGCGCTATGCCCAGCTCGAGGTCAAACGCGGCATCTTCGCCTGCGGTGGCGCCACCATTCGTTTGCAGGAGGAAATCGGCTGGGCCAATGCCCAGCGCTACCTGCTCACCGGTGACGAGTGGACGGCCCGCCAGGCGCACGAGTGGGGCATGGTGCAGGAACTGGTCGAGCCGGGACAGCAGTTCGACCGAGCCCTGGAGCTGGCGGGCAAGGTGGCCAAGGCCGCGCCCCTGGGCGTCCAGGCGAGCCTGAAATCATCCCGTCTGGCCAGGCTGCACGGCCACGACGCGGCCAAGGAGCGGCTGTTTCCGGACCTGCGCCCGGTTATGGAAAGTGAAGACGTCAAGGAAGGCATCCGCTCCTTCCTGGAACGGCGCGACGCGGTCTTCAAGGGGCGCTGAACGAAGTCAATGAAAACCAGGTCACCCACGATTCATGGGACTGGTTCTGGGGGTGCTGCGCGACTGACCGGAAACTCAGGATTCGCGCTCGCGGCGAGCTGCTTGACGGCGTTTCTCCCGGGCCTGGTGACGGCGGCGGTGCCAGACTTCCGATATGCCCAGCGAGGCGAAGTAGCCGACCAGCGCGATGGGGATGGCGATCAGAAGCGTGCCCAGGACCGTGCTCACCACCGCAATCAGCGCATTGTCGACCGCATCCGAGCCCTTGAACAAGGCCTGAGCCCAGGACCCGAACAACCATTTGCCCAACTCATGGTAGGCGTAGACCATCGGCGGCAGGGTGAACGGGTTGCTGACCCAGGAGATTGCGAATGCGGCCGGAAAATTGCCGCGTACCAGCAGGCTGCCGGCCAGCATCATGATGGTCTGCAGCCCGACCGTCGGGGTCAGGCCGACAAAAAGGCCGATGCCGATGCCACGCGCGATGGGTTCGCGCTTGAAGGTCAGGCAGCCGGAGCGTCGCAACCACTGGCGCACCCGCTCACTGTTCTGGCCCTTTCCTTCGCCGGAAGCCATCTGCCGGCGGTGATTGAGAATGAATTTCTTGAACACTGGTAGTCAGGCACACGGCCCGCCGAGACGTGAAGCGCCCAGTGTACGCAATTCGGCAGAAACCAAACTATTTGTAAGAATCATCTCGCTCCAAATTTCTAGTTCGCTGATTCGGCGTCGGCTTGGTGTGCTCACTATCAAGATCTTCCGGAATGGCCTTTAGGGGGCTTTTGCTCGAAACGATCATGACGTATTAATTCGCGGATTGTTGCGCCCTGGTGTAGGCGCTATTCTAAGAATCATGGGTGCTTCGAGTTTTTCAGTCGCACGCTCTGTCCCGGGTTCTCCCCTGGATTGTTCCGAAACAGTGAAGAGGCCATTCTGGTGACAGTAGCCCGAGATCGACGCACCCGCCGCAGGCTCCGGCATGTGCTGGTGTTGGCCGGGGTATTGCTGGCAGCTGCCGGGGTCGGCCGGGAGTCGTTGGCGGCGGATGTGCCGGATGAGTGGGTGACGATAAATGCGCAAGGCCAGCCCCGCGTGCATCTGTGGTTCTTCTGGTCACGGCAGTGCCCGCACTGCCTCGACGCGCGATCCTACCTGCTGGAGCAGGCTGACGACACTCCCTGGCTGCAGCTTCACGATCTTGAACTGATCCGGTATCCCGAGAACGCGCATCTGTACCGGGAAATGGCGGAACGACTGGGTCGGGAAGCACGCTCAGTGCCCGCTTTCCTGTTCTGTGGCCAGATGGAGGTGGGCTGGCATTCGGCGCAGACGACCGGCACACGGTTATTCGAGCAACTGACGGCGTGCCGGCAGCGGGTGGTCGCCGGTAGCCCGGCACCGAGTGCCGCTGCTCACGAGGAGCGCGTGTCGCTGCCTTTCGTGGGGGCGCTGGACCCGGCGGCGCTGTCCCTGCCGGTGTTGACCGTCGCCCTCGCTGCCGTCGACGCCTTCAATCCGTGCGCGTTCTTTGTGCTGTTGTTTCTGCTTTCGATGCTCGTCCACTTGCAGAGTCGAGGCCGTATGTTGTTGATCGGTGGGGTTTACGTATTGATCTCGGGGTTGATGTACTTCGCTTTCATGGCTGCCTGGCTCAATCTGTTCCGGTTGCTGGGCAGCCTGCCATGGGTGACCGTTGTCGCGGGCGCGGTGGCAGTCGTGCTGGGTGCGATCAACGTCAAGGATTTCATCGTCTTCGGGCGCGGTGTGACCTTGTCCATCACCGAATCCCGGCGGGAGGACATCTTCCGGCGCGGGCGCCAGCTCCTGGCCGCCGGCAGTCTTCCGGTGATGGTCGGCGCGGCGGTCATCATGGCCATCGTCGCCAATCTCTACGAACTGCTTTGTACTGCGGGCTTTCCGATGGTCTACACCCGGATGTTGACGTTGAAGGTCGACGGGGCCGCCCAGCACTATGCCTGGCTGGCCCTCTACAACCTTGTCTACGTCCTGCCAATGGTCGTGATCGTGCTGGTATTCGTGCGCAGCATGGGCAGCCGCAAGCTCGGCGAGCGCCAGGGACGGCTGCTCAAACTGCTGTCGGGTCTGATGATGCTGGGCCTGGGCATTCTGCTCATGTCAGCGCCACAAACGCTTGGCAATCCGGTCATGGCACTCGGGTTGGTGGCGGGGGCAATCGTGCTGACCGGCCTTGCCGCCTGGGCTACGCGACGCCCGACACTTCAATGAGGCAAAACCAGGACACTCATCGTTCCTTTTTGCCACAATATCGGTGTCTCCCTGCATTGCTCGGCGGCAGGGTTCATAGATTGTGTCTTCAGACAACGGAAATGATGGCGAACTGATCAACGAACAGGTGCGCAATGCAAGACAACGTCAAAACCCGGATTCTCTTTCGATCCAGACGCCTGAACATTTACCTGGTCCGTTACTCGGAAGGGCACAGGGTCGTGCCTCACGTAGACATGGTGTCCGAAGGCAGGCTGTACAAATTCAATTGGGTCGTGGTCCAGCCCGAAGCGGGCGGCGAGTTCATTTGTGAAAAGAATATCTTCAACTTGTTCGGGCGATTCATCCTGTTCCGGCCGGACCTGCACCAGCACCAGGTCACGAAGATAGAACGCGGCAATCGTTGGCTACTGAGTTTTGCCGTGAGCTAGGATACCCGGAAATTTGCCCCGCGCTTTGGGCCGGCCAGCAAAAGGGCAAAGGATATCGCAAGCCGACTGCGCACAAGGAGTTCCGCATGGCCAAACATGCCCTGAACAACGCCAGCCTGAATGTCGTCGAATCCGGCACCGGCGACGAAACCCTGGTTCTTCTCCACGGCCTGCTGTTCTCTCACCGCATGTTCGACGCCCAGGTCGCGGCGCTCCAGTCCCGCTTTCGTTGTGTCCGCATGGACTTCCGCGGGCAGGGCGACAGCGAGGTGACGCGTTCGGGTTACGATCTGGATACGCTGGCCGACGACGCGATCGCCCTGATCGAGTCCCTCGACTGTGGCCCGGTTAACCTGCTCGGCTTTTCGATGGGCGGGATGGTGGCGCAGCGGGTGGCGTTGAAGCGGCCCGATCTGCTGCGGTCACTGGTGCTGATGAATACCTCTGCGGAACCCGAACCAATATCCAAGCGTCCGCGCTTTGCGCTGCTGAACCTCGTCGCGCGGTTCATAGGCCTGAAGAAAGTGGCCCCGAAGATCCTGCCGATATTGTTCTCCGAGCGCTTCATCGAAGACCCGGCCTACCTGGAGGAGCGCGAGCGATGGCTGGCGATGGTGACGGCCAACGACCGGATCGGCGTCAGCCGGGCGGTGCACGGCGTGGTGTCGAGAAAATCGATCCTGGAGCGCATCCACCAGATACAGCTGCCGACGTTGATCATCGCCGCCGACCAGGACCGCGCCACCCCGCCGGCCCGAGCGCGGAACATGCAGGAGCGAATCGACGGCTCGAAGCTGGTGATGATCGAGGACAGCGGGCACATGACCACGGCCGAGAAGCCCGATGAGGTCAATCGTGTGCTCGAGGAATTCTACGCCTCGCTCTCTTCCGGAGACCGACAGGACTAGAGCGACAACGCCCGCCGTTTGGATGCCAACCTCCGCGGTACTTCAGACCTTCAGCGGGTGATCGTCGTCCAGCACTTGAGTATCGCGCTCCTGAAGCTGATGGACGGCGGAGGTTTCGTCGAACCAGATGTATTCGTCGAATTGCTTGGGCAGTACCGATTCGAAGTAATGACTGATGCGCTCGGTTTCCGGCCTGTAGATCACGCCTATGGCGCGCTCGAGCCGCGGGGTGGACAGTTCGTGCCTGAGGTCGTCGGCGCCGTCGAGGTGCAGCGGTAGCATGAATTTCGGTACCTGGGTCTGATGGCAGACCTGTTCGTAGCTGTCTGGGTGCGACGGCCGGACCTCCATGACCTGCATCGGCTCGTCCCAGTTTGAGGCCGCCGCCACCGTGCCGCGATCGGTCCCGAAGCCGATCAGGTAGGCGTCGTCGCCCCAGGCTTCACGGGCGAGCTGGCCGATGTTGGTCTCTCCGCGCATGCTCATTTCGGTCGCCGAGGCATCGCCCACGTGGCTGTTGTGGGCCCATACGACGGCGCGCGTATTGTCGCCGCGGTGCTGCATCACCGACTGAAGCGTACTGAACATGTGTCTGTCGCGCAGATTCCACGACTCGCGTGACCCGTAATACATCACGCGGTAATAGCGCTCGGCACTTTGCACCACGCGCGCATTCTGTTCGGTGTCGAACAGCGCCTCGCCGTCGGCGGTGCGATATTCCATGCGCCGGGCCAGCAGGTCCTTGAGTGTGGCGACGACTTCTTCCTCACAGTCCTCGCGCTCGCCGGAGACGGTCGCGCGGCCGTAAGTGGCCGGTTCCTTTTCCCACGGCGAGAAGCAGGCGTAGCGCTGGCGTGCCCGGTCGGCTGCAGCCGGGTCGACGCGATCCAGATATTCCAGCACCGTGTGGATCGAGTTGTACAGACTGTACAGGTCCAGACCATGAATGCTGGTCTTCTGGTCGGGATCGTCCCGACCGCTGTTGTGCTTGGCCAGCCAGTCAACGAACTCCAGCATCTCCCGATTGCGCCACATCCACTGCGGGAATCGGGAAAACGGGGGGGTGTCGAGCTGCTGTCCGTCCCAGTCTCGTACCCACCGATCGAGCATGCTGGTATCGGGCCAGTCGGCCTCGATGCCCACGACGTTAAAATCCGCCTGCTCGATCAGCGCGCGGGTGATGCGGGCCCGCATTCGGTAAAACTCCGATGTGCCGTGGCTGGCCTCGCCGATCAGCACCACGCGGGCATTACCGACGCGCTGGACAATGGAATCCACATTGGCCGACTCGATATCGTCGAAGGATTCGCAGGCCTCGCGGACACGGCCCGACAGGCGTTGGCGCTTGATCGAAAGCTTCGGGCCCCGCGGCGGCTCGGGTTGCTTCGGTTCGCCGGCCTGCCAGCCCTCGCTGCCGACCAGCGGCACGAACTGTACCAGCCCGAGCGAATCCTGCTCGTACTCGTGTTCGTCGACCTTGCGCACTCGAAGCAGTTCCTGGCTGCGCGTGCGGTCGCCGACCGGGATGACCATGCATCCGCCCACCGCAAGCTGATCCAGCAGTGTCGGTGGCACGTCCGGCCCGCCGGCCGAAACCATGATGGCATCGAACGGTGCCTGCGAAGGCCAGCCGCGGGAACCGTCGCCCTGCCTGACCTCGACGTTGTCGTAGCCCAGCGCCGCCATTCGCTGGCGCGCCAGTTCGGCCAGCTCGTCGTGATACTCGATGGCATAGACCTCGGCCCCGAGCTTCCCGAGCACCGCGGCGGCATAGCCCGATCCGGCACCCACTTCGAGGATGCGGTCGGTCTCCTCGACCTCCATTGCCTCGGCCATCACTGCGACGATATAGGGCTGCGATATGGTCTGGCCCTGTTCTATCGGCAGCGGCCCGTCGCGGTAGCTCATTTCGCGATAGTTCTCGGGCACGAAACGCTCGCGCGGCACCGATCGCATGGCGTCGAGTACCCGCTCATCGCGAATGCCGCGCTCGGCCAACTGGCGTTGCACCATTTCCTCGCGTTGCTGAGTGAAGTCGGTCATGAAGTAACCTCCGTTTGCGATTCGCCATGCGGTGCGGGGCCCAGGTAGCCGGCCGGCGCCAGGCAAGTGGCGAGCATTACGTCGTTGATGTCGCGATGGTCGGTCCAGGCGGGAAACTTGCGGTTCTCGCGCCGAAGCCAGGTCCGCTCTATATCGTCGGCCAGCGGCAGCCGGTCCGAAATACTGGCCAGCGAATCTTCAAGCCGGCCCGGGTCGACCCTGCTCGAAGACTGTGCGCACCCGGCCAGCCGGCCGGCCGCACGCAGTCCAGTGGCGAGTCCCAGTTCGCGGAACGCCAGCCGGTACTCGGGCCGAGCTTCGAGCTGGCGCTGACCGACCACCAGATCCAGGCCCGATCCAGCGGCGTCGACGAGTTCGGCGACCCGGGCCGGTGCGATGTCCTCGGCTACGGGCAGCACCCGGTACAACTGCCAGGCGTCCACCAGCAGACCGCCGATGCCCAGCGCATCACCGGTCGCCATGTCGCGACCGGCGAACATCTCACGGTAAATTCCGGCACGCCGGGCCAGTTCACGCCGCTCGGCCTCGGTGCCGTGGTCGGATGCCATCAGCACCTGTGCCATGACCCATCCGTCCAGCGGATCGTGGTGT
Source organism: Wenzhouxiangella sp. 15190 (assembly GCF_003417465.1). Lineage (GTDB taxonomy): Bacteria > Pseudomonadota > Gammaproteobacteria > Xanthomonadales > Wenzhouxiangellaceae > Wenzhouxiangella. The sequence goes on from NZ_QVMV01000018.1 coordinate 40,923, forward strand.
CCCATGGACGGCACCAACGGGCGGTCCAGATCAATGCTCATCTTCCAGAATATGCGCGGCGGGCCATCGGGCGACCGGTGCACGAAGCCGTCGAAGGCCGCGAATGCGAGATCGACCGCCCATCGGTGATATCGCGCCTCGTCGGTGGCTTCGGCCATCCGCTCCAGCGCGTGCATCCAGCGGGTCAGATAATGAAAATACTGGCCATCGCGGTCCCACTCACGGCGTTCGTCGAACGCGTCGCCAGGACCGCGTTCGGATAACTGCTTGCCGATTCGCAGGCCCGCCCGGGTCGGCGCACGGGAATGCTCCCGGTCATCCATGCCGCCGAGCCAACCGCTGCGGGGATCGTGTTCCGCGTAGGCCCCGAGCACCTCGTGCACCTGATCCACCAGCAATCGGGCGCGGTCGAGGAAGGCTTGTTCGCCGCGGGCACTTCGAAGAGACAGGTAGTTGCAGACCGCGAACGCATCGGTCCAGAGGTATCTTTTGGGAACAGATGTGCCGTCCAGGCCCGTGCGATTAGCAAAGTCCTCCATCAACCCTTCGACTCGTTCCAGTCGGTCCACGTCGAACTCCACCCTGACCCTCGCGCGGGGATGCACGAAAAGCCTTTGAACTGAACCCCATCTTACGCCCATGCGACAGCTTGGTGCACTGCCTCTCGGCGTCCCGAAACCGTGTCCCTGTAGCCCAGCATCCACTGCATTGTCCCCACCAAAAACCAGGGCCCTCACGAACAACATACGATTCCAAAAATGACTGTAATGAATAATGGCAACCGACAGACATTTGCGTCGCCATTGTTCCAGGCTGGCAGGATCGCCTTCTCTGTTATTCACCGTAGCCCGGATAATAGGCAGGCGTAGCGGATCGTGAAGTTAGCTGCTCTACTTCCATGCAGAGGACGTCATGACAGATAAAACTGTGCTCATAATGGGCGCTAGCAAGGGGATTGGCCGGCGTGCGGTCGATTACGCGCTGGAACGCGGTTGCACGGTACGGGCTATGGCGCGGGGCGCCGAGAAAATCGAGATCGAGCACGACCGTCTCGAGAAATTCTCCGGCGATGCGACCGAGCGAGATGACGTGCATCGTGCACTCGAGGGCACAGATGCGGTGATTCTCGCGCTCGGGGTTCCTTCCGGTCCCACGCGGCTCATGCAGCCGGTCACGTTATTCTCGCGGTCGACCGAGATCCTCGTCGCGCAGATGGAGGCGAACGGGCCGAAGCGCCTGGTCGTCGTCACGGGCTTCGGCGCAGGGGAAAGCCGCCACGCGATGAACGCGGTCGAAGAACTCGGTCATCGCCTGCTGCTTGGACGCGCGTACGCCGACAAGGACGTACAGGAGGAAATTGTTGAACGCAGTAGTCTGGACTGGACGATCGTGCGTCCGACGATACTGACAAATGGACCGGCGACAGGCGAATACCAGGTTTTGATTACACCGGAATCCTGGCGGAACGGCCTGATCTCGCGAGCCGATGTGGCGGAATTCCTGGTCACGCGTGCGCTTGACCGGGAGAATCTGCACGAGGGGCCGGTGCTGGTCTATTGAAGTTCTCCGCCACTCCGAATCCGGCGGGGAAAAGTGAAAAATTCGACGTCGCGATTACCCACCGCCCGGGTGCAGTTTTTGTGACGTGTCAGTGGTCGTACTTTTCCGTCAGCCGGTCCATCGATGCTCCGGCCGGGGTGTGGAAGATCTTGACCTGGGAGATGACGCTTGGGCAACCCAGCTCGACCATTTGGTCACTCACTTCGCGGACGATATCGAGCAAGTGACTCAGCTCACCTTCCATCGTCGTTTCCAGCGGGCCGACGCGGAACTTGACGCCGGAGTCCGCGATCACGGCAATGGCCCGGTCAACAAGGGGAATCACATCTTCATTGTCCGGCGGGCGGGGAATGACCTGTAGGCTCACAAGTGCGTTGGCCATGGGAAGTGTTCCAATGAAATCAGTGTGTTTTCAGACTGGATTATAGAGTCGTATCGGCAAGCCGGGCCGGAAAACCGGGACAACTACGAAATCACTCCCCTGTCATCCGAGCATCCCGACAGAAGGGATATCGTCGAAGATCGGATCGATCCAGGTGATATCGTCCGGCGTTCACCTGGATGGACACGCCGTTGGTGAACTGATTATCCGAACTGACGATTTCCATGGGTTGTCGGTGCACCTTACGAAAATCCCGCCCGTCGCCCAATGAGTGGTTTTGCTGAGAAAGATCGAAGGAGGCGGCGGCTCTATCCCGTTGGCACCTGCTAGAATGTGATCGAGTGCTCATACAGGGGCGAGCGTGAGCGACAAGTCCAATTTGCGAAGCGGATTCTGGCTGGAGGAATGGCGGGTTCAACCCGACCGGAACCGAATTTCCGGTCCGGATGGCCATGTTCGCCTGACGCCCCGGACCATGGAAGTGTTGCTGTGCATGGCCGAGCATGCCGGCGAAGTGGTGACACGAGATGAGTTCAGCAATGAGATATGGCATCCCAGTGTGGTGTCGGACTATGCACTGACTCGCTGTATCTCGGAATTGCGGGGTCACCTGGGCGACCAGGCCGGAAACCACCGCTTTATTGAAACCATTCCCAAGCGCGGTTATCGGCTGATCGCTCCGGTGACTCTATGCGACCCGGATGAGTCTACGCAGATCAACCCCGGTGCTGAGCCAGCCTCGGACGGAACGATTTCAGCAGGACAAAGGACCTCGCCGCTGCGACTGACGGCACTCGGCGTTGTCTTGGTGGTCAGCGCCCTGGTCGCGATCTGGACTAACTGGCCCGATGGTGGCTCTTCTGCAGCCCCGGCAACGCCGGATGGAATTGCTGTACTTCCCTTTGTCAATTTGAGCCCGGACCCCGACCATGCCTTTTTTGCCGGCGGCATGCACGAGGAGGTTTTGACGAGTTTGTCGCATATTGACGACCTGCGGGTGATATCGCGCAGCTCGATGCAAGCCATTGCCGAGGAGGGGTTGGCCGTTCCGGAGATCGGGAACCGCCTGGGCGTGAGTCATGTTCTCGAAGGCAGCGTACGCCGTTCGGGTGACCGGGTGCGGGTCACAGCGCAGTTGATCGATGCGGTAACCGATGATCATTTATGGGCCGAAAATTACGATCGGGACCTCAGCGATATCTTTGCCATGCAGACCGATATTGCACTGGCAATTGCCGATCAACTCGAAGTGAACCTGGAACCGGCCGCGATCAGTCGACTCGCGGAGCGTGGCACCAGCGACCCCGAAGCTTACGAACTGTACCTCGAGGGACGCGAACTTTTAAGACAGCCCCGGCCACCCGTCCTCGGGCCGGAGGAGATTGGTGAGCGTCTCGACCAGGTTGAGACCCTGTTTCGCTCCGCGATAGAACAGGACCCGGAATTCGCAGCCGCCCATGCAGCCCTGAGCTCTGCGTTGCTTTCGGCCCTGAGATTTCGGTCTGCCGAAGAAGCAGAAGCGCACTACCTGGAGGCGGTGGAATCCAGCCGTCGCGCGATTCGTCTCGATCCCAATCTCGCTGCCGGTTACCTCACACTCGGAAAGGCATACTATTTTAATGGTGACGGCGATGCTGCCTGGGAGCAGTTCCAACTGGCCGCCGATATCGATCCCGACGATCCGGACACGCTCAAGCACATATCTCTGATCCATGAGAATCGGGGCGAGTATGTCGAGCTCGTCCAGGTGATCCGCCGAGCAGCGGCCATTGAACCCAACCTGACGAGGCATCAGAATCGGCTCGGAAATGCCTACCGGTGGCTCAGGCATATGGATCGAGCTCGGGATGCGTACCGGCAGGCATGGGAACAGATAGATTCCAATCCATGGTGGTTGCGTTACTTGTTTGCCGTCACTGCCCGGGATGAACAAGACTGGGACGAGCTGCGCAGGCAGCTGGACTATCTTACGGCTACCGCAGATAGCCCGAGTCAGGACTATCGCCTATTTGGACTCAACATTTCGCTCGGTGATATCGATGCCTCCGAGGCGTATTTCGACCGGTATCCGGAGCATTTTGAGAAAAACGGTGCCTTCGGGGCTGCCCTGATCTGGACCCGTCGCGGCGAAAGCGGAAAAATGGAGCAGGCATTGCGAACATACGAGCATAACCTGCGCAATCGAATACCAAGGCGATGGGGCAGTACTTTACAAGTTTCCCTGGCCTGGATTGAATTGCTGCGTGGGCAACACGAAAAAGCCCTGGATCGCATGGAGGCGGCGATCGAGAAGGGCTTTCGAAGACGATTGCTATGGATCTTCGGTCATCCCGATGCCTATCCCCCCATTGTCAGGGAATTTGCGGAGCAAGATCGTTTTCGCAAGCTTCAAGCCCGGATCGATGCCGATCTGGCGCGAATGCGCGCCGAACTGGCGGAACTCGATGCATTGGAGCGCCACCAGTAGGTCAGGCTCCCAGGACGAGATTGATCGGTTCGAGACAAGACAAACCCGGCCTTTGCCGGCCGGGTTGTCTCCGTTGGTGCCGTCGGTCCCTACCGCCAGGTTCTGCGGGGCAGATCCGCCAGGCTCAGCGCCCGGCTCTCATCTGTTCCTCGTCTATGGCGAGGTCCAGTCCCGGACTGATATAGACAAACCAGATATAGGCACTGGATGTGTTGTGTGTTTTGAATGAATCCACCGGTTCCTCGGAAAGCAGCGTGACATCATGACTCTGGCTGTAGAGCGGCCAGTCATGGCGTGAAAGCACGAATTCCGCCGACAGGTGATTGCCCTTACCGCTGCTGTAAACCGTCGAGAATGTGTACCACCCGGCTTCAGTGACCTGGAATTCGCCCACGAACAGCCCGGTCTCGGTACGCGCTACGGGAATGAAAAGGTAGCGGAAATTGGGGAATTCCGCGTCAAGGTCCTGGAATGCGTCTGCATAGCCGAACTCAGCGCCTTCCGCCCAGCCGGGATCAAGGTAGATGTTGACCGAGCTTGTAAAGCCTCCTTCGGGGAAGCTCTCGTTCAGCAGCCTCAAAGACGAGGCCGGACCGGAGCCGTCAGGGAATGTCTCGCTGAAGAAGTCATTGCATTGGCCGTGGCGGACAATGGCATGGTTGTCGCCCGACAGCGGTCGAATCTCATCGGCCTCGCACATCAGGTCGCTGATGTTGATCCGTTCAATTTCGCCACACCATCCGGTGGGTCCTGGATCGGCGCTCGTCACCCAGCCGGCGGTATCATCTTCGAAAGATTGACGCCAGTTTTCAAACTCGGGAAGACAACGAGGCGGGAGTTGACCCCCCAGCATGCGGATCAATTGGCATTCACGGTTTTGGTGGTCGCCTAGCGGCTCATAGCCGGTCGATGCTCCTTTCTCGATTAACGGACTCGTATTAGCCTGTGGATCTGGGCCGGCATTTGCCGCCAATGCAAATAACGCAGACCAAAGAACCACCAGTAGGCTGTTGATCAGTTTCGATAGCTTGTTCATCATGTCCTCCGTGCCTTCTTGACGTGTGGCCGCGTCCGATCCAACGCGGTAAATCCCAAGCTATTGATTTATTGGGTCGAGTACTTGCGAGAAAGATAAGAGTTTCAGGATATTTTCGTGAGGATGGGGCGGGCTTCGGCGGTATCATTGAGTATTCTGCTCTGGCTCTGAACCATGTCCGATTCCAACGACTCCGAACCCGGCTTCGATGCCCTGGGTCTCCCCGCCGAACTTCTTGCCACCCTGCGGGACCTCGGTTACGAGGCGCCCTCGCCGATCCAGGCCGCAACGATTCCGGCCCTGCTGGCCGGGCACGACGTGCTCGGCCAGGCACAGACCGGCACCGGGAAGACGGCTGCCTTCGCGCTGCCCATCCTGGCCCGCTTGAAGCCGGGTGAGGCTCGCCCGGCCGCGCTGGTGCTCGCCCCCACCCGTGAACTGGCCATCCAGGTCGCGGAAGCGTTCCAGACCTATGCCAGCGGATTGCGAGGGTTCCACGTGCTGCCGATCTACGGCGGCCAGGCTTATGCACCGCAGCTGAACGGGCTCAAGCGCGGGCCTGATGTGGTCGTCGGCACGCCGGGTCGCATCATCGACCACCTGGGTAAGGGTACGCTCAAGATCGATCAGCTCCAGACCCTGGTGCTCGACGAGGCCGATGAAATGCTGCGTATGGGTTTCATCGACGATGTGCGTGACGTCATGGAGCGAATCCCCGAGACCTGCCAGAAAGCGCTTTTCTCGGCGACCATGCCGGATGCGATCCGGCGAATCGCCGAGCGTCACATGAGCGAGGCCGAACACGTCACGATCCGCTCGAAGACCACGACGGCCGCCAATACCCGTCAGCGTTACTGGGTGGTCAGCGGCATGCACAAGCTCGACGCACTGACGCGCATCCTGGAAGTCGAGGAATTCGACGGCATGATCGTCTTTGCCCGTACGCGCATTGCAACGGAGCAGCTGGCCCAGCGTCTGGAAGCGCGCGGATTCTCGGCGGCCGCACTCAACGGTGACGTGCCGCAGAAGCAGCGCGAACAGATCGTCGATCGCCTCAAGCGCGGGGAGATCGACATCCTGACGGCCACCGACGTTGCGGCCCGCGGTCTTGATGTCGAACGTATCAGCCACGTCATCAACTACGACATTCCGCACGACACGGAAGCCTACGTACACCGGATCGGGCGCACGGGTCGGGCCGGCCGATCGGGCGAGGCGATCCTGTTCGTTGCCCCACGCGAGCGCGGCATGCTGCGGGCGATCGAGCGCGCGACGCGCCAGCCGATCGAGTCCATGACGCTGCCGACCGTCGGCGACGTCAACGCCCAGCGCCTGGTCCGCTTCCAGGCGAGGATCAAGGCCGCGCTGGAAAGCGACGAACTGGATGCGGGGCGCGAGACCGTGCAGCAGACGCTGGATGCGCTGGATACCTCCATCGAAGACCTCGCCGCCGCGCTCGCGCTGATTGCGCGTGGCCAATCTCGCAGCCTGGGTGACGACAGTGTGCTACCCACCGCTGCAGACCAGAGTCCGGAGGCAGGACGAGGGCCACGGGATCAGCGCGGGCAGGGTGCGCCTTCGCGCCGCGATGCCAAGTCTGACTCGGCCCGCGACGCAGACCTGGCCAGCTATCGCATCGAGGTCGGCGCTAGCCACGGGGTAAAGCCCGGCAACATCGTCGGCGCCATCGCCAACGAGGCCGGGCTGGATGCCGGCCAGATCGGACGGATCAACATCCAGCAGGATTTCAGCACTGTCGATCTTCCCGCCAACCTGGCCGCGGAGACCCTCGAGCACCTTCGCGGCGTGCGTGTTGCCAGCCAGCCTCTTTTGATCCGGCTGGATACCGGCACGTCCGGCCAATCCACGTCCCGTCCTGGTGGTCCGAGTCGATCCGCTTCAAGTCCGGGGCGACCGTCCGACAAGAAGAAGCCGCGCGATGAGAGCGAGAAGGACAAAACGAAAAAACCACATGAACCGGACAAGCCCAGGCTGAAGCGTCCGGCCCGAACGCGTGCCGAACGCAAGGCCGGGTTCAAATCGCGCAAGAAGACCTGAATTGAAAACCTGGCACGCAGGGAAGCATCGCTGATGCTGGGGTCAGCGTGTGTGCGATCATGCAATTAGACGGGTTGAATTGTTCTGAATGGATGGAGACTTGCATGAAGATTTATCGATCTTTTGTATCACTGGTTGTTACCGCCTTGCTGGGCGCCACGCTTGCCGGTTCGCCCGCGATGGCTCAGGACAATGGCAACGATGAGGGCGAACAGAAGTCGGCGCTGGAAAAGGCGTTGGCCGGACTGGAGCTGCGCACCATCGGCCCGGCGTTCATGTCCGGCCGGATCGCGGATATCGCCATCCATCCCGACAACCATAACGTCTGGTACGTCGCCGTCGGCTCCGGGGGCGTGTGGAAGACCACCAATTCGGGCACGACCTGGGAGTCGATCTTCGACGGACAGGGTTCGTACTCGATCGGTGCGATCACGCTCGATCCGAACAATCCCAACACGGTCTGGGTGGGTACCGGTGAGAACGTCGGGGGTCGCCACGTCGGCTACGGCGACGGCGTCTACGTCAGCCACGATGCCGGCAAGAGCTGGAACAACGTCGGGCTCGAGGGCTCCGAGCACATCGCCAGGATCATCATTCATCCCGAAGATTCCGACACGGTCTGGATCGCCGCCGAGGGTCCGCTCTGGAACGCGGGTGGCCAGCGCGGGTTGTACAAGACTACCGACGGCGGCGAGAGCTGGACGCGGACGCTGGTCGGTGAGGAAGGCGACGATGTCTGGACCGGCGCGACCGACCTGGCCATGGACCCGCGCGACCCGGACGTGCTGTACGCGGCCACCTGGCAGCGTCACCGGACCGTCGCGACCTACGTCGGCGGTGGACCGAATTCGGGCATTTATCGTTCGAGTGACGGCGGCGAGACGTGGACCGAGCTGAAAAAGGGATTGCCGAAAGGCAACATGGGCAAGATCGGGCTGGCGATTTCGCCGCAGAAGCCCGACGTGCTGTATGCCGCGATCGAGACCAACCGCCGCGAGGGCGGGGTGTGGCGCTCCGACGACCGTGGCGCGTCGTGGGAAAAGATGTCCGAGCGCATCGCCGGCGGCACCGGTCCGCACTATTACCAGGAGATCTATGCCAGCCCGCACGAGTTCGACCGGCTCTATTTCATGGACGTGCGCGCCGCGGTATCCGACGACGGTGGCGCGACCTGGGAGTCGATCGCCCATGACTCAAAGCACGTCGACAACCATGCGCTGGCGTTCCGGGAGGATGATCCGAACTACCTGCTCATCGGCACCGACGGCGGGCTCTACGAGACCTTCGACCATGCCGAGACCTGGCGCTTCATCGACAACCTGCCGGTGACCCAGTTCTACAAGGTTGCCGTCGATGACGAGGAGCCTTTCTACAATGTCTACGGCGGCACCCAGGACAACAACACCCAGGGCGGGCCGGTCCGCACCGACAACATCTCGGGAATTCGCAATTCCGACTGGAACGTCATCCTCTTCGGCGACGGCCATCAACCGGCGACCGAGCCGGGCAATCCCGACATCGTCTACGCCCATTGGCAACAGGGCAACCTGGTGCGCTACGACCGCACCACCGGCGAAATCGTCTATATCCAGCCGCAGGTCGGGCAGGACGAGGCGCCGAACCGATTCAACTGGGACGCCCCCATCCTGGTCAGCCCGCACGAGCCGACGCGTATCTACCACGCCTCGCAGCGGGTCTGGCGCTCCGACGATCGCGGGGACAGCTGGACTCGCATCTCGGGCGATCTCACGCACGACCAGGAGCGCATCGAGCTCGACGTCATGGGTCGCCAGTGGAGCTGGGATGCGCCGTGGGATACCTACGCGATGTCGAACTACAACACCATCACCTCGCTGGCCGAATCGCCGGTCGAGGAAGGCCTGCTGTACGCCGGTACCGACGACGGCCTCATCCAGGTCACGGAAAACGGCGGCGAGAGCTGGCGTGAAATCGAGGTCGGCGAGTTGCCGGGCGTGCCGGACACCGCGTTCGTCAACGACATCAAGGCCGACCTGTTCGACGCCGACACGGTCTACCTGGCGCTCGACAACCACAAGTACGGCGACTTCGCGCCGTACCTGCTCAAGAGCAGCAACCGTGGGCGCAGTTGGCAATCCATCGCCGGTGACCTTCCCGAGCGCCATCTGGTCTGGCGTGTGATCCAGGATCACGTCGATCCGCAACTGATGTTCGCGGCGACCGAGTTCGGGATGTTCGTGACAATCAACGGTGGCGATGAATGGAACAAGCTGACCGGCAACGCGCCAACAATCTCATTCCGTGACCTGGCTATCCAGCGACGCGAGAACGACCTCGTCGGCGCCTCGTTCGGCCGGGGTTTCTGGGTGCTCGACGACTACAGCGTGCTGCGCGAAATCGACGACGAGACGCTGGAACAGGAAGCCGCATTGTTCGACACGCGCGATGCGTGGTGGTACATGCAGCGCACGCCGCTGGGCGGCAACGAACGCGGCTCGCAAGGTCAGGGCATGTACATCGCACCCAACCCGCCATTCGGCGCGGTATTCACCTACCACCTGGCCGAAGGCTACAAGACCGACGCCGAAAAGCGCCGGGAACGCGAAGAATTGCTGATCGAGGAGGACGAGGACGTGCCGTTCGTCGGCTGGGGGAAGGTCGAGGCCGAACGCCGCCAGCCCGAACCGGCAGTGATCCTGACGGTGCGCGACAACGACGACAACGTCGTGCGACGTCTCGAAGGCCCCGCCGGAGAAGGCCTGCATCGCGTGGCCTGGGATCTGCGCATGCCGGCGCCGAACGCGATCGGCGATTCCGGCGGATTCGCCGAGCCCGAGGGCTTCATGGCCGCGCCGGGCACCTATACCGTCGAGCTGGCCAAGCGTATCGACGGCGAGGTCACCGCACTTGCCGAGCCCCGTTCCTTCGATGTCGTCCGGATGCGCGAAGGGACTCTGGAGGGTGTTGATCCCGAAGAGACGGTGGCGTTCTGGAAACGCCTGCAGGAGATGCAACGCAAGGTCTCGGCAGCCAACCGGATCATTGAAGAGGCCCGCTCGCGGGTCGATGCGATGCAGACCGCGCTCGAGCGCAGCACCGCCGAAGCCGGTGAACTCGACGGCGAGCTTTACACGGTCTCGCAGCGGCTCTACGAGATCGCCGAAGAGCTCAAGGGCAGGGAGACGATGGAAGAGATGAACGAGCCGCAGGGTCCGACCATCGGCGATCGCCTCTTCGTCGCCATGATCGGCACCGGTCGTTCGACCTACGGCCCGACGCCGACCCACAAGATGAGCCTGGATATCGCCGAGCGCGAGTTCACCGACGTGCGAGCCGAACTCAACCGGCTGGTCGAGGAGCGGATTCCGGCGCTCGAAGACGAGCTTGCCGATGCCGGGGCGCCCTGGACACCGGGCGCCGCTGTTCCGGCCAGGGACGGTTAGGCACAGCGGCTCGGCCCGGAGCCGCCGTGCGGTTCCGGGCCGCCTGTCTCGCGACGGTAGATGGTGGCGTCCCGTTTTTGGAACCGCACGAAGAACAGGAATCCGAAGTCAGGTTCGTGGTGTGGTCCGTCGCCGGGAGATGACCGGGGCGGAATTGCCCGCATTCGTCAGGTTCAGCCTTGGGGCGGCTGCTCCAGGGGCGTGGACCCCAGTCCCCGCAGAAGTGGTTCCAGGTGAGCCTCGTAATGGCGCCATCGGTTGATGGCGCGACGATACAGGCCCTGGCGTACCTGCCAGCTGCTCGCCGTGGTCACCACCTCTTGTGCGGCATGACCATCCGCAGGCTCTGATGGATCCAGGCCGCAGCAATCCAGTGCGTCGCGAATCGTGTTGTCGGGTTCGGTAACCAGTTTCTCGTAGGACACGACACGGACCGGGTTCGGCAACGCGGCGAGCCAGTGATCTGTCAAACGCTGTACGGTTTGGATCTGCCGGCCGCAGTGATACAGGTCATAGCTAAAATTCTGGCCTTTCTCGAAACGCGTGAAATAGCACGACAGTCCCACATCGCGCGGATCGCGCCAGGTGAACAGGATCGGCGCTCGGGGCATGAGCAGGCCCACGAGTCCCAGTCGCCAGACATTGCCCGGGAGCTTGTCGATGAGCATGGATGCGCCTGAGGGCGTATCGAGATGCCTGTCGAGGATTTTCGCGGCTTGCTGCATGGCCTCGGGTCCGGCTTCTGCCCATTGCCTGGGCTTTCTCAGCCCGAGCGTTTCAGCCGCCTCGGTAAGGGCCGCTTGTAGTTCCATGCGCTCACCACCGGCGGCCACGCTCGGGTGGCGGGCCAACATGGCTTCCAGCAGCGTCGTGCCCGAGCGGGGCATGCCAACGATAAAAATGCGGTCGGCGCGGGCGAGGGCCGCATCGCTGCCTTGGCGGAGCCGCTTGGCTGAAAAGGACTCGATCAGGTGCCCGGCCCATTCATCCCGCGCTTCGGGGTCATGTTTGACGCCCGTGACCTGGTTGGCCCGGTGGTGGGCCTCGATTGCCCGGTCGTAACGCGCCAGGTCGTCGTTGAGCTTGCCGAGCGCCGAGTACAGCCAACCCGTTTCGCGCGGCGGCCAGTCACGCTGTGCCACCAGTGACTCGATCTGGGCCAGTTGCGGGTCGTCGGCCTGTTCCGCCCGGCGCGCATGCGCCAGGTGAAAATGGGCTTCGGGGTAGGCGGGCTGAATGTCCAGCGCCCGGCGAAAGGCGTCCCGGGCCTCGTCGAGCCGGCCGAGCATCTGCAAGACCATGCCGCGGGCATGGTGTACCCCCGCCATGCCGGGATCGTGTTCGCAGGCGGTCTCGTAGGCCCACAGGGCCGACCGGTGGTCACCCAGGTCCTCGTGCACCAACCCCAGGTTGTAGTAAGCGCCGGCGAAGCCGGGCCGGAGCCTGATCGCCCGTTCCAGGGTTCTTCGTGCCGATTCGGCTTCCCCCAGATCGCGCAGCACCACGCCCAGGCTGTTGTGAAAACGGGCCACCCGCGGATGAATCTCTACGGTTTTGCGCAGCTTGCTCTTTGCCCCGGCGAGGTCGCCCCGGCGATGGGCTATCAGACCGGCCAGGTGCAGGGCTTCCGGTTCCCTGGGGGCGGCCCGGAGTAGCTGGTCGCAGGCCTGCTCCGCCGCGGACAATTCCCCGCGCTGCAGCCGCCGGGCGGCTTCGAGCAACACGGCTCGCGGATCAACGTGATTTGACGAAGAGGTTGTGTTCATTAAGTTGGATGGCGGTTGTTCTAGCTGTAGATGGGCGGCGCCGAATGGCGCTATTTTACGCGCTCATCTCGAGCCGGCGCCCGAAACACCAGGACATCCGCGATGTTGACCGGCATAGCGGCTTATCTTCGGCTTATACAGGAAGCCGGCTCTTCGTCGCTGACCCGTTGGCTGCGTGCATGATTTCCTCCTCCCAGATTTCCGCCCGTTCACTATGCTAGGCTTACGCGAACGCCATTAACAGAGGGAGAGGGAAAGTAGTCGGTGGCTTGCGGCCCATGGTTCGATTTCAACTGGGAAGCAAGGGGCATTTCTATGGGCGGCCGACCGGTCACCGACGTGGCGCTGGAGATTGGGTACAAGAACACCTCGGGGGCGACACCGTCCCGATTCAGAGCTGCCGCCCGGGACCAGTGACCGCGCTCGCAAGGGACGGACCGACGTTTCACTTTCCATCTTGGCGAATTGAAGTGACACAACCTATCTAGGGAGAAACCTCATGCCTCGAGCTAGTGAAAGAACAAATACATCGACCGACCTACGCACTGCGGAACCGCCTGTCGTGGGTCGGAGCGGATCCTGGGCGTCGATGTCCTGCCTGCTGGCGGGGCTTTTGGCTACCTGCCTTGCGATGCCGGTATTGGCACAGTCGGAACAGGATGCAAACGACGAAGAGGAAAAGGAAGAGGAAGCGCAACGTGATTCGAGTTCCGTAACCGATACAGTGATCGTTACCGCGCAGAAGCGGGAACAGAGTGTGCAGGATGTGTCCTTGGCGGTCACTGCCTTGACCGGGGATGCGCTGCAGAAACTGGGCTACGAAGCGGGCCTGGAGGTGTATCAACAGGTCCCCAATATGAACTTCTTCGCCATCTTTGGTGAGGCGTCGAGCCCGTCGATCAGCATGCGCGGCATCAGCCTGGTCAATTTCTCCGATTCCTGGGAATCTCCGGTCTCGATCTACGTGGACGAGGTGTATCGCGGCAATCCCGCCGGCTCGGCGATCCAGCTATTCGACCTGGAACGCGTGGAGGTGCTACGCGGCCCCCAGGGCACGCTGTTCGGTCGCAACGCTACCGGGGGGCTGGTGCAATACGTAACCGCGGGGCCGACTGAGGAATTCGAGGCCCACGGTAGTGTCCAGGTTGGCTCCTATTCCCAGAGAATTTTCGAGGGGGCCGTCAGCGGCGGGATCGCGGACGGTGTGCGCGGCCGCTTTGCCTTCAAGGTGAACCAGGACGACGGTTGGCAGGTCAACAATGGTGATTCGGTGAACGACTACGGCGTGGCAGTCAACACCTCCAAAAAGCTCAACGAAACTAACACCTACGGATTTCGCGGCAAGCTCGAGTTCGATATCGGGGATGCCTCCGAACTATTGCTGGATGTGCATGGCAGTTCAGCCGACCAGCAGTCCGTCGGCTTCGCCCACATGGGGTATCTCGACTTCAACCCGGACGGCACCGTCTCGGACCAGCGCTGCTCCGTGGCCCGCATCCACCGGGGTGAATGCACCAGCAATACCTTCGCTACTACCGGCATCATCCAGTCGGGTGGAGACTTCAATCCGGAAGACGTGTCCTCAAGCATTGGCGGTGCAGACGGGATCAAGACCGAGATCGACACCTTTGGCGCTTACGCCCGCTACATTGCTGATTTCGAGAGCTTTACGCTGACTTCTGTTACCGCCTACGAGAGCCTGGAGAAACTTCTGGAGGATGACGGCGATGGCGTCAGCGCCGGGCCGAATCTCGATCCCGAAGGGAACACTTTCGATGTGTTCTTCGACGAGCAGTACACCGTGGATGCGGAGCAGATCACCCAGGAGTTGCGTCTGAACGGCAACACGAACCGCATGAAATGGGTTGCTGGACTGTATCTCTACGACGATCTCCGGGAAATGACCACCCAGAACCCGGGCGATGAGGAGTTCGATGCGGCGGCGGACATTGGCTTTGCACATTTCGAGGACGTTAGCCTGGATACCCAGTCCTGGGCTGTTTTCGGGCAGACGGAATACGACCTCAGCAACCAACTTACGTTGGTGACTGGTCTGCGCTACACCGACGAGGAACGGGACTTTGACTATATCCGGGATCCCTCTTACTACGGCTCTAACTACGCCGTGCAGGACTCCCTGTCGGAAGACGCGTTAACCGGCCGTCTTGGACTCGATTACCGCCCCGACGACAGCACGCTGATATACGGCAGCCTGTCGACGGGCCATCGCTCGGGCGGCTATTCGGCCAGCTATAACAACAAGCCTGAGGCCTTCGAGCCGGTTACCAAGGAGGAGATCACCAACTTCGAACTCGGCTGGAAGAAAACCTTTGCCGACAACAGGGCGCGATTCAACGCTGCTGCCTTTGTCTATGAGCTGGAGGGTTTCCAGACGCAGCTCTTCGAGAATGTCTCCACCGGCCAGGTGATTCTCAATGCTGGCGACGTGACCGGCAAGGGCATCGAAGCCGAACTGAACTATCGCGTGACGGACTACTTCGAGGTGATCGGCGGGCTCGGCTTGCTTGATACGGAACTCGATTCGGATCGCACTTCCATCGTGGCCGGGGATGTTCTGAGCCTCGATGGCAACGAGCTGCCCTCGGCCCCGGCGATCTCTTACAACCTGCTTGCTCGCTATTATCGCCCGCTAAAAGGCGGCAGCGAAATGGCCTTTCAGCTTGACTATTCCTGGCAGGACGAGCACTTCCTGCAGGTGGAGAACGACCCATTCTCGCGCCATCCGTCCTACGGTATTGGCAACGCCAAGGTTACCTGGCGTTCGGCCGATCGCCAGTGGGCGGTGTCGGGCATGGTTAAAAACATCACAGACGAAGAATACTTTACCTACCAGAATACGCTCGGCGATGACTGGGGCTACGGGGTGTGGGGTAAGCCCCGTACCTGGAGCGTACAGGTTCGCTGGACCTACTGATTGAATTGCGTTTTCCCCGCGGCCGAATCACTGGCCGCGGGGGCGCCTTTCACGTGACCTCAGTTGATCCTCTTCGACTCACCTACCCATGTGCCCCGCTTGTCCACCCAGCGGGCTTCGTCTCCAGGTTGCACCCGAAGGCTGACCGGCGTCCTATAAATTGCCTTAAGCTAAACACGCTGATCCAATTTCGCTGGTTGTCTACACAGTCAGCTTGCCAAGCAGGCGGGGCGCCGGCCTGTTCGTTGGCGTACCTAGCCGTAAAGAAGTATGGGTGTGATCCACCTTCCCCCGCGGCGGGGGAAGGTGGGACAACCAGGTTACTGCACCTGCGACACTTCCAGGTAGCGGAAGAAGTCGGAATCGGCGCTCAGCATAATGATGGCATTGGGGCTCAGTGCCTGGCGCGATGATCGCGAGTGGGATCAACAGGTCGCCATCAAGGTGCTAACCCACGGCATCGATTCCGACGATGCTCAACGACGGCCCAGCCGCGTCCAGGAGTCTGCAGACGAAACCCTTCCATACCGTTTCCGCGACTTGCGAGGCGATCTGGACGGAATCCTCTTGCGGACGCTCGCTTTGACCGGTCTCGCCGCCGTAGTCACGCGACGGCCTGAGGCCCGCTGAGGGCAGTGCTGATCCCGAACTCCGCCTAGCGATACCTCGACAACCCGGCCTCCAGAATCTTTCGCAGCAAGTCGGCGTAGCTGTAGCCGGCCCATTCGGCCGATTTGGCCAGCCGACCGTTGTGATGCCAGGTCGGATTGGGGTTGGGATCGAGCAGTCGCAGCCGACCGTCCTTGCCGGCACGGAAATCGATTCGCGCGTAATCGCGGCATCGCAGGCGCTCGAACAAAAGCTTGCAGGTGTGGCTAATCCACTCGAGGCTGTCTGCATCGAGTTCGCTCCGGAAATGCTCCAGCTGCTCGTAATAGCGTGACCCCGGGTCGAATTTGGCGCCGTAAGTGAAAATCGGCGGCAGGTTGGTGTCCAGTCCGGAGTAGTCGATCTCTGCGGGCGGCAGTATTTCCAGACCGGTCTCTGGATTGCCGATGACCGATACCGTGAGCTCGCGACCGGTCAGGAACTCCTGCACCACGGCTTCGGGGGGTGAGATATTGTCCGCCATCCAGTCGAGGTATTCCTGCGCCTCCTTCTCGTCGTAGACCACACAGTTTCGAGTCACGCCATAGCTCCCGCCGCCCACGTTGGGCTTGATGAGCACCGGGTAGTCATCGGGCAGCCGAAAAGGTCGTGTAGTCAGATCCACAAGGTATTCCCGGGGCACCGGTATGCCCATGCGGTTGGCCAGGGCGGAGACCAGGAACTTGTCGCCGCAGGTGTCGATGGCCACTGCCGAGGATCCCGTGACGGGTACGCGCAGGATCTCGCACAGCGATGGTACGTTGCTGATGAAATCCTCGTTGTGGAAACCCGTATCGCAGAAATTGAGGGCGATGTCGAATACCCCGGCCCGGAGCTGGTCGATCATGCGCGGGTGATCATCCAGAATGGTGGCATCATACCCGTCCAGGCTGATCAGGGCTTCTTCAACACAACGCGCGGCTTCGAGGTCAACTTCGCCGAGCCAGCCGCCCGGCGCAAAGGCATATGGTAGCCGGGGATCAGGCAAGAGAACGGCGACCTTCACGGGGCCGCCTCCGCGGCCCGTCGGGATGCTGGTTTGCTTTTTACTGGCCATGATGCCTCCGGGTTAGCACGATCCCGATTTAAAGGGAAAGGAGACTTCCTGTTATTCCTCAGGCGCTGTCTTCATGCCGCGTCAGTATCGTGGCGAAACGATATTTCAGCGATCCCATCTGGAATGGTAAGAGATGTCGCTGCGCAAAAAGGTGCTTATCGCGGATAAGTACATTCACCGTGTTGTTGGTACCTTCCATGTAGGGAGGGTAGGTTTCGTACTTGTCCTCGATGACTTCATTCTTCTCCACGTGTTCCCAGTACGGGTCGAAGGCCTGAAAGACGCCGTCATGATAGTCGTTTATGAGAATCGAGTGAGCCCCGGCCTTGATGTCGCACACGGCAACCTGGTTCTGATAATCCAGTTTCTTGATGGCATCCGGGACGTCCTTGCCGTTGACGTAGCTGATATCCAGGCCGGTGCATACGCCGACGGCCGATACGATTGCCTCGTATTCACGCACTTGCTTGTTCGTGTAGTAGAAGACGCCATCTTCGCCGAGCAGGTTATGAAGCACGTTGTAGGCCAAGTAGGACACGCGCTTGCCCGGATACAGGCAGAGAATGCCGTTGATCATCGAAGTTACCCAGCACGATGACGACAAGGGTTGGTAATTCAAGGGGTACGTTGCCATGGTTGGTTGCCTTTGTGATTTCCGCCAGCTCGATTCTGTCGTCAGCGCCGTCTGGCGTTGGAAAGTTCCATCAAGAACAGAACTGCCGGTTATCGCTGCTTAATTGACTGAATGACGCTCGTTCCGGGGTACTTGCTGCGAGTTCTTGCTGGGTGGTCGCAGTTCGTCGACCGGGATTTCCAGTAGCCGCTCGGTCGCCTTGACCAGTGTGCGCGCTACCCGATAGGTGGCTTCCAGCGAGACGGACTCGTTGGGGGCGTGCGCCAGCTCGATTTCTCCGGGGCCGTAGATGACCGTGGGAACGCCGGCCAGCCGGACCCAGCCCGACATGTCGCAGCCG
>NZ_QVMV01000007.1 GCF_003417465.1 Wenzhouxiangella sp. 15190
TCACACTTCACACTTCACACTTCACACTTCACACTTCACACTTCACACTTCACACTTCACACTCCATTCGGCACCGTATCTTCGCCGAACTTCACCGAACGTGTGGACATTTTTCGCCAGATGGGGCACACTCGCCATTCTTTCAGGGCAGGAGCCGGCATGACGGCCGTTCTCGTCGTTCACGGACCCAATCTGAACCTGCTCGGGCAGCGCGAGCCCGAGGTCTACGGTCAGGACACGCTCGATGACATCAATGCTCGTCTGGCGCGCCTGGCGGTCAGCAACGATATCGACCTGTCAACGTTCCAGTCCAATGCCGAGCACGAGCTCGTCGACCGAATCCAGGCGGCGGCCGCAGACGGCACGGACTGGATCCTGATCAATCCGGCCGCGTTCACGCATACCTCCGTCGCCGTTCGCGATGCGCTGGCGGCGGTCGCCCTGCCTTTCATAGAGATTCACCTGAGCAACCCGCATCGCCGCGAACCGTTTCGGCACCACTCCCATTTCAGCGACCTGGCCGAGGGCCTGGTCGCGGGGCTGGGCGTCGATTCCTACCTGCTGGCGCTGCAGGCTGTCATCAACAAGATCAATGCTTCGGGATAGACCATGGACCTCAGAAAAATCAAGAAACTGATCGAGCTGCTCGAGGAATCGGAGCTCGCCGAGATCGAGATTCACGAAGGCGAGGAATCGGTGCGCCTGATCCGTCACTACTCGCAGCAGGCGGCGCAGACCGCCCAGGCGCCGGTTTCGGCACCGGCACAACAGCAGGCGCCCGCTCCCCAGCCGGCGTCCGCAGAATTGTCGGCCGGGCCACAGCCGCCGTCCGAGTCGGGCGAAACCCTGCCGGAAGGCGAAGTGGTTCGCTCGCCGATGGTCGGCACCTTCTATTCCTCGCCCAACCCCGAGTCGGAGCCGTTCGTGAACGTGGGAAGCAAGGTGGCCTCCGGCGATACGCTCTGCCTGATCGAGGCGATGAAGATGTTCAACCAGATCGAGGCCGAGTTCAGCGGCGAAGTGGTTGCCGTGCTGGTCGAGGACGGCCATCCCGTCGAGTTCGACGAACCCCTGTTCGTGATCCGCAAGGCCTGAGGCATCATGGCACCATTCAAGAAGGTACTCATCGCCAACCGCGGGGAGATCGCGCTGCGCATCCTGCGCGCCTGTCACGCCATGGGCATTCGTACGGTGGCCGTTCACTCCACGGTGGACCGCAATCTCAAGCACGTCGGCATGGCCGACGAGTCGGTCTGCATCGGCCCGGCGCCGGCCAACCAGAGCTATCTGAACGTGCCGGCCATCATCGCGGCCATGGAGGTCACCGACGCCGAAGCCGTTCATCCCGGCTATGGCTTCCTGGCCGAAAACGCCGATTTCGCCGAGCGCGTCGAGGAATCGGGCTTCACCTTTATCGGGCCGCGTGCGGAGACGATCCGCCTGATGGGCGACAAGGTCTCGGCCATCAATGCCATGCACCAGGCCGGCGTACCATGCGTACCCGGGTCCAACGGTCCGCTCAACGAGGACGACCGCCGCTCGCGCAAGCTGGCGGACGAAATCGGCTATCCGGTATTGATCAAGGCCGCCGCCGGTGGCGGGGGTCGAGGCATGCGGGTGGTCGAGGATCCCGACGATCTGATCAGGTCCATCAGCCTCACGCGCCAGGAGGCCAAGAGCGGCTTCGGCGACGCGACGGTCTACATGGAGAAGTTCCTGACCAACCCGCGCCACGTCGAGGTCCAGGTGCTGGCCGACTCGCACGGCAATGCCGTGCACCTGGGTGAGCGTGATTGTTCGATGCAGCGCCGCCACCAGAAAGTCATCGAGGAGGCGCCGGCGCCGGGCATCACCGATGAAGAGCGCGAGCGCATCGGCAAGATCTGCACCGATGCCTGCAAGCGCATCGGCTATCTTGGAGCAGGGACTTTCGAGTTCCTCTACGAGGACGGTGAGTTCTATTTCATCGAGATGAACACCCGCATCCAGGTCGAGCATCCGGTGACCGAGTGCGTGACCGGGCTGGACCTGATTCGGGCCCAGATTCTGGCGGCCGCCGGCGAGCCGCTGCCCTTTCGCCAGGAAGACGTGCATTTCCAGGGGCATGCGATCGAGTGTCGCATCAACGCCGAGGATCCGGAGAAGTTCATTCCGAGGCCGGGTACCATCGAGGCCTTCCACGCGCCTGGCGGGCCGGGCGTTCGGGTGGATTCACACATCTACGACGGCTACAAGGTGCCGCCCAACTATGACTCGATGATCGGCAAGCTGATCACCTTCGGGGAGACGCGCGAGGCGGCCATCGAGCGTATGCGCGTGGCTCTCGACGAAATCGTCCTCAGGGGCGTGGTGACCAATATTCCCCTGCACCAGCGCCTGATGCAGGATTCAAGCTTCCGACAGGGCGGCACCAACATCCACTACCTCGAGAAACTGCTAAAGACGTGATATCCGATCGGGAAGGCTCTAGTGATCGGTAAAACTCGAAATCCGAAATACGAAATACGAAACAAATTCGAAAACCCAAATACGAAACGCGGCGGTCTGAAGTGTTTTGTTTCGAATTTCGTGCTTCGTGCTTCGTGCTTGTTTCGGATTTCGATATTCGTATTTCGAATTTCGACCACCGTGCCGTCTTATCGGCACGGCTCGCCGGATAGCTAGCTCGTAAGAGGCAATGCACCAAAGGCCGCATGTGCCACGAGGTGGCCCAGGCGGTCGAGGTCGGGGATGACCGCTTCTTGACCGTCGATCTCGGCCCAGCCGGCGACTGCAATCGGGTTGGAGTCCGTCGGAATTTCCTCGAGGTTGTCCTCGGTGATCGTTACCAGCCTGGGATGGCCCTGTGTGACGATCGCCATGTAGGGCATGCGGTCGGTGTCGATCAGGGTCTTGAGGATGCAGATGCGTGCGCCGTCGAGGTCCTCTCCATCGGATTTCTCGATCAGGCGCGAGTAGCTGATCACCGGCACCTGCCAGCCGTGCCAGAGGATGGTGCCCAGCACCCAGTCGACGGCCTCGGGAATCGGGTCGGGTTCGGAAAACCCGACCATTTCGGCCACGGTGGCGTTGGGCAGCAACAATTCGACGCCGGTTACGGGAACCAATACGCTGCGAATTTCGGTTTCGGACATGGCTGATCTTATCCTTGGGGCACGGGCATGCGGAGCCGACCGAAGACTTCCTCGATGAGATCGCCTTCCTGGTAAGGCTTGGTCAGGTAACCGTCGACGCCCAGTTGCTTGGCGTGCTGACGGTGCTTCTCGCCGCTACGCGAGGTGATCATCACCATCGGCACATCCTTCAGGCGCGGATCGTTGCGCACATGAGTGGCAAGCTCGTAACCGTCCATGCGCGGCATCTCGATATCGAGCAGGATCAGGTCCGGTACGCGTTCGAACATGGATTCCACGGCATCCAGCCCGTCGCGGGCGGTGACCACCTCGAGCCCACGGTGTTCGAGCACGCGGGCCGTCACGCGGCGCATGGTAATGGAGTCGTCGACCACCATGACCAGCGGCGTGCGCTTGATTTCTTCGGCGCGTTCGGCGCGTTCGTACTCGGCTTCGTGACCGGGCAGCAGGTTCTTGTCGAAGGCGCGGCGAATCAGCGGGCCCATGTCGAGGATGGGCACCACCTGGCCGTCACCGGTGATGGTGCCGCCGAGGATGCCGGTGATCGAGCTGACCTGCGGGCCGACGGGCTTGATCACGATTTCACGATGCCCCTGCAGCTCGCTGACTCGTAGCGCGGCCCGGTGTTCTCCGGACTCGATCATCAGCAGCGACAGTGTGCCTTCGGGGTGTTCCTCGACATCAAAGCCGAGCTGGGTCTCCAGTTCGAGCAGCGGATACTCCTCGCCGGCGTATTCCTGGTGCGGGTCGCTGGAGTGAACCTGGCGCTCCCACTCGGAACCGAGCATGCGTGTCACGCCGCGCACGGCCTGTAGCGGAATGGCGAACTGCCGGTCGGACACGCGCACCATGATGGCCTGCATGACCGTCAGCGACAGCGGAATGCGGATGGTAAACAGCGCACCCTTGCCGGCTTCCGAGTCGGCGCGTACGCTGCCGCCGATCTGTCGAACCTCGTTGGCAACTACGTCCATGCCGATGCCCCGGCCGGCCAGTTCGCTGACCTGATCGGCGGTACTGAATCCGGGGCGGAAGATCAACTGGGCGAGTTCGCGATCGTTGGCACCGTCTGGATCGTCCAGCAAATTCTGATCGATGCCGCGTTGCCGGATGGCGTCGAGGTTGAGTCCGGCGCCGTCGTCGCTCACGCGCAGGACCAGTTCGGTGGCCTCGCGGCTGACATCGATATGGATGGAACCGGTCTCGGGTTTGCCGGCCTGGCGCCGTTGTTCGGGTGATTCGATCCCGTGCGAGACGGAATTGCGCAATAGGTGCTCCAGCGGCGCGGTAATGCGGTCGAGTACCGAACGGTCGAGTTGGCCGTCGCCCTCGATGTCGACCTCCAGGTGTGCCTGTTTTTCGAGATCGCGCGCGGCGTTGCGAACGACGCGACGGAAGCGCGGCAGCAAGGTGTTGAAGCCCACCATGCGGGCCTGCATCAGGCCTTCCTGCAATTCCGTGTTCACGCGCGATTGCTGCATCAGCAGCGTTTCTGACTGGCGCGTGGCGTCGTCGAGGATGCTGGTCAGACTGGTGAGGTCGTTGACGGACTCGCCCAGCGCCCGCGACAGCTGCTGGATGGTGGAATAGCGGTCGAGTTCGAGCGGGTCGAAGGCTTCGTCGGCCGGGCCGTGCTCGCGTTCGTAGCGCGCCAGGATCTGGGCTTCCGTTTCGATCTCGAGTTTCCGCAGCTGGTCACGCAGGCGGATGACCGTCTCGTCGACTTCGGCCACGTTGTTGCGAAAGACGTTGACCTGCTCTTCCAGGCGCGAACGGAAGATGCTGATCTCGCCGGCGAAGTTGACGAGATCGTCGACCAGATTGGCGGGCACACGCAGCGTTTCCGTGCGAGCGACCTGGGTTTCTTCCGCCTCTTCGGTCGCAGCCTGGTCTTCCTCCGCCAGCTCCGGCAGGATCTCGGTTTCCTCGAGTTCCTCGACCTGTTCCGGGAAGAGGCCGCCGCTGGGCCGCTCGGGCATCGGTTCGCGCTTTTCGACGGCCTCGACCATGCCATGCAGGTGATCGCAGCCGGCCTCGAGTGCATCGATCCGTTCGGGCGTCGTGCGATGGATGCCGGCGGCGATGCCTTCCAGCAGTTCTTCCATGACGTGGGCCACCGAGCCGATGGCGTCGAGCCCGACCATGCGCGAACTGCCCTTGATGGTGTGCAGGTCGCGCTGGAGGCTGGTGACCAGCGCCTTGTCTTCCGGTGACTCGCGCCACTGCTGAAGTGCATCGTCGGCGTGCTCGAGCACTTCCCCGGCTTCTTCCAGGAAAGCTTCCAGCAGATCCTCGTCGAGATCGGCGTAGAGTTCCTCTGCTGCTTGTTCGGGTTCAGGCTCGGGTTCGGGCTCGGTTTCAATCTCGGGCTCGGGTTCTGCCTCTGCCTCGAATTCCGCTTCGCTCTCGGTCGTTTCGGGCTCGGCCTCCGGTGCTGACGCTTCAGCTTCGGGCCCGGCTTCTTCGGCCGCTGCCTCTTCCGGAACGACATCGGTCGAAGCTGTCTCTTCGAATTCCGTCTCGTCCTCAATCTCGGCTTCCGGCTCCGTGTCGGATTCCCGTTCGGCGCCCTCGGAAGCTTCGGGTGCGAGCTCTTCGTCGGCCTCCGCGTCCTCGTCGGCCAATGCTTCGGCCGCTTCGTCAATCGCTTCCGAAGCCACTTCATCCAGTCCGAATATATCGTCCTCGTCGCTTTCGTCGCCCGGTTCCTCGGAGTCCGAGCTGAACACGGGTTCCTCGTCGGTCGACGGCTCGGTCGTCTCCTCAGCCGTCTCCTCGGCCGGTTCCGGGGCTCCCTCTTCGGAGAACCCGGCGGCCGGTGAGAACGGCTCAACCTCGGTGCGGTCACGATAGGCCAGGCCGTGCAGGCGGCGCAGTTCGGATGACAATTCACCGGTCTCGAACTCTTCGTCTTCGACGGACTCGCCCTGCAGGCGACCCAGTCGTTTGTGGAACAGCTCCTGGCACTCGAGAATCACTTTCAGACCCGCCTCGTCCGGCGCCTCGCCGGAATGGGCGAGTTCCTCGAGATATTGCTCTAAGATTTGGGCCGTGTCTTTTTCATTGCCGATTGGCGCCAGGCGCATGGTGCCTTTCATGGTGTGAACGGCCCGGACCAGCTGATCGTCGATGGGCCGTGGCATGTCGGCTTCCTGAGTCCGGTCGACCCATTGATCGAGTGTCTCGAGGTTCTCCGAGAGTTCCTTGACCATCAGCTCGATCATGGTCGGGTCGAGGCCCTCCAACTCCGCGTTTTCGGCAACCGTGGCCGCCGCGGCAGGCGAGACCTCGCCGGAAGCGACCTGTTCGACGTTCTGCGCGAGCTCTGCGCAGGCGGCTTCGTCGTATTCCTGCTCTCCCTGTCCGCTGAGGCGGGCGCGCATGCTCGGCAACATGCGCACGGCCGACTCGACCAATTCCATCACGCCCGGTTCGGGGCTTACCTGGCCTTCGATGACGCGGTTCATCAAATTCTCGATCTGCCAGGAGAATTCGCCGATCTCATCGGCGCCCGCCATCCGGCCCGAACCCTTCAGGGAATGGAAGGAGCGGCGAATGGTCGTGAGGACATCGTTGTTGTCGGGCTCTTCGCGCCACTCCGGCAGCGTGGCCTGTAGCGTTTCGAGCTCCTGGTCGAACTCTTCCAGGAAGATTTCGACGATATCGAAATCGTCCATGCCACCCATCGTGGCGAGCGCGTCTTCAGGCGGCGTCTCCGCGGTCTCCCCGGTTTCGGCTTCGATGCTTTCCCGCGTTTCCCCGTCAGGCGACTCGGTGGCTTCTTCCGCTGTTTCTTCGGGCTGGGCGCCCGGCTCCTCGTCCATTTCGAAGTCGGTTTCGAATTCGAGTTCCTCTTCGGTGTCGCCAGCCAGTGCTTCAGTCGCTTCCGTTTCTTCCGTCGCCGCTTGCTCGGCGGCCGCTTCTTCGTCCAGCGGGGCTTCGAACTCGGCTTCAGCGCCAGGCTCGGCCGTCGGGCCTGCCTCGACCTCGGCGCTGCCCGGCCAGTAGCCCAGTTCTTCGAGCTTCTGGCGCGTGTTGGCGAAATACTGGCGCCCCTTTTCGTCGAGCCTTGTCTGGGCGTCGAAGTAGAACTCGGAGACGGTCAAGGCTTCGGCCAGGGTTTCGAGCCGCTCTTCGGATGGCTGGTCACTGTCGATCAACTGATCGTCGATCAGGTGCGTCGCGGCCACCAGCATGGCCGCGCCGTCTTCGAGTTCGGCCATGTAGAGCACGTGGCCGATCCGGTCGAGCATTTCGTGTGCTTCGCCGGCGGCATCGGGCTCAGCCTTGCCGCGATTGACGGCGTCGAGCAGGCTCTTGGCGTGGGAAAGATCTTCACCGGCCTCGTGGAAAACCTGTCGCAACACGCGGCGCCACTCCGAGGGCGGTAGCAGCGTACCCGTGTCTTCTTCGTCTTCGCCGCCGGCTTCGGCCTCGATGACGTCCTGGTTCTCTTCCAGTTGCGATTCGACGATAAGCAACTCGCGAGCGACCGACAGCAATGCGGGATCTTCCGGATCGGAACCCA
Organism: Wenzhouxiangella sp. 15190; assembly: GCF_003417465.1. Taxonomy (GTDB): domain Bacteria; phylum Pseudomonadota; class Gammaproteobacteria; order Xanthomonadales; family Wenzhouxiangellaceae; genus Wenzhouxiangella. Next base: position 7,663 of record NZ_QVMV01000007.1, read on the forward strand.
GGTCGGCCAGGCGATCAGCCTGGGCGTGAATGCGCCGGGCCAGGTTGTCGAGGCCGAGCATGGCCAGCGACTCGCCCACCGAGCCGAGCAGTTCGGTCTGCTTTTCCAGCAGGTCGGGATCGGCCGATCCTTCCAGCTGCGTGCCGAGCGTGTCCTTGATCTGTGCCAGGTCTTCGCGGGCGGCCTGGGTGACGGCGGCGAACAGGCCGCGGTTCTTTCCCGCCAGGAAAGCGCGCGACTGCCCGGTTGCATCCGGGGCGTACTCGTCGAGCCGGAATGCGTCATAGGCTTGCACGGCCAGGTCGTTGGCCGGACGGTGCATCACCAGGTTGAACAGGAAGCTGCGACAGAGGTCGTCGGCCGTTTCATCGATGTCGGTGCCGCCGTCGGCTAGCGTCTTGAGCAGGGCGTCGAGGCGCGCGTAAAGGCGGGCCATCGTCGGATTGCTCTCGAGCTCGCCGGCCTGCAGCGAGGCGGAAACGGCGGCTGCGGCCCAGCCGGTTCGGCGGGCGGAAGCGGGCAGGTCGGGGTTGTCGCGCATGGCAAGGCCAATGCGCGTGAGTTCGGCGAGTGCGTCCTCGTCGTCGTTGTTGACCAGGAATTTGCCCAGGGCTTGCTGAAAGCTCCGGCGCAGACCGGCGGTGGGTGGTGTTTCACCGCCCTCGGGAAGCACTACATGCTCGAGCTGCGGGCGGAAGAACTCCGACTCGTCAAGCGGTGTGGCGCCGACGACGGCACGCAGGTTATTGATGGTCGGCAGCAGAACCAGCGGTGCGTCGCGCTGGGTGCTTTCGAGATAGTCGAGGTAGTCGGGCAGGACGGCCGTCGCTTCCATGAGCGCGTTGAGCGCCTCTTCTTCGCGTCCGAAGTCGTCCTTGCGCAGGGCCTCGAGCACTTCGACCATGGCGTCGCCGAGCAGATCCCCGCTTTCGAACTCCAGCACCGACAGGCTGCCGGCAATGCGCCGACTGGCCTCGATCGCGCTGTCGAGGTCGGCCGGATCGCGGTCGGTTCCGGCCTCGCTCCATTGCTCGATCGACTGGAGAATTTCCTGGCCGAGTTCGTCGATCAGCGGGCGGGTCCACTGCAGGGACTGGTTGGTACTCGAGCTGCTCATGTCGACAAGTTGTTCAGCGGGCTACAACGCATGTCATTCGGCCTCCGGGGGTTGCCGTCACGGCGGTGGGCGCTGGACGCTCCGACCACCGGCGGTCGTTCAGTCCTCGTCTTCGGGCAGCTTGAAGTCGGCCACCGAATCGCGCAAATCGCGCACCAGATCGGCGAGGTTGGCCACCGACTTGGCGGTCTGGCCGGTCCCTTCCGTTGTCTGGATGGAAATGTCGCGAATCGAGTTCATCATCTCGGCGATGCGCGTGGCGTTCTTCGACTCCGTCTGGGCCTGCTTGGAGATTTCGGCAATCAGACCGGCGAGGTCGTTCGACACGTTCTCGATGGACTCCAGCGCTTCACCGGCGTCCTCGGCCAGGCGCGCGCCGGAAACCACCTGGGAAGTCGTCTGTTCCATCGAGGTGACGGCCTCGGAGGTGTCGGCCTGAATCGTCTGCACCAGGGCCTCGATTCGGCGCGTCGCATTGGTGGCGCGTTCGGCCAGGCGCTGGACCTCGTCGGCCACGACCGCGAACCCGCGTCCCGCACCGCCGGCCGAAGCGGCCTGAATGGCGGCGTTGAGGGCGAGTACGTTGGTCTGTTCGGAAATGCCGTTAATCAGCTCGACGATGTCTCCAATCTCCTGCGAGGACTCACCCAGACGCTTGATTCGCTTGGAAGTTTCCTGGATCTGGTCACGAATGCTGTCCATGCCCGTGATCGTCTGCCGCACCATGTCGGCGCCGCGGTTGGCGATCTCGACCGAGTTTTGCGCGACATCGGCCGACTCGCTCGAGCGCTTGGCCATGTCGTCGAAGGACTGGGCCATTTCGTTGATCGTTTCGGTCGCCGAGCGAATTTCCTGGGCCTGGTGTTCGCTGGCCTCGGCCAGCTGGGTGGTCGTCGCCCGCGTTTCCTGGGCCTGGGCGGCCACCTGCTGCGCCGTGGTGTTGACGCCCGAGACCAGGTCGCGAAGGGCCTCCACGGCGTAGTTGACCGAGTCGGCGATTGCGCCCGTGACGTCTTCGGTCACGGTTGCCTGTACGGTCAGGTCACCATCGGCGAGCGAGGACATTTCGTCGAGCAGGCGCAGGATGGCTTCCTGGTTTCGCTGGTTGACCTCGGCGGTTCGCCTGGCCGCGCGGCGCTGCTGGAAGTAGGCGCTGGCACCGATCATGAACAGGATGAATAGGGCGGCGGCGGCAATGATCAGCCCGGCCAGCAGGGAGGGCCAGATGACGCCTTCACCCAGGTTGGCGTAGTCGTCGGCCAGCTCGCGCGCCTGGTCGGTGAGGTCCTGCGAGTCGAGGAAGATCTCGTCGGAGGCTTCGCGTACCTCGAACAGATCGGTCGAGGCGGTCAGGATGGTGTCGACGTCGTAGCGCACTTCCTCGAAGATCGGCACCACGTCGGCCAGGGCCTCCATCACGGTACTGTTGCGTACCGCCTGAAGGCCGAGTTCTTCATCGCCGTTGATCAGGCCTTCGAGTACACGGTTGAAAAGGCTGGCGTCGCGGCTGAACTGGTCGGCAGCCGTGATCGACCCCTGGCCGCCGTCGAGGATCGTGTTGACGCGCCGCAGCATGCGGTCGGCGAGGGCGAGTTGCCGGCTGGCGACGTAAACCTGGACGCTGGGCGCGCCGGTTTCGATCATGCGCCGGACGACTTCGTCGGCCTGGGCCTGAAGGCGCGGAATGTTGCTCGAGAAGGCCTGCGCGGACTCGGCAAGCTGGACCACCAGGTCGGAACGGTCAAGGATGCTCGTGGCGTTGTCGTCGATGCCCGACCAGATTTCCTCGAGCGTCGACAGCGGCGCGTCGACCCGGTCGGGCGACGGCGGCAGCCCGGATTCCGGATTGCCGTCGCGCAACTGATTGATCGATTCATCGATGGTATTGCGCGTGGTGCCCAGTTCGTCGAAGGCCTCGAAGTTACCGACGGCGGCTTCACCGGCTGCCTTTGCAAGCTGCTGGGCGCGCACCTGGATTTCGGTCGTCAGCCCGAGATACTGGGTTTCCTGAACGTTGCGCTGGTTGAGCAGATAGAAATTGTAGGCCACCAGGCCCAGCAGGAGCACCAGCAGGATGAACAGCAGCGACTGTGTGCGAGAAAGTCGCTGCTGTGTTGTTTGTGTCGCGACGCTACTCATGCCTTCACCTCATTGTTGAATACTTCGGAGCACCCGGTAGCCACGCCCTGAGACCGGATGCCGTCTCCATCTGCTGCGGTTCGAATCAATGCCCGTATGCTTTGTCGGTGCGAAATGTGTTGGAAATTTTCTTGCACTTTATCCGTCCCCTGGATTCAGTCTTCTCGGGCGCCGTTGATGAATTCCTGGTTGCGTTGGAGCTTGTCGATCCTGAGCACACCCCAGGTTCGTTCGCTGGTTTCGAACTGTTGCGAGACCAGCCCGGAAAGCGGCGTATCGTTCCAGTCGGCTTCGTCTTTGCGATCGTCGGTGTGGAAGTGGCGCTGGCCGAAGACCTCGTCGACGACCAGCCCGGCCAATCGGCCTTGCATGCGGGTAATGATCAACCGCGTGCGGTTGGTTACGGGCGTGCGGCTGCCGAACAGATACCAGCCGAGATCCGAGACCGGCGCAAGGTTGCCGCGAACGTTCGCGATGCCCAGCAACCAGTCCTTCGCGCCAGGGAGGGCGGTATACGGTGGAAAAGCGATGATCTCCTCGACCTGGTCGATCCGGCAGGTCAGATAGTAATCACCCAGACGGAAGACGACGCCGTCCCAGTTACTGATCTGCTGCTGGCGGGCTGCTTCACCGACATCGTGCTCGAGACTGCGCTTTTCATATTCGGCCAGCCGCGCAAACAGCGAAAGGCGGCCGGATCCGGTAGCAGTCGCGAGTTGCTGGTCCCCTTGCATCGTCCCTCTCGAATCTCCTCTGACGGCCACCGTCAGGCCGCTTTGGTCCGTTCGCGCTGCTGGCGCACGGCCGCAAGCAGCTCGTCGCGCGTGAATGGCTTGGTCAGGTAGTGATCGGATCCGACGATACGCCCCCTTGCCTTGTCGAACAGACCGTCCTTGCTGGTCAGCATGACCACGGGCACGTTCTTGAAACGCGCGTTGTTCTTGATGATGGCGCAGGTCTGGTAGCCGTCCAGCCGTGGCATCATGATGTCCACGAAAATCAGATCGGGTTCGTGCTTGTGGATCAGCGCCAGCGCCTCGAAGCCGTCGTTGGCCGTGATAACCTCACAGCCTTCCTTGCTGAGCATGGTCTCGGCCGAACGACGAATGGTCCGACTGTCGTCGATCAGCATGATCTTTAGACCGCTCAGATCGGTCGCTCCGTTATCCCCGCTGTCCGTGTTCTGATCTGCGCTCATTGTCTACCCGATGCTGCTGGCGTAATACACCCTAAGACCCTATCGACCTAGGTTAGTCTATCTTTGACGGATTTGCCAATCCAGTAGAATTGTGTCACAGAAGTCCATGGGAATACAGATATTTCTCCAATCCCCGGACGCCGATCAATGCCCCTGGTGCAAGCCAGTCTGACCCAATGGAGCCTGCATGCGCAAGAATCTCGTCGTGGTGATGGATGACATTGCCGCCATCAAGGTCGTCAAGGACACCACATTCGCGATGCTGCTCGAGGGTCAGCGCCGCGGCTACCAGATGTGGTATCTCGGTGACACCGATTTGTATCTCGACGGTGCCCGGGCCTGCGCGCGCATGCGCTCGATTCGGGTTCAGGACGATGCCGGCGACTGGTACCAACTGGGCGAGACGGCCGACCGGCCGCTGGGTGACGACGACCTGGTCCTGATGCGCGCCGACCCGCCCGTGGACAACAACTACCTGATGGCCACTTACCTGCTCGAGCTGGCTGAAACGGCCGGCGCCCGGGTGGTCAATCGGCCCCAGTCGCTGCGGGATTTCAACGAGAAACTGGCCATCGCGCGTTTTCCGGAGCTGATTCCCGAAACCGTCGTCAGTGCTGACGCGACCAGGTTGCGCGATTTTGTCCAGGGAGCGGACCGGGCCGTGCTCAAGCCGCTCGACGGCATGGGCGGCAAGAGTATTTTTCTGCTCGAGCGCGACGACCGCAATCTCAACGTCGTCATCGAAACGCTGACCGACAACGGGCAGCGGCTGGCAATGGCGCAGGAATACCTGCCGGCCATTTCCGAGGGCGACAAGCGCATCCTGCTTGTCCATGGTCGGCCGGTCGACAAACTGCTGGCGCGTATTCCCGGCCAGGACGACTTTCGCGGCAACCTGGCGCGCGGCGGGCGTGGCGAAGGCCGGCCGCTGGGCGATGCCGACCGCGCCATCGCCGAGGCGGTGGGGCCGGTACTGCTCGAGTACGGCATCGAGTTCGCCGGGCTCGATGTCATCGGCGACCGCCTGACGGAGGTCAATGTCACCTCACCGACCTGTGTGCGGGAACTGGATGCGCAGTTCGGGATCAACATCAGTAGTGATCTCTTCGATGCAGTCGACCCATGAGAACAGCGCGGCCAGCCGCACGCGGTAGCGACTCGCTGGCCATCGCCGTGGCGCTGGCCGTCGGGCTGCATGCGGCCCTGATCGGCCTGGTGCATTTCGAGTTTCTCGGCTCGCGACCCGACGATGTGCCTAGCAGTCTGGACGTTGTCATGGTCGATTTCGCCACCGAGAAGGCGCCCGAGGAGGCCGATTTCCTGGCTCAGGCGACACAGCGCGGCGGCGGCACGGCCGAGGAAGTCGATCGGCCGGCCGAGCCGGTGGCCACCAGCCCCGAAGAGACGGTTGCGCCGCTGGAGCAGGAGGCCACCGATGCCGCCGAACGAGAGCAGCCCGAACAGGTTGACGAAATCGTCCGGGTCGAAGGCGATGAGCCCGCGCCGGCGAAGCGTGAGGAAACCGAGGTGGATCCGGACGTGGAAGTGTCGACCAGCGAAATCATCGAGCAGTCGCATACGATGGCGCGTACGTCCACCGAGCGGCTCAGCGACGCCGCCGACTATCCCGAGCGACCCCGTCGGAAGTTCGTCTCGGCGAATACCCGCGAGCACCTCTATGCCGGCTACATGCGTTCCTGGGTCTCAAAGGTCGAGCGCGTGGGGAATGTCAATTATCCCGAGCGGGCCCGGCGCGAGAATCTGTCGGGTGCGCTCGTGCTCAGCGTCGATGTGTTCGAGGACGGCAGTGTCGGGCGAATCCGGGTACTGCAGTCATCCGGGCACGATGTGCTCGATGAAGCCGCCGTGCGTATCGTCCGGCTGTCCGCGCCTTTCTCGCCGCTGCCTGAAGAGATTCGGCGCGAGGTGGACGTGTTGACCATCACGCGGACCTGGCAGTTTTCCGGTTCGGGTGTGTTGCGCAGTGGTTGATTTCCGGATCGTCCCCATATCTGCCGGCGGGACCGCTGATAGAATGAAACCGTGAGTTATCTGGAGCATCAATTTCTGATCGCCATGCCCGGCATGGAAGACCCCAATTTCATGCGCGGGGTGACGCTGCTTTGCCAGCATAACGACGAGGGCGCCCTGGGCATCACCGTCAACCGCCAGTCCGAGTATGTCCTCGAGGATGTGCTCGAACAGCTGGATCTGGAATGCAGTGATGAGCGCATCGCCACGATGCCCGTCTACGTCGGCGGCCCGGTTCATCCCGAGCGTGGCTTCGTGCTGCACAGCGGTGACCGAAGCTGGGAGGCGACGGTCGAAGTCGGCGACGGCATCAGCGTGACGACTTCACGCGACGTCCTCGAAGCCATCGCTTACGGCGAGGGACCGGAGAAATTCCTGGTTGCACTCGGCTATGCCGGCTGGGAGCCCGGTCAGCTCGAGGAGGAGATGCGCGAAAACGCCTGGTTGAACGTGATGGCCTCGGCCGAGATCATCTTCGACCTGCCCGTCGATGATCGCTGGGAACAGGCCGTTTCACGACTCGGCATCGACGTGGCCACCCTGCAACCGGCGGGCGGGCATGCCTGAAGCGGCCGGTGCGCTGCTGGGCATCGATTTCGGAGAGCGCACCGTGGGATTGGCGATTGGGCACAGGTTGACCGGCTCGGCCCGCCCCCTCGATCCGATTCGCTACCGCGACAGCGAAAGCCTGATGACCGGTCTCGACAGCGTCATGCGCCAGTGGCGGCCGTCCTTGATCGTCATCGGCCTGCCGCTGGCCGGCGACGGCAGCGAATCGGACATGAGTCGTCGCGTGCGCGATTTCGCCGACCGGCTGGAAAATCAGCAGCCGGGCATCGATATCCGCTTCCAGGACGAGCGGTTGAGCTCACATGCCGCCGCCGAGCGTCACGCCAGCCGCCGCCAGCAGGGGCGGGCGAAACGCAGCGATGCCAAACGGCTCGACAGCGTGGCCGCAGCGGTGATCCTGGAATCCTGGATGGGGGAGAATTCGTGAACGAGCGACACCTTCTCGATATCGACCGGCTCGCCGACGACGACATCGAACACATTCTCAACCGGGCCTGCGGGTTGGCCGCCGGTGGTGACGCGGCGGCCATAAAAGCCACCGTCGCCAACCTGTTCTACGAGCCGAGCACACGTACGCGCGTGTCCTTCGAACTGGCCGCCGGCCGCCTGGGTATGCGAGTGGTCAATATCGAACTCGATCATTCCTCGGCCACCAAGGGCGAGACGCTGGAGGACACCGCGGCCACGCTGGCGGCCATGGGCGTGGACGGCGTGGTTCTGCGCCATCCCGAAAGCCATCGTGTCAGTCAACTGGCCGACGTCGTCTCCGGTCTGCGGTTGATCAATGCCGGCGACGGGACCCACGCCCATCCCAGCCAGGCGCTGCTGGATGCGGCCGTGCTGCGGGCGCGTGGGGTCGATTTCTCCGGGCTGAAGCTGGCTGTCGTCGGCGATATCCGCCATTCGCGCGTGGCCGGCTCCGGCATACGGCTGTGGCAGCGTCTCGGCGTGTCCGAGATCCGCCTGGCCGGCCCGGATTCCCTGCTGCCGGCCAACCCCCCGGTGCCGTCGGCGAGCCTGCACGACAACCTGGCCGATGCCGTGCGCGGGGCCGATGTGGTGATGATGCTGCGCGTCCAGCACGAGCGCATGGACCGCGCCGGCTGGCCCGACCGGGAAAGCTACTTTGCCGACTGGGGGCTGAAGGAGGACGACCTCGCCGATGCCGCGCCGGGCTGCCTGGTCATGCATCCGGGGCCGATCAATCGCGGCATGGAAATCGACGCGACCGTGGCCGACGGTGAACGCTCACTGATCCTGGAGCAGGTCAGGATGGGGGTGTTTGCGAGGATGGCGATCTTCGAATGGCTCTTTGGAGAATGACCAATTACCAAACTCCAATTTTCAAACAATTTTCAATTTTCAATGACCGAATGACCCAAGCGGGGTGCCCATGCTGGTGCTAAGGGGTTTGATCATTGGGTCATTCGAACATTAGGTTCTTGTTTGAAAATTGGTGCTTGGAATTTGATCATTGCTGGTCCTCCAGCTGCTTCTCCAACGCCTCGAGCTTCTCCCTGGTGCGAAGAAGCACCTTCTTCTGAATCTCGAATTCCTCGCGCGTGACCAGGTCCATGCGGTCGAAGGCGGATTCGAGCACGGCGCGGAACTGTTCTTCCAGTTCGGCCCGGGCGGTTCGCACTTCCCGGGGCACGGCCGCGGCCAGCTTGCGGGTGATTTCGTCGAGGGTCTGAAAGTCGGGGCGCATGAGATGTCTCGAAGGGGATTGACCAGAGACCGGAGATTATCGCAGATGGCAGATGGACGCGGATTCCTGTTCCGGTATCATCCGCGTTAATCTGCGGTTGCAATTCACGGGTGAGCCATTCATGAAACTGATTACCGCCATTATCAAGCCCTTCAAGCTCGACGACGTGCGCGACGCGCTCGGCGAGGTGGGCGTGACCGGCATGACGGTGTCCGAGGTCAAGGGCTTCGGGCGTCAGAAGGGGCATACCGAGCTCTACCGCGGGGCCGAGTACGTGGTCGACTTCCTGCCCAAGCTCAAGCTCGAGATCGCCGTGCCCGACGACGATGCCGAGCGGGTGGTCGAGACCATCGTCGAGACCGCTTCGTCCGGTCGTATCGGCGACGGCAAGATCTTCGTCACCGACGTCGAGCGTACCGTGCGCATCCGCACCGGCGAAGAAGGTGACGACGCGCTTTAGAGCGCGCCCCACCGCATGCGTCCCGCTTGCTGAACCAGACAACCACGGAAGTCACGGAATGCACGGAATGCCGATTTGGCGTCCCGCTGGATTTCTTGGCTTTGTGCCAGAGACCAAGGAAACAGGAATGACCGTAAAAACGAAAGGATGGCCGCTGGCCTTGTTGTCGATTCTGCTGTTGGCGGCCTGCCAGGGGGATCGTTCGAATGAACCGCTCGAGCCGGCCGAGGAATGGAAGGTTCAGACCGGCGCCGACCCGCACAGCTTTTCCGAGTACGAGAAGGTGCGCGTGGGGCACCTGCGCCTGGACCTGGATGCCGACATGGACGCGCACGTTCTGTCCGGACACGTCACGCTCGATCTCGAGCGCGTCGATCCTGATCATCCCCGCCTGGTGCTCGATACCCGCGGGCTGGATATCCGGGACGTTACGGCGCCCGAGTCCGATGGCAATCATCGACCCTTGTCCTGGCGTCTCGGCGAACAGGAAGGGTCGCTGGGGCAACCGCTCGTCATCCTGCTCCCGGACGGCATCGACGAGGTGCGCATCGACTATTCCAGTTCGCCGGAGGCCTTTGGCCTGCAGTGGCTCGACGGCGAACAGACCTCCTCGGGCAAGCCCTTCATGTTCTCGCAGAGCCAGCCGCACTACGCGCGCACCTGGGTGCCGCTGCAGGACACCCCGGCGGTGCGCTATACCTTTGACGTCACCGTTCGCGTGCCCGAAGATCTCATGGCCGTCATGGGCGCCGGTGGCAATCCAGTCGAGCGTAACGCGTCCGGCGAGTACAACTTCCACATGCCGCAGCCGGTGCCGTCCTACCTGATGGCAATCGCCGTCGGCGACCTTCGATTCGCCGAGATTGGCGAACGCTCCGGCGTTTACGCCGAACCCGAGTGGATCGAGGCCGCGGCCGAGGAGTTCGACGTGCTCGAGGAAATGATCGATATCGGCGTCGATCTCTACGGCGAGTACCGCTGGGGCCGCTACGATCTGCTGGTACTGCCGCCCAGCTTTCCCTTCGGCGGCATGGAAAACCCCCGCCTGAGTTTCGTCACGCCCACCATCATTGCCGGCGACGGCAGCCTGCTGGCCCTGGTCGCGCACGAACTGGCGCATTCCTGGTCGGGCAACCTGGTCACCAATGCCGCCTGGCGCGACCTTTGGCTCAACGAGGGCTTCACCGTCTACTTCGAGTCGCGCATCATGGAAGCCCTCTACGGCGAGGAAGTCGCTCGCCAGCTCGCGGTACTCGAATGGGAGGACCTGGTCGAGGAACTGGAAGGGACCGAAGACGGTATGGCCAGCCTGGTGATGGATGTCGACGAGCGCGACCCCGAACAGGCCTTCAGCAGCGTGCCCTATTCGAAGGGGCGGTTTTTCCTGGACTGGATCGAGCACCGTGTGGGACGCGAGACCATCGACGAATTCCTGCGCGCCTACTTCGATCATTTCGCCTTCCAGTCGATCTCGACCGAAACCTTCCGCGGTTACCTGGAGACCAACCTGGTCTCCAAGCATGACGCCCTGACCATGGAAGCCGTCGATCAATGGCTTTACGAGCCGGGCCTGCCCGAGTTCGCTGTCGCACCGGAATCGGACGCCTTCGAGCGCGTCGACGACTGGCGCAAGCGCTGGCTGGCCGGGGACGCCGAGACCGGGGAACTTCCGGCCGATGAGTGGTCCGTCTACCAGTGGCTGCATTTCCTCATCGGCCTGGAAGACAAGCTGGACGCCGAGCGCATGGCCGAATTGGACGCGGCTTTCGCCCTGACCGAGTCGGGCAACTACGAAATCCTGTTCCAGTGGCTGATGCGCTCGATCGAGACGCGCTACGAGCCCGGCATCGAGCGGCTCGAGGCCTTTCTGCTCGAGGTCGGCCGCAACAAGTTCACCCGCCCGCTCTATGCCGCCCTGGCCGACACCGACTGGGGCCGCGAGTGGGCCATCGACGTGTACGAACGCGCCCGACCCGGCTATCACCCCCTGACCCGCCAGGCGGCCGAACGCGCCCTGGATATTGACCAGGAATAAAGTGGACTTGAGGAACCACGGAAGACACGGAAGCACACGGATTGATGACCTGAGATCGTGCCTGACCCAGTGAACTTTCGAACCAAGGTTACCGGGATTTTGAGCTTCTCACTCTTTCCGTGAATTCCGTGTCTTCCGTGGTTTCCGAATTTCACGTTCCGGATCTGTTGCAAGCACCGGCTCAGGCCCAGATATAATAGGGACCAATTCAATCCTGTTTCGGGTGGGCCATGTTCGGCAATTCCTACACGCCGGTGAAATTCGAGCGCGACTGCGAGGTGGTGATGGTGCCCGAGGGCGCGCCGGTGGAGCTGCCTGCCGGCACCGTCGGCTACATCACCCAGCAGATGGGCGGCAGTTTCACCATCTACGTCGACGGCCGGCTGTTCCGTCTGGCCGGCGATGAGGCCGATGCCATCGGCAAGGAACCGCCGCCGGCGCCCAGGCTGCCCGAGAACGCCACCGATGAGGACGTCGAGGAACTGGTCATGAGCCAGCTCAAGACCGTCTATGACCCGGAAATCCCGATTAACGTCCTCGATCTGGGCCTGATCTACGAGTGCGACATCGAAAAGATCGACGGCGATTCCCGGCACGTGTCGATCGACATGACCCTGACTGCACCAGGCTGCGGCATGGGCGACATTCTGGTCGCCGATGTCGAGGATCGCATCGGTCGCATTCCCACCATCGACAAGGTCGACGTTCGCCTGGTCTTCGACCCGCCCTGGAACCAGCACATGATGAGCGAGGAAGCCCGGCTCGAGACCGGCATGTTTTGAGTTGGTCTGGGCCGGAGTGTTCCGGCCCGGATCGATTGTTCCAACTCAGGGGGATTGCCAGCGCAGGGCCACGAAGGCGGCGCGCCGATGGGCGTTGAAGCCGGCAAGCGGTTCGTAATCCTCGTCGGTCAGGTTCTCGAGCCTTCCTTCCAGTGTCAGGCCTGCGCCCAGCGGCCAGCCGGCGCGCAGGTTGACCAGCGTGTAGCTGGCCAGTTCGACGCCGAAATCGGGTCGCTCGCCGACATGCACGATCTCCGCGCCCAGCCAGCCATCATTGCCGAAGGTTCGGTCGACACTGAGGGAGCCCTTGATGTCGGCGCGGCGTAGCAGATCGCTGGCCTGGGTGCGGTTCTCGGCGTCTTGCCAGGTCAGGTTCGACTCGGCCCGCCAGTGGCCCGAAGTGAAGCGATAGCTCAACTCCGCGCCGCGAATGCGGGCATCTTCGATGTTGATGGCCTGAAAATCGGGACCGGAGAAGGCAATCAGGTCCTCGACTTCGTTCTGGTACACGCTCAGGCCCAGGCCGTGACCGCCGGGGCCGAACCAGTCGAGCCCGAGCTCGCCGCTGAGCGACGTTTCGGGGTCGAGGTCCGGGTTTCCGGCGAACTGCCCGCCGAAGCCGGGTGAGTAAAGCTGGCTGAAACTCGGTGCTCGGAAAGCCCGGCCCAGGCTGGCCGACAGGCGCAAGGATTCGGAAATGCGCCAGCCGCCGGCGAGATTGCCGGTCAGCGCCGATCCGAACTGGCTGTCGTGATCGCCGCGCAGGCTGGCTTCCCAGGAGAAGACGCCATGCGTGCCGTCGAGACCGGTCCAGATGCCGACATTCTCGCGATCCTCGTCGAAGGAGGCACTGGTGTCGCCCTCGACATGCCAGGCATCGGCACCCAGCAGCCAGGTCGTGCCGTTGCCGACTTCGCGTTCGGCCTGGAAGCCGGTCTGGATGCGGCGGGTGGCCGCCTCCGAGATGCTGAAGCCGTTGTCGGTCTCCAGGTTGTCGCGGTAGAAGGCCGCCGAGGCGTTCCAGGCCCAGGGCCCATCGGTGTTCTTGCTGTAGGCGCCGCGAAACGCGTAGTTGAGGAAGTCGGACTCGCCCTGGTCGAATTCGACATCGCCGTCGGCCAGGCGTGCCGACCAGGAGAGGTCGCCCGAACCGAGCCGGTAATCTCCCCGGGCGCTGACGCTGAGGTTGTCGAAACCGTCGTCGTCGGGGTCATACGCAGATCCCTGCGGGTTTTGCGCTGAGAATCCCTCGACGCTGCGGCCGGCGACGTTGAGCCCGAGAAACCCGTTGCCGAAATGCGCCGAAAGCTGCCGGTCGTCGTAGCGACCGTAGGCCGCACGCGCTGCACCGCCGTCGGGCAGGCGGGTGAAGATCTGGATGACGCCGCCGATGGCGTCCGAGCCCCAGCGCGCTGCGCGCGGGCCGCGCACGATCTCGATCCGCTCGATGATGGACGGGTCGAGGATTTCCCAGGTGAAGCCGCCGGTTCCCGCGGCAGACACGCGCACGCCGTCGACCAGAACGAGCATGTGATTCGAATTGGTCCCGCGCATGAATACGCTGGTCTGCCCGCCCGGGCCGCCGCTGCGGGCGATGTCGATGCCCGCCTCGAGACGCAGCAATTCCAGCAGGTCGGGTGCCTGGCTGCGCGCGATTTCGTCCTGCGTAATGACCGACACGGCGGCCAGGGAGTCGTCGACGGCCTGTTCGGCACGCGTTGCCGTGACCTGGATGGGTTCGCCCTCGTAGGTGGTCTGGGCGACGGCATGGCCGCCGATGAAGAGCATGCCGGCGGTTGCCAGCAAGCCGAAGGGATTGCCTTGCATGAATTGTGCTCCTTGCGCTCACCCGCGCATTGAACCGGGGAGAGCGTGCAGGGAGCCAAGGACAGGGCAGGAGCCCGATTGTCTTCGACACCGGTCGCCCGCCGCAACCCGGTTGTGTACAGGGAGCCTCTCGAGGCTCCCGCCGATGCAGCAGGCCGGTCTCCTGACTTCCGGCAGGCCTCTCGGTTGGAGAAGCCCGGGCTGGAACCTTCCCCCGCTGTTCGCGCGGAGTGGATCCTTCCAGCCGCATCGGCCCTGCGCCGACGCCGGTTACAGTTGCGGGGGCAGTACCGGACTCACACCGGTTTCCCGTAACACCTGTTGCGGTTTTTGAGCTTTCAAAAGAAAGCGCCGGTGGCGATGCCGACCGGCGCGAATCATTGTAGCGCAAGGAGCCGGTCGGTGCGACAGCGCCGACCGGAGCGGTCTTGGTCAGGCGGCCTTGGGCTTGCGCTTGCCGCGGACCTTGTCGCCGTGTTCGGTCAGGCCGGCCTGCAGCTCGGCGATGTCGAAATCGTCGGTGGCGATGACTTCCATGCTGCGTTTGCGCACATCGGCGAGCATGTCGGCTTCCCTTTGGGTCAGGATGTCCTTCTCGCGCGCTTGCTCCAGGCGCTCCTCAAAGGTGTAGCCGGTGATCTGGCCGGCGCGTTCGGCCTTGAGCATCTTGCGCTCGATCGGCTCGGCGGCGATCACGTCGGGCAGCAGTTCTTCCATGATGCCGGGCCAGTAGCCTTCGCGGGCGGTCTTGTAGCAGCCGCGAGTGAGGCGATCGCGGGTGTCCGACGGCGACAGCAGCAGCGCGGCTACCTTGTGGCCCAGCCGGTCGTTGGGTGCGCGCTCACGCTGGCCGAGGGGGAAGACCACCAGGCGCAGCAGCGGACGCATCCAGCCGATGGGATAGTTGTCGATCGTGTCGCTGAACGCACGCTGGATCTTGTGGATGGCGTCGTGGAAGGCCCAGGCCATGATCGGCTGGTCGGCGGCCGGCCGTGCTTCATGCTCGAAGCGGCGCAGCATGGCCGAGGCAATGTAGAGCTGGCTGAGCGCGTCGCCCAGGCGCCCGGAAATCTTTTCCTTCTGCTTGAGCTTGCCGCCGTAGGTCAGCATGGCGATGTCGGCCAGATAGGCGAACGCGGCGCTGTAGCGGCTGAGCTTGCGGAAGTACTTGCGCGTGCGTCGGTCGCCCGGCACGGCCGCGAACTTCGCGAAGCTCAGGCCCAGCACGAAAGCGCGCGTGGCGCTGGAAATGGAGTGGCCGATGTGCGCGAACAGCAGCTTGTCGAATTCGACGAGTTGCTCTTCTTCGTCCTCGATCTGCAGCGCCTCGAGCTCCTTGAGCACGTAGGGATGGCAGCGAATCGCACCCTGGCCGAAGATCATCAGCGAGCGCGTCATGATGTTGGCGCCTTCGACGGTGATCCAGATCGGCGCCCCTTCCCAGGCGCGCCCGAGGTAATTCTTCGGGCCGAGGATAATGCCCTTGCCGCCGTGGATGTCCATGGCGTCGCGAAGGACTTCGCGACTCATCTCCGTTGAATGGTACTTGGCGATCGCGCCGGGCACGGCCGGGCGCTCGCCGTCGTCCACCGACGATGCGGTCTGGCGACTCAGCGCACTGATGGCATAGGTGTAGCCGGCCATGCGTGCGAGCGCTTCCTCCACGCCTTCGAAGCGGCCGATGGGCAGGCCGAACTGCTTGCGGATACGGGCGTAGGAACCGGTCACCATGGTGGCCGCCTTGGCGCCGCCGGTGGTTGATGACGGCAGCGAAATGGCGCGACCCACCGACAGGGACTCGACCAGCATGCGCCAACCATGTCCGGCGTAGTCGGTGCCGCCGAGCAGGTAGTCGAGCGGCACGAATACATCCTTGCCGACGATCGGTCCGTTCGGGAACGGGTTGTTGAGCGGGAAGTGCCGGCGGCCGATCTCCATGCCCGGCGTGTCGGCGGGCAGCAGGGCCACGGAAATACCGATGTCCTCGGTATCACCGAGGTGGCCGTCGGGATCGTAGAGGCGGAAGGCCAGGCCGACCACGGTGGCCAGCGGTGCCAGCGTGATGTAGCGCTTTTCGAAATTGAGCTTGATGCCCAGCGTTTCCTTGCCGTTGAACTGGCCCTTGCACACGACGCCGTAGTCGGCGATGGATGTGGCATCGGAGCCGGCCACCGTGCTGGTCAGGCCGAAGCAGGGAATTTCCTCGCCGGAAGCGAGCCTGGGCAGGTAATGATTTTTCTGCTCATCCGTGCCGTAGTGCAGCAGCAGCTCGGCCGGGCCGAGCGAGTTGGGCACGGCGACGATCGAGCCGACGGTGGAACTGAGGCCGCCCACCTTCTCGAGCACGGCGCGGTGGGCGACGGCTGAAAAACCGAGACCGCCGTAGTCCTTCGGAATGATCATGCCGAAGTACTTGTTCTTTTTCAGGTGTTCCCAGACTTCGTCGGAGGTGCCGGCCCGGTAGTGGGTGAATTCCCACTCGTCGATCATGCCGCACAACTCTTCGACCGGTCCGTCGATGAAAGCCTGCTCCTCGGTGCTGAGCTCGTGGAGCGGTTTCTTGACGAAGCGGCTCCAGCGCGGATTGCCGCCGAAGATCTCGCCCTCGAATCCGACCGTGCCGGCGTCAAGCGCGACCTGCTCGGTGTCCGAAATCGTGGGCACCATGCCCTTGAAGCTTTCCAGTACGCGACGCGTGATGAATTCACGCCGCCAGCTGCGGTTGTTGAGTAACGCCGCGAGCGGCAGGAAAATCAGCCAGAACAGGGTCAGGCTGATCCAGCCCGGCTCGCCCGCGATGGTGAAACCGAGCCCGACGATGGCAGTCACGACCGACCAGATCGTGGCGGAGGCGCGGAAATAGGCGCAAGCCAGCCCGGCGACAAGCAGGGCCAGCAAAAACAGGATGAGGCTCATGATCTAGGTTGCTCCTTGCGCAGCCTGCCGTTTGAGGAACGGCGTTACGGCGCCCATGAAGTGGTCGTTGCGGTCGCCGGCCACCATGTGGGCGGCGTCTTCCACCATGGCTTGTTCGGCGTGCGGGGCCAGCTTGAGGAATTCCTCGATGTGCTCCTGGCCGATCATCTCGCTCTGGCCGCCTGCGACCAGGAGCGTCGGAATCTTGAGCCGGCGCGAAGCCGACTTCAGGCGCGACTGCAGATTGCTGCTCTTTTCGGCCAGCGCCAGCATGGCCGGATCCCAGTGCCAGTACCAGCGGCCATCGCTGGCCTGGCGCAGGTTGCGGGTCAGTCCGTCGTTCGATCCGTTGCGGCGTCGATGCGGCAGAAAGCCGCGCACGGCCTCGATGGCATCGTCGAGCGTCTCGAACCCTTTCGGATTCTGGCGCATGAACGCGAGCATGGCTTCCACGCCACTGTCGTCCCAGCGCGGTGCGATGTCGACCAGCACCAGCGACGTCAGATCGACCTTGGGCTTTTCCGAATGTGCGAGCAGCGCGGTCAGGCCACCCATGGAGGCACCGATGACGGCCGGGCGATTGGGCAACGAAGCGCACACCCGCCGGAAGTCCTCGATGAACTGCTCGAAGTCGTATTCCCCGCTGGGCGCCCGGTCGCTTTCGCCGTGACCCCGGGCGTCGTAGCTAACCGCCTGCCAGCCGGCGGCCGCCAGCAGTCGTCCGGTCTCTTCCCAGGCATACTGGGTCTGGCCGAAGCCATGGGCCATGAGCACGCACGGCGCCCGGTCGTCGCCGTAATAGCGAAGACTCAGGCGGATGCCATCATCGGTCCAGATCTGGCGCCGGCGGATATCGTCGTTGAGTTTGCGTACAGCTTCCATACGGCAGAGTATGGGTTTACCCTGTTATTTAGTCAATCAGCTTTCATATTGGTTCGGTGCGGCCCGTTAACAAGTGCTGAATTGGTCGACCAAACCCCAAGAGATACCATCGCGGATCATCATGGCCAAATCAAGTACAAAGCGTAACGGTGGCGGCGAAAAGTCTTCGTTGACACCGGCTGACTGGGAGCAGGAAGCCCTGGAGCTGATCGCCGAGAAAGGCATCGCCGCGCTCCGTGTCGAGCCGCTGGCCCGACGCCTGGGGATCACCAAGGGCAGCTTCTACTGGCATTTTCCCGGCCGTGATGAATTGCTGGCCAAGGCGCTAGAGCGATGGGAGCGCCAGGACCGCCAGCATCTCAAGCTGTCGCTGAGTGCCGGCAATGCCCCGGCCGAACGTCTGGCCGACTTTGTCTGGCGGACCAGCCGGCAGACGCTGACTCACCGGATCTACGTGGCCTTGTGCGCCACGCCCGACCATCCCTGTATCGGCCCCGTGCTTCGGCGTGTGACCCAACGGCGCGTCAAGTACCTGAGCGCCGCACTCGAGGAACTGGGTCTGCAGGGCATCCAGGCGCGACATCGTGCGAACCTGATGTACTCCTCCTACGTGGGCTACCTGCAGCTCCAGGCGCAGGGCCTGGTGCCGGACAAGGACGAGCCGGACTTCGACGCCTACGTCCAGCACGTGATCGAGACCCTAATCGAGGTTTGAGGGTTGGCTTGTTCGCTTGTTCGCTAGTTCGGCAACTTCTGGGTTTGCGGGGCGGCTGCGCCGCGATGATTCGGCGGCAACAAAAGGGCTTGAAAGAAATCCGGGGAACGTAATCTGCCGAACCAGCCAACCAGCCAACCAGCCAACCAACTTTCAGACCACCGATCATGGTCGATGCTCCCGCCCCAGATATTCGTGACTCTGCATCTCGATCAACCGCGAGACGGTGCGCTCGAAGGGTGCGGCCAGCCGCTTGCCCCGGTAGAGCGCTTCCGGGGCCACCTCGGCCGAGACAACCAGCTTGACGGCGCGGTCGTAGCACTCGTCGACCAGGTGAATGAATCGTCTTGCGGCGTCGTTGTCGGCTTCGTCCATGGCCGGGATGTCGCTGAGAAACAGCGTGGAGAAGCGACGGGCCAGTTCGATGTAGTCGCCGCTGGAGCGCGGGCCGAGGCATAGCGTTTCGAAATCGAACCAGGCGACAGGCCCGGCGCGGCGAAGCGGTTCGAGCGTTCGGCCCCTGATTTCCAGGGTCCGGTTGCTGGACGGTTCGCCCCGGGTGAGCGAGGCGAACTCGCTTTCCATTTCCTCGCGCGTGTCATCGCTGATCGGGTGATAGTAGATCCGGTGCCGGCTGAGTTCGCGCAAGCGATAGTCCGTTTCTGCATCGAGCTCCAGAACTTCGCAGTGGCGCTCGATTGCCTCGATCGCCGGCATGAAGCGCTTGCGCTGGAGTCCGCCGGCGTACAGGTCGCGCGGTTCGGTGTTGCTGGTCGCGACCAGGCACAGCCCGCGCCCGAACAGCGGCTGGAGCAGTCCGGCCAGCAGCATGGCATCGGCGATGTCGCTGACGTGAAACTCGTCGAAACACAGCACCCGGCAACGTCCGGCGATGGTGCGCGCCATGGCCGGCAGGGGGTCGCGCTGGCGGCCGTGCCTCTTGAGCGTGTCCTGAACGTGGTCCATGAAACGGTGGAAATGGATGCGCCAGGTCGCGACGCCAGCCTGATGCAGGCTTTCGGCGAACAGGTCCATCAGCATCGTCTTGCCGCGTCCGACCCGGCCGTGCACATAGAGTCCCTCGACCGGCGGATGCCGCCGGCGCCAGCGGTCGATCACCCCGGTGCGTTTGTCCACCAGTGTGGCGTAGCGTTGCTCGAGCCGTTCGATCGCGATCTGCTGGGCCGCGTCGGGCTGCAGCTGGTCGTTTTCGAGGAGGGCGCGGTAGCGCGCGAGCGGACCGCGTTCGGTCATTAGGGCAGGTTGGGCTGGACGTGGTTCTTGATCAGGCCGCGCAAGTCCATCAGGCGACGATGGAAGAAATGACCCGTACCCTCCATGACCACGAGGTTGGCGTCCTGCCCGAGCTTTTCGGCCCAGTCGTAGACGGCCTCGGGAGAGACGACTTCGTCTTCGTCGCCCTGAACGACGAGCCATGGGCAGTTGGGCGGCTGAAGATCGTCGAAGCCGTAGCGTTCCACCGGAGGAGCGATGGAGATGAGCTGGCGTACCGGCAGATCCTGGGCGGCCTTGAGCACGATATAGGATCCAAAGGAAAAGCCGCCCAGCCAGAGATCGTCGTCGGGCCGAACCTTGCGAACCCAGTCGATCACTGCCAAGAGGTCGTCTGATTCGCCTTCGCCGTCGTCGAACTCGCCCTCGCTGTCGCCCACCCCGCGAAAGTTGAAGCGGACGGTGCGCAGGCCGAGCTCGCGCAGGCTGCGTTCCATGATGGTGACCACCTTGTTACGCAGGGTGCCGCCGTGTTGCGGATGCGGGTGACAGAGCACGGCCGTGGCGGGCCGTTCGTCCTCGCCTTCCGGCACGTCGGCCAGGCATTCGATGCGGCCGGCCGGGCCGGTGATGAAAAATTCCGTGGATTCGCTCGGGAAGTGGGCCGGGTCGGTGTCCATGAAGGGTCCTTGACGGTTGCCAGCGCCGCTCGCGCGGGAGCGTTATCATAACTCACCCGCTGCGGCCCCTGCAGGTCATCCTGACTGGCATGAATCATCTCGCACATGTCGTGCTCGCCGGCCCCGAGGAAGGGCTTCGGCTCGGGGCGTTCCTGGGCGACCACGTCAAGGGTCGGCAGGCCCTCGACGAGCTTCCGGCCAGCTGGGCCGCCGGGGTGGAGCTGCACCGCAGGATCGATTCAATCAGCGATGCTCATCCGGCTGTGCTCGGCCTGCTCGAGCGCCTCGATCCGCCGTGGCGCCGCTACGGCGGCGTCATCTACGACGTGCTGTTCGATCACATGCTCACGCGGCATTGGTCGCGATTCGGTCCGACCGATCTCGGGCGCCTCGGTTGCGAGATCGACCTGTTGCTGGCGCGGCATCGACCCCGGCTGCCGGCCAGGCTGGTGAGGTTCAGCCTGTGGGCCCAAGGGCGTGGGTTGTGGCAGCGCTACGGTGAGCGCGACATGCTCGAGGAAATTTTCGGGCTGCTGGCCCGTCGCCACGGTCGCCACTGGCCACTGGCCGACGGCGCACGCCTGCTCGAAGAGCACGAAGCCGCCATCGAACAAGCGTTTCTGGAACTGTTCCCGGACCTGCTGGGCCGTGTAGCGGATGAGCGGGCCCGGCTCTACTCGACCTGGTCGAGCATGTAGTCGACCGAGGCGGCGACCTGTTCGTCGCTGAGATCCGAGCGGCCACCGCGGGCCGGCATGGCGTTGAAGCCGTCGATGGCGTGGGTCACCAGGGTCTCACGGCCCTTGTCGAGTCGATCGCTCCAGTCGCCGGCTTCGAGCATGGGGGCGCCGGCCGTGCCCGCGTCATGGCAGGTCGCGCAGACCTGGTTGTAGATCATTTCCCCGTCGGTCGAGCCGTCGAAGGCCACCTGTGGCTCGGCTTCGGCGGCTGCTTCTTCGGCCGCAGCTTGAGCGGCAGCCCGGCCGGTCTCGCCAGCGTATACACCGGCTACCGGCTGCAGTCGTTCCTCCACGGCAGCCTGGCGCGCGGCGCTCTGCTCGCCGTCGAATTCGCGATTGTGGATGATCAGAGCCAGCACGATGATGACCACGGTAAAGGCGACCAGCCCGGCCAGCACCGCGCTGAATGTTTGGATGAATTGACGATCATGTTGCTCGGACACGCCGGACAGACCTCACGCTTGAATTGAGTAGAAGAATGTGCCCCACCGTCGCAGGACCGCAAAGACGCAATTATACCGCCTGGTGGTTTGTGGATACAGTGGCCTCTTCATCTTGCAGCCGCGCAACCAGAGCGACTCCGGCGGCGGACCCGGCGAGCGGCAGGGCGCTCGCCAACAGGGCCAACGGGTTGCCGGGCGTGGTCAGCCCCACCAGCACAAAAGCCGGCAGGCCCAGAAGCGCGCCCGTACACAGGCCCCAGCCGATACGCGGCGCCAGGGCGGCGGTCATCATGCCACCGAACAGGCCACCGGCTATCCAGACCAGGGCCGGAACAGGCAACAACGGCCATACCAGCGCCTGGCCGAAACCATCGCCGGCTTCGACTCGCAGAATCGATTCCGGAAGCAGAACCAGCAGGCCGGCCGAGATCGCCTCGATGAGGATCACGCTGACGAGCAGGCCGGCGCACAGGGCCAGGAGAACGCGCATCCACGCTCACTATCGATGAATTCCCGGCTGAGTCTACCAGTACCCCGGGGCTCTGCGTCGCTTTGGGCGGTTGCGATATACTGCCGCCTCATCCGGAATCCAAACCAGCATAGCCCGGGTCCCCAAAGGGTTCGCCATTTCATGCCCATTCAGCCACCGATCCCATCACTGTATGCGGAGGTCACCGCGTGACATTGATCGATTCCGAGTTCGGTGCGTCATTGAAGCGCGTGGAACGATGGCGTCCCTGGGTGGCCGGCCTGCTGATGTTGGCCGGGATCGCGGGCACGTTGTTTCTCTATCGCGGGCTGCAGTCGGCCGAAGTCGATTCGCTGGCGCGTTATGTCGACAATCTGGCCGATTACATCGAAGTCGACATGCTCGCCGATCTGGGCGAGCAGATGAACGCCCATCGACGCATGGCCGCGCGCCTGGCCCATAACGGGATTGAAGACGCCGGGGGCTGGCAACTCAATGCCGAGTTGTTTCTGGACCACTACGGCTACTATCGGACCCTAGCGGTATTGGATCCTGCGCTGGAGGTGTTGTGGATTCGCCATCGCGGTGAAGGTCATGTCGCGCCGGGCGAGATCTTTCCGGTTGGCGAGGAGTACCGGCCGGCTCTGGCACGCGCCCGGGCGACCGGCGAAATAACCGCCACGCGACCCCGCTTCCTGCCCGATGGACGTCCGGGTATCAGCTTGATCATCCCGATCGGCACCAATGAGCGGCACGCCGGCTACGTGGCGACGACCATGGACATTCCGGATGCCATCGATGCCATGATTCCCGCCCTGTTCCGGGAATCGCTCGACCTGCATGCCGTCGCGCGTGGGCGCGACGTGTATCCCTATCCGCCACAGGCCGCACCGTCGCAATGGGATGCCGGCTTTACGGTCGATCTCGACGACGACGAGACCGGGTTTCTGTTCGAATTTGCCGTCAGCGATGATATTCGCGAACAATTGAGTTCGGCCATGCCGGAAGTGGTATTGGTCAGCGGGATCCTGTTGTCCCTGCTGCTGGCGGCTGTGGTCTATCTGGGCCTCAATGCCGGCGATCAGGCACGGGTGATGGCCCGGGCCAACCGCCGGCTTGAGCAGGAAATCGGCGAGCGGGAAGCCGCCGAGCGCGAACTGAGTTTCCTGGTCAATCACGACAGCCTGACAGGTCTGCCCAATCGCTCGGGAATTTCAGAGTTCCTCGCCGACATGATCGAGAATCACGGTGACCGCCAGGCCCAACTGGCCGTTCTTTTCCTCGACCTCGATCAGTTCAAGGACATCAACGACTCCCTCGGTCACCAGCTCGGCGACCAGCTTTTGTGCGAGGTGCCGCGCCGACTCGCCGGTATATTGCGCGATCGGGATTTCGTCGGCCGCCACGGCGGCGACGAATTCCTGATCGCCGTCGAGCGGGCCGACCGCGAGCAGGTCGAGCAGCTTGCCGGCAATATCCTGCACGCACTCGATGCCGGCTTCGCCGTGGAGGACCACCGGCTGTTCATTTCCGGCAGCATCGGGATCGCCTACTATCCTGAATCGGGGCGCTCGGTCAACGAGCTGATCCAGAACGCCGACACCGCCTTGTTCAAGGCCAAGAACGCCGGACGCAACCAGTTCGCCGTTTTCACCCGCGAAATGTTCGCCCAGGCGCAGCATCGACTGAACCTCAGCCGTGATATCCGGCACGCGCTCGAAGACGGCAACTTCCGGGTCGTCTACCAGCCCATCGTCGATGTCCGTGACCTGTCCATGAGCGGGGTCGAAGCACTGTTGCGCTGGGACCACCGTGACGGCTATCCCGTGCCGCCGCAGGAATTCATCCGGGTCGCCGAAGAGACCGGCATCATCGGTCGGCTGGGAGAATTCGCCCTCGATCGTGCGCTCTCGGACCTGGCGCAATGGAAATCGCTTTCCGAGGACCTGCCCGGCCTGGCCGTCAATGTCTCGGGTGCGCAGATTCACGAGGCCGGGTTCGCCGAGCAGCTCAGCATACTGCTGCACCAGCATCGCATCGAGCCGGAACAGCTGCACCTCGAAATCACCGAGGAAGTGCTGATCGAAAACCTCGCCAGTAACCGCCGCATGCTGCACAAGCTCGACGAGATCGGCATCCGCATCGTTGTCGACGATTTCGGCGTCGGTTATTCCTCGTTGAGCTATCTCAAGAACTTCCCGATTTCGGTGGTCAAGATCGATCGCGGTTTCGTTCGGGATATCGTCTCCGATCCCGAGGACCAGGCCATTACGCGAACCATCTGCAGCCTGGCTGCCGACCTTGGCATGCAGACGGTTGCCGAAGGCGTCGAAACGGACGAACAGTTGGCCCTGCTGGCAAGCTACCGCTGTTCATTCGCCCAAGGATTCCTGTTTGCCAGGCCGGTCGAGGCCGACGAAATTGCACAGATGATTGGCGGGCAACAACCGTGGCGAGCCACTTCCCGGGACTGAGGTGTTGGCACTGTGCCTATCGGTTACAATACCGCCCCATCGCGCCCGTAGCTCAGCTGGATAGAGCGTCGGCCTCCGAAGCCGAAGGTCACAGGTTCGAATCCTGTCGGGCGCGCCAGATTCCCCTGTTTCTCAAGCAATTATTGCCGTTTGCTTCGTACGTGCCTGTGGCTGAAAAAGGCCTTAGGGAAAGCATCCGTGCGATCGGGATAGAACCCCGGGCCTATTTCCCCACCAGGCCATAACGTCCTTTTGAATGCCAGTCGGCGATCCAGTCGCCGACTTCTTCGGCCGGCATGGGGCGGGCAATCATGTAGCCCTGGGCCTGGTCGCAGCCGAATTCACTCAGGAGATCCCATTCATCCTGCGTCTCGACACCCTCGGCCACGGTCACCAGTCCGAGGCGGGCGGCCATTTCCAGGCTGGATTGGAGGATGACCCGGCTCGACTCCCGCCGATGGGCGCCGGTGACAAACGCGCGGTCGATCTTGAGTTCGGAGGCTGCGCTTCTGTCGAGTTGCTGCATGGAGGAGTAACCCGTGCCGTAATCATCAATGGCCAGGGCGAAGCCCTTCATGCGCAGGCGACTCAGGTTTTCCAGTACCTTGCCGACATCGGTCATGGCCACCGTTTCGGTGATCTCTACCGTGACATGGCGTGGTTCGAGCCCCTGCCGGACCACATCCTGGGTCAGCCGTTCGGCCAGGCCGAGGTTGGCCAATGAATGGATTGAAACATTGATGGCGATACTGACATCGTGGCCGCCGTCGCGCCAGGAACGGCACCATCCCGTTGCCTTATCAACCATGGTCCGGGTCAGTTTGCCGACCAGGCCGTTTTCCTCGATGGTCTCGATAAAGGCGTAGGGCGAGACTACACCATGCTCGGGATGGCGCCAGCGCGCCAGTGCCTCCAGCCCGGTGACCGCGCCGGTGGCCAATGCGATCTTGGGCTGGAAAAACGGCTCGAACTGCTCCTGTTCCAGGCCCGTACGCACCTCATCCAGACTGAACGCCAAACCCCGGGGCCGGGATCGTGCACGAACATTGCGATCAGGGTCATGCGATGCAATCAGGCGGGCCAGGCTTTCCGGGGCGGGCGGCTTGTCAATGGCGCCGAGGAGATTGATATTGTAGGCGCCCGCCATGGACAGCACCGTGCGGACCAGTGACCGGTCCATGGAACTGGCAATGATGAGCGAAGCGGGGCACCCTGATTCACCGAGATGGCGCAGCAATTCCATACCGTCCATGCCCGGCATGTCGAGATCGCTGATGATGATGTCGACCGCCTGGTCGACACGATCGAGCGTTTCCAGCGCCTCGGTGCCACAAGCGGCTTCGTGAATTTCAGCCGCACCGAGATTCCGGAGCATTTCGACGATCATCCGGCGCTGGAAATCATGGTCCTCGGCAACCAAAAGGCGCAATCCCGGCGGGATAACCGCTCGAGGTTCAGACTCTTCGGATATAGTCATCAACAATCTCCAGTTCTTTTTTGAGTTCGCGGAGTCCGGAGTGAATGCCTTCCCAGTCCGCGGCGCCCGCCGCATGCTCGAGTTGTTCGCTGATTTCAGCCAGTCCTTTTGCCCCTACCATCCGGCTCGAGCCCTTGATCCGATGCGCTGCGCGCCGCACTGCCTCGGCTTCCTCCTCCGACACCGCCTGTTCGAGGCTCGTAACGTCAGACTCGTTGGCCTGCCCGAAATCGCTGAGAATTTCGCGAACCGAAGCCGCATCATTGCCGGCAATAACAGCCAGCACTGAGCGGTCTATCGGGCCCGAATCGTCCGCCGGCGCGGCGCCCGAATCCGGCGTTTCGCCCTCATCTTCGCCGTTGATGGGCAGCCAATAATCCAGCTTTTCCTTCAACTCGACCAGTTCGGCCGGCTTGGACAGGTAGTCGTCCATGCCGGCCAGGAAACAGGCCTCGGCATCGCCGCGAAGCGCATTGGCGGTCCAGGCGATCACGGGAGTCGAGTCGCCATCATCATCGGCTTCCAGTTCACGGATCTTGCGGGTCACTTCGAACCCGTCCATCCGCGGCATGTTCACGTCAAGCAGCAGCAGGCCATATCGCCCTGTTTTCCATAAATCCAGCGCCTGCTCGCCGTCCTCGGCCGTTTCCGCGGCATAGCCCAGCGCATCGAGCTGGCGCACCAGGACCAGCCGGTTGGTCGGATGGTCATCGACCACCAGCACGAGGGTGCCTTCCTCTTCGGCCGCCTGGACAGACGGTGTCGGGCGACCACGTCTGAAGGAAGGGCCCGGCAATACAACATCTTCCGGATCGTGGTCCTCGGGCAACTCATCCGCGTCGGCGCGCTCCAGCGGCATGGTGAATGTCATGGTCGTGCCGCGACCGGGCGCGCTGTCGAGCTCGATGACGCCGCCCATCAGTTCCACCAGGCGCTTGCAGATGGTCAGACCCAGCCCGGTGCCGCCGAAATTGCGGGTGATGGTCTCGTCGGCCTGGGTAAAGGGCTCGAACAATCGCGCCTGGTCGTCCGGCGCAATGCCGATGCCGGTATCGGCGACGGAAAATCGGACACGGTCGTTCTCGTCATCGGACCGGACCCGCTCGGCACGGACCCGGATCTCTCCGGACGGGGTGAACTTCAGCGCATTGGAAATCAGGTTGTTGAGAATCTGCTTCAGCCGCAGGCTGTCGACGCAAACGGCCGGCGGGATATCCGGGTTGGC
The DNA here is from genome assembly GCF_003417465.1 of Wenzhouxiangella sp. 15190. GTDB lineage: Bacteria > Pseudomonadota > Gammaproteobacteria > Xanthomonadales > Wenzhouxiangellaceae > Wenzhouxiangella. The sequence goes on from NZ_QVMV01000007.1 coordinate 34,784, forward strand.
CGAGCAGGAAAAATCGAGCCCCCGGCTGATCGCCGCGCCCGAGAACAGGGCGTGAACATCGCTCATGAGTTGTTCGATAGAGGCAGGCTCCGGATGAATATCGAGTTTGTCGGCCTCGATCTTGGACAAATCCAGGATGTCGTCGATCAATCGTTGCAGGGATCGGGTCGACTCATGGATGACCCGCACCGTGGTGCGCTGCTCCGCGTCGAGTTCCCCCAAGCTCAGCAGTTCGAGCATCCCGAGCACCCCGTTCATGGGCGTGCGGATTTCGTGGCTCATGGTCGCCAGGAAATTGCTCTTGGCCCGGTTGGCTGCCTGGGCCTCCTCCTTGGCTTCGTGCAGGGCTTGTTGAGAACGCTTGCGGTGTGTGACGTCCCGGTAGTACCAGACGCGCCCGCGATCTCTTTCCTCGGCATCCGGCATGGGTGCTGAAAACTCCTCGAGAATGCGGCCGTCGGCCAGCTGGAATTCCTCAAAGCTCTTGCCCTGATACTTGTCGAGTACTTCATCAACGTCGCCGGAAAATCTCTCCGGATCGGCCAACTTCGTGCGCATGTGTTCCAGAACAGATTGGCCGGAACCCGATTCGAGCAGCGACGGATCTATTTGCCACATCTCGGCAAATCTGCGGTTGAAGGAAATCACCCGAAAATCAGAATCGGTGGCCAGGATGCCGTCCGGCGACACTTCCTGCTGGGTGGTCAGCAGCGCCACGCTCGAGGCCAGGCGCTCCTCGATCACCTTGTACTCCGAGATGTCGAGCACGATGCCTTCCATGTGCAAGGGCTCATCCCGGTTGTCATAGAAAACACGGCCTGCAGCCGAAATCCACCGAATGGTGCCGTCGGGGCGCACGAGGCGGAAGGACACCTGGTACTCGGCATGGTTAGCCATCGACTCCTGTATGGCGCTTTCGACTCGAGCACGGTCCTCGTGATGAACGAGCTTCAGGAAGCGGTCGAACGTCGGCTCCTCGGCAGAGTCGATCCCGAAGATTTCCAAAGTGCGGCCCGACCAGGTGACCTTGCCGCTGGGTACATCCCACGTCCAGGTCCCGAGCCCGCTCACTTCGACTGCCATCTTTCGGTGCTGTTCGCTAAAAGTCAGCGCACGCCGGGCCTCCTTCTGCTGGGTAATGTCAACCCAGTAGCCATTCCAGACCACCGTGCCATTGGACTTGCGACGCGGGTTGGCATTGGCGCGCATCCAGTGGATGCTGCCATCGGCATGGCGTGCGCGGAATTCGAATCGAAACGGCTCCAGGCGTTCGGCTGAATGCTCGATAGCTTCATACAGGCGGTCCAGATCTTCGGGCAGGACCTGTTCGAATACGCGGGATACATCGGCGACGGCCTGCTCCGGCTCCAGCCCCACGAGTTCCCGGATGCCGGCGCTGACGAAAGTGAAGCGGTAATCGCCGTTGGAATGGCGCCGGAACTGGTAGACCACGCAGGGAATACTGTCGGTGATTTCGGTGATTTTCTGCCTGGTGCGCCGGCGCATGCTGATCAGCAGGATGACAGCTGCCGTCCCCAGCAGCACAATCGCAAGCGTCAGGAAGAACGGATCCGTGGTCCGATATTCCAGCCACGCCAGGGCAGCGACCAGCACAGCGAGAAAGAGTATCGACCGGCGATGCCGTACAAGGCGTTGAAAGAGCATAGCACTCACCGGAAAGCGGGCCGCTCGATATTGCCGACCGCCGGTGCAACCGGCAGCTGAGCAATCAATGCATGTTTCCCCATGGAAATCCCTTCAAATCCATCAGTCCAGCTCAAAGCTGCTGACACTGCGCAGGATTTACATATCAAGCTGTACGCTACCACACACAGATGAAAAGACATTCATGTCAGTTCCCAATCGATCTGTGCTGGCGCTGAATCACCTTTCCCGTTGCTCGGCCTCAACCCGATTGCGTCCCAGGCGCTTGGCGCGGTAGAGGGCGCGATCCGCCTTTTGCATCAGTGTGTCGAGTGCTTCGTGGCCGTTCCATTCGGCCACACCAAAACTGGCCGTCACCCGGATTACCTGTGACTGATGCTCGATATTCAGCGCTTCTATGCCCAGCCGGATCCGTTCGGCTACCTGGCATGCCTGGTTTGAGTCAGCCTGCATCAGCAGAATGACGAATTCCTCCCCGCCTGAGCGGCCACACAGGTCGGACGGGCGTAGCTCATTGTTGACCGAATTGGAGAGTTGCCGCAAAACCTCATCCCCCATGCTATGACCGTAGCGGTCATTGACCTGCTTGAAACGATCCAGATCGAACGTGATCAGGGAGGCGCTTTCGCTGGCAGCAGCTACTCGCTTGAGTTGACGCTGACCGAGTTCCTCGAAATGGCGGCGATTCGAGAATCCGGTGAGAAAATCGGTTGTCGCCAGAGCCTTCAGTCTTTGATTTGCCTTGTGCAACTTTTCGTTGGTGCGCTTGAGCTCGTTCGTTCGCTCGTCGACAACCGCTTCCAGCCGCACGTTGGACGCATGCAGATCGAGCTCCTGTACCAACAATTGTTCCCGCTGCTCCCTGAGTTCGTGCATGAGGATTGCCAGTCCCACGGTTACCACGACGACAATGCCAAGGTATTCCTGAGTCAACCAGACTGCCTGTCCGGAACTGACCTGCGGATAGGGGTAGATTCCCGCAACCAGATGGCTCACGGCCAGCAAGGAGATCAGAGCGGCGATCAGGGCAGCAACGTGCACTTTGAAACGCAGAGCCGCCCAAAGGCCAAGCGGTAGCAGCAGGATTGGCGCGAAGTAGAACTGCAGGGCGCCCGGATCGTTCTGAATGAAGGTGAGCACGCCCATTGCCGTAACGAGCCCAGCTAGTGCCAGGAACTCCATCAACTGCCGAAGCGATGGCCGCGGCCAACGATTCTGTTCAAACCAGCGTGTAGCCGTGACGAGTACCGGGGTCAGTACCAGCAGGCCTAGCGCATCGCCGAACCACCAGGTCCGCCATGCTCCGACATAGCCGCCGTCAGCACGGCCAAGTATGACGTAAATCGTCGCACCGAGCGCAGCCGCCAACGCCGAGGCCAGTAGCGGACCGCTCAGGAGAAAAGCGCGTCCCTCGTGAAGGCGACCGAACGTAAAGCGCTCACCGCATAGATGGCGGATCAGTAAACCCGCGAGCGTGACCTCGAAGACATTGATCAGCCCGAAGGAGATGGCGGCCCAGAGCGGGAATGCGGGTATGTCGGCAACCAGTTCGGCAGCCAGGGCGGCCAGCGCGAGCCAGGGCCACTGGCGCGGCGGCCATAGCAGAAAGGCCGCAAGCAACATGGCATTGGGCGGCCAGAGCACCGCGATGCCGCCAGGGGTGATCGTGTAGTTCACCCCGAACCAGGCGCCGAGAAAGTAGCCACCCCCAACGATTGCCATGCGTTGAATCACGACGAGAGAAAGAGGGGCCATCAAATACTCCGATTGCAGCATGAGTTGTGCCGAGGTCTGCTCGACTGGGCATAACCATGTATGCATATTTCATGCCGCGCTGCTGAATAATCCCCAACATACTTGAAAGATCGTAGCAGGGTTACCTTACGGCTGCGCCACGCAGAGCTGATTGCGCCGCAGCATCCTGGCCCGGAAGTAGGCTTTCCACGGACCTTTGGGCACTGATAAATAGCTTCACGAGATCAGGAAAAGTCAAAACGAGGCTGCGAGGGTTGCAAGGGATTTTACTGGACCCGTGCACTGCGCTTGACCCCTGGCAAACCGGCGGGGCCGCGGAGCGGGTGCCCGGTTGCGCTCATCGAATCCTGGTGCGATGCGAATCTAGTTGTGCAATCTCAGTCGGTTGTCGCCCCTCACCTTTCAGGGCAACGGCAGGCATGCTCTGGTCAGAAAACCAGTACCTTGTCGGCTTCTTCGGTGGCCTTGGCCAGCTCGTCCATGGTGCTGCGCCGGCTGCCGTCGACCAACTCCTCTTCGGTGATTCCACGAGCGTCGAGACATGTCCCGCACAGCAAGGCCTGCCCTTTGGCGACGACCCGTTTGATCATGCGTTCGGCATTGTAGAACCCGTCCGGGGTCTTCTGGCCCCGCTTGGCGCCCGAAACGGCATCACCCATGAGGAAGACAGTGACCTCGCCGTCATGCTTTATCAGTGCATGGGCAAGCCGCAGTCCGTTGTAGAGCCGTTCTGTCCCATAAGGGGGATCGTTGATGATGATCAGTGTCTTCATTCCGGCGCTCCTTGCTATCATTCTATTAAACGCTAGAATAGCAGAATCAGAAGTCGATCAGGTGGTTCGTCTTCCACCCGTCAACGCAAAGGTGAAAAGCGATGCCATATCCTGGGACAATCCGCTCTCCACTGGTCTTTCGGCCGTTACGGGGAAGACAGGGTCATGAATGAACTGTTGTCGCAGGAGCCCATAGTGCGCATCGGCGCATTCGCCAGCATTTTTGGCCTGATGGCGGTGTGGGAGGTTCTCGCGCCGCGCCGACAGCGGCGTGTCCGAAAAGGCTACCGATGGTTCAACAACCTTGGCGTTGTCGTGCTCAACGCCGCGCTGGTGCGAGTTCTGTTCCCCGCCGCTGCCGTTGGTACTGCGCTGTTCGTCGAGACCCAGGGGTGGGGACTGCTCCAGCTGCTCGATACCCCCTACTGGCTGACGATCGTCATCACAGTGCTAGTCCTCGACTTCGCGATCTGGGCGCAGCATGTGTTCTTCCATGCGGTCCCGCTGCTGTGGCGCCTTCACCGCATGCACCACGCCGACCTGGACTTCGACGTCACCACGGGGTTGCGCTTTCACCCCGTCGAGATCCTGTTGTCGATGTTCATCAAGGCCGGCGTCATCGTGATGCTCGGGGCGCCGGCCCTGGCGGTCCTGATATTCGAGGTGCTGCTCAATGCCACCTCCATGTTCAATCACGGCAACGTGCGCCTGCCGAAGCCGCTTGACCGGATACTGCGCTGGATCGTCGTGACCCCGGAGATGCACCGGGTCCACCACTCCTGGTATCCGAACGAGACCAACTCCAATTTCGGGTTCAACCTGCCCTGGTGGGACCGTATTTTCGGCACCTACCGGGCCCAGCCGCGTGACGGGCACATCGCGATGACCATCGGCATCAATCTCTTCCGCGACCCGCGGGAGCTGCGCCTGGACCGCATGCTCTGGCAGCCTTTCCATGGCCCCACGCACAGCTACCCCATCAACGCACGCGGCAGGGACGATACGGGTGTCGAGACCGACTAGCAGGCATCAGTCTGCCCATTTCAACCCAAAGTGGTGAATCAGGATGACAACGCAACAGGACCTTCTTGACACGCTGGCACAGGTGGCACGAGGGCTCGGCAACGGGCACCGTCTGGCATTGCTCGAGCGCATGGCCCAGGCCGAGGCATCGGTGGACACCCTGGCCAGCACCACCGGCCTCACGGTGGGTAATGCTTCCCAGCATCTTCAGCAGTTGCGGCGTGCCGGCCTGGTCACGGCGAGTCGTTCCGGCAAGCAGATGATCTACCGGCTCACCGATGAGCGGATCATCACCGTGCTGAGTCTGCTCCGGCAAGTCGCCGAAACCAACCTGGCTGAAATGGAACGGCTGGTCAGCCGACTGTTTTCCGATGACGATGCCGACGGAGCCCTGGAAACGGTTTCGCAAAGTGAACTGCTGGCTGGACTGGAAAGCGGAGAAGTCGCGTTGCTCGACGTGCGCCCGGTCGAGGAATTCCAGGCCGGACACTTGCCCGAAGCGATCAACATCCCGCTCGAACAGCTCGAAGCCATGCTGGAAAAGCTGCCGCGGGACAAGCAGATCGTGGCCTACTGCCGCGGCCCTTATTGTGCGCTGTCCCACGAGGCCGTTCAGCGGCTAAGAGAACTCGGCTACCGGGTCAGGCGCTTCGAAGAAGGATTTCCCGAATGGAAGGCAGCGGGGCTGCCGATCCAATGAGACCTTTCGGTAAGACTTTTTAATCTGTTACAAGTCGGGTTCTCAGTCGAGGGCGCGTCGAGCGCGCCATTGCAAAAGCGCTCGCAGCGTGTCGACAAGTTCATTGTTCACGGCCTGCACTCGTTCGAATCGGGCATGGCGGTCATCCGCCACGGTTACTCCGACCAGCTTGCCGGCCTCTTCGAGCATGAGTGTGTGCAAGCGGCGAGTCTCGTCGATCAAACTGGCCTGCCGCGAGGAGGAACTTCGTGGCTGCAGCGAATTCAGCCAGTCCTGAAGCTCACAGGGGTCCTGTGCCTGACCTGATTGCGCTCGCGGCGGTTCGTTTTCTTGCGACTGCAATGCGTTGAACCACCGGCGATGGGCACTGATGGCGGAAAGGCCGGCGAGGTCGCTGCGAAGGATTGGCAGCACATCCTTCCAGCCCGGATCGGGCTCCCATTGCTCCACCCAGGCCGGCACCTGATCGGGTGGCATGGGCCGGGCAATCGCGTAACCCTGCGCCTGCTCACAGCCCAGCTCCAGCAGCAGCCTTGCATGTTCGGCCGTTTCCACTCCTTCTGCCAGCACCTCCATGCCGAAGGAGTCCGCCATGGTGATGATCCCCAGCAGCAGCGGCAGTTCGTCGGCTTCTTCGAGCATGTCGTGAACAAAGCTGCGATCGATTTTTAGGACGTGAGCCGGTATCTGCTTGAGATAGGTCAGTGACGCATAGCCCGTGCCGAAATCGTCGATGGATATCGACACACCGAGCGCGCGCAGTGCATTCAGGTTGTCGATGGCCCGTTCGAGATCTTCCAGGGCGCCGCTTTCGAGCACTTCGAACTCAATCGACCGCGGATCGATCTCCGGGTATTTGTTCAGCAGGCGCTCGACCAGGCTCGGAAATTCGTTGTCCTGCAACTGCAGGCTGCCGATATTGACACCAACGGCCAGATGCAGGTCCTGCTGATTCCAGATCCGCATCTGGCGAAGGGCGGTTTCGATGACCCATTCACCCAGCTGGATGGAAAACGGATGGCTTTCAATGGCTGGAAGAAATGCCGCCGGTGACAGAAGTCCCTGTTCGGGATGCTGCCAGCGCAACAGCGCTTCCACACCCAGTATCCTGCCCGTGCGTGAGTTGACTTGGGGCTGGTAGTGGATTGTCAGCTCTTGGTTATCCAGAGCCGCACGCACCGCATTGATGGTCAGGTGCTGCTGCTGAATAATGGATTCACGGTCAACATCAAACTCCTCGTAGCGGCTGCGCCCCTTCAGTTTGGCCTGGTACATGGCCTGGTTGGCCTGGCGCAGCAGGAGGTCGGGTTCGATCGGGGAGTTGGCGGAACAATACCTGATGCCGGCACTGAAAGAGACGGAAAGTGTTTTTCCATCGATACGGAGCAGTTTCTCGCCGGCCTTCATCAGTCGGGAGGCCAGCCGATGGACCTCGCCCCGATCTGATACTTTGGGTACCAGGACCACGAACTCGTCACCGCCGAGACGGGCGAGCCGGGCCTCGGATCCCAGCAGCGCTTCCCAGCGTCGTGCCAGTCGGACCAGAAGCTCATCACCGAACACCTGGCCATGCACGTCGTTGATGTGCCTGAACTGATCGATGTCGAGCTCCATTACCGCCAGCCATGCATTGTCCTCAGGCAAATCGACCATGGACTCGGCGATCGCTTCGACGATCCAGGCGCGGTTTCCGAGCCCGGTCAGCGGGTCGTGATAAGCGATGTATTCCAGTTCCCGCCGGGCTTCCAGGCGTGACGAGATATCCCGGAATATCGCGACCGCGTTCTGCCCGGAGGGGCCGGCAAACTGTTGTCCACCGCTGATTTCCACCGGCAGTTCCGTGCCATCGCCGCGGCGGATCCGTGTTTCAACCAGCAAAAAATCGGTTGCCGATTCGATAAATCGGTCGAACTCACTGCCTATTTCATCCTTCAATTCGGGTGGATGTAACTCGGTAACATGACGGCCGACCAGTTCCTCCCTGGTTTGGCCGAATAGTTTGCAGGCGCTCTCGTTGACATCCAGAACCCGTTCGGCGTCGACGTCGAACACGACGATGGCGTCGGCACTGGAATCGAATACCGCCCGGTAGCGATCTTCGGCACGGCGTTGCAGTGCCTCACCCAGTTCGGCTTCGGCTCGCGAACGGGCCTTGCGCTCCTCGATCAACTCGAGCGTTTGCCGGGAAAGTTGCTGATGCATGTTCAGTACGGTGTCGAGAATCACCGGTGAGGCCTGGCGCAATTGCCGATGTGCTTCCAGTCGCGCCTCGTCCACGCTGGCGCCCTGGTCCATCTGTTCGATGATCAGGGCCATTTCCCGATCGTTCTGCAGGATGTGACGGGCCAGCCAGTGCGTCAGGAAGGACAGAATTTCGTGCAGGGTCTCCCGCCGGCATTTTCTGGATTGATAGAGTTCCCCGACTTTTTCGACGAAGCCGGAATGGTACTTGCGGTGGTCGGCCAGTACCTTCTCCCCTTCCAGGTAGCGAGCCCACAAGGCTTCTTCGTCCTCGAAGTGATAGTGGGCGTATGCGGTCAACTCATCGAGCAGTTCGTCCAGGTTGATATCGGTCGAATCGTCGACCGCGGCCGAGGCGACCTGGTTGAGCAGGGACACCAGCCTGCGGTGCTGCTGGTCAATATCGGCAATGCCGGTTTCGAAGTGTTTGCTCCAGGGAAAAATCTCGAAGGCGGGGCCGTTAGCGTCTTCCCCGGATGGAACCGTTCTATGCATTCATGCGTCACTCGTGCAATCCTGGAACTGTGCCCGCCTGCCCCTTCCCAGCGAGGCGAGTCATTCAATGGCAATCTAGCACATATGCGACCCGAAGCCTTTGACGGCTCGTACGTCCTATCCCATTCCGGCGCCGCTCACGCTGCCTTGCGGCACTGCCGTGCCGATTCCTTCGCCTCGAGAATGCGTTCGATGACCGCTTCCAGTTCGGGAATCCAGCGCAGTACCACGACCAGGTCGTTGCACTCGTCGACGTAGATGTAATTGCCGCCGAAGCCGGCTGCCCAGTAGGCGTTTTCGGGGGCTTCGGGGATGCGCTCCTGGTCGGTATTGAGCCACCACATGTAGCCGTAGTCGGGGCGCGCTTCGGTGGGCTGTCTGAGCTGCTCGAACCAGTTGTCGGGAATCAGGCGAGTTCCTTCCCAGACCCCGCGGTTGAGCATGAGCAGGCCGTAGCGGGCATGGTCGGCCGTACTGATGAACAGCCCGCCGCCGAAGTGGCCGCCCCCGGATACCGACTGCATTCGCAGTCCGTCGAGTTCCACCCAGGAATTCTCATAGCCGTGCCAGCGCCAGGTACTGGAGGTGCCGATCGGATCCATGACGGTCTCGCGCAGCACCACCGGCAAGGGTTTGCGGAAGACCTGTGTCAGGCTGTAGGCAAGCAGGTTGACGCGCACATCGTTGTACTTGAAGTGCGTGCCGGGTTCGTGCATTTCGCGGTTGCGCCACTGTTCGGGGCCGTCGCCCACGGGCCGGTCGGCCCAGTCCGGTGTGTCCCACAGTGTGCCCGACCAGTCGGAGGTCTGCTGCAGCAAGTGGTGCCAGGTAATTTCGCTATTGTGTTCGCTGGCGAATTTCCCGTCGGTGACATAGCGCCCGACCGGATCGTGCAGCGATTCGATTAGCCCGCGTTCGACGGCAAGCGCGGCCAGCGTGGACAGGTAGCTCTTGACCACGCTGAAGGTCATGTCGACGCGATGGACGTCGCCCCATTGGGCAACGATGTGGCCTTCCGAAAGAATCATGCCGCTGTCGCCGGCCCGCGGTTTCGTCGGGCCGAGTACGCGATAGTCGGGTTCGCGATCGGTGTAGGTGTCGAGCAGGACCTGGTGAAGGTCACCGGGTTCGGTTTCCGCGCTATCGCGGGCGAAGGCGACGGCTGACTCAAGCGCTTCGGGATCGAAGCCCGCGGCTTCCGGTTCAGCGGCCTGCCAGTCGAAAGGATCGGGGAAATAAGTGGTTTCGGCAATGGCTACCGAGGCCGCAAGGAGCGAACCCCAGAGAAGAAGTATGCGAGCAAGAGAATTCGGTGGCTGGGACATGGTGGGTTTTTCCGGATTGATCATGCCGAGCGTAGCATCGATGCACACTGCTTGGATTACCAGACTTCGTGTTCGGGTTCTCCGGAAGACAGCCCCTATGCGCACCTCCGGGTTGGACAGCTATACTGCGGGCCATGAGATTCAAGTCTGTAATACTCGTTCTCCTGCTCCTGTCCGGTCTGCATTCGATGCCGGCGGTGGCGCTGACTTGCGGCGAGTTGCCGGAGCGGGCGGAGTCGATCCGGGCGATGCGGGACCATGACGCGGCTGCCGGTGTCGAGAAGGGTCGCGAGTTGCTGGGGCGGATCGATGAAGCCGGCATGGATTGTCCGGCTGGCCGGATGGCAGTGCAGGCGGCAGTGGCCTCGAACCTGCACATCCTCGGCCGTAATGAGGAGGCGATCGAAGTCGTCGACGCTGCGTTGTCGCTGGCCGAGGGCGTGGAAGACCCGGTCCGCATCGCTTCCGTTCGCCGCACTGCCGGCGTCCTGTTTTGGGAGATCGGTGATCACGACCGGGCCCTGGAACATTACCTGACCGCCCTGGAAGCCAGTCGGGAGGCCGGGGATGTCGGCGGTGCCGCGCGGGCGGCCGGCAATATCGGCAATCTGCACAACACGCTCGGCAACTGGAGTGAGGCCCGGAGCTTTCACCGCCAGGCGCTGGAAGGGTTCGAGGAAATCGGCTGGCGCGAGGGCATTGCGGGCACCCTGGTCAATCTCGGCGCCCTGGCCGAACGGATGGGCGAGTCATACGCGCAAGCGGGCGAAGAAGACAGGGCCGCCGTTGAACACCAGGCGAACCTCGACTACAACCGTCGAGCTTTGCAGTTGTTTGAAGAACTGGAGAACCCGCGCGGAATTGCCTACGCGGCCGACAACATTGCCCGCGCGCTGGTCGAGCTCGATCGGGTCGAGGAGGCATTGACCTACCAAAGGCGGTCACTCGAACTGCGGCGTGAAGTGGGCGATACGGTGGGTGTCATCAACTCGTTGATCACCGGTGCTGAAGCCCGCATTGCCCAGGGCCAGCCGAACGAGGCTCTGGCCATTCTCGACGAAGCCAGTATCCTGGTTCCCGAAGGCAACAGCAGTCTGCTCAGCCAAGTGGTGCGCCGGCAGATGACGGCGTACGAACAACTCGGTGACTACGAGTCGGCTTTCCGGCGACTCGAGCGGCTCATGTCGCTCAATGACGCCCAGGCCAACGAGGATCTGGCCGCTCGTGTCGAACAACTGCAGCAGGCGTTCCAGGCCGATCAACTGGAGCAGGAACTGGCCCTGCAGCGGGCCAGGGCGGAGGTGTCCGAGCAGCGCGCCCGGCGCCAGCAGATGATCAGTGCCGCGTCGATTGTCATGGTCGTTCTCCTGCTGCTCGTGCTGGGTCTGCTCTACAGCCGCTACCGCCTGGGCCGGCGGCTCTCGAAAACGCTAGACAAGGCGGCCCGCACCGATTCGCTGACCGGTCTGTCCAACCGGCGCGACATGACCGAGCGGATCGACCGGGCGATTCTGAGGCGCGATGAGCACGACGAACCTTCGTCGCTGATCATGGCTGACATCGACAACTTCAAGGAGGTCAACGATACGTTGGGCCATCAGGTGGGTGATGAAGTGCTCGTGCATATTGCCGGGCTGCTTGGCGATCATCTGCGTGGTGTGGACGTTGCCGCTCGCTGGGGCGGGGAAGAATTCCTGATTCTTCTGCCCGGAACGCGCGAGGCCGGTGCCTACAGCGTGTCTCGCAACCTGGCGCGGGCATTGGACAATTCGCCACTGAAAGTGGGCGGAAGGTCGATTTCGATGACCATGACCTTCGGCGTGACCGAGATTGAATCAGGGGCCGTCTTCAACCAGGTAATCAAGCGCGTCGACGACGCCATGTATGCCGGCAAGGCGCAGGGCAGGAACCAGGTTGTATCCGCCTCGGAGCTGGCGTTTTGAGTTCGGGGAATCGCAAAGGCGTGGTGCTGCTCTCCGGCGGACTCGACTCGGCAACCGTGCTGGCCGAAGCGGTGGCTGCCGGATATGAATGTCACTCGCTGGCCGTCGATTACGGACAGCGACACCGGGCCGAGCTCGATGCCGCACAACAGATCAGTCGCGTGCAGGGCGCGGCCTCTCACCGGGTGGTGAGTGTGGACCTGCGCGCCATCGGCGGCTCGGCTTTGACCGATGACATCGATGTACCCGAGACTGAATCGAGCGGCATTCCGGTGACCTACGTACCGGCCCGGAATACGCTGATGCTCTCCCTGGCGCTGGGGCTGGCCGAGGTGATCGAGGCCCGCGACCTGTTCGTGGGGGTTAACGCCGTCGATTACTCGGGCTATCCGGATTGTCGCGCACAATTCATCGTCGCCTTCGAAGCGCTGTGCCAGGTCGCAACCCGGGCCGGCGTCGACGGTGAACGGTTCCGGGTGCATGCGCCCCTGATCAGCCTGTCCAAGGCGGACATCATTCGCCGCGGCGTTTCGCTGGGCGTGGATTACTCGATGACCGTTTCCTGTTATCAGGCCGATTCCGATGGGCTTGCCTGTGGCCGCTGCGATTCCTGTCGGCTTCGACGGGCCGGATTCGAATCGGCGGGCGTGTCCGACCCCACGCGTTACGTCATGCACGACTGAATCGCCCTTGTTGGCTTTGCCGGTGGCCATGGCTGGACAGCCGTGTCAGGCGCCGCTGACAAAAGGTTCGGCCAGCCGTAAGATACTGCCCTGATTTTGCCAAAAGGGGCCGTTTCACGATGAGTGAGCAGAACCCGCCAGAGGGCGACCGCACGGTTATCGATGGCCCGGGCGCCCAAGGCCGGGACGACGAAGCGCCCGGGCGGATCGGACCGTATCGGCTTATCCGCGAACTGGGGCGCGGTGGGATGGGGGCGGTCTATCTGGCCGAGCAGCTCGAACCCGTCCAAAGAGAAGTGGCCCTCAAACTGATCGGCGAACGTCGGCGCGACGGTACGGCCGGCGCCCGGTTCGAAGTCGAGCGCCAGATGCTCGCACGCATGCATCATCCGGCCATCGCCCAGGTTTATGATGCCGGCACGGCCGAGGACGGCCGTCCCTGGTTGGCAATGGAGTGGGTACGGGGCGAGCCCATCGTCGACCATGTCGAGCGGCACGGTCTTTCACGGGAAGAGCGGCTCGAATTGTTCGTGCGGGTGTGCGGTGGTATCCAGCATGCCCATCAGCAGGGCGTGATTCATCGCGACATCAAGCCGGGCAATATCCTGGTTCATCGGGTCGACGACTATTCCATGCCGAAGATCATCGATTTCGGCGTGGCAACGGGTATCGTCGAGCGCGACGGCCGGGCTCGATCGGATACCACCGACCGGGCCGGCACCCGCGGATACATGAGCCCGGAATTGCTGGCGGGTCCGACTTCCGAAGTGGACACACGCACCGACGTCTATTCGCTCGGCGTATTGCTGTTCGAACTGCTGACCGACCGGCGTCCGCCGCCGGCTGACAACACCGCCGCGCTCGAAACGGTTCGGCACATGCTGGTGGGCGTCACCCATACGGGAGAAGGCGAGCATGCCGATGTCGTGCGATCGGCCAGAGGCGCCCGGCATCTGCCGCGGGAACTGCGCTGGATCCTGGCCCGCGCGCTGGCACCCGACCGGGATGAACGCTACGATTCCGCGGCCGAGCTGGCGGCCGACCTGCGCCGCTACCTGGCCAATGAAGTCGTCGAGGCGGTGCCGGACACGCGCGCCTATCGCTGGCGCAAGTTCCTGGCCCGCAATGCCCTGGTGGTCGGGGCGACAAGCATTGTTTCGCTGGCGCTGGTGGTCGGGCTGGTCGTGGCCGTCTACGGCCTGTTCGAGGCGCGTGCCCAGGCCGATCGGGCCGAGCAGATCGCGGCATTTACCACCAGCATGCTCTCCTCGATCGATCCCCGCTACGCCGAGGGTGCCGATACACCCGTGCTCGACCGGGTACTGGCCGACGCAGCCGAACGGGTGGGCGATGAACTGGCCAGCCAGCCGGGCATTCGAGCCGAAATCGAACTGACCATCGGGCAGGTCTACTCCAGCCTCGGCCAATACGAGCGAGGGCGCGAGTACCTGCAGGGAATTCTCGACCTTCCGGCCAGTGAACGGCCGCTCGAGATTTATCTGAATGCCGGTATCGAGCTTTGCCTGATCGATTTGCAGGAATCCCGGATCGAGCAGGCCGACGAACGCGTCGGGGAACTGCTCAAGGTCGCCGAGCGGCAACGACCCGAAACACAGAAAGAGTGGCTGGATCTGCTGTCTCTCCAAGGCAATGTTCGTTCCGAGCAGGCGCGGCACGAGGAGGCGCTTGCAATCTACCGCCGCGTTCTCGACGAAATCGGTCCCGAGCCGTCGGAATCCCTGCGGTCGATACGCATCAACGTCATGCGACAGATGGGCCAGTCGTATTCCGAGCTTTATGAGCTCGACCAGGCCGGGCAGTGGTTCCAGGCCGCGCTGGAGGCGGCACGCGAATGGGACGACCCCACCGCCCGGGCAACCATGGTCAGCCTGCTCAACGACCGCGGCGTCGTCCTGCTGCGCCAGGAGCGCTATGCCGAGGCCGAAGAAGTGGTGCGCGAGGGTGTCGAAGAGACCGAGCGATTGTATGGAGAGGACCATCCGCTGGTCATCGTGCAATATGGCAACCTGGCCGGCGCCCTTCGGCAGCAGGGTGGTGAGGACAAGCTCGAAGCATCGCTGCCCTTCTATGAAAGAGCACGGAATCTCGCACTCGAGCATTACGGATCCGAACATCCGCAATCGGTGGTCTTTACCTACAACCTGGGCAATGCCTATCGTGATATGGGGGAAATCGACCAGGCCCTGGCCATGCATCGCGAGGCGCTTGCGCGCCGCAACGTCATGCCCGATACGCACCTGTTCCAGGGGTTGGTTCATTTCGGCCTGGGGCAAAGCGAGTTGGCTGCCGGCCACCTGGAAGCCGCCCGCGATCATCTGCAGACATCGATCGATCGCCTGGCCGAGCTGGTCGGTGAGGACTTTCACCGACGCATCCAGGCCATGGACTCGCTGGCAGATACCCATGAAGCGCTCGGTAATCCGGATCGCGCAGCCGAGTTGCGCGAGCAGGCCGATTCCTTGCGCAGCCGCGACGAATGACGTCCTGGCGTTTCCGGTGTTCGCTACGGACGGCGCCAATGTGCTGAAAATTCGCGCAATCCTTCCGGCCTTCGGGTAAGGTTAACGGGCAGGAAATTCTCAGTAATCAAAGACGGACCCAAAGCGCAAACGGAATGGAAAGCGGCCTGACTCTCAGCGGCGACATGATTCTGGTGCTGGTGCTGCTGGGTTTGACGATCACGCTTTTCGTTACCGAGCTCGTTCGTCTGGATGTTGCCGCCATCTGCATCCTGGTGCTGGTCGGTCTGCTCGAACTGGTTCCGGGCGATCAGCTTTTCTCCGGTTTTGCTTCCAACGCCGTTATCGCCATCATCGCCGTGATGATCCTCGGCGCCGGTCTCGATCGGACCGGCGTGATGAACCTGGTCTCCTCGTTCATCGTCAAGCTGGGCGGGCCCTCGGAGTCGCGCATTCGCTCGATGTTGTCGGCGACGGTTGGGGTGACTTCCGGTTTCATGCAGAACGTCGGCGCAACGGCGCTGTTCATGCCGGTGGTCAGCCGCATCTCGGCGCGACTGGACATGCCGCTTTCACGCCTGCTCATGCCGATGGGCTTCGCAGCCATCGTCGGCGGCACCTTGACCATGGTCGGCTCGTCGCCGCTGATCCTGCTCAACGATCTCATCGAGACGTCCAATCGTTCCCTGCCGCCGGGGGCCGAGTCGATGCAACCGTTCGAGTTGTTCGACGTGACCCTCGTCGGCCTGGCACTGTTGGCCATGACGCTGCTTTACTTTCTGGTCGCCGGAGCGGCGTTGCTGCCGAAAAGGGAAGAAAAGCGACCGGCTGCGCCGGGACGCACGAAGAGCTATTTCAAGGAAGTCTACGGCATCGAGGGCGACATCTACGAGATGTTGGTGACGGTGGATTCGCCATTGGTTGGCATGCGGATTGCGGAAGCGGAAAACCTTGAAGGGGCACCGTTGATGCTCGCCATTCAGAACACCGACCAGCCCCGCCTGGCGCCGCCGGCCGGCGAAATGATCTGGGTGGGTACGGTGCTGGGCGTGATGGGAACCCGCGAACAGGTCGGTGAGTTCGCCCTGGCGAACAACCTGCGGCTGCAGCCCCGGCTGAGAACCTTCGGCAGCCTGTTCAATCCGACCCGCGCGGGGATTTCGGAGGTGGTCATTCCGCCGGGCTCGCGGCTGGTCGGCGAGACCATCGGCGAGGCACGTCTGCGCTCGCGCTTCGGTATTTCGGTGCTGGCCATCAACCGCCGCAACGAGATCATCGCGCACGACCTGCGTGAGCAAGTCTTGCAGGTGGGTGACTGTCTGGTCAGTCACTCGACCTGGCGCGACCTGGCCAGCCTGGCGCGCGACAAGGACTTCATCGTTGCCACCGATATTCCCAAGGAAGAGCAGCGGCCGCAGAAGGTCATCCATGCGGTCAGTTTTTTCGGGCTGAGCCTGTTCCTGATTCTCTTTACGGATTTCAACCTGTCCATCGCCCTGATGGCCGGCGCCATCGGCATGGTGCTTACCGGCGTTCTGAGCATGGATGAGGCCTACCGGGCGGTGAGCTGGAAGACTGTCTTTCTGATGGCCGGACTGATCCCGCTGGGCATCGCCATGGAAGTGACCGGGACCGCGGCCTGGCTTGCCGAGCAGGTGCTGGGTCTGCTTGGTGACGTTCCGAAGCTCGTAGTGCAGATCGTGCTTGGCATCATGGCTACCCTGTTTACACTGGTCATGTCCAACGTCGGCGCCACGGTGCTGCTGGTGCCGATTGCCATCAATATCGCGCTGGCCACCGGTGGCAATCCGGCGGTCTACGCGCTGCTGATCGCACTGGCCACGTCCAATGCGTTCATCCTGCCCACGCATCCGGTCAATGCCTTGATTATGGGGCCCGGTGGCTACAAGGTGAAGGACTTCGTGCGCGTCGGGGGCATCATGAGCGTTCTGTACATGGTCGTGATGCTGGCGGGACTCAACCTCGTCTTTTAGAGGCTTCCCGGGAGGGATCTGAAAACTGCCGCGCGGGCAGCGGACGGCGTCCGATGGTGTCGGCTGTTATGCTGGAAAAGTGACGAGAATCCGGCCGTCAGACTCGTCCAGCGCGATATCGCGCAGGGTGGCATTCTGGCAGGGACCGGATACGCATACGCCGCTGGCGGGATCGAACACGGCGCCGTGATGGGCACAGACGAGGCGATTGTCCTCGTCGGTGAGAAAGCGATCCGGAGCGAAGTTGAGTGGTCGTCCCTGGTGGGGACAGAGATTGAGCCATCCACGCGGCTGACCGGCCTGCCGGGTGACGATCAACCACACGGGTTGCTCATCCTGCTCGATCTGGAATTCGCGGTACTGGCCTTCGGTCAGATCGTCGGAAGGGCAAAGGAACACTGGTTCATTCACGGGGTCTGAAAATACATGCAAGATCCATGGCAACGATTCTACCAGCCGCCGGCGAGCCCGCTGGCCCGGCTGGGGCTGGTTCTTCTGGGAATCGGCGTTCTCGCCCTGAGCTTTTTCGTGGGCGTCATCTTTCTGGCCATTGCCGCTGGCGCGGCGATCATCGGCTTCGTCGTGCTCACCGTGCGCCGCTGGCTGGGTGTGACCGGCAAGCGAAGACGCGACGACGGCCTGGTCGACGTCGAGTACCGGGTCGTTCATCGCCAGCGAAAACGTGATGACTGAGCGTCCAGGCCGTCAGGCCGATCGAATCCCGAACAACAGCAATGCGGCCAGCAGCGCGGCGGCCCAGAGGCCCATCAAGCCGATCGGCCAGCTTCGTTCCAGCGTGGCCGAGACGCGACCATGCCCGGGTGTGGACATTCTTCCGATGATCTGCAGTGCCCGGTTGCGCAGCGAGATCAGCGCCCTGCGTGCGACCCCGGCGATCGTCGGAAGGGCGCGGCGGTAGAGCCACTCAGCGTCAAGCCAGGTCGCCGGTCGTGACCGCGGCAGTCCAAAGCCGGCCCGCACCAGCAGCACGTAGGCGGCCAGGGAGAACAACAGCATCTGCATATGGCCGATGATCTTGCCGGCGTAAAGCGGCGTGTAGTCGCTGGCCTGCGGGCGTAGCCAGTCGGTCAGTCCGGGAACCGTGCCGGTCAGTAGCAGGGCGACAACGAGTAGCCCCATTGCCGCGGCCATCGGCGCCGGTGCATCGTCAATGCTTGCCGGCTGCCTCGAACCCGGTGGTTTCAGGAAGCCCTCCCACAGAACGCGTACGCCGGCATACAGCGTGCCCATCGCCGACAGGCTGACCAGCACGGCCCAGACCACGACCGGTACCTCGCCGTACTCGATGCCGGCCAGCAGCGTCTTCTTGCTGATGAAGCCGCCGGTCAGCGGCAGGGCGACGTTGGCGGCCACGGCCACGGCCACGAAGGTCGTGGTCAGCGGCATGTGCCGCCACAGTCCGCCGAGCCGGTCGGCGCGCGTGGTGCCCACCCGCAGGAGAACCACGCCCAGGGCCATGAACAGGGTCATCTTGAACAGGACGTCCATGACGATGTGCATGGCCACCCCGTCGAGGGCGATGGCGGAACCGACGCCGACACCGGCAACCATCAGGCCGAGTTGAACCAACATGGCGTAAGCGACGACACGCTTGAGGTCGTTCTCGACCAGCGTATAGAACAGGGGCCAGAGCGCCATGACCGTGCCGACGCCGACCAGAATGCCTTCCCCCGCGAAAACGTGTGCCAGGCCGTATATGCCCACCTTGGTGGTCACGGCCACGAGCACCGCCAGGCCGATGAGCGACGCCTTGGGGTAGGCATCGACGATCCAGCCGTGCAATAGGGGAATGCCGGCCTTGATGCCGAAAGCCAGCATCATCAGCCAGGCGCCCGATTCCTGTAGATCCATGGCCCGGAAGGACCAGTCACCGCTGCTCGATGCAACGGTGAGAATGCCGGCGAGCAGGGTCAGTCCGGCAGTGACCTGGAAGACGAGGTAGCGCACTGCCGCGGCGCTCGCTTCGGGCGTGCGCGCGGCCAGCACAAGCAGGGTTCCGCCCAGCCCGATGAGTTCGAAAAACACGAAAAATGAAATCATGTCACCGGCCAGCACCGCGCCCGTGCCGCCGGCGATGTAGAGCAGCAGTGAGGCATGTTGCAGGCGATCGCGAATGCCGAGGCCGTAAAGGGCCGCAGCCAGCGCGGCGAACAGGAACAAACCGACCATGACCAGGCTGAAGTGGTCGGCGCGAACCGGTTCGAGCTGGTAGGCCATGATCGACCATGTCGCGGTGCTGCCCGGCTTGAGCAGTGTCAGGGCTGCCCAGGCCGCGGCCAGGGGTGTGATCAGCGTGGTCAGCGCGGCGATGCGCGCGGGTACGACGGCGGCGATCAAGGCCCCCAGAAGCAGGATTCCGACCGGGGCCATCTCAATCGGCATGCTTATCTTCCCCGCCCATGCGCAGAACGGGCGCAAGCAGCCGAACCAGCGCCACCGGGACGATGACGGCCAGGCTGCCCAGGATCGGGTAGAACAGCGGCCAGGATTCGGGGCCGGAGTCGGCCCGGAAGAACAGGCCAACGACGGCCAGCACGGCGCAGGCGCCGATCAGCAGCCATGGGGCATGTTTGCGGAGTCTCTCGATCATTGCACTAGCATCCCGGCGAGATGGAACAGGGGGTCGGGCCAGAAGAACAGCGCGATGCAGCCGGCGGCGCAGACCGTCATGGCGATGAGCTGGGGCAACGGTGCCTCGTGAATGCCCTCAGTGGGAACGCCTTCGGCTGCCGGAGCGAAGAACGCCCGGATGGGGATGATCAGCAGGTACAGAATGTTCAGCAGTGAGGATAGCAGCAGCGCCGCGACGAGGACGAGCTGATGGGTCTCCAGCGCGCCGAGCAACAGGTACCATTTCGACCACATGCCACCGAACAGCGGCAGGCCGATGATGCTCAGCGTGCCGACGGTGAAAGCGCCGAAGGTCCAGGGCATGACGCGCCCGAGACCGTCGAGTTCGGGAATGGTCTTGCGGTTGTGGGCCACCTGGATGGCACCGGCGCCGAAGAACAGTGTGATCTTTGCCACGGCATGCATCGCCAGGTGCATGACCGCGCCGATGATGGCCAGCGGGGTGGCCACCATGGCGCCGATCACCACGTAGCTTAACTGCGCGACGGTCGAGTAGGCCAGCCGGGCCTTCAGGTCGGTGAGGGTCAGCGCCACCAGTGAGGCGGCGATGATGGTGAAAGCCGCGAACCAGGAGATCCAGATGCCACTTCCGGTCTCGGCCAGCAGGTCGATGCCGAAGACGTAGACGGCGACCTTGAGCACCGTGAACACGCCGGCCTTGACCACCGCCACGGCGTGCAGCAGGGCGCTGACCGGCGCCGGCGCAACCATCGCCGCCGGCAGCCAGCGATGCATGGGCATCAGTGCGGCCTTGCCGATGCCGAAGAAGAACAGGCCGGCCAGCAGTGGCAGCCAGGTTTCGTCCACGTGGCCGGCGAGGATGCCGCCTTCGGTGAACTGCACGGTGCCGGTGGCGAAGTATGTCCACAGGATGGCGACCAGCAGCAGGCCGATCGAGGAGGTCAGAAGATAGCCGAGATAGATGCGTCCACCGCGCCGCGCATCGGCATTGCCCGAGTGCGTGACCAGCGGATAGGTCGAGATCGTGAGGATCTCGTAGAAGATGAAAAGCGTGATCAGGTTGTCGGCAAAGGCCACGCCGGCGGTCGCGCCCAGGGCCAGGGCGTAGCAAGCGAAGAACCGCCCCAGGTGCGGGTAGTTCATCGCCTTCATGTAGCTCTGGGCGTAGAGCGTGGCCGCCAGCCACAGCGTCGAGGCCACCAGGGCAAAAATCAGGCCCAGGGGCTCGACGCGCAGCATCAGGTCCAGGCCCGGCAGGATGGTCCAGAGCAGCTGTTCGCGTCCGGCCCCGTCGAGCACGGGACCGATTTGCTGCACGACGCCGATGAAGAAGGCAATCGCCGCGATCCAGCCGAGCGTATCGCGCAGTCGTGGCTGGCCGGCGGCGAGCGCGATGGCGATGGCACCGGCGAACGGAATCAGGATGACAGTCAACGGGCTCACGGCGTGACCCCCGTCGGCCCGAACAGGGCTTCGGCGGCGGCCGTGGCGCCGGCGACCGGCAGGCGCGTGTCGAGCCCGAACCAGAAGTTGAGCCCGACCATCAGCCACAGCGGCACGAGCAGTGACAATGGCGCTTCGCGAACCGTTTCGGCGTCAGCCGGACGCGACTGGAACCAGGCCGCCTCGATCACGCGCCAGACGTAGACCACGGCCATCAGGGAGCTGATCACGATCAGCGCCACCAGCCACGGCTGGCCCGCGTCCATGGCCGCCAGGATCAGATACCACTTGCTGATGAATCCGGCGGTGGTCGGAATGCCGATGATCGACAGCCCGGCCAGGGCGAAGGCGGTCATTGTCCAGGGCATCTGCCGGCCCAGGCCGCGAAAAGCCTCGATCCGGACCGACCCGACCCGCCAGGCGACCGTGCCCACGGCCATGAACAGCGCGGCCTTGATCAGCGCATGGTTGAACAGGTGCAGGAAAGTGGCCGTCAGCCCCGCCACCGTGCCCAGGGCGAGCCCGAGCAGCATGTAGCCGACCTGGGAAATCGACGACCACGCCAGCATGCGCTTGAGATTGGCCTGGAAAATGGCCGTCCAGGCGCCGATGAACATGCCGGCCAGGGCGAGTGCCAGGAACACGGCAGTCAGTGGTAGCACGGCATAGCTGTAATCGGCGCCGAAGACCGTGTAGATCATGCGGATCATCACGTACAGCGCCACCTTGGTGGCCGTGCCGGCAATGAATACGCTGATGAAATTGGGTGCGTAGGTGTAGGCGTTGGGCAGCCAAAGGTGCAACGGCAGCATGGCCAGCTTCAGGCCCATGCCGACGATGATGAATGCCAGGGCGACGTGGACCGTGCGCGTGTCGGCGACTTCGGGCAGGCGCTCGGCCAGGTCGGCCATGTTGAGCGTGCCGGTCATGATGTAGAGGAAGCCGACGCCGATCAAAAAGAAGGTGGCGCCGACGGTGCCCATGATCAGGTAACGGAACGAGGCCAGCAGGGCGCGCCGGTCGGGGCCGTGGGCAATCAGCGCGTAGGTCGACAGCGAGGAGATCTCGAGAAAGACGAAGACGTTGAAGGCATCACCGGTGAGCGTGATGCCCATCAGGCCGGCCAGGGCGAGCAAAAACAGGCTGTAGAACACGCCCTGCGGCTGGTCCAGTTCCTCGTTGACGCTCTTGCGGCCCCATAGCGTGGCCAGCACCGCCAGGCCACTGACCAGCAGGGCGACGAAGGCATTGGCGCTGTCGACGCGGTACTCGATACCGATCGGCGGCGGCCAGTTGCCGAAGGCATACGACAGCGGGCCGTCGATGGCCTGCGGCAGTACCAGGGCGGCAATCACCGTACTCGCGATCGCCGAGGCCAAGGCCAGCAGCCACGGCAGGATGCGTCCCGGCAGAAGCGCACATAGGGGTGCGGCGATCAGCGGCACGAGCACGCTGAACGGCATCAGCTCGACAAGCGTCATCGATTGCCCTCGTCTTCGGCCGCGGGTTCGTCGTCGTGGATCAGGTCATCCTCGATTGTGCCGTAGGCTTCCTTGATGCGCATCGCCAGCGCCAGGCCGACGGCAGTGGTGGCGACGCCGACGACAATCGCGGTGAGGATCAGTACGTGCGGCAGCGGGTTGGAGTAAAGCTCCACACCCTTGCGCAGAATCGGTGTCGAACCGCCGATGATCTTGCCGGCCGAGATGAACAGGATGAATACCGAGGTCTGGAAGATGTTGAGCCCGATCATCTTCTTGACCATGTTGCCGCGCGCGATCACGCAGTAGAAGCCGATCATCATCAGGATGACAACGATCCAGTAGTTGAAGTGACCGAGTGCCGCCATCAGTCGACCTCCTCGTTGACTTCGGCGAGCAGCTGCCGGCGCCGCGCAAATTGCGTGAAGATGAGCATCATGACGGTGGCGACGGTCACGCCTACGCCCAGTTCGACAGTGATGATGCCGAACTGCTGGGCGGCGTGCTTGCCGGGCAACAGCGGGTAGAAGTTCAGAAAGTGCCCGCCCAGCAGGACGCCGGCAATTCCCACCGCGGCGTACAACAGAACGCCCAGCAGCATGAGGACGAACATGGCGCGCTCGGGGATGACCTTGAGTGCGTCATCCAGGCCGTAGATCAACACGAACAGGATCCAGGCCGAGGCAAACACGACCCCGGCCTGGAAACCGCCGCCGGGCGAGTAGTCGCCGTGGAACTGGATATAGAGCCCGAACAGCATGATCAGCGGAATCAGCAGACGGGCGACGATGCGCAGGATGCCGTGTTCCCTCATCGTGCGTCCTCCCCTTCGGTCGGCAACTTGCGGCGCCGCCGGCGTGGAGGAACGGACAGCAGGGCCCACACCGCCAGGCCGGCCGTGAGAATCACGAAGGCCTCGCCGATGGTATCGATGGAACGATAGCTGGCGAGCACGGCCGCGACCATGTTGGGCACGCCCATGTCCGGATAGGACTGCTCGATGTAGTAGGGCGCGACGTGCGTGTGGACCGGATTGTCCGGCGCACCGAACTCAGGCAGGTCGAGCGTGGCCCAGATCAGGGCCGCGCCGGTGACCACGACCACGATCAGCGCCGGCAGTTTGTGTCCCGGCACCGGTTTCTCGTCGCGGCGCGCGACCGTCAGCACCGCCAGGATCAGGAGTGTGCTGATACCCGCGCCCACGGCCGCCTCCGTCAGCGCAACGTCGCCGGCGTCGAGAACCGCGAACAGCCCGGCCGACAGCAGCGAGTAAATGGCGAACAGCATGGCCGAGGCGAACAGGTTGCGCATGCGCACCACCGCCACGGCCACCACCGCCAGCAGGCCCAGCAGGGCGATGTCGATCAGGTATTCGATGACGGCTCTCCCTCGCCGGTCTGCGGTTCCACGCCATCGACCATGGCTGCCCGCGCGAGCGCATGCGCGGCCGTCGGCGCGGTGAACAGCATGAACAGCAGGATCAGCGCGAGCTTGATCGACAGAATGCTCAGGCCGGACTGCAGGATCAGCCCGCCGATGATCAGCAGCATGCACAGCGTGTCGGTCATGCCGCCGGCATGCAGGCGCGTGTAGATATCGGGAAAGCGCAGCAGGCCGATGCCACCGATGACGGCCACCAGGCCGCCGCTCAGCAGCATCAGCCACGAAACCCAGTCGAGCACGATATCAACCATCGGTGATATCTCCCTCGCCGGAGGTCGCCAGGTCGCGCATCTTGACCAGCTTGAGCACGGCGACGACAGTGATGAAGTTGATCAGGGCATAGACCAGGGCGACATCGATGAGGTCGTCGTGGCCGGTGATGAAAACGATGAGGGCCACGCCGAGTACGGTCTTGGTTCCGAACACGTTGACGGCCAGAATGCGGTCGTAATTGGTCGGCCCGCGAAAAGCACGAACCAGCGACAGCGCCATGGTCAGGAAAACGGCCAGGATCGTGATGAGAAGTACCGTGTTCATTCAGTCGATCTCCCGGCCGCGCTCGAGCCAGCTGACCTTCGCGGCCATGCCGCCGCCCTCGATGCCGGCTGCCGAATGATCGTCGATGGCATGTACGTCGACAAAATCCGCTTCCAGCCGCAGCGTGATGGTGCCGGGCGTCAGCGTGATCGAGTTGGCGTAGGTGACCTTCGCCACCGGCGTCTTGTGCGGCACCGGCGCGCGGATCACCCGCGGCCGGATGCGCTGCGGTTGAAGCACCAGCCGGGCGATGTGCACGTTGGCCATGACGATCTGCCACACCAGCCAGCCCCAGTACACCGGTAGCCGCCAGGAATAGACGGCTGGGTTGTGTTCGGTGCCCACGACTTCCATGCGCGCGGACAGCCAGACCACCAGCAGCACGGAGGCCGCCCCCAGCGCCAGGATGACCGGCTTGTAGACGCCTGAAATGCCGAGCCACAGGGCAGAGAGGATGATTGCGAGCGACAGGAAGTAACGCATAAGAGCGGAAATTCTACCAAGTTCGGGGAGCGCGGCAACTGAATCGTGCTCAAAGGTAGGGCGTGAACAGCCAGCATGCCGCGTCGCGCAGGCGCACCGGGAATCGTCGGCCGTCGACTTCGGCCAGCGTGAGGTCGCGGCCGGCGGCGGCCGAGCGATCGATGTATTCGCCGAGATTCCGCGCCAGGCTTTCATCGTAGGCTTCCACCTGCAGTTCGAAGTTCAGGCGCAGACTGCGCGGATCCCAGTTGGCCGAGCCCACCAGGCTGTAGAAGTCGTCGACGACGAACAGTTTGCCGTGATTGAAGGGGGCCGGCTGCAGGTTTACGCGCACGCCGCGGAAAAGCAGCTCCCAAAGCATGTTGCGCGTCGCCCAGTCAATGTAGCGAAGGTTGCTTCGTTCCGGCAGTACCACTTGCACGTCGATGCCGCGAACGGCCGCTGCCTGCAGGGCCCCGATGAGCTCGCGTGGCGGCAGAAAGTAGGGCGTCATGATGCGAATCGAGTCGCGGGCGCTGGCAATGGCGGCCGCCAGCAACATGGTCATGCGGTCGAGGTCCTCGTCCGGGCCGTCGGTCAGCACGCGGCAGGCCGCTTCGCCGCATTTCGTGTCGACATCTGGCTGATGATCCACCGCTTCGCCGGTGGCGAATTCCCAGGTGCGGTAGAACTCCAGTGTCAGCTGGCCCACCACCGGGCCCTGCAGCTGAAATTGCACGTCGGCCGTCGCTTGTGCCTCGCCCGGGCTGTCGACGCAATGCCGGTCGGAAATGTTCATGCCGCCGGTAAAAGCGACGCGGTCGTCGACCACCAGGATCTTGTGATGGTTTCTCAGGTTGATCGAAAGTGAGGGTGGCACCAGGCGGGGCGGCAGGAAGCGGGCGGTTCGAATGCCGGCCCGGCGCAGGCGTTGGCTGGCGCGCGGTCGTGAGTACCATTCGCCCACGCCGTCGATGAGAACGCGCACGTCCACGCCGCGCCTGGCCGCCTCGGCCAGGGCCGTGCAGAACGAATGGCCGGTCCGGTCGTGGTCGAAGATGTAGGTCGTCAGGCAGATGTGGTGGCGGGCGTGCTCGATGGCATCGAGCATGGCCGGATAAGCCTGTTCGCCGTTGAAAAGCGGTTCCACCGCGTTTTGTCCGACGAGTGCATGCCGACTCAGTGCCTGGCCGCTGCGCGCCAGCTCGGTAAAGGTGGCCGGCAGGTCCTCCGGCAAGGGATGGACATGGGCTACCACCTCACCACGCTCACCGGAACGCAACGGCGGCATGCTGAAGTTTTGGGCGCGGTTGCGCGTGCGGTTGAGGCCGAAGAACAGGTAGAGCAAAGGTCCGGCCAGCGGCGTGACGATGCACACGGCAATCCAGCCGAAGGCCCCGCGCGACTCTCGCTTGTACAAAAGGGCGTGCACCGCGGTGGCCGGTGCCAGCACGGCGTGGAAAAGCAGCAGGAAGAAGGTCTCCGGGCTCAGGGGCGTGGCCTATGCGAGGTGCCTGGGGTCATGATACGGACTCTGTGGCCGGTGGTCAGTGGTTTGTGCGTCTGACCACGGCCTACGGACCACAGACCACAGACCACCGGCCATAGCCCTGGATGCATCCCCGATGGATCTGCGTTAGACTACTTATCTTTCTATCCCGATTAAGAGATAAATAGAGCAATGAGATCCTACCTGTTCACTTCAGAGTCGGTGTCCGAGGGTCATCCGGACAAGATGGCCGACCAGGTTTCCGACGCCATTCTGGATGCCATCCTGACCCGGGATCCGCATGCCCGAGTCGCCTGTGAAACTTTCCTCAAGACCGGTGCGGTCATCGTCGGCGGTGAAATCACGACGACCGCCTGGATCGATCTCGAGGAGCTGATCCGGCAGGTCGTGGTCGATATCGGCTACGACTCCTCCGACGTGGGTTTCGACGGTCACACCTGTTCGGTGATCAACATGATCGGCAAGCAGTCGCCGGATATCGCCCAGGGCGTCGACCGGGAGATTCCCGAAGACCAGGGCGCCGGGGACCAGGGCCTGATGTTCGGTTACGCCTCGAACGAGACCGAGGAGTTGATGCCTGCGCCTATCTTCTACGCGCATCGCCTGGTCGAGCAGCAGACGCGGGTGCGCAAGCACCGCGACAATCCGCTGCCCTGGCTCAGGCCCGACGCCAAAAGCCAGGTCACGCTGCGCTACGAAGACGGTCGGCCGGTGGCCATCGACACGGTCGTGCTGTCGACCCAGCATGACGAAGGTGTCGACCTGGAGGAGCTCCGGGACGGCGTGAAAAAGCACATCATCGAGCCGGTGCTGCCGGCCGAATGGCTGCACAGCGATACACATTTCCACATCAATCCCACCGGCAAGTTCGTCATCGGCGGTCCGGTGGGCGATGCCGGCCTGACCGGCCGCAAGATCATCGTCGACACCTATGGCGGCATGGCGCGCCACGGTGGCGGTGCCTTTTCCGGCAAGGATCCGTCCAAGGTCGACCGTTCGGCCACCTACGCCGGACGTTACGTGGCCAAGAACGTGGTCGCGGCCGGCCTGGCCGACAAGTGCGAGGTGCAGGTCAGCTATGCCATCGGCGTGGCCGAACCGACCTCCGTGTCGGTGACCACCTTCGGCACCAACAAGATTCCCGAAGAGAAGATCGAAGAACTCATCCGTGGACATTTCGATCTCAGGCCCTACGGCATTCTCAAGTCGCTGGGCCTGCTCCACCCGATGTATAGGCAGACGGCGACCCACGGTCATTTTGGTCGTCATCCGCAGGAAACCTCGGCGAAGGTCATCCGCGACGGCCACGAAACGACCGAGCACTTCACGACCTTCAGTTGGGAAAAGACCGACAAGGCCGAGGCGCTGCGCAAGGATGCGGGAATCTGAATGACAAAGTGTGAAGTGGCAATAAAAGTGTGAAGTGTTAAGTGTGAAGTGTTAAGAGGCGGGCATCCTGCTGGGTTTTTCTTTTCTTCACACTTCACACTTCCCACTTCACACTCAACTCTAATTGCAACGAATTCAAATAGTAACGAGGAAATAACTTATGAACGCTAATCCCGAAGACGTGAGAAAGAGCGTACTCTTCGACGAGCAGCTGGCCCCCACCGACAAGGACTTCTGTATCGCCGATCCGAGCCTGGCCGACTTCGGTCGCAAGGAAATGAAGATTGCCGAGACGGAAATGCCGGGTCTGGTGCAGACCCGCGCCGAGTATGCCGACGACCAGCCGCTCAAGGGCGCGCGCATCGCCGGTTCGCTGCACATGACGATCCAGACCGCCGTGCTCATCGAGACCCTGATCGAGCTCGGCGCTGAAGTGCGCTGGGCCTCGTGCAACATCTACTCGACGCAGGATCACGCCGCGGCCGCCATTGCCGAACGCGGCATCCCCGTTTTCGCCTTCAAGGGCGAGTCCCTGGACGAATACTGGGAGTTCACCCACCGCATCTTCCAGTGGCCCGACGGCCAGACGGCCAACATGATTCTCGACGACGGCGGCGATGCCACCATGTTGCTCAACCTGGGCGCCCAGGCCGAGCAGGATCCGAGCGTCCTCGAGAATCCGGGCAGCGAGGAAGAGACGGCGCTGTTCGCCGCCATCAAGAAGCGTCTCGAGTCCAACCCCGGCTGGTACTCCCAAGCGCTCGAGAACATCCAGGGCGTGACCGAGGAAACCACCACCGGTGTCAATCGCCTCTACCGGATGGAGCGCGAGGGTACGCTGAAATTCCCGGCCATCAATGTCAACGATTCGGTCACCAAGTCGAAGTTCGACAACCTCTACGGCTGCCGCGAGTCGCTGGTCGACGCCATCAAGCGCGCCACCGACGTGATGGTTGCCGGCAAGACCGCCATCGTCTGTGGCTACGGTGACGTCGGCAAGGGTTCGGCCCAGTCGCTGAGGGCGTTGTCAGCCAACGTCTGGATCACGGAAGTCGATCCGATCTGTGCCCTGCAGGCGGCCATGGAAGGCTACAAGGTGGTCAATCTCGAGGACGAAGGCGTGGTCGAATCAGCCGACATCTTCGTCACCGCTACCGGTAACTACAACGTGATCAATCACGACCACATGCGTCGCATGAAGGACGAGGCAATCGTTTGCAACATCGGTCACTTCGATAACGAAATCGACGTGGCCAGCCTCGATCAGTACGAGTGGGACGAAATCAAGCCGCAGGTCGACCACATCACCTTCCCCGACGGCAACAAGATCATCCTGCTCGCCCGCGGCCGCCTGGTGAACCTGGGCTGCGCCACGGGCCACCCGAGCTTCGTGATGTCGAACAGCTTCACCAACCAGACCCTGGCCCAGATCGAGCTGTTCAAGCACGGCGACCGCTACGGCAACCAGGTCTACGTGCTGCCCAAGCATCTCGACGAAAAGGTCGCACGCCTGCACCTGGAACGCATCGGCGTTCGCCTGACCGAGCTCAGGCCCGAGCAGGCCGACTACATCGGCGTCACGGTCGAAGGGCCGTATAAGCCGGAGCATTATCGCTATTGACGGTAGCTTCGGAGGTTCCGGAGTCGGTCTACGGCTCCGGGGCTTTGGCCAGCGTGGGAGAAAATAGTAAATAGTAAATAGTGAATAGAAAATAGAGTGTGCTGGTCGAGGGTTTGGATGTGACCACAAAGCCGCAGCATTATCAGTTGGAAGTCTGGAAGCGCTCTATGCGGATGGTGCGTGCGGTGTATGAGGTCACAGCGTCATTCCCTGATGAGGAGCGTTATTGTCTGACGGCACAGATGCGACGCTGTGCGATCAGTGTGCCTTCAAATATCGCTGAAGGCGCTGCCCGATCAGGCAACAAGGAATTCGTTCGCTATCTGATAATGGCCAGAGGATCTCTGATGGAGCTTGATACACAAACCTGGATTGCAAAGGATCTCGGTTATATCGCTGAGGAAGTTGCCTCGCTTCAATCCGAGTTTCACGAAATCCTGGCCATGCTCAATGGCTTGATCAGAAACCGAAGGGTAACCCCCGCACCTGATTGAGCCATTTCTATTTTCTTTTTTCTATTATCTATTTTCTTGTCACTAACGTTGACAATCCTGATAAAGCCCCCGGACGAAACAAATGGCAACAACCACCGAGTACCCCCAACTATCCTTCGAATTCTTCCCGCCGAAGAACGACAAGCAGCAGGAAACGTTCGAACGATCGCGTGATCAGCTGGCCGAGCTCGGCCCGGATTACATGTCGGTGACTTTCGGTGCCGGCGGTTCGACGCGTACGCGTACCTTCGAGACCGTGCGCAATATCATCGAGGCGACCGGTGTGCCGGCGGCACCGCATATCTCGTGCATGTCCGAAGACATCGACAGTATCCGCGACCTGCTCGACGACTACCGCGACAACGGTATCGACCGGCTCGTGGTATTGCGCGGCGACCGGCCCTCGGGCGGCGGGACGGGGGTTTTTGATCATGCCGTCGACCTGGTGCGATTCATTCGCGAGTACTACGGTGACCGCTTTCACATCGAAGTTGCCTGCTATCCCGAGCACCATCCCGAATCGAAGACGCCCGAGGCCGACATGAAGCATTTCCGCGCCAAGGTCGACGCCGGCGCCGACGGTGCCATAACGCAGTACTTCTTCAGCGCCGAAAGTTACTTTCGTTTCGTCGAGGACGTGCGTTCGCGCGGCGTGGATGTTCCGATCGTGCCGGGCATCATGCCGATCACCAACTACTCGGGCCTGGCGCGTTTCTCGCGCATGTGCGGCGCTGAAATCCCGCTGTGGATCGCCAAGCGCATCGAGGCCTGGGAAGAGGCCGAAGACATGACTTCGTTGCGCGCTTTCGGTGAGGAGGTCATTACCGACCTGTGCCGGCGCCTGCTCGAAGGCGGCGCGCCCGGCATCCATTTCTACACCCTCAACCGCTGGAAAGCTTCGACGGCGCTGTGCCGCAATCTGGGGCTGGGCAAAGGCAACGAAGCCAAGCGCAACATCGCCTGACCACCGATTACCGATTGCCGATTGCCGACTACTGATCCTCCGCCCGCACGTCCGGCGGCAGGTTCGGATCGAGCGGCGAGACGATCTCGATCGGCCGGCAGCACACGCGGCAGTCCATAACCACCACCTGGCCGCGTTCATCGGGATCGATGAACACTTCGTTGGGCTCGCCGCAGCAGGGGCAGGCGAACGTCCAGTCTTCACTCCCGGGTTCCGTCATTGATTCGCCCCCGCTGCCCGCTTTCATTCGCTCAGCGCTAGCTTGACGCGCCGGTTGCGGCGCCCCTTCTTCTCGATCTTGCGCACCCGCACCGGCCCGATTTCGCCGGTGGCCGCCACGTGGGTGCCGCCACAGGGCTGCAGGTCCACGCCTGGAACCTCGATCAGCCGAATCCGCCCAACGCCGCGGGGCGGACGGACCGACAGCGTCTTGACCAGCTCGGGGCGCGCGTCGAGTTCGCTTTCGTCGATCCAGCGCGAATGCACGGGATGATCGGCTTCGATCAGGGCGTTGAGTTCTAGCTCCACGCGTTCCCGGTCGGGCGGTTCGGCCAGATCGAAGTCGAGCCGGCCGCGGCCGTCCTCGACCTGGCCGCCGGTCACCGGGTAGGGCAGCACGGCCGAAAGCAGGTGCAGGCAGGTATGCATGCGCATCAGGCGGTGGCGTCGCGGCCAGTCGATTACCGCACGGACTTCTGTCCCCGGCGTGGGCCGCGGTGCGTTTTCGGACAGCACGTGCACGATTTCGCCGTCCGGGCCGTAGCGGGTGTCGATCACCTCGGCGGCGCCGCCGTCGACAACCAGGCGGCCGGTATCGCCTGGCTGGCCGCCGCCGCGGGCGTAGAAAACGGTTTCGTCGAGTACCACGCCATCATCGTCTGCGGCGACCACTCGGGCGGAGCATTCGCGGCGGTAGGCATCGTCGCGGAACAGGGGTTCGGTCATGAATCCGGACTCCTGTGGCGTGACTCGGCAAGCTTCGCGCCGGCTCTGTGCTGATGCCGGACGATGATCCAGCCCACCGGCATGTCAGCCCTCTGAGTCTTCGCGATAGATCAGGACCTGCAGCTTGCCGTCGCCGTCGACGGAGGCGCGGTACATACCGGGCGTGTTGAAGGGCATGCTGACGTTGCCCTGCGGATCGACGGCGATCACACCGCCGTCGGCGCCGGCTTCCTTGAGCGTTTCATTGATGACCTGGTTGGCAGCCTCGTCGAGGGTCATGCCGGCCATGCGTACCAGGCTGCAGATGCTGTGTGCGGCCACATGGCGAATGAAGAATTCCCCGTGGCCGGTCGCCGAAATCGCGCAGGCGCGGTTGTCGGCATAGGTGCCGGCGCCGATGATGGGCGAGTCGCCGACGCGGCCCCAGCGCTTGTTCGCCATGCCGCCGGTCGAGGTGGCCGCGGCCAGGTTGCCGTGCGCGTCGAGCGCCACGGCCCCTACCGTCGAGTGCCAGCTCTCGGAAAGCTGCATTCCGGCCTGCTCGTCGGCCTGGATGGTCTCGAGCTGCCGGCGCCGGAAGTCGGTGATGAACCA
Source organism: Wenzhouxiangella sp. 15190 (assembly GCF_003417465.1). Lineage (GTDB taxonomy): Bacteria > Pseudomonadota > Gammaproteobacteria > Xanthomonadales > Wenzhouxiangellaceae > Wenzhouxiangella. Next base: position 67,357 of record NZ_QVMV01000007.1, read on the forward strand.
GTCCTCGTCCATGAATTCCAGGCCGTGGTCTTCGGCGAAGCTCATGGCGCCTTCGCCCATCAGCATGACGTGCGGCGAGTCGTGCATTACCAGCCGGGCCGCGTCGATCGGGTGACGGATGCGCTTGACGGAGGCGACGGCGCCGGCTTCGAGGTCGGCGCCGTTCATGATCGAGGCGTCCATCTCGACAGTGCCGGTGTTGGTCAATACCGCGCCTCGTCCGGCGTTGAATTCGGGTGAGTCCTCGAGAATGCGGATGGCCGCCACGACGGCGTCCAGGGCCGGCCCACCGGATTCGAGAACCTCGTGTCCGGCGTGAGCCGACTCCTCGAGCGCGGCGCGTATGGCCTGCTCGCGCTCGGCGGTCATTTTCTCCGGCAGGATCGTGCCGGCGCCGCCGTGGATGGCGATGGCGACCGGTGATTCAGCCACGGCAAGGCTGGCGGCCAGAAGTACGGCCGTGAGGAAGGTGATTCGCAGCATATCGGTGCAGTCCGTTTTTGTTTGGCTGGATTTTCATTGGATTGGTCAAGTCTAGCATCGGCACTATACTGCCTGTTTTGATCCTCGAGGGAAGCGTCTGATGTCATTCACGATCACGATGTTCTATGCTGGTCTGCTGGGATTGGCGTACCTGGGGCTGGCTCTGCGCGTGGTGTATCTGCGCCGCAGCCTGAAAGTGGGAATTGGCAGCGGCGGCCACGATTCACTCAATCTGGCGATACGTACACACGCCAATTTCGCCGAGTACGTTCCCCTGGCACTTGTCTTGCTGGTCCTGGTCGAAGCCGGGACCGCCGCGCCCGCATGGGCATTGCACCTGCTCGGAGCGGGCCTGCTGGTCGGGCGACTGATGCACGGATTTGTCGGCCTCAATCGAAGTGCCGGCTATTCCGTGGGTCGACTCTGGGGTACCGGCCTGACCTGGCTGGTCATCTTCGTCGCGGCCCTGATGCTCGTCGCCACTGCCGTGGGACGCTGGATGATGTGATCACCGGCTCAAGTCGGTGGGTGGCTGTAACGGACCGGCTGTAACGGCGCAAAGCCGGATTGATTGGCTAACGGTCGATGGATTAAAGCACCAAATTACAAGCACCAATTCTCAAACAAATTCGAATGAACGAAATTCCAATGACCCAAACCGCAGCGGCGGCCAGAGCATGCGCCTTGCCGCAATCCCGGGCCGGTTGGCCGCCTACCGACCCTGCAGCTGGGCGCCTGCACCTGCCAAAGTGCACAGGTCTGTCGCATCGGCGCCATGCCCGTTTCGGCCATTTAAAAATTAGGTCATTCGAATTTGTTTGATATTTGGTGCTTGAGATTTGGAATTTTTCAAGCTGGACCCATCGCCTCAAGACGAGGAATTTACGGATCCCTTTATCGGGGACGCTAAACCTTTCGGCTCCAGTACAGCGCCGTGTAGATCTTGGGATCGATGGCGAGGCCTTCGTGGTGGCGATCGGCCAGCCAGGCATCGACCCGCTCTCGACCGACGGCATGGACGCGGATTTCCTCGCTGGCGTCGCCGCCACCGTCGCTGACGCGTTCGAGTTCCGTTGCCCGAACGAACACGGCCATCTCGTCGGTCATACCCGCCGAGGTGGGGCAGGGCATGATCTCGGCAACCCGGCCGGCTCGCCAGCCGGTTTCCTCCTCGAGTTCGCGGGCCGCCGCTTCCAGGATCGCTTCGTCTTCCAGGCCGGCCGTGTCGCCGACCAGCCCGGCCGGCAGCTCGATGGTGGGCCGCTCGAGCGGAACGCGGTATTGCTCGACCAGCAGCAGCTCGTCGGCGGGCGTCCAGGCGACGAGCACGGCCACGCGATGCTTGCGCGAAACCAGCTCCCATCCGCGGCGGTCAACCAGTGTCAGGTAGCGACCGGCGTACAATAGTGTGTCGTTGTCTGTCGTTTGCGCCATGGTTTCGGCATCCTTGTCGGGCTGAACGAATTGCGTCGATGACAGTCCCAATGCCCGCGAACAATCACCAACAGGACATAAGAATTATGCGCATTTCCGCAATTGTACTGAGCCTTCTGGTCGGCCTGCTGATGGGTTCGGCTGCGGCGGCGCAGTCCGAAGCCGAGGGCGAACAGTCGACTTCCGAAGCTGGCTCCGGGAGTGGACAGTCGGCCAGCCCGGCACCCGGGCAAAAGATGTCGCACTGGTTTCGGAAAGCGGCGAGCGCCTACCGGCGCCAGGACATCGAAGGCTGGGTCGAGGCGACCCGGGAGTTGCACAAGCTCAGGCCCTACAACCAGGACTTCATGCGTCAACTGGTGGAAGGCCACGCCCGCCTCGGCAATCTCAGCGAAGCCTTCAACATGATGCTCAAGATGCAGCAACAGGGCCTGTCGGTCGACTGGGACGAAATCGATGCCGTCGACCCGCTGCGCGAGCACGATCTCTACGACCATCTCAACGAGCTGATGACCGAAGCCGGCAAGCCCTTCGGAGATGCCAGCGTCTGGTCGACGCTCGACAGTGAGCACGCCATGCCTGAGGCAATGGCCATCGACAGCGCCTCGGAGCGGGTTTTCGTCGGCACGATCCGGGACGGCGAGATTCTCGTCAGTGAAGACGGCGAGTCCTGGGATGTATTCGCTTCATCCGAGACCGTGCCCGAACTGGCTGCCGTTTTCGACATCGCCGTGGACACGGACCGGGGCCACTTGTGGGCCGCCGTGGGCCGTGTCTCGCATTACCAGGGGCCGGAATCCGAGTCAGACGTCAACAGCGCGCTGCTCCGGCTCGACCTGGAGACGGGTGAGCTCCAGGAGCAGTACACGCTCAGTAGCGATGATCAGCAAAACCTGCTCGGCAGCCTGGCCCTCGCCGGCGACGGTACTGTATTCGCCGCTGACACGCAGGCACCCATCGTCTATCGACTCGAGCCCGGGCAGGACAAGCTCAAGCCCTACTTCGGTCATCCCAATTTCACCAGCCTGCGCGGTATCGCCCTCAACGACGACGATAGCCTCTTGTACGTGGCCGACTATGAACTCGGCATCCTGGTGCTGGATGCCACGGGCGGTCAGCAGGCCTGGCAACTGGCCGTTCCGGAGACTTTCAATGCCGGCGGCATCGACGGTCTGTACTGGTGGAATGACCATCTGGTCGCCATCCAGAACGGCATCTCGCCGCAGCGAGTCGTCCGTCTCGAACTGGGCGCTGACGGCCTGGGCGTGACCGCGGTCGCGCCGCTGGCGGCCGCCAAGGAAGAGTTCGACACCCCGACCTTCGGCGCCATGGACGGGCAAATGCTGTATTTCCTGGCCGGCAGCCATTGGCGGCATGTCGATCAGGAGGGCAATCCGGCCGACGGCCTTCCGGACGTTCCGATCATGCAGCTCGATGTCGACGCGGCCTCGGTGCGGGTCGTGGGCGAGGAGATCCTGGAAGAGCTCAAGAAACAGAACCGGGAAGTTCCGGACGACCAGGACGGTTGAACTGGCGTAGACACCGTCGCGCCCGCGCAGAGATTAGTCAGAGGTTCCTGAGCCGATGCAGCCGTTCGCGTAGCGGGCGGCCGAATCCCAGGCTGTCGAGCAGGGCATCGAGTGCATCGGCATCCCCGCCGGTGCGCTCCAGTTCTCCGATCTCGGTGAGCAACGGCACCTCGCAATGCAGTCCGGTCAGGCGGCGCGCCAGCCGCGCCGCCGGTTCGTGTTGCCGCAGTTTTGCCGCCAGCGTCTTTGCGCCGCGAATTTTCAGCCAGGCGATCTCGTCGAGCCGCTCGTAGAGCGCATCCAGGCTGCCGAAACGAGCCAGCAATGCGCTCGCCGTCTTGGGACCCACGCCGGGCACGCCGGGGATGTTGTCGACCGGGTCGCCGGTCAGCGCCAGGAAGTCGGCCATCTGGTGCGGATGCACGCCGAAATGCTCGAATACCCCGCGGCGGTCCAGGCGCCGCCGGCGCGAGAAATCCCACCAGTGATCGTCGTCGACCAATAATTGGGCGAGATCCTTGTCGCCGGTGACCACGCACACCGACTGCTGACGTGAACGACACTGGCCGGCCAGGGTGGCGATCAGGTCGTCGGCTTCGTAGTAGCTGTCGGCGCAGACCGACAGCCCCAGCGCCCGGCCGAGATCCTGGCACCAGGCGAACTGGCGTTTGAGTTCCTCCGGGGCGGGCTCGCGATTGGCCTTGTAGTCCGGATAGATCTCGTTGCGAAACGAGGTGGTCAGCGACTCGTCGAAGGCCACCGCCACGTGGCCGGCCTGCGTTTGCTCGAGCAGCTCGCACAAAAAGCGGGCAAAGCCGTAGACGGCGTTGGTCGGATTCCCGGCCGGGTCGGCGAAACGGTCTGGCCTGCTGTACCAGGCACGAAAGATATAGACGCTTGCGTCGACCAGGTAGGCCGGCTGGCCCCCCGGCGTTTCGGGTGAGACCGCCATCAGAACGTGGCGGTCAGGCGCTTGCGCAGCACGCTGTCGCGCGGGAAGTGCGCGAGCAGGAACTCCATCTGGTCGGCCAGTATGCGGCGACCCTGCAGGTACACGTATTCGGCATGGGTGGGGGTGAACGGAATGGCCAGCAATTGCATGCCCGCTTGCTCGGGTGTTCGCGAACCCTTGTGATTGTTGCAGCGCTTGCAGGCGGTGACCACGTTGGCCCAGGTGTCCACGCCATCTTGCGAGAGCGGATGCACGTGATCGCGCGACAGATCGCGTTCGCGAAACTGCTCGCCGCAATACAGGCAAAGATTTTCGTCACGCCGGAACAGGGCGCGATTGGAAAGCGGCGGCGTGTAGCGATCGTAGAAACGATGGGCGTCCGGGTGGGAGCCGTGCGTGGCGATGATGGCATTGACCGGAATTTCAGTGCGCCGGCCACTGCTGGCGTTGATGCCGCCGTGCAGACGGTAGAGCACACTGCCCAGGGCGTAGCAGACCTGATCGAGAACGATAAGGCGAACCGCATCCTGGTAGCCGATCCATTCGAGCGGCATGCCGGTCACGTCGGTTCGCAGTACTTGCTGGTCCAGGTTCAGCATATTGTGCTCTCCAGGCCCTACCTACCCAAGATGCTGGGTCGCGAAACCTGTGTTGCGCCTATATCATCCGGGTTTTGCGTGCAAATGCAACCCTTTGGTGCCGCGTTGAAGGCCGCACGATCATTCTTCCGCGCTGTTGGGCGGATTCGGGTGAAACTGTTGTCGACCACACCAGTCAAACGCGGCATCGTTCGATCAATCAATTGCCACTTCGAGCTTACAGGTCAATGATGAAAAACGCATTCCGGATTTCGCTCGCCATCGTCCTGCTATTCATGCTGCGTGCCGTACCGGCGGCGCTGCCGGCCGCCGTCGACGGCGAACCGCTGCCCTCATTGGCGCCGATTCTCGAGGACGTCATGCCGGCGGTGGTCAATGTGCATACCCGAACCCGCGTGCAGGTGCGCACCAGCCCGTTTTTCGACGACCCGTTCTTCCGTCGCTTTTTCGACTTTCCCAGCATGCCGCGCGAACGGGTACAGCAGAGCCTGGGCTCGGGCGTGATCGTCGACGGCGAGGACGGCTACGTGCTGACCAACAACCATGTCATCGACGGTGCCGACGACATCGCCGTGCGCCTCGAGGACGGGCGCGAACTGGATGCCGAGTTCGTCGGTTCGGATCGGGATACCGACCTGGCGGTGATCCGCGTCGAGGCCGACGACCTGGCCGAACTGCCGCTGGATGAATCCGATCGCCTGCGTGTGGGCGATTTCGTGGTGGCCGTGGGCAATCCCTTCGGCCTGGGCCAGACCGTGACCTCGGGCATCGTCTCGGCCCTGGGCCGGCAGGGCCTGCGCGGGCTCGAATATCAGAACTTCATCCAGACCGACGCCTCGATCAACCCCGGCAACTCCGGCGGGGCGCTGATCAACCTGCGCGGTGAACTGGTCGGCATCAACACCGCCATCTTCACACCCTCGGGCGGCAATGTCGGCATCGGTTTTGCCATTCCCGTCAGCACCGCCACGCACGTCATGGAACAGCTGATCGAACATGGCGAAGTGCGCCGCGGTTCCTTCGGCGTCGAGGTTCAGGACCTCGACGAGGAACTGCGCGAGGCGCTGGGTCTCGAATCGACCCAGGGTGCGGTCGTCACCCGTCTGAAGGAGGATTCGGCCCTGCGAGCCGCGGGGCTGGAGGCCGGTGATGTGATCGTTTCGGTCGATGGACGGCCGGTCGAGAACGCCCAGGGCCTGCGCAATATCGAGGGCCTGCTGGCCGTGGGTAGCCGCGTGCGGGTCGAATACCTGCGTGACGGCGAGCGCGACTCGGTACGCGTGGTCATCGAGGAGAACCTGGACGAACGCATCTCCGGCCAGCGCCTCGACGAACGGCTCGAGGGCGCGGCGCTGGCGCGCATTCCCGAGCGCGTCCGTGCACAGGGCGTGCTGATCGAGGATGTTCGCCGTAATTCCGCGGCGTGGAATACCGGACTGCGGCCGGGCGATGTGATCGTCGGCTTCAACCGCGGGGAAATCGCCGACCTGGGCGAACTGCGCGAGCAATTCCCGGTCGATGGTAGCTTCGCGCTACAGATCCGCCGCCGGGGCAGGGGCTATATTGTTCGCTTCGACGAGTAGATTCTCACTGTTGTTCGAAGCGATCCCGAAAGATGAGACCCGACAGTGTGCTGTTGAAGTACCAGTTGACGGCACTGGTGGATCCCAGTGTGATCGTGCCCGATGTAATCGAGATGTGGGGCGAATTTGTAGGGTCGCCGCCTATTTCGCAGAGTCCAAACCCATCATCCTTCATCCTGATGGTGATGTCGCAGTCGTCGGCAATTCCACCGTAGGTTAATTGGATGCCATAGTCGTCCCCGGTGCCCTGATCCTCGTCCAACCCCGCCATACCAATGCGCAGGGTGGTGGCGTCTTCGTTGTGGATCTTGCGCTGGGTTTCCTGTGGAAACGTGCCTTGATTCATGACGCCTTCGCCGGAGCCCTGGCCAAGATCCTGCGACACGTCGAATGAGGCGATCTCGATCCAGGTATGTCCCGACGGCAGGTCGTTTTTGTCGTTGGAATAGGTGTCGAGGTCGATTTCCGACTCGTACAGGAAGGGATCGTTTTTGCCGATCCGGAACCAGTTCAGGTTGACGTCGTCACCGCGCACATCATCGCGGCTGCCGGGGATGCCGTCACCACCGGCATCGAGATCGTAGGCGCCATTGCTACCGTTCAGCGCCATGGCGAACTCTTGCTCGGTATTTGTAAGATTAGGCTCTGACTTTTTGCCCAGGTTCGGGTGGGCCAGTCCAATACAGTGACCGAGTTCATGCAGCAGTACGCTTTCCACATCGAACTGATTCGGACCCAATTCGCTGTCGGAGCGTGTGACATTGGAATTGGTTGGCTGTAATGTCGTCCAGGTAGCCGCAGCATTTTGGACCGGAATTTCCAGTTCGGACTGACTCTCTGAATCTGTGGCGATGCAGACTGATACTTCCAGCGTTTCTCCGGTGCCGTTGTAACCGATCGGGTGGGTGATGATATCCGGATCTTCCTGGCTTTCCGCAAACATGAACGTGCCCCCGTATGCCGGGGACGCCAGAGCGATAGCGAGAATCGATGCGGTTATGAATCTGTTCATTTTCATTGCGCACGCTCCCTTGCCTGATCACGCATCCAGGCCGCCAGCTCCTTTGCGATCGTCGCTACGGTGCCCATGTCATGCCCTTCGGGAAGATGTTTCTGCCAGATTTCGGGTGACGGGACAACAATTTGGTTCTGGCCGCGAGTCGCGTCATTGATCTCCAGAACAACGCGGTCGGTATCGGCAACCTCGATCAGTCCCTGAGAGCGCGTCGTTTGTATGCTCGTAAGCAGGCTTTCCGACTCGATGTCTCCGATAGGCGCCACCAGATCGAGAAGATTCCGGATCTCCTCCGGGGGCAGGGTCCAGCGATATGTTCCGGCCTGGGGAGAATGGCGGGGGAAGTGGGCCTCTACAGTCCCATCGTCGTAGACGGTGAGACTGTACGTGTTGTCTTCATGAGCGACCTGTGAGTGGGTTCGCTCATACTGAATAAGAGGTTCTGCGGCTGAGGGTGCTTCGGCGCATCCGAGCACCAGGAACATAACGACCAGGTGAATTTTCATCTTCATGGCGCTCGCTCCTTGAGCGATTACTGTCATGCCATGAAAGTCTAGCATTCGCTACTTCCACCGTCGAAATCGCGCTCCGGCGACCCGGGTTTCTGCTAACTTGTAGGCGTTTATCCGTCGCTACCGTTTTGGCGCAATGTCCGAAGGCCTCCAATTCAATCGAGATTCCGAGCAGCCTGAACGGCTTGTCGCTTCGGGCGACTGGCGACTCGATCATGCTTCCAACCTGGAACGCATTGTTGCCGGTGTTAGCGGTGAAGCTCGCGTCGTCGATGCCAGCGGGATCGAGTATCTCGACGCGGCCGGCGCCTTTCTGCTCTTGCGTGCCGCGCGCCGGCTTTCCCTCGAACCCGGTGATATCGAGTTGCGCGACGAGCACCGGCCGCTGTTCGATGTGATCGTCTCCGCGCTGGAAGGCGAGGGCGAGCGGGAGACCGAACCACCGCCGCTCTGGCGCGAGTGGCTGGGGGGCATCGGGCTGGTCGTTACCGGGGCGGGCGGCAATTTCCGCCTGCTGGTCGGGTTCCTCGGGCTGGCGTTGAGTCGATGGGCGACGACCCTGTTCCGTCCCTCGCAGTGGCGCGTGACCGCCACCGTCTTTCACATGCAGCAGACCGGGCTCAATGCCCTGCCGCTGACGGCGCTGCTGGCATTCCTGGTGGGGGCCGTCGTGGCCTACCTGGGGGCGACCGTGCTGCGCGACTTCGGTGCCGAGCTGTTCGTCGTCGACCTGATCACCTACGCGTTCCTGCGCGAGTTCGGGGTGTTGCTGACTGCCATCCTGCTGGCCGGGCGAACCGCCAGTGCGTTCACCGCCCAGATCGGCACCATGAAATCGCGCGAGGAAATCGACGCCATGCGCACCCTCGGGCTCGATCCCGTGGTGCTGCTGGTGCTGCCGCGCCTGCTGGCCCTGCTGGTCATGCTGCCGATCCTGGCGCTGCTGGCTACGGTGGCCGGTTTTCTCGGCGGCCTGGCGGTATCGGTGCTGGCACTGGGTATCGAGCCAAACATGTTCCTGACGCGCATGCAGGAAGCCGTTACCCTTCAGCACTACCTGGTCGGCCTGGTCAAGGCGCCGCTGTTTGCCGCCACGATTGCACTGATCGGCTGCCTGGAGGGCTTCAAGGTGGCCGGAACGGCCCAGTCGGTGGGTGAGCACACGACATCGGCGGTGGTGCAGAGCATCACGCTGGTCATCGTCATCGACGCGCTGGCGGCCATTTTCTTCATGGAAATGGGATGGTGAAGGTGACGGATTCGGACGAAGACATCGCGATCCGGGTCCGCGGCCTGGTCAACCGATTCGGCACACAGACCGTCCACCAGGGCCTGGACCTGGACGTCTATCGCGGTGAGATCCTGGGCGTGGTCGGTGGTTCGGGCAGCGGCAAGTCGGTGCTGATGCGCGCCATTCTCGGTCTGCTCGAGCCGCAGGGCGGCATGATCGAGGTGCTGGGCCGGCAGGTGGACGGCAGCGGCCAGTCGCTGCAGGCTCTGCGGCGTCGCACGGGCGTGCTCTTCCAGGACGGCGCGCTGTTTTCTTCGCTGACCGTGCGCGAGAATGTCGAAGTGCCGATTCGCACACACCATCCGGAAATCGGTGACGAGCTGCGCTGTGAACTGGCCCGGCTCAGGATCCTGCTCACCGGACTGAATTTGGATGCCTGCGGCAAGTATCCCGCCGAGCTTTCCGGCGGCATGCGCAAGCGCGCCGGCCTGGCGCGGGCCCTGGCGCTGGACCCCGAGCTGCTTTTCCTCGACGAGCCGACGGCCGGCCTGGACCCGATCGGGGCCGCGGCGTTCGACGAACTGCTGCGCACCCTGGCCGATGCGCTGGGATTGACCGTATTCCTGATCACGCACGATCTTGATACGCTTTACGGTATCTGCGACCGCATCGCCGTCATCGGAGACCAGCGTATCCTTGTAAGCGGGCGACGCGACGTCGTCGAGGCGTTCGACCATCCCTGGGTCCGGGACTACTTCCACGGCCCGCGGGCACGACAGGCAAAGCAGGCGCAACAGGCGCAGGAAAACTACTGACATGGAACCGCGGGCCAATCACGTACTGATCGGAGCGTTCACGCTGGCGGGCGCCATTCTGTTGGTACTCGGCGGCCTGTGGTCGGCCAAGTGGGCGAGCGACGAGGCCTGGCGGGAAGTGGAGGTGCATTTCCTGCAGCCGGTCAGCGGCCTCAACGTGGGTTCGACCGTGCAGTACAACGGCATCAGCATGGGCAGCGTACGTGACCTGCGGCTTTCCCCCGATGACCCCGGCCGGGTCATCGCCGTCATTCGTATCGAATCCCAGGTGCCCTTGCGCGAGGACACGACCGCGCGGCTGTCGGTCTCGGGATTGACGGGCGTGTCCACCATCCAGCTTCGCGGTGGTACGTCGGACAGCCCTGTGCTCGAGGCGGAGCCAGGGCGCGAGCGGCCGATCATCATTGCCGAGGAATCGAGCCTGCAACGACTGATCGAAACCTCCGAGGACATCGCCAGCACCGCCAGCGAGGTCATGCTGCGCCTGCTGGACTTCCTGAACGAAGAAAATGCGCAGCGCGTGAATACCACACTGAACAACATCGATGCGTTCGTAAATACATTGAATGGTGAAGGCGAGCGCGTCGGTGAGATCGTGCAGAATCTGCATCGGGGCAGTGAGGAGTTGCTGCCGTTGCTCGAGGAATTCCGGGCCACCGTGGCGGAAATCTCGGTTTCGCTGGAGCGCCTCGAGCCGGCACTGGTCGAGACCTTGCCGCAGGCCGCCGATCAGTTGCGCGATACCATGGAACAATTGTCGGTCACGGCCGAGCGGATTGATCGAATGGTGGCTCGTAACGAGGCCGCCGTGGGCGGTTTCGGTGACCAGGTCATCACGCCGCTCGGACCGGCGGTCCAGGAGTTTCGCCAGCTCATCGACGAGCTTTCCGCCATGACCGAGAAGTTCGAACGCAGTCCGGCCGGTTTCCTGCTCGGCGACGAACGACCCGAGGAGTACGATCCGAAATGATGTCTTCCCTCAACAGACTGGCGATCGTGCCGATTGTCGTAACGATCGCCGTGGTGTTTCTCTCAGCCTGCGCGCTCGGCGGTGGCAAGACGGCTTACCGGCTGATCGCGCCGGAGGTGGATGCCCCGCAGCCGGCACAGGCCGATCCTGCCGAGCGGACGCTTGCCGTTTCCAGGCCCGAAGCCGACCAGACCCGGGACTCGACGCGCATTCTGGTCCGGCGCGATCGCACGCTGATGCCCTGGAAAGGAACGGCGTGGATCGACCGCGCCCCGGACCTGCTGCAGGACTTGCTGGTCCGGTTTCTCGATGGTCGCGTCGCCACGGTCGGTCGCACCGGAAGCCTGCCGGCGGAATTTCGCCTGGAACTGGTCATGCGCCGGTTCGAAATGGCCGAGCGCTCCGGCGGGCTCGAAGCCGAAGTGATTGTGGTGGTGCGGTTGTTCGATGCGGTTGGGCGGTTACTGGCCGTCAATACCCTGGAAGGTCGGGAACCGGCAGGCGGCGATTCGCTGGATGCTTCCGTGACGGCCATGGAAACGGCCATGGGCGAGGTATTTAGCGATCTTGCCGACTGGCTGCGGCCGAAGATGGCGAGGGGTGATGCTCAAGTAGCACCTGAATAACTCGTTCCGTAAACCGCTCGCCTTTTCGAGCTTGAAAAATTCCAAGTTCCAAGCGCCAATGCCCAAACAAATCTCCAAGAACCGAATTCTTAAAGACCGAAATGGCCATGGAGCCGAAGTGACAGGTATACGCATATGGGCGGGTGAAGGCACTCCTGGTGTAATCTGACCCCAGTCGTGATTTGGGTCATTGGAATTTCGTTCATTGGAAATTGTTTGAAATTTGGTGCTTGTGATTTGGTACTTAAACCAATCGGCGTATGGCCGATCAATCCGGCTTCGAGCCGTAACATCAAGCCAGCGGCTTTAGCCGGTGGCAGTTGCGCAGGTGCCTTAGTGAGAGCGCCAGGGCCGGCGGCCTGAGGGATCGTCGTCTCTGCCGCTGCTACGGTCTGCTTCCTCGAGCATGACGAGCAGGGGATGCAGTCGCACTTTCAGCGACGCCAGGTGTGGTTTGATCCGATCGCCCTGACCGCGCTCGATCATGCGCAGTGCCTGTTCGATGCCGAGACCCGGCTCGCGCCTCGTCCCTGGCGCGACGGGGCTGGCGCGACCGGCCAGGCCTTCTTCAAGAATATGCGCTCCGTCACGACCGTTCGGCGGGGGCGGCGTCTGGATGATGAATCCGGCTTCCACATCGAGTACTTCGCCGGCTGGGCGCAGTCCCAGTTCGTCGAGGTCGGGCATGAAGCGTTCCTGCAGCATTTCGGCGCCCTCGGCGTCGGTGGCCGGAAGCAGGAAGGAAAAGGTTTCGCTGTCGGATCGAAATACCGTGTCTTCACGCCGGACCCTGCGGCTCAGGGTAGTGCCGATGCGCTTGAGCGCTCGCGAGGCATGCGTTTCGCCCAGTTCCTCGAGCAATGCCGAGAGGCCGTCGAGGCGCAGGTGCATGATCGTCAGCGCTTGCTGATGACGATGGGCGAAACTCATCGCCTGCATCAACCGTTCCTCGCAGTAGCGACGGTTGCCGAGCCCGGTTTCCGGGTCGATGTGATGGTCCTGCTCGAGCAGGCGCAGGCGCCTGGCTGACTGGCCGCTGTGTGCGTAGGCCGAGGCGCGTGCGGTCAGTTCGCTGGCCTGGAAGGGCTTGGAAATGAAGTCCGTGGCGCCGAGCAGCAGGGCGTGCTTGCGTTTGCGCTCACCATCTTCTTCGCCCGTGATCAGCACCACCGGCAGGTCGACCAGGTGCGGTTTCTGGGCGTGGCGGATCTGCTGCAGCAGGTCAAGACCGCTCTTGCCGCCCATGTGCAGATCACTGAACAGCGCTTCGATGCGCAAGTCGGTCTGCAGCAGCTCCCAGGCCTGCTCCGCCGATTCGGCCAGTACCAGGTCGAACTGCTGGCCCAGAATGCGGGTGGCGCAGGCGCGCATGAGCCGGCTGTCATCCACGAACAGGATGCGGGGTCGGGATGAAGACGGACTGGTGTGTGTGGCGGCGTTCATGCGATCAATCATGCAATTGGCGTGCCATGTTCTTCAGGAACTTGCTGCAGCCTGTTGAAATGGCGCTCAACAGGCCGCTTGAAAGCCCCTCGAAAAATTCGAGGCCCGGCCTCGGGTGACAATAGGGGTCAATTGACGGCACACACCGGCAACGCCCGGCGCCCTGGCTTGACTTGCCGGTGACCGCGCCGGAGACTGGCTGCAATGAGCTGGATGGGCCGAAAGTTCGATAATCTGGGCAGCGCCGTGTCCGGTGCCGGCGGCGGCATGGGGCTATCCCAGGCCCCCGCCTTTACCCAGGCGTATCTGCAGCGCCTGGGTGGCCATCTCGACGAGGCACGGCGGACGCTCGACCTGGTCGAGCGCGGGATTCTGGTACCCGAATTGACGGCAGCTGAGCGGAGCCAGGCCGTGGCGGGCTTCGCCGATCGTGTGGCCGAACTGGAGGCAACCTATGCGTCCATTGCCGAGGCCACACCCCTGATGCAGCCCATTCTCGTGATGCGGCATGGCGATTCGGAGATTGCCCGTCGAGCCTGGGAGACGTTTACGCCGGCGGTGCCCATCGATGCGACTTCCCTGATCTGGACCGGTCTCGGCGTGCTGGTTGCACTCGTGATCTATGAGCTGTTCAAGTCGCCGGCGGCCGTCGTTCGGCGCCGGCGCCGGCTGCGCACCGGTTGATTCGGAGTGGGCGCCTGACGAGGCTGGCGCTACGCTATCCTAGACGGCTTCTTGATAACAATCTGGAGTCGTCATGTTCAGCGTTTCCCCCGAGCGGTCCATTCCCGTTCATTCCCTGGATTCCGAAGGCCTGGAAGCCTGGAAAAGTTCCGCCGATGAAAGGACCCGCCGCTGGGTCGAAGCCAGCGGGTTCCGGGCGAAGCCCGGTGAACTCCTGCTCGTGCCCGACGAACACAGCAGTATTGGCGAGGTGCTGGCCGGGAGAGAGCCCAGTGATCGCCTGTGGGCCCTCGCCCACCTGCCTTCCAACTTGCCCGAGGGGGACTACCATCTCCAGACGGACTGGCCGGCCGAGGAACAGGAACGCGCCGCCATCGGTTGGGCTCTGGGTTGCTACCGCTTCGATCGTTACAAGGAAATGGAAAGGCCCGGCGCCCGGCTGGTTCTGGAACCGGGGAGTGAACAGCGTGTTCGCACATTAGCGGAGTCCTCGGCTTTTGTTCGCGACCTGGTCAACACCCCCGCCATCGATCTCGGTCCGGGCGAGCTGGCCGATACCGCGCGCACCCTGGCCTCGGAACACGGCGCCGATTGCGAGGTCATCGAGGGCGAGCGACTGGAAAAGGAGTTCCCCGCCATCCACGTGGTTGGCCAGGCCGCCAGCCGCGCACCGCGGCTGATTCGCATGCAGTGGGGGCGCGAGGATGCCCCGTCCCTGGCCCTGGTGGGCAAGGGCGTGATCTTCGACTCCGGCGGGCTCAACATCAAGCCCGGCGCGGGGATGCTGCTGATGAAAAAGGACATGGGCGGGGCCGCGCACGTCCTGGGCCTGGCGAAGATCATCATGACGCTGGGGCTCGATGTGAACCTGCGCGTCTACATTCCGGCCGTGGAAAACGCCATCTCCGGCAACGCCTACCGGCCCTCGGACATCATCAATACGCGCAAGGGCACCAGCGTGGCGATCGGCAATACCGATGCCGAGGGACGGGTGGTGCTTTCCGATGCCCTGACCCTGGCCTCGGAGGAGGGCGCCGAGCGCATCATCGATTTCGCCACGCTGACCGGTGCGGCCCGCATCGCGCTGGGTGAGGATCTGCCGCCGATCTACGGCCGCGACACCGAGAAGGCCCGCACCATCCAGGATCTGAGTTTCGAGCTCGAGGATCCGCTCTGGCACATGCCCCTGTTCGAACCCTATCGCGAGCAGATCGAGCCGGCGATCGCCGACATTTCCAATACCGGCACTTCCAGCTTCGGCGGCAGTCTCACGGCGGCACTGTTCCTCGACCATTTCGTCGATGCAGGTATCGACTGGTACCACCTCGATATCTATGCGTGGAACCTGTCCGACCGCCCCGGACGACCGGCCGGGGGCGAGGCCCAGGGGCTGCGCAGCATGTGGCAGTGGCTGGCGTCGCTCTATGAGTGATTTTCCGAGTCGCCTGCTCTCCCCGGCGACCTTTTGATCGGTGCCAGCAGCGCCAAAAAACAGGTGTCGAGGGCGGACAATGGCGTTACGATAAGCGTTGGCGGACAAGTGCGCGGTATATGCGCTTCTAGGAGGAATACGATGCGTTATCTGTTGATTCTGACGATCATCCTGGCGCTGGCGGCCTGCCAGTCCGAAGAGTCCAGTGAAATCGAGGAGGCCGGTGACGAAGCGGCCGAGCAGGTCGAACAAACCGGCGAGGAAGCGGCCGAAGCCTACGAAGAGGCCCAGGAAGAAGGCGAGGAGGCCCGCGAGGAGATCGAGGAATTCGTCGAAGAAGGTCCAACGACCGACGAAGAAGCGCTGCATGAGCAGGTCTGGCAGCGCGCTCGCGAACTGGCCGAAGAGGCCCGAGTCAAGACTGAAGAGGCGCTGGCGGCTGCCGAGGAAGGAAGTGGTGATGCCTGGGAAGAGGCGCGTGAAGCGGCCGAACGGTCCCGCAAGCAGGCCAAGAATGCCTGGGAAGAAGCCAGCCAATTCGCCGGTGATACCTGGGAAGGCACCAGCGCCGAGGCGCGGGAAGCCTGGCAGGAAGCCCAGTCTGCCTGGGATCGCCTGGCCGAGCGTATGGACGAGGAGTCCGACGACGGCGAGGAAGGCGGCGAGCAGTAAGTTTCCATGACGTCCCCGAGCGCGCCGCCCCGCCCCGGGGCGGCGTGCGTTTTAGAAGCGACAACCAGCAGGAACCATTTCAACGGTGTCTGACAGCTACCACCCAGGCGAACTGGAGCCCGAGATTCGCCGCTACTGGGAAGAACACGACGCTCACCAGGCCGAATCCGGCGAAGGCGAGCGTTTCTATTGCCTGAGCATGTTTCCGTATCCATCGGGCAAGTTGCACATGGGCCACATGCGCAACTACACCATCAGTGACGTCATTTCCCGCTATCACCGAATGCAGGGCCAGCGTGTACTCCAGCCCATGGGCTGGGATGCCTTCGGCCTGCCGGCCGAAAATGCGGCCATGGCCAACGGGGTGCCGCCGGCAAAGTGGACGCGCGACAACATCGAGCACATGCGCAGTCAGCTCAAGCAGCTCGGCTTCGCCATCGACTGGGAGCGTGAACTGGCCACCTGCGATCCCGAGTATTACCGCTGGAACCAGTGGTTCTTCCTGCGTCTGCTCAAGCGCGGCATTGCCTACAAGAAAACCGGCTCGGTCAACTGGGATCCGGTCGATCAGACCGTACTGGCCAACGAGCAGGTCATCGACGGGCGCGGTTGGCGCACCGGGGCCCCGGTGGAAAAGCGTGAAATTCCGATGTATTACCTGCGCATCACCGACTATGCCGACGAGCTGCTCGAAAGTCTGGATACGCTCGACGGCTGGCCGGAGCGGGTGCGCACGATGCAGGCCAACTGGATCGGCAAGAGCGAAGGCGCCGAGATCGAGTTCGCCTGCGAGGGCGAGACGATCAAGGTCTTCACCACCCGTCCCGACACCCTGATGGGCGCGACCTTCATGGCCGTCGCCGCCGAGCACCCGCTGGCCAGGCAGGCCGCCGAGGGCAACCCGGCGCTGACCGATTTCATCGCCGAATGCCAGAAAGGCGGCGTGTCGGAAGCCGATATCGCCGTACAGGAAAAGAAGGGCATGGACACCGGCCTGAAGGCCGTCCACCCGCTCACCGGCGACGAGTTGCCGGTGTGGGTGGCCAACTATGTGCTGATGACTTACGGCGAGGGCGCGATCATGGCCGTGCCCGGCCACGACGAGCGCGATTTCGAGTTCGCGCTCAAGTACGACCTGCCTATCCGCCAGGTCATCAGCCTGCCTGACGATCGCGAATACGACGATCGTAACTGGCACGACGACTACGCCGCCAAGCAGGGCCGCCTGGTCAATTCGGGGCCCTACGACGGCCTCGAATGGTCGAAGGGCTTCGAGGCGATCGTCGCCGACCTGGAAAAGAAGGGCCTCGGCCGCGCCCGCACGCAGTTTCGCCTGCGTGACTGGGGTATCTCGCGCCAGCGCTACTGGGGCTGCCCGATTCCGATCATCCATTGCCCCGACTGCGGTGACGTACCGGTGCCCGAAGCGGACCTGCCGGTCATCTTGCCCGAGGAACTCGTGCCCGACGGCTCGGGCAACCCGCTCAACCGCCACCCGGAATTTCTCGAAACCGCTTGCCCCGAATGCGGCACGGCGGCGAAGCGCGAGACCGACACCATGGACACCTTCGTCGATTCGTCCTGGTATTTCCTGCGCTACACCGGCCCGGACAACGACGACGCCATGGTCGACAAGCGCGCCGATCAGTGGATGCCGGTCGACCAGTACATCGGCGGCATCGAACACGCCATCCTCCACCTGCTCTACGCGCGCTTCTGGACCAAGCTGATGCGCGACGAGGGCCTGGTCCATGTCGACGAGCCTTTCAGGCGCCTGCTCACCCAGGGCATGGTGCTGGCCGAAACCTATTACCGCGAGGATGAAGCCGGTCGCAGGATCTGGTTCAATCCGTCCGACGTCGAGGTGCAGCGCGACGGCAAGGGCGAAATTCTCAGTGCCGTGCTCGAATCCGATGGGCGGCCGGTCGAGCCGGGCGGTATCGAGAAGATGGCCAAGTCAAAGAACAACGGCGTCGATCCTCAGGAACTGGTCGATACCTATGGCGCCGATACGGTGCGCCTGTTTTCGATGTTCGCCGCCCCGCCCGAGCAGTCGCTGGAGTGGTCGGAGGCGGGGGTTGAAGGCGCCTGGCGCTTTCTCAAGCGGCTGCACGCGGGCGTGAAGGCGCATGTCGCCGAAGGTACGTTGCCGGGCCGCAAGCCCGAAAAGCTCGACGGCGAGGCCCGCGAGTTGCGCACCCGGTTGCACGAGACCATCGCCAAGGTGGGCGACGACATGGGTCGGCGCCAGACCTTCAATACGGCGATTGCCGCGATCATGGAGTTCTGCAATGAACTGCAGCGCTTCGAGCCCGGGGACGAGCCCGGAAGGGAACTGGTTCAGGAGGCCTGGGAATCGGTGGTTCGCTTGATCGCGCCGGTCACGCCGCATATTGCCGAAGCGCTCTGGCGCGACCTGGGCCGCGAAGGTTCGGTGTTCCAGGCGGGCTGGCCGGCGGTCGACGAATCGGCCCTGACGCGTGCCGCCGTGACCGTGGTGGTGCAGGTCAACGGCAAGGTGCGCGGGCGCGTCCAGGTGGCGCCGGGCTCGGATAAGGAGGCGGTGCAGGCCGCGGCCATGGCCGACGACAATGTCGCTCGCCACGTACAGGACAAGACGATTAGAAAAGTCATCCTGGTCCCCGACAAGCTCCTCAATATCGTGGTCGGCTGATGCCTCGCGCCATCCTCGTCATTGTCGTCGCTGCGATGCTGACCGCCTGCGGTTTTCAGCTGCGGGGCGAGGCTCGCCTGCCGGCGTTCATGGATCGGACCTTCGTGGCGGTGGCCGACGACAGTACCGTGTTCATGCGGGAACTCGGGCTGCTGCTCGAGGCCAACGGCGTCGAGGTCACCGAAGAACCGGGGCCGGGCGCTGCCACGCTCCGCATCGATTCGCAGAACATCTGGCGCCAAGCGCTGTCGGTGACTGGCCAGGCGCGGGTGCGCGAGTACCTGATCGTGTTCGAAGTCACCTGGCGGCTGGAAGATACCCAGGGCGAGGTAGCGCTCGAGCGTTCCACGCTCCGGCTCACGCGCGATTACAGCTTCGACGAAGGCGAAATCCTGGCCGCCCAGCGCGAGGAAGAATTCCTGCGCGACGAGCTCGGCCGGGCGATGGCGACCCAGTTGGTCCGGCGCCTGGAGGCGCTCGCCGGGACCAGCGGATGAAACTGTTTCCCGAAAAGCTGCCACAGCGCCTCAAGCAAGGCCTGGACCCGGTCTACCTGATCGCCGGCCAGGAGCCCTTGCTGATCGAGGAGGCCTGCGACGCTCTCAGGGCCGGCGCACGGGAGGCCGGCGTGGGTGAACGCCTGGTGCTCGAGGCCGATGCACGCTTCGACTGGAGCCAGCTCGGCAGCGCCACCGAAACCGGATCTTTGTTCGCCACCCAGCGTCTGGTGGAAGTGCGCCTGCCCTCGGGCAAGCCCGGGCGTGAAGGTGGCGCGGCGTTGCGCGAGTTCGTGGAACAGGATGGCGACGACATCCTGCTGGTCAAGTGCGATGCCTGGGACATGGGCAGTGAGAAGACCGCTTGGGCCAAGGCCCTGGACGCGGCCGGCGTGTACGTGCCTTGCTGGAAGGTCAAGCCGCAGCGGTTGCCGCAGTGGATCGCCCAGCGTCTGTCCAGTCGGCGTATCCAGGCCGACCAGCCTGCATGCCGTTTCCTGGCCGAGCGGCTGGAAGGCAATCTGCTGGCCGCCGCGCAGGAGATCGAGCGCCTGGCCCTGCTTTATCCGGGCGGGCAGATCGGTCTCGAAGAGGTGCGAGCGGCGGTGGCCGACAGCGCACGCTTCGACAGTTTTCGCCTGATCGAACTGGTATTGGCCGGACAGGCCGGCCCGGCTGTGCGCTGCATCCGAGGGCTCAGAGAGGCCGATACGCCGATGCCGATGATCGTCGGGGCGCTGGCGCGCGAGCTCCAGACCATCGGCAATTTCCAGTTGCTCACGCGCACGCAATCGGCCGGGCAGGCTTTCAAGACCCTGGGGATCTGGAAGAGCCGGCAGCAACCGGTGGCCGACGCTGCCCGCCGCATTTCGCCCGAATTGGTGCGCCAGACCCTGGCCCGGCTCTCCGAACTCGATCTGCTGTCGAAGTCGACCGGTCGCGAAATGTTCTGGCTCAGGCTCGAGCGCCTGTGCGTGGCGCTCGCCACCAATCGCCCGGAGTACAGCGCGGCATGAATCACGCCACGGTCATCTTCGGCGGCACTTTCGACCCGGTGCATTACGGCCATCTGCGCGCGGCCGCCGAGGTTTGCGAGAAGCTGGCCGTCGACGATTTCCGCCTGTTGCCAGCAGGCATCCCGCCGCATCGTGACTATACCGGGGCGGAGGCCTATCATCGCCTGGCCATGCTCGAACTGGCACTGGCGCCCTATCCCGACCTGACTGTCGACGAACGCGAGGTGCGTCGCGATGGCCCCTCCTACATGGTCGAGACTCTGGCTTCCATTCGCGACGAGGTCGGGCCGCGCCCGATCATTCTCTGCCTGGGGCAGGATGCCGCCAACCAGCTCAGCGGCTGGCATCGCTGGCGCGAACTGCTCGAACTGGCCCACCTGCTGGTCATGAAGCGTCCCCGCAGCCGGCCGAAGTACACGGGCGAAGTGGAAAAGGTGCTGCGCGAACGTCGCATACGCCGTCCCGCCCAGTTGATGGAAGTCGAGTCCGGCCGGGTCTGCTACCTGGGTGTGACCCAGCTGGCCATTTCCTCGACCGACATTCGCCGGCAAGTGGCCGAAGGCCGGGACCCGCGTTTTCTGCTGCCGTCGACCGTGCTGGCCTATATCCGTAAACACGGCCTTTATCAATGACCGCATCACGCTTGCTGAAAGCGTGGCGCAACGGGCGTAAAATACGCAGCGTGTTCAATCATGGGTAATTCGTTGAGCGAAAAGGAATTGACCGGCCCGCAGGATTTGCGGGATCTCGCCGTCGCCGTTCTGGAAGATGCCAAGGCCCAGGACATCCAGGTTATCGATCTGTCCGAGCGCAGCAGCTTCGCCGACTACATGGTCATCGCCTCGGGGACTTCTTCCCGCCAGGTCAAGGCCGCGGCCGACCGGCTGGTACAGCGCGTCAAGTCGCTCGGCATTCAGCCGCTGGGTGTGGAAGGAGCCGACGACGCGGACTGGGTGCTGGTCGACCTGGCCGACGTCATCGTTCATGTCATGCAGCCCCAGACGCGCGCTTTCTACAACCTCGAGAAACTCTGGGCGGCACCACCGGCAACACGCGCCCAGGCCTGAACCATGGACCTGGTGGTCGCCGGTGTGGGCACCCGCATGCCCGCCTGGGTGGCCGACGGTTGGCGGGAATACGCCCGGCGAATGCCGCCCCATCTGCCGCTGCAACTGGTCGAGGTGCCGGTGGCCGGCAAGGCCGGTGCAGGCCGCGAGTCTTCCCTGGAAGCCGAACGCCTGTTCGGCAAGTTGCCCGAGCGTGTCCGCGTGGTGGTCCTGGAGATCACGGCGCGACCCTGGTCGACTGAAAAGCTGGCCTCCCGGCTGGAACAATGGCAGCTCGACGGCGATCCGGTCTGGTTCCTGATCGGCGGCGCCGACGGGCTCCATTCATCGGCGCTCGAACGTGCCGACGAACGCTGGTCACTGGGCCCCGCGACGCTGCCCCACATGCTGGTGCGCGTGTTGGTGGCCGAGCAGCTATACCGCGCTTCGACGATCCTGAGCGGGCATCCTTACCATCGAGCCTGAACGGGGGCCCTTCACTGGCTGGTTATGGTGGCTCCGACGTCGGCCCGGCCCGGGATGCTTTGCTTCAGTTCGACGCGGTGGCGAGGCCTTCAGCAAAGCATCCCGGGCCGGGCCGACAGCGAATGGCTGCACACCGGCCGGGGTGTCGACGTCGCCTTGTTTGGGGAGGCTTCGCTGAGGGCCTCGCCACTGCGTCGAACTGAAGCGAAGCCTCCCCAAACAAGGCGACTGGGGCCCGAAACTTCGCCGTTTTCTCAGGCCCTACTTGGCCCCCTCTATCGCACAATCTCGCGAACCGAAAAACGAAACAACCAATGAACGAAAGAACGAATATACGAACCCGCCTCATTCTGGCTTCCGCCTCGCCCCGCCGCCGCGAACTCCTGTCGCTGTTCGAGATCGACTTCGACGTTCAGCCCGCGGATATTGACGAGACAGTGCGTGAGGGGGAGCCGCCGGAGAATTATGTGCGGCGCATGTCGCGCGAGAAGGCGATGGCGATCCACGGGCAAGTCGACGATTGCTTCGTGCTCGGCTCGGACACTGCCGTTGTCCTCGATGACGAATGCCTGGGAAAGCCGGGCGATGACGAACAGGCACGCGAAATGCTCGAGCGCCTGTCCGGCCGTGAACATCGCGTGCTTTCGGCGGTCGCCCTGGCCGCGACGGATGGCGGGATTGATGAACGCTTGAGCGTCACACGGGTCGAATTCGCCCAGCTGCCCGCCGCCTGGATCGATCGCTACGTCGCTTCCGGCGAGCCGCACGACAAGGCCGGCGCCTACGGCATCCAGGGGGCGGCCGGCATCTGGGTACGATCGCTTTCGGGCAGCTACACCGGCGTGGTCGGGTTGCCACTGTTCGAAACCGGCGAACTGTTGCGCGAAGCCCGGCTTGCCGACTGACGCGGCGCCGTGTCTGGAGGCTTCCCGGATGGCGCTGGTGCTATTCTTGCCCAATACCAAATAGCTTGAGCGGACTTCTCGGCCGTGAGTGATGAAATACTGATCAACGTCTCGCCGACGGAGCGGCGCGTGGCCGTCGTCGAAAGCGGCCTGTTGCAGGAGCTCTACCTGGAGCGCAGCGGCGATACCAGCTACGTGGGCAACATCTACATGGGCCGGATCGAGCGGGTGCTGCCGGGCATGCAGGCGGCCTTTGTCAATATCGGCCTGGAGCGCACGGCCTTCCTGCATGCGACCGACATCGTGCCGCGCCAGCCCGAACTGGACGAAGAGGGCGAAGCTCGACCTATTCCTCTGATTACCGAACTGGTCAGCCAGGGACAGAAGCTGCTGGTCCAGGTAATCAAGGATCCGCTCGGCACCAAGGGTGCGCGTCTGACCACCCAACTAAGCATTCCGTCGCGCTACCTGGTGTTGCTGCCGGGCGTGACCAGCCTGGGCGTGTCGGTTCGAATCGAGGCCGAAATCGAGCGTGAGCGGCTGCGCGGCCTGCTGCGCGAATTGACCGGCGAGGAGCCCGAGCACGGTTTCATCATTCGCACCAATGCCGAGGGCATCGAGAGCGACGCCCTGGCCCGGGATCTGAAATACGTGCGGCGACTGTGGCCGAGAATCGAGGCCGACGCCGACCAGGCAGTCGCCGGGCAGCTGGTCTACGAGGACCTGTCCTTGCCGTACCGCTCACTCAGGGATCTCATGCACGCCGGCATCGAGAAGGTGCGCATCGACGAACGCGAAACCTTTCAGCGGGCGGTGCGTTTCGCCGGCGAATTCTTTCCCGAATGGGCCGATCGCATCGAGTTCTATGACGGTGAAGGGCCGTTGTTCGATCTCTATGGTGTGGAGACCGAGATCGAGCGCGCGCTCGATCGCAGCACGCCGTTGAAATCCGGCGGGCACCTGACCATCGACCAGACCGAGGCGATGACCACCGTCGACGTCAACACCGGCTCCTACCTGGGCTATCGCAACCTCGAGGAAACCATCTACAAGACCAATCTAGAGGCGGCCCAGGCGATTGCGCGCCAGCTTCGGCTGCGCAACCTCGGCGGCATCATCATCATCGATTTCATCGACATGAGCGAGGACGATCACAAGCGCCAGGTACTGCGGACGCTGCAACGGGCGTTGTCACGCGATCATGCGCGCACGACCGTGTCGGAAATCTCGCCGCTGGGTCTGGTGGAGATGACGCGCAAGCGCACCACCGAAAGCCTCGAGCATCGCCTGTGCGAATCCTGTCCGTCCTGCGACGGCAGCGGCCGGGTCAAGAGTGTTGACACTGTCTGCTCGGAAATCTTCCGCGAGATCATGCGGGCCGTGCGCCAGTTCGAGACCGGGCAAATGCGGGTGATGGCCTGCCCGGCTGTGGTCGATCGCATGCTCGAGGAACACCACCGCTCGATTGCCGAGCTGACCGAGCAACTGGGAACCAGCATCCAGTTCCAGCCGGAAGAGCAGTACGACCAGGAACAGTTCGACGTGGTCTTGCTTTGAGCGAACGCAGCGCCCACAACCCGGCATCGAAGACGCGAACGGCCCTGAAACGGGTGCGGCAATGGCTGGCCGCGATCGCGGCGGTGCTCATCATCGCCACGGCGGTGATCGTCGGCATCGGGCGATTGCTCATCCCCTACGCCGACGAGCTTCGGCCGTGGCTGGAGACGCAGCTGTCCGAGCGGCTCGACCAGCCGGTGACGATCGAGCGTGTAGAGGCGCGCTGGCCGCGCCTGACACCGCAGATCACGCTCAACGGTCTCGAGGCCGGTCCCGGCGACGCGCCGCTGCTCGAGGTTGCCCGGGCCCGGCTGGAACTGCATCTGCCGGACCTGGTGCGACCGGATCGCAATCCCTTTCGCCTTGTACTGCTCGGCCTCGACCTGGTGCTGGCCGAGGACGAGACCGGTCGCTGGGGCCTGCGCCTGGAAGACGGCGGCGAACTCGGCGCAGCGTCCGGCGGTGATGAGGCGCTCGCCGGTGACCTGATCTTGCGGGATGTGAGCGTTCGGGTACGCCCGCATGACGGTCCGCGGCTCGATCTGGTCATCAGCGAAGGCGATATTCGGCGCCGCGGCGACCGCACGACGCTGGTGGCGCGGGCACACCCGGCCGCCGCCCCGGAGGCGGAACTGTCGTTGACACTGCTGGGCCGCCATGTCGACGGCCGTCTGCGCTCCCTGTCGGGCCGCGTGGACATGAGGCGACTGCGCTTGACCGCGCCCGGGCTCGACCGTCTTCTTCCCGATTTCCTGCGTCTGCCGCCGGACCGTCTCGATGCCGGCCTGGTATTCGGCTGGCACGAGGCGCGCGGCGGCTCGGCGGACCTGGATTTCGAACTGACGGGCAGCGACGGATTCAATGCCAGCGCGCAACTGCGCCTGGAGCGCACGGACCGCCGAATCGACGCCGAACTGGTCCGCCTGGCGAGCGGCGGGCGGACGCTTGTGGAGGATGTCGTGCTGGCCAACGAAGACAATCGATGGGCAGCGTCCGTTTCCAGTCTGGCGCTTGCCGACCTTCACGAGCTGGCGGGGCGCTGGCTGGGCGGCTGGCGGCACTGGCCGGAGTCGATGTCGGGTCAGATCAGTGGTCTCGAGTTGCTGTACCGGCATCCGGGGTCTTTTCACCGGCTCGAGGGTGCGGTCGACGACCTGACGGTCGATCTGCCGGGGGATCGGCTTGGCCTGGCCGATCTGGATCTCGACCTGGGCGTGGCCGGCGATCGTGCCGCCTTGTCGCTGTCGGGCAGCCCCGTGATCGACTGGCCGGACAGGATGCGCCGCACGATTCCCATCGATACGATTTCCGGCCGGATCATCGTTTCGCCGGACGCGGTGCAACTCGACGATATCGTGGGTGAGCGGCCCGAGGCCGAGGGCCGGGCCAACGGTTGGGTGTGGCTCGGCGGCGAGCGGCCCTTCCTCGACTTCACTGTCATTTCCGACCGGGTCGGCGCCGTCGATCCACGTCCATGGTTGCCGGCCGGAAAGATTCCGCCCAAGGCGCTCGCCTGGCTGGATCATGCTCTGCTGGGTGTTTCCGGGGCCAGCGGTGGACTCAACTACCATTTCCGCGCCGGTCGCAAGTTTCCTACCTGGGATGCGGGCGATTTTCAGGCCTGGATCGATTTCCGCGGGGCCGAACTGGATTTCTGGGAGGACTGGCCGCTGGCCCGGGATCTCGGTGGCCGGGTCGATTTCGTTGGCCGCAGCATGGTCGCCCGTGTCGATGCCGGGCGATTCGGAGACGTGCCGGTCTCTGCCGAGCGGGTCGTCATCGATGATTTGACCGAGCCTGAGATCGATATTTCATTGGCCGCGGACCGGGTCGCGGCGGGGCCACTGCGGGATCTGGTCGCGTCCTTTCCGATCGAAGGCTGGTCGCGCTTCGTCGACCCCATCGCCGCTTCGGGCACGCTGTCGGTGCAAACGGATCTTTTCCTGCCGGTGCGTCGCATGTCCGAGTGGCAATTGGACGGCCGCGTGGCCCTGGCGGGAACGACGCTGGCCTTGCCGGATGTCAACCTGCGTTGCCCCGAATTGCGTGGCAGTGTTTCCTTCGACCGCAGTGGCATCGAGCCGGCGCAACTGCAGATGGCCGGAGCGGAGGACGGCAGCCTGGAAATCGAGGCCGGGTTTTCATCGCCGGTGCGTCTGGGCGTGAGCGGTAACCTGCCACTTTCGCGCATGCTTCCCGATCGTCCGCCTTTCTCCGCGTTGGCCGATCGAATCGCTGGTGCCAGCCAGTGGCAGTTGCGCCTCGGCGCCCAGCCGGCGGGCGGCTGGCAGCTGGAAGCCGAGTCCGATCTGCGCGGACTCTCGCTGGATTTTCCGCATCCTTTGAGCAAGTCGGCCGACGAATCGATGGCTCTGGATTTGCGTGTGCTTGGGCAGGATGGTGGGCTGACGGTCAGTGGCCGCCTGGGCGATTGGCTCGACCTCAGGGCCGAGGACATGGGCGGTCGCTGGCGCCTGGCGGCCGGTCTGGATCAGGCAGCACCGGAACTGCCTTCGGCGGGGGGATTTGAAGTATCCGGAAGCATTGGTCGGCTGGATTTGAAGGACTGGAGTGACTGGTTGTCGAGTCTTTCGATGTCGCCAACCGGCTCGGATGCGACAGGATCGGGGGTTATCCGGCTTCAACTCGGGCGTCTCGATTATGGTGATTTGAGCTTGCGTGAAGTTGCGCTCGATGCACAGCGCGGCAAGGCGGAGTGGCAGCTGGGATTGTCGGGCGAGTCCATCGAGGGCGTGATCAGCGTTCCGCTGCCGATCGATTCCGGGCGGGTCGTGGCGATCGATCTCCAGCGCCTGGATCTGGCCCGCAGCCTGGCCGAACGCCCGGTCGACGATCTGGCGCAGGCGCCGGTGCCGGAGCAGACGCGAGTGCGTGTGCCGACTGATTTTCCGCCCATCCACCTGCTGGTCGAAAACCTGCATTTCGGGGATTTTCCGCTGGGGCGCGTGCGGATCGAAAGTCACACACGCCGGGACGGAATCGAGATCGAGCAGGTCGAGGTGGCCGGGCCGCAGCTGGAATTGAGCGGATACGGGCGCTGGATTCTCGAGGACGACGGCCCGGTGACCGAGTTCCAGGGACGCATGATCAGCACCGACCTGCCGGCCCTGCTCGAGAGCTTCGGTCAGGAATCGCAGTTCATGGTCGACCGTGCGCAGGTGGACATCGAGGGGCGCTGGTCGGGCGCGCCGGTTGATTTTGCCCTGGCCCGGCTCAGCGGCAACCTGCACCTGGTCATGAGCGACGGCCGCATCCCGGAAGCGCAGCCCGGTGCCGGCCGGCTGGTCGGCCTGATCAGTTTCAGCGCCATGCCGCGGCGCCTGATGCTCGACTTTCGTGATGTGTTCGGCGAGGGGCTGAAATTCGATCGGATCGAGGGTTCTTTCGAAATCGACGACGGCCTGGCCAGGACCGAAGGGCTCCGTCTCGAGTCGCCGGCCGCTGATATCACCGTCAGTGGCGAGACCGATCTGGGCGGGCAGACCTACGACCAGACGGTCCTGGTCGAGCCCGGGGTGAGCGGCACGTTGCCGGTACTCGGCGGCCTGGCGGGCGGTCCGGCCGGCGCTGCCGCGGGTCTGATCCTGCGCAGTCTGCTCGAGCGCCCGCTACAGGGCATCGGCGAAGCCCGGTACCGGGTCACGGGCCCCTGGGAAGATCCGAACGTCGAACTGATCGACGCCCGCGCCGCCGAACCGGATTACATCCGCGACGATAATGGGGACGAAAACGAGACTTCATCCCGGCCGCCCGATTGAAACCATCCACCCGCGACCGAATATCCTGTGCACTATGTATAAACAAGTACTCGACAGCCTCCTGGCCCCGGCCGGCGTAGGCGAACAGGAAATGGAGCTGGCGCTCGGTCGGCTGGTGTCTTCGCAGATCGACTTCGGCGAGCTTTATTTTCAACGCCGCGTCAGCGAAGGCTGGTCGCTCGAGGACGGCGCCGTCAAGAGCGGCAGCTTCGACTCCGATCAGGGCGTGGGCGTCCGTGCCGTGGCCGGTGCCGGCACGGGTTTCGCGTATGCCGATTCCATGGCGTTGCCGGCCCTGCTCGATGCCGCCGGCAGCGCGCGGGCCATCGCCCGTGCGGGTGGCAACGGTATGGCGCACGTCGGTCAGCCGCGGAACGCACCGGCGCGCTACGGCGCGCATGATCCCGTCGGTGGCGGCGAATCGTCGGATCGGGTCGAGCTGCTGCGCACCATAGACGCCTATGTGCGTTCGCTCGATGACCGCGTCAGCCAGGTCAGCGTCAATATCGCCGCCAGTCACGATTCGATCCTGGTGGCCGCCACCGACGGTTTGCTCGCCGGGGATGTCCGGCCGCTGGTGCGGCTGGATATCCGGGTACTGATGGAATCGGGCGATCGGCGCGAGCAGGGCATGTCCGGCGGTGGCGGTCGCTGGGGGATGGCATCGATCATGGAGCCGGAATTCTGGCAGGAACATGCCCGCGAGGCCGTGCGGATCGCCGCGGTCAACATGACGGCCGAAGCCGCACCCGCTGGTTACATGACCGTGGTGCTGGGTTCGGGTTGGCCCGGCGTGCTGCTGCACGAGGCCGTCGGCCACGGTCTCGAGGGAGACTTCAACCGCAAGGGCATTTCGGCCTTTGCCGATCGCATGGGCGAGATGGTGGCGACGCCCGAGTGTACGGTCGTCGACGACGGCACGCTTGAAGACCGGCGCGGCTCGCTGAGCATTGACGACGAGGGCACGCCGTCGGCTTGCAATACCCTCATCGAGAACGGACGCCTGGTGGGCTACATGCAGGACAAGCTCAACGCCCACCTGATGGGCGGCAAGCCCACCGGCAACGGGCGTCGCGAGTCTTTCGCCCACCTGCCCATGCCGCGCATGACCAACACTTACATGCTGCCGGGCAGTCACGACCCGGGCGAAATCCTGGCTTCGGTCGATGACGGCATCTACGCGGTCGGTTTCAACGGCGGGCAGGTGGACATTACCTCCGGCAAGTTCGTGTTTGCCGCCTCCGAGGCCTATCGCGTCAAGAACGGCAAGGTCGGCGCACCGATCAAGGGTGCCACGCTGATCGGCAACGGCCCGGACGTACTCACGCGCGTGGGCATGGTCGGCAACGATCTCGAACTCGACTCCGGTGTGGGTGTGTGCGGCAAGGAAGGCCAGGGCGTACCCGTGGGGGTGGGTCAGCCGACGCTGAGAATCGACGGGCTCACGGTCGGAGGTACGGGATGAGTCGCAGCCCGTTGATCGACAGCGACAATACCGCCCTGCTGCACGACCCCGAGCGTGAAACCGAACTGCTGGTCGGCATTGCCCAGCACGTGCTCGACCGGGCCCGTGCCGGTGGCGCCGACCAGGCCGAGGTTTCCCTCGGCTCGAGCCTGGGGCGGGAAGCGAGCGTACGCCTGGGCGAAATCGAGACCCTCGAGGAGGCGCGTGACCGCAGCGTGGATGTCACCGTCTACACCAACCAGTGCATGGGAAGTGCCAGTACCGGCGATCTGCGCCCGGAAGCGATCGACGAGACGATCGAGCGCGCCCTGGCCATTGCCCGCAATACCCAGCCCGATCGCGCCGCTGGCCTGGCCGATGCCCGACTGATGGCGAGCGAGTTACCCGACCTGGATCTGTGGCATCCCGACGACATTGCGCTGGATGATCTGGTTACCCGCGCCCTGGCCATCGAGCAGGCCGGTCGGGATGCCGACGATCGCATCGCCAATTCCGAGGGGGCAAGCGTGACGAGCGAGGCCAATCTCGGGGTTTATGCCAACAGCCACGGCTTTATCGGGCGCATGCGTGGCACGGGCTATTCCCAGAGCTGCGTGCTGATTGCCCGGGATGAATCGGGCATGCAACGCGACTACGAATACGATACACAGCGACGCTGGGCCGACCTGGCTGCGCCGGAGCATACGGGTGTCGGTGCGGCACGTCGGGCCGTTCGTCGCCTGGATTCCAAGCGTATTCGCACCGGGCGCATGCCCGTGCTTTTCGCGCCGGAAGTTGCCCGCGGTCTGATCGGCCACCTGGTCGCGGCCGTCTCCGGCGGCAATCTGTATCGGCGCAGCAGCTATCTGCTCGATGCCGTCGGTGAGCGCGTGATGCCGGAGTGGGCCTCGTTGATCGAACGCCCGCATCTGCCGCGGGGGCCGCGTTCGTCAGCCTTCGACGCAGACGGGGTCGCCACGCGCGAGTCGCCGCTGGTCGAGTCGGGCGTACTCGCGCGCTACGTGCTCAGCAGCTATTCGGCGCGCCGTCTGGGGCTGGAGACCACCGCCAACGCCGGCGGCATTCACAACCTGGAATTCGTCGGCGCGACGCATTCCTTCGATGAACTGATCGCCGAAATGGGCGACGGGGTGGTGGTTACCGAGCTGATGGGTCAGGGGATCAACCTGGTCACCGGTGACTACTCGCGGGGCGCGGCGGGTTTCCGGGTCGAAGGCGGCAAGGTCGGCGCAGCGGTCGAGGAAATCACCATCGCCGGCAACCTGCGCGACATGCTCGCAGGGCTGCGTGCGGCGGGTACGGACGTGGATCCGCGCCACAACATCCGCACCGGCTCCCTGCTGGTTGACGAGATGACTATCGCCGGCCAAGATGCCGGCTAAAGTCGGTGGTCGGTGGTCGGTTGTCAGTAGTCAGTAGTCAGTAGTCAGTCGAAACGACGAAACGACACACAGACCACCGACCACAGACCACAGACCACAGATTCCTCAGTCTTCGTCCTGTCGCACGCCCTCGATCGAGAGAATGATCTCGACTTCCTCGGCCGTCGGGCCCAGGTCGTAGTCGATGCCGAAAAATTCCAGCGGCAGCTCGGTGCGGCCCTGGAAGCCTCGGCGGAAGCCGCCCCAGGGATCCTCGCCGGCGCCGATTTCGGTGACGTTGATTTCGATTTCCCGGCTGATCCCGCGTAGCGTGAATTCACCGGTCAAGCGGTAGCGATCGTCGCCCAGGGGCTCGAAGTCCGTGGACTCGAAAGTGGCTTCGGGGTGGTTTTCGACATTCAGGAAATCGTCGCTTCTGAGATGCTTGTCCCGCCGCTCGTGGTTGGTGTCGACGCTGGCGGTCTGGATCGTTGCCTGCACGGCGGAGTTCTCGGGATTTTCCGGATCGAAGGTGAATTCGCCCTCGAAATCGTTGAATCGCCCGTAAAGCCAGGAAAAGCCCAGGTGCGAAATCTTGAATTGCACGAAGGCGTGCATGCCCTCGGTGTCGATCTCGTAGCGCTCGGCCGCCTGTAGCGGCAGCGCCAGGGCCATGGCGAAAAGAGCGGTCATCAGATGATGTTTCATATAGTGCAAACTCCTCCGTGCGGGTACGACAGAATTGTCATTATTGCATCGTGGGTGGATCATCTCTTGCTTCCGACAAGGGGGCGTGAACGGAATTCAGTTTGCGTTCATGGCTGGCCAGTAGGCTCGACAAGGTATGAAAGTGCTGACGATTGCTCTCGGGCTGTTCTTGCTTGCGCCCTCGCTCGCCCTGGGCGTCAACGACGGTTTTTACTGCGGTCAGCGCATCGTCAGCGTCGGCGACCGGATCTGGGAAGTGGCGCGCAAATGCCCCGAGCCCTTCTGGACGGAATCCTACGACCGCCCGCTGGCTGCTGATCGTCACGGCCGTCTACTGGGACTGGCGCGAGTCGAGGTCTGGGCGCTGAACTTCGGGGCGAACCACTTCATGCGTCGACTGGAGTTCATCAATGGGCGACTTTCCCGCGTGCGAGACCTCGGATACGGCGTCGACTACGAGCCCGGCAGCCGCCGCTGCGGCCCCCACGAGCTGACCCAGGCCGGAAAGACGACCGCGGAGGTTTTCGCCCGCTGCGGGCTGCCCGATTACAGCTACGAGATCCCGTCGGCGCAGCACTACGGGTACTTCGGCGGCAGTGCTTATCGCCAGGGCGAGCATCACGTCTGGACCTATGAATTCGGGCCCCGGCGGCAACCGCGTGAGTTGCTGTTTGTCGAGGGGCGATTGCAGCGAATGTCCATTCCCTGAATCGATTCGCTCATCTTCTACTTTATCCCCCTTGCCCGAAAGCAGTAGAATCTGCGTCCTTCATTGACTGCCCGATGGTGAAACCATGCGTACCAAGCTGATTGCCGGCAACTGGAAAATGCACGGCAGCAAGCCCGAGATCCGCAGCCTGATCGGCGGCATTCTCGCCCGCCTCGACCCGAACCGGACCGCCGAGGTCATGGTGCTGCCGCCGTTTCCCTACCTGCCGCTGGTCGATTCGCTGGTGGACGCCACGCCGGTCGTGCTCGGTGCTCAGGACCTTAGCGCCCATGCCAGCGGTGCCTACACCGGTGAAGTCTCCGGCGCCATGCTGGCCGACTGGAATTGTTCCTACGTGCTGGTGGGTCATTCAGAGCGGCGTGCGTTGCATGACGAGAGCAACGATGTGGTAGCCGGCAAGTTCGTCGCGGCCCAGGATGCCGGGCTGCAGCCGATTTTGTGTGTCGGCGAGACGCTCGAAGAGCGGGAAGCCGGACGCACGCGCGAGGTCATCGGTCAACAGATCGCCAGCGTTATCGAAACAGCCGGTATTCAGGCGTTCGCTCGTGCCGTGGTGGCCTATGAGCCGGTCTGGGCGATCGGCACCGGACAGACGGCTTCACCCGAACAGGCGCAGGAAGTTCACGCCGCGATCAGGGCGCAGTTTGCCGAGGAGGATGCTACAATAGCCGGCCGAATCAGGATCCTGTATGGCGGCAGCGTCAAGCCCGACAATGCCGCTGATCTGTTTACCTGTGAAGATATCGACGGTGGCCTGATCGGCGGCGCATCGCTGCAGGCCGAAACATTCATGGCGATTTATCAGGCGGCCTGATCCCGACAGTTTCTAGACGAGATTTTTGATGTATACGGTTCTCATCGTTTTTCATGTATTACTGGCCGCGGCCCTGATCGCCGTGGTGCTGGTTCAGCGCGGCCCGGGCGCCACCATGGGTGCGGCCTTCGGTTCCGGTGCCTCCGGCACGGTGTTCGGCTCGCGCGGTGCGGCCGGCTTCCTGACCAAGCTCACCAGCTGGCTGGGCGTGGCTTTCTTTGCCGTGAGCCTCACCATGGCCGTGATGGTGGCCCGTTCGGGCAACGTCGGCGGCCAGTCCGAAGATCTCGGCGTCGCCGGCCAGCTGGCGCAGCCGGCGGCCGAGGAACAGGCCGAGGGCGAGCAGGCGTCGAGCGAGGCTGCTTCGGAGGCCGAGTCGAGCGACGAGGAGTTTCTCGAGGTGCCGGTCGAGGAAGAAGAAACCGAGGACGAATCGGAGCAGCCGCCGAGGGTTGACTGAGGTCAATTGCGGTTGCTCCTCGATCATTGAAAATGCCGAAGTGGTGGAATTGGTAGACACGCTGTCTTGAGGGGGCAGTGGCCTAACGGCCGTGCCGGTTCGAGTCCGGCCTTCGGCACCATATTGCAACGCCGGTGTCCTTCCACCTGGGGCATGGCGAAGACTGCGACAACAAGAGTCGCCACGACAATCGACGCACTGGCAGGGTAGAAGGATGCTGGCTGACTATTTTTCGATTCTGTTGTTTCTGGCCGTCGGCCTCGGTATGGGGGTCATGCTGCTTCTGGTCGGTGGCATTCTCGGGCCGCGGCGTCCCTCGAGCGAGAAGCTCTCGCCCTACGAGTGCGGTTTCGAGGCGTTCGAGGATTCACGTATGAAGTTCGACGTGCGCTTCTACCTCGTGGCCATCCTGTTCATCATCTTCGACCTGGAAATCGCCTTCCTCTTTCCCTGGGCCGTGGCGCTGGATTCCGTCGGCGTGACCGGCCTGGTGGCGATGGGCGTGTTCCTGCTGATCCTGGTCATCGGCTTCATCTATGAATGGAAGAAGGGAGCGCTGGAATGGGAATAAGTGAAATCATGCACAACCCGGTCCCCGAGGGCCAGGTTGACGACATCCTGCGCCCCGGCGGCGACAACCCGCTGATCGAGAAGGGTTTCGTGACCACCAGCGCCGATGCGCTGATCAACTGGGCCCGCACCGGGTCGATGTGGCCGGTCACCTTCGGTCTCGCCTGCTGTGCGATCGAGATGATGCATTCGGCGGCCTCGCGCTACGACCTCGACCGCTTCGGAATGATCTTCCGGCCGAGCCCGCGCCAGTCCGACGTGATGATCGTGGCCGGCACGCTGGTCAACAAGACGGCGCCGGCGCTCAGGAAGGTCTACGACCAGATGCCCGATCCAAAGTGGGTGATCTCCATGGGGTCGTGCGCCAACGGCGGCGGCTACTATCACTATTCCTATTCCGTGACCCGCGGCTGCGACCGGATCGTGCCGGTCGACATCTATGTGCCCGGTTGTCCGCCGACGGCCGAGGCCCTGGTCTACGGCGTACTGCAGCTCTACAAGAAGATTCGTCGCACCAACACCATCGCCCGCTCATGACCCAGTACTCTTCCCGCAATCAGGCGCTGGCCCAGTCGTTGAGCGACATCCTCGGCGAGCGGATCGCGTCGATGTCCGAACACCGTGGCCAGCTGACCGTCGAAATTCCGCGCGATCACTGGCTCGATGCCGCCTGGCTGCTGCGCGACGAGCCCGAACTGGCTTTCGAGCAGCTGCTCGATTTGTGCGGCATCGACTACCTGGGCTATGGCGACGACGAGTGGGAGACGGCCGAGGCGACCGGCCAGGGCTACTCGCGTGCTGCAGACGAGCTCGGACCCGGCCGCTTTTCCTGGGAAGAACGGCCCGAGGCGGGCGAGTTCCCCAACCGCTTCGCCGCGGTGGTCCACCTGCTCTCCCTCAAGCACAACCGGCGCCTGCGCATGCGCTGCTATGCGCCGGACAACGAGTTTCCGATGCTGCCGTCGCTGATCGAGGTCTGGAATTCGGTCAACTGGTACGAGCGCGAGGCCTTTGACCTCTTCGGTATCGTCTTCGAGGGCCATCCGGATCTGCGGCGCATCATGACCGACTACGGCTTCATCGGTCATCCCTTCCGCAAGGATTTCCCGCTGATCGGCAATGTCACCGTGCGCTATGACGAGGACAAGGGCCGCGTGGTCTACGAGCCGGTCGAGATCGAGCCGCGCGTGACCGTGGCCCGTGTGGTTCGCCGCGACAGCCGCTATGTCGACGACAAGCTGGAAGGAACCGGCTCATGAGCGAGATTCGCAACTTCACCATGAACTTCGGGCCGCAGCACCCGGCCGCCCACGGTGTACTGCGCCTGATTCTCGAACTCGATGGCGAAACGGTCGTACGTGCCGATCCGCATGTCGGCCTGTTGCATCGCGCCACCGAGAAGCTGGCTGAATCCAAGCCGTTCAATCACTCCATCGGTTACATGGATCGCCTCGATTACGTCTCGATGATGTGCAGCGAGCACGCCTACGTCATGGCGATCGAAAAGCTGCTCAACATCGAGGCGCCGGAGCGGGCGCTGTGGATCCGCACCATGTTCGACGAGATCACCCGCATCCTCAATCACCTGATGTGGATCGGTTCGAACGCGCTCGACCTGGGCGCCATGGCGGTCTTTCTCTATGCCTTCCGCGAGCGCGAGAGCCTGTTGGACGTCTATGAGGCCGTCTCGGGAACGCGCATGCACGCCACCTATTACCGCCCGGGCGGTGTCTACCGCGACCTGCCGGAGGAAATGCCCAAGTTGGCGGAGTCGCCGTGGCGCAAGGGCAAGGATCTCGAACGGATGAACGAGTGGCGCCAGGGCAGCATGCTCGATTTCATCGAGGCGTTTACCGATGATTTCTTCGATCGCGTCGACGACTACGAAACCCTGCTGACGGACAACCGTATCTGGAAGCAGCGCACGGTCGGCATCGGTGCGGTGAATCCCGACCGCGCCCTGCAATTGGGCTTCACTGGCCCGATGCTCAGGGGCTGCGGCGTCGAGTGGGACCAGCGCAAGAAGCAGCCTTACGCCAAGTACCGCGAGGTCGATTTCGACATCCCGGTCGGTACCAATGGCGATTGCTACGACCGCTACCTGGTGCGCGTCGAGGAGATGCGCCAGTCGGCACGAATCATCAAGCAATGCATTGCCTGGCTGCGCGAAAATCCCGGCCCGGTGATCGTGCGCAACTTCAAGGTGGCTCCGCCGACGCGCGAGGAGATGAAGGACGACATGGAAGCGCTCATTCATCACTTCAAGCTGTTCACCGAGGGGTACTGCGTGCCCGAAGGCGAGACGTACGCCTCGGTGGAAGCGCCCAAGGGTGAATTCGGCTGTTACCTGGTTTCCGACGGCGCGAACAAGCCCTTCCGCGTCCATCTGCGCGCACCCGGGTATGCGCACCTGTCGTCGATGAATGAAATGGCCAAGGGGCACATGCTGGCGGATATTGCGGCACTCATCGCCACGCAGGACATCGTTTTCGGAGAGATTGATCGATGACGGATCAAGCCACCACAAGCGCGGTCGCCGGCAAGGCCGAACTGTTGAGCGAGGAAACGCGTCGCGAGATCGATCACTGGCGCGCCAAGTTCCCCGAGGGCATCGAGGGCCGGCGCTCGGCCATCATCCAGGCCCTGGTCGCCGCCCAGCACCAGAACGGCGGCTGGGTGAGCGTCGACCTGATGGACGGCGTGGCCGATTACCTGGAAGTGCCGCCGGTGTGGGTTTACGAGGTTGCGACTTTCTACTCCATGATCGAGACCGAGCCGGTCGGCCGGCACTCGATCTCGATCTGCACCAACATCTCCTGCATGCTCTGCGGTTCAGACAAGATCGTCGATCACGTCGAGAAGAAGCTGGGCACGCGCATCGGCGAGACCACGCCGGACGGACGCATCTTTCTCAAGCGCGAGGAAGAATGCCTGGCCGCCTGCACGGGAGCGCCGATGATGATCGTCGACGGCCACTATCACGAGAACCTGACACCGGAAAAAGTGGACGAGATTCTCGACGGGCTTGAATGAAAAGGCATCTACAGATGAACACAGATGAACACAGATTGGGATCCGAGTTCTCGATATTGGGTAGAGCATCTTTGCATGTTGATGGCTTCAGCCTTGTTCGTGAAAACACAAGCTCCGAAATGACTGCTTCTATCTGTGTTGATCTGTGTTCATCTGTGGACAAGGTAATCCATCATGGCTGAACACAATATTTGCTTTACGCATCTCGATGAGGAGAACTGCTGGACGCTGGAGGCCTATCGCAAGCACGGTGGCTGGCAGGCCTGGGAAAAGATCCTCGAGGACAAGACGCCGCCGGAAGAGATCATCGAGACGGTCAAGAAGTCCGCCCTGCGCGGTCGCGGTGGGGCGGGCTTTCCGACCGGCCTGAAGTGGTCGTTCATGCCGCGATCCGCGCCGGGGCAGAAGTATCTGGTGTGCAACTCCGACGAGTCCGAGCCGGGTACCTGTCACGATCGCGACATTCTGCGCTACAACCCGCATGCGCTGCTGGAGGGCATGGCCATTGCTGCCTATTCGATGGGTGCGACGGTGGCCTTCAACTATCTGCGCGGTGAGTTCCACCACGAGCCCTTCGAGCGTGTCGAGGCGGCCCTGAAGGAGGCCTACGAGGCCGGCTACCTGGGCCGGAATGTCCAGGGCTCGGGCATCGACATGGATATTCATAACCTGCTCGGTGCCGGCGCCTACATCTGCGGTGAGGAAACCGCACTGATGGAGTCGATCGAAGGCAAGAAGGGCATGCCGCGGTTCAAGCCGCCGTTCCCGGCCAATTTTGGTGTCTACGGCCGCCCCTCCACGATCAATAACACCGAAACCCTCGCCTCGGTGCCGGCGATCATGCGCAACGGCGGGGACTGGTTCCTCGAACTGGGCAAGCCCAACAATGGCGGTTCGAAGATCTTTTCGGTTTCCGGGCACGTCAACAAGCCCGGCAACTACGAGGTGCCGCTGGGCACACCGTTTTCCGAACTGCTGGAGATGGCCGGCGGCATGCGTGACGGCAACAAGATCAAGGGCGTGATTCCCGGCGGCTCGTCGATGCCGGTACTGCCGGGTGACACCATGATGGAACTGACCATGGATTACGACGATCTCCAGAAGGCCGGTTCAGGGCTGGGCTCGGGAGCGGTGATCGTCATGGACGAAACCACCGACATGGTCGCGGCCTGCAAGCGCATCGCGCGTTTCTACTATGCCGAATCCTGTGGACAGTGCACGCCCTGCCGCGAAGGCACCGGCTGGATGCACCGCATGCTGCACCGCATCATGGTCGGGCAGGGCAGGATGGAAGACCTGGATACGCTCGCTTCGGTCACCACCCAGATCGAGGGCCACACCATCTGCGCCTTCGGCGAAGCCGCCGCCTGGCCGGTGCAGGGCTTCCTCAAGCACTTCCGGGAAGAGTTCGAGTACTACGTCGAGCACGGCCGTTCGATGGTGGCCGACAAGATCGGCGAGGCGGCCTAAATGAATGGTTCATCCGTGGGCGAATTTCACAAGCATTCCATCGGAATAGATTGATGGCTACTGCCGAAAACAAACAGGACGACACCGTCACGATCGAAGTCGACGGGCATGCGCTCGAGGCGAAGAAGGGCGAAATGATCATCCAGGTCACCGACCGGGCCGGGATCGATATTCCGCGTTTCTGCTATCACCACAAGCTCTCGATCGCGGCGAACTGCCGCATGTGCCTGGTCGATGTCGAGAAGGCGCCCAAGCCGCTGCCCGCTTGTGCCACGCCGGTGGCCGACGGCATGAAGGTGTTCACCGAGTCGCGCCGGACCGTCGATGCGCAACGCGGAGTGATGGAGTTCCTCCTCATCAATCATCCGCTCGACTGCCCGATCTGCGACCAGGGCGGCGAATGCGAGCTACAGGACCTGGCCATGGGCTACGGCCGTTCGGTTTCCCGCTTTACCGAGCGCAAGCGCGTGGTGCGCGACAAGAACGTCGGCCCGCTGATCGAAACCGACATGACGCGCTGCATCCACTGCACGCGATGTGTCCGTTTCCTCGAGGAGATTGCCGGCACCTGCGAGCTCGGCGGCATGAGCCGCGGTGAGCATCTTGAAATCGGCACCTTCGTCGAGCGCAATATCAACTCCGAATTGTCGGGCAACGTGATCGACCTCTGTCCGGTCGGCGCGCTGACCAACAAGCCGTTCCGCCACACCGCGCGGCCGTGGGAAATGCGTGCGAGGAAATACATCGGCACCCACGACTGCCTGGGCTCGCATCTCTTCTATCACACGCGTGGCGCGAAGATCATGCGCGCCGTTCCGCGCGACAACGAGGCGGTCAACGAATGCTGGCTCGCCGACCGCGACCGTTACAGCCATTTCGGCCTGCGCGCCGACGACCGTTTGACCGCACCGCAGATCAAGGTCGACGGTCAATGGCGGCAGGCAAGCTGGGAAGACGCCCTGGCGGCCGCATCCGGTGCACTAAAGGGCGCCGTCGAGACGCACGGCGGAAACGAGTTGGGTGTGCTGGTCTCGCCGCGCGCGACGACCGAGGAACACTATCTCGCCGCGTCCATGGCGCGTGCGCTGGGCAGTGAAAACGTCGATCACCGACTGCGCCTGCTCGATTTCTCTCACCCGCAGGCCGGGCGAGGGCAGCTCGACGTGCCCACAGCGAAAATTGCCGAATCCGACGCCATTCTGCTGGTTGGCAGCAATATCCGGCATGAACAGCCGATCCTGGGTCATCGCGTCCGGACGGCCTGGCGTCTCAACGGCGCGAAGATCGCCGATCTCAACAGCGTGGCCTGGGAATTCCATTTCGAGCTGGCCGAACGAATGATCGTGCCGCCGCAGGCGATGGTCGACACCTTCGCTCGCCTGGCCAAGGCCGCTGCTGATCTGACTGGCGCAAACCTGCCCGAAGGCAAGCCGGGTGAATTCATTGCCGAGCGTCAGCCCGAGCAGGAAGTCCAGCAGGTCGCCAGCATGCTCAAGGACGCCGATTCGGGCGTGCTGCTGCTGGGCGACCAGGCGCTCAATCACCCGGAAGCCGGTTGGTTGCGGAATATCGCCGAATGGCTGGCCGAGACGCTCGAGGTCGCGCTCGTGGTGTTGCCGGGGCCGGCCAACAGCATGGGTGCCTGGCAGGCCGGCAATGTGCCCGGTTCCGGCGGGCTCAATGCCCGCAGCATGATCGACAAGGGGCGCCAGGCCTACCTGCTCTGGGATATCGAACCCGATTTCGACCTGGCCGATCCGGCCGCTGCGCGCCGGGCACTCGACGGCGCCGCCTCGGTCGTGGCGGCCACGACCTACGACAACAGTGTCTTGCGCGAAACGGCCGAGGTGCTGCTGCCGCTCGCCCCGGTGCCGGAAGTCGACGGCACCTGGATCAACGCCGACGGTCATCGCGAGTCGCTGCAAGCGATCGGGCGCCCGCCCGAACAGGCGCATGCCGGCTGGAAGATTCTGCGCAAGCTCGGCGAACTGGTCGGAGCCGAAGGTTTCGATTTCGCCACCCTGGATGCCGTTACGGAAAAATCGCTGGCGGCCGACGCCGTCGAAGCCGCCTGCGACGACCCGGCCGACCCCATCGTTGCCGAGGGCGATACGCTGTGGCGCACGGGCGAGGTACCGATCTATTCCGGCGACAGTGTCCTGCGCCGCGCACCCGCCTTGCAGCAGACCACGCATGCAGCGGCCACAGTCTGCGCAATCCATCCGGCGACCGCCCGTCGCCATGGCCTGGAGAACGCAGAGCGGGTTCGCGTCCGCCAGGGTGAGGCGAGCGCGGAGCTGGAGCTGGCCATTGACGCCCGCGTGGCGCCGGGCGCTGTCGGGCTGCCGGTGGCCACTTGCCCGGTGTCGACTCTGGGCCCCGGCGGCGGCGAGATCAGCCTGGAGGTGTTGTCATGATCGAACAGCTCACCACTTTGCTGTGGACCATGACCAAGATCACGATGATCGTCCTGCCGGTGACCATCGGTGTGGCCTACTTCACCTACTTCGAGCGCAAGGTGCTCGGTTACATGCACTCGCGCCGGGGCCCCAACCGCATCGGGCCGCTGGGTCTGCTGCAGCCGTTTGCCGATGTCTTCAAGATGTTGTTCAAGGAAGTCATCGTCCCGACCAACGCCAACAAGTTCCTGTTTCTGCTTGCGCCGTTACTGTCGCTGGCGCCGGCGCTGGCGGCCTGGGCGGTCGTGCCCTTCGATGACTGGCTGGTATTGGCCGATATCGACGCCGGACTCCTGATGATTCTGGCGCTGACCTCCCTGGGCGTCTACGGCATCCTGCTCGGCGGCTGGGCCTCGAATTCCAAGTACGCGCTGCTCGGTGGCCTGCGAGCGGCCGCGCAGACGGTCTCCTATGAGATCGCCATGGGGTTTGCCCTGGTCGGCGTGATCGTGCTCTCCGGCACGCTCAACCTAACAGCCATCGTCGAGGCCCAGGCGGGTAACATCTTCACCTGGTACTGGCTGCCGTTGCTGCCGCTGTTCGTGATCTATTTCGTCTCCGGCGTGGCCGAGACCAATCGCGCGCCCTTCGACGTCGCCGAAGGCGAGTCGGAGATCGTCGCCGGCTTCCATGTGGAGTACTCGGGTGCCGGCTTCGCGGTGTTCTTCCTGGCCGAATACGCCAACATGATCCTGGTTTCGGCAATCGCCGCCCTGCTGTTCATGGGCGGCTGGCTTTCGCCGTTCGCCGGCATTCCGGTCGTCGGCGAGACCATCCTGGGCGAGGGCGGGGTGCACTGGTTCCTGCTCAAGACGGTCGTATTCTGTTTCCTGTTCCTGTGGTTCCGGGCGACCTTCCCCCGCTATCGCTATGACCAGATCATGCGCCTGGGCTGGAAGGTGTTCATCCCGATTACCATCGTCTGGATCATGGTCGCCGGCGTTTTCCGCGTGATGGGCTGGTTCGGAGGCTGATCGAGGTTTTTATGCAAGCTGTCACCCGATATCTTCGTTCACTGATGCTGCTGGAGTTGTTCCAAGGCCTGGCGGTGACCTGGCGCTTCGGAACCGCGCCGAAAATTACGCTCAACTATCCGGAGGAGAAGACGCCCACGTCGCCGCGCTATCGCGGCCTGCACGCCCTGCGCCGCTATCCCAACGGCGAGGAACGCTGCATTGCCTGCAAGCTTTGCGAGGCGGTCTGCCCGGCGCTTGCGATTACCATCGAGTCGCACAACCGCGACGACAACACCCGGCGCACCACCCGCTACGACATCGACCTGTTCAAGTGCATCTATTGCGGATTCTGCGAGGAGTCATGCCCGGTCGACTCGATTGTCCTGACCGATATCGGCGAATACCACATGGAGGACAAATCCGAGAAGGTGGTCGACAAGCAGCAACTACTGGCCATCGGTGATCGGTTCGAGGAAAGCATCGCCGCCAACCGCGCGCAAGACGCTCGTTACCGCTAGGGGTCTGACTGGTATGCCAATCATCGAAATCATCTTCTACCTGTTCAGTACCGTTCTCGTGTTGTCGGCCCTGAGTGTCATCACGGTGGGCAACGCGATCCACGCGGTTCTGTTCCTGATACTCAGCTTTTTCTCGGCCGCCTGCATCTGGATACTTCTGCAGGCCGAGTTTCTGGCCATTACGCTGGTGCTCGTCTACGTAGGCGCCGTGATGGTGCTGTTCCTTTTCGTGGTGATGATGCTCGACATCAACGTCACCTCAGCCAAGGAAGGCTTTGCCCGATACCTGCCGGCCGGCGTGCTTGTTTCACTGGCGATGGCCGTGCAACTCTTTCTCGTTATCTGGACGCGCGGGATGGAAACCGTCCCGATGCCCGCGGCCGAGGGCGAAGACTACAGTCATACCAGCGCGATCGGTGAATTACTCTATAGCGAGTATCTCTACGCCTTCGAGATCGCGGCCGTGCTGCTGCTGGTGGCGATTATCGCCGCCATCTCGCTGACGCATCGCCGCCGTCCGGAAACCAAGTACCAGGATCCCAGCCGCCAGGTGCGCGTCAAGCGCGAGGAGCGCCTGCGCATTATCAAGATGAAAAGCGAAGGGGAGGAAGGCTGATGCTGACACTGGCCCACTTCATCACCCTCGGCGCGGTGTTGTTCTGCATTTCCGTCGCCGGCATCTTCCTCAACCGCAAGAACGTGCTCATCCTTTTGATGTGCATCGAGTTGATGCTGCTGGCGGTGAACATGAACTTCATCGCCTTCGCGCGTTTTCTCGATGTGCTTGACGGGCAGGTGTTCGTGTTCTTCATCCTGACCGTGGCCGCGGCCGAGGCCGCCATCGGCCTGGCGCTGCTGGTGGTGCTGTTCAGAAACCGCCGTTCGATCAGCGTCGAGGATATTGCCGACCTGAAGGGATAAGTCCGAAAAAAATCAATATGTCCACAGATGAACACAGATACACACGGATGAAAAAGAAAAAATTCTGTGGAAGGTTTCAAAATAGAGAATGGAATAACTGGCTGTGAGCATTGAAACCGTACTGTTGCTGATACCGCTGCTGCCGCTTGTCGGCAGCGCCGTGGCCGGGTTGTTGCGTCACCAGGTCGGTAGAGCGGGCGCACACTGGATCACCATTCTCGCGGTGGCCGGTTCGGCCCTGCTGTCGGCCTGGGTGGCCTGGCAGGTGTTTTTCAACGGCCTGCCGACGATGGATTACACCGTCTATACCTGGGCTGTGGCCGACGGTATCCGTTTCGAGGTCGGGTTCCTGGTCGACAGCCTGACCGCGCTGATGATGACGGTCGTGACATTCGTGTCGCTGATGGTGCACATCTACACCATCGGATACATGCACGA
Organism: Wenzhouxiangella sp. 15190; assembly: GCF_003417465.1. Classification (GTDB taxonomy): domain Bacteria; phylum Pseudomonadota; class Gammaproteobacteria; order Xanthomonadales; family Wenzhouxiangellaceae; genus Wenzhouxiangella. The sequence continues at coordinate 111,200 of NZ_QVMV01000007.1, forward strand.
CGATCCCGGCTACCAGCGATTCTTTTCATACATCAACCTGTTCACCTTCGCCATGTTGATGCTGGTGATGGCGAACAACTTCATGCAGCTGTTTTTCGGCTGGGAAGCCGTGGGCCTGGTCTCTTACCTGCTGATCGGCTTCTGGTTCAAGAAGGACACGGCGGTGAAGGCCAACCTCAAGGCTTTTCTGGTCAACCGCGTTGGCGACTTCGGTTTCCTGCTCGGTATTGCCGCCATCCTGGCCTACATGGGATCGCTCAACTACGCCGAGGTGTTCGCGCAGGTGCCGGCCGTGGAGGGCACCACCATCAGCCTGTTCGGCGACACGCAGTGGTCGCTCATGACGGTCATTTGCATATGCCTGTTTATCGGCGCGATGGGCAAGTCGGCACAGGTGCCGTTGCACGTGTGGCTTCCGGATTCCATGGAAGGCCCGACGCCGATTTCGGCGCTGATTCACGCGGCCACCATGGTCACCGCCGGCATTTTCATGGTCGCGCGCCTGTCGCCGATCTTCGAGTCCTCGGAGGTGGCACTGAGCTTCATCCTGGTCATCGGGGCGATCACGGCCCTGTTCATGGGCTTGGTCGGCATTGTCCAGAACGACATCAAACGTGTCGTGGCTTACTCGACCCTGTCGCAGCTCGGCTACATGACCGTCGCGCTGGGCGCGTCGGCCTATTCGGTGGCGATTTTCCACCTGATGACCCACGCCTTCTTCAAGGCGCTGCTGTTCCTGGCTGCCGGCTCGGTCATCATCGCGCTTCACCACAAGCAGGACATGCGCGAGATGGGCGGCCTTCGGAAATACATGCCGATCACGGCCGCGACCGCCTGGGTCGGCTCGCTGGCGCTGATCGGTTTTCCGTTCTTCTCGGGTTTCTTCTCCAAGGATCTGATCATCGAGGCGGTGCACTACGCCGATCGCCCCGGTGCCGGCTTCGCCTATTTCGCGGTCATGGCGGGCGTGCTGATTACCGCGCTCTATACCTTCCGCATGCTGTATCTGACCTTCCACGGGCCGACGCGTATGGACGAGGAAACCCGTTCGCATGCGCATGAAACACCGGCGGTGGTCACGATTCCGCTGATCCTTCTGGCCATCCCGTCCCTGGCCATCGGCTACTTCACGGTCGAGCCGTTGTTGTTCGGCGGCGCCCTGTCGGATTCGATCGTGGTGCGTTCGGCCAACGACGTGGTCGCCAACGACCTGGCCGGCAAGTTCGATCACGGTGTGCTCGCCTTTGCTCTGCACGGCTTTCTGACGCCGGTGTTCTGGCTGGCGATGCTGGGTGTCGGTATCTCCACGTATATCTATCTGTTCAACCCGGGCCTGGCCGATACACTCAAGCGGCGTTTCCACGCCATTTGGAAAATTCTCGACAACAAGTACGGCTTCGATACGCTGTACCAGAAGACATTGACCGGGGCCGGCCTGGGTATCGCTTCGGGCCTTTCGAAGGGCGGTGACCGCACGGTGATCGACGGCTGGCTGGTCAATGGCTCGGCCCGAATGGTCGGCCGCATGTCCGGCGCGCTACGCCAGCTGCAGTCCGGTTTCCTCTTCCACTACGCCTTCGTCATGGTGGTCGCGCTGGTCGCGCTCGTGGCGTCGTTCGTTCTGCTCCGGTAAGGATTGATTCGATGTTGGATTGGCCACTGCTGAGTCTGCTGACCTGGATTCCGATCGCCGGCGCCGTCGTCGTGGCCGCGCTGGGCCAGCGTTCGCCCGACATGGTTCGCCCGCTGGCGCTGATCGTCGCGCTGGTCACCTTCGGTCTGTCGCTGCTACTGTATGTCGGTTTCGATGCCTCGACCGCCCAGATGCAGTTCGTCGAGAAGACGGTCTGGATCGAGGCCTTCAATATTCACTATCACCTTGGTATCGACGGTCTTTCACTACCGCTGATCCTGCTCAATACCTTGATCTGCGTGCTGGTGATCGTCGGCGGCTGGGGTATCAAGGATCGGCCGCATCAGTACATGGCCGCATTCCTGATGTTGCATGCCCTGATGACCGGCATGTTCGCCGCACTCGACGCGCTGCTGTTCTACGTCTTCTTCGAAGCCATCCTGGTGCCGATGTTCCTCATCATCGGTATCTGGGGCGGGCCAAATCGGATCTACGCCACGGTCAAGTTCTTCCTGTTCACCTTCTTCGGTTCGGTGTTCATGCTCATCGCGTTGCTGTGGCTCTATCTTGATTCCGGCAGCTTTGCCGTGGCGGACCTGCAGCAACACCAGTTCGGCCTGACGGCCCAGATCCTGGTCTTCCTGGCCTTCCTGATCGCATTCGCCGTCAAGGTGCCGATGTGGCCGGTCCATACCTGGCTGCCGGATGCCCACGTCGAGGCTCCTACCGGCGGCTCGGTTGTTCTGGCCGCGGTCATGCTCAAAATCGGCGGCTACGGCTTGCTACGGTTTGCGCTCCCGATCACGCCGGATGCCGCCGCCCACCTGGACTGGCTGGTGATCGCGTTGTCGCTGATCGCCATCGTCTACATCGGCTTTGTGGCGCTGGCGCAAAGCGACATGAAAAAGCTGATCGCCTACAGCTCGATTTCGCATATGGGCTTTGTCACGCTCGGCATGTTCCTGGCCTTCGCTATCGCGCGCAATACCGGCGAACTGACCGGTGCCGGGCTGGGTATTTCGGGTGCCATGGTGCAGATGATTTCGCACGGTTTCATTTCCGGCGCGATGTTCCTCGCCGTCGGTGTTCTTTATGATCGGGTCCACAGCCGTGAGATTTCAGCCTACGGCGGGGTGGCCAACACCATGCCGTGGTTTGCCATGTTCGCCGTGCTGTTCTTCATGGCCAACTCCGGCCTGCCGGGCACGTCCGGCTTCGTCGGCGAATTCATGGTCATCCTGGCGGCCTTCCATGCCAGCTTCTGGTTCGCCTTCGCGGCGGCGGTCACGCTGATTCTCGGCGCGGCCTACAGCCTGTGGCTGGTCAAGCGCGTTTTCTACGGCGAGGTGGCCAATGACAATGTCGCCTCGCTCAAGGACTTGGAGGGTCGCGAGTGGTTCATGCTGACGGTTCTGGCGGTCTTCACGCTGGGCCTGGGACTGTGGCCCTATCCGCTGATCGAACTGATGGAGCCCTCGGTCCAGAATCTGGTCGAGCACATCATGCAATCGAAACTCGGTTAATTTCGTCCACGGATGAGCACACATTCATCTGTGGACCATTAGAAGCAGACAAGTGAAAAAGATATGACCCTTGCCGAACTGCAACTGGCGCTACCCGAGATCTTCGTGCTCAGCATGGCCTGCGTGGTGTTGCTGGCCGATCTGTTCATTTCCGATGAGCGCCGCGGGCTGACGCATACACTGGCGGTGATCACGCTGGTATTTGCCACCATCCTGAGTCTGCGCCTGATGATGGCGCCCGGTGAAGTGATCTATGGTTTCAGCGACACTTTCATTCGTGATCGTTTCGGCGATGTACTGAAAGTATTCAGTTACCTGATCCTGATTGGTGTATTTGTCTACGCCAAGCACTACCTGCGGCAGTTCGACTTGTTCAAGGGGGAGTTCTATACCCTCAGCCTGTTCGCGCTGCTGGGTACCATGGTGCTGATTTCGGCCGGTTCCCTTCTCACCGTCTACCTGGGCCTCGAACTGCTGACCCTGGCGAGCTATGCGCTGGTGGCGATCGACCGAAATTCCATGCAGGGTTCCGAGGCCGCCGTGAAGTACTTCGTTCTGGGCTCATTGGCCTCGGGCTTTCTGTTGTTCGGCATGAGCCTGATCTTCGGGGCCACCGGCAGCCTGGATCTCAATGACGTGAGCGCCGCATTGGCTTCGGGTATGGGCGAGAGCATGCTGCTGACCGTTGGCCTGGTCTTCATCGTGCTCGGCATTGCCTTCAAACTGGGTGCCGTTCCCTTGCATATGTGGATACCCGACGTTTATCACGGTGCGCCGCTGCCGATCACGCTCTTCCTCAGCTCGATACCCAAGCTGGCCGCCGTGGCGCTGGCCATCCGCCTGCTCGACAACGGCCTGATCGAACTGCACGCCGACTGGCAGGGCATGCTGATCGTCCTGGCCGCCCTGTCGATGATCCTGGGTAACGTGGTCGCCATCGCCCAGACCAACATCAAGCGCATGCTGGCCTACTCCACCATCTCTCACATGGGTTTCGTGCTGCTCGGCATGCTGCCGGCCACGCAGCAGGGTTATGCCGCGGCCATGTTTTACGCCATTGTCTACGCCATCATGTCCGCAGGCGCCTTCGCCGTCCTGATCCTGTTGTCGAACAAGGGCGCCGAAGCAGAAAACCTGGACGATCTCAAGGGCCTGGCCAAGCGCAACCCCTGGCACGCTCTGATGATGTTGATGCTGATGTTTTCGCTGGCGGGTATCCCGGTCTTCGTCGGTTTCTTCGCCAAGTGGCAGGTCATCGCCGCGACACTCTCCGCCGGCTTTACCTGGCTGTCGATCCTGGCGGTCGTAATGGCCGTGATCGGAGCGTTCTATTACCTGCGTGTGGTCAAGTTGATGTACTTCGACGAGCCCGACGACACTGAGCCGGTAGCCGCCCCGGTGGATTTCCGCGCCGTGCTGACTGTCAATGGTGTGGCCGTGCTCGCGCTGGGCATCTTCTCGGGTGGGCTGATCAGCCTGTGCGTGAGTTCGTTCGTCTAAGACACTGAACCCCTTACAACCACCAGGCCAGGGCGAACCAAACCACTATCAAGGCACCAATGGCCGCACCGGCTGCGGTGCCGACCATGACGCCGATGCCGGCACCGACGCCGGCGCGAAGCGAGGCATCCAGGTTGGCTTTCCCGACGAGGTGGCCGAGTACGGCGCCCAGGAAGGGTCCGAACAGGATGCCGGGAAGGCCGAAGAACAGGCCAATGAACAGACCCAGCGTTGCGCCCAGGATGGCGTAGCGACCCGCTCCGAAGCGTCGTGCGCCCTCGGCCGTGGCGATGAAGTCGATCAGTACCGAAAGCAGGGTCAGGGCGGTCAGCCACAGGAGTGTGCCCCAGCCGACCCGTTCGAAACCGTCGAGCCAGGCCATCAACACCAGACCCAGCATGATGATCGGCACGCCGGGAAGAATTGGCAGAATGGTGCCGGCAAGCCCGACTATCACCAGCAGTACGGCCAGCACCCAGCCCGGCCAGATCAGTAGTTCCCAACTCAGCCATTCCATGGCGGCTCGTCTTGCGTTGAACTGCGCCTATCATAGGCGTAGGCGTCTTCACTGTCACAGGTGGTATTTGCCTGGCTGCGCACGGCGCCCCTACATTTCGGTAACCGCTCCCCCGACGCATGGCAGCCGCCCGGCGTTTCTGGAAGGGAACGAATTGATCGAGTTGCTGCCGAAATTTCAGGCGCGTGCAACCTGAAAAGAGAGCCTATCAATGGAGAGTCCGGCCACCGAGAACCAGGCTACCTGTCCGGCTACTAGAATTTCTGGTGAAGACTCGCGCTGGCGGATCGAGCAGATGGTCGAGATGATCAACGAGGTCACGGCCCCGCTGACCGGCGGCGACTATTTCCGCGCGCTGGTGACCCGATTCGCGCAGAGTCTCGACGTCAATGCTGCGCTGGCGACCGAATGTCTCGAATACCCCGAGAATCATGTTCGTACCCTGGCCTTCTGGGAAGGCGAGGACATTACCGAGAACATCGAATTCGATCTGGTCGGCACGCCCTGTGAGGAAGTCATCCACGGAGGGGCCTTCTGTTTCTATCCGGATGACCTGTCGAGGCGGTTTCCAGAGTGGGCGGCCGAGGAAGGCGGCATGGAGAGCTTCATCGGTATTCCAGTGCTCGCACCCAGTGACGGCCGAACCCTGGGCCATATAGCGGTCTATGGCCGCAAGCCCATGGCCGAGGACGCTGTCGTCGAGTCGATGTTTCGCATCATCGCCGCGCGTGCCGGTGCCGAAATCGAACGTCTGCAGGCCGAACGGGCCCTGCGCGACAGTGAGGCCCGTGCCAGACAGCACCTGACGGAACTGGCGCATGTCTCGCGACTGGGTTCCATGGGTGAACTGGCCTCGGCGTTGGCGCATGAGGTCAATCAGCCGCTAACGGCCATCATGACCTATTGCCGGACCTGCCTGCGCATGCTCGAGCAGGGTCGGTTGTCAGAGGACGATCTCCACAAGGCGATGAGCAACTCGCTGACCAGCGCCGAACATGCGCGAGAGGTGGTGAGCAAGTTGCGCACGTTCATTCAACGCGGCGAGATGAAGCCGCACCCGATACCCGCCGCGCACTTGGTCAGAGAGTGCCGCGTGCTGCTCGAAACCGAAGCGCGGCACCACCATGTCCACCTTCGGATTGCGGCGGCGGAGGATCTGCCCACCGTTCGCGTCGATTCGGTGCTCATCCAGCAGGTCATCTTCAACCTGGTGCGCAACGGGATCGAAGCGATCAACGAAAGCGACCATCCGCAACGTGAACTGACGGTGCAGGCCAGTGCCGAAGGTGACAACGTGGTGGTTTGCGTCAGTGATACCGGCAAGGGGGTCGATGAGGATCTGCGCGAGCGCCTGTTCGATCCTTTCGTCAGCACGCGCAAACAGGGCCTGGGAATCGGCCTGTCACTGTGCCGCTCGGTACTCGATCGTCACAAGGGGAAAGTATGGGTCGAGGAGACCCCGGGTCCGGGCGCGACTTTCTGTTTCAGCCTGCCAATCCACCGCGTCGCCGAAGCCATCGAGAACTGACTTTCGAGGGTGACCGCTGGGCTTGGACGGCTATAGCAGCCAGTCCCGGTAGCTGTGGCTCGAGAGCACCATCCGGATCATTTCCGAACTGTTTCTCGCTCCGATTTTCTCCAGCGCATTGGCGCGGTGGATTTCGACGGTGCGCACGCTGATGTCGAGGTCGTCGGCGATGATCTTGTTGAGTTTGCCCTCCAGGATGCCTTCCACGACTTGGCGTTCGCGGGGCGTGAGTGACAGCACTCGCTGCTCAATCTCGTCGCGCTCGACTTCGTTTTCCCATTCCTCGCGATCGAGGTCGGTGGCGTTGCGGATCTTTTCGATCAGCAGTTCGTCGTCGAACGGTTTTTCGACGAAATCCAGTGCCCCGGCCTGGACGGCTCTCACCGCCGTACTGACATCCGCGTGGCCGGATATGAAGATGACCGGCAGACGGATACCGCGCTCGTTGAGTTTTTTCTGTGCCTGGAGTCCGTCGAGGCCCGGCATGCGGACGTCGAGCAGGATGCAGCCGCGGTGGCCGGGCGTGACGTTATCGAGCAATTCGTCGGCCGAAGCACACAGCATGTAGTCCAGGCCTTCGGAACCGAGCAGGAAGGCAATCGCTTCGCGCACGGAGTCGTCGTCGTCGGTGACGAAGACGCAGGGTGCGCGAGCGCGCTCGGTTTTCGGGGATGCCTCCGAATGCATCAGCCGTAGCCATTCGTTCCGGGTTGTTTCGTGATTCTGGCACGGATGAACAGAGCGATGGCGACGAGTGCAAGCACGATGCCCCAGGAAGGGATCAACCAGAACGTGATCACGGCAAGGATCAGGGCAGCGAGTGCGAAGGCCGTGGTATCTGCGGTGGGTTCCAATCGTTCCCGGTTGCCGGTCAGATGCACGATGAGGTGATCAAGGCTCAGCTTTCCGGGACCCGAGAACAACAGCAGAAGCAGCATGGCGAGGAAAAGCAGCGGAATGCGGAAATTGCCGCGGAACTCGCCGTCGTCCATGACCCGCGAGACCGAATAGCCCTCCCACAGCTGGCCGAGAGTGGCCCAGGATTCCGGCCAGTGCACGGCTGCGATGGCCACCGTCGTGATGATGATCAGGACGAACGCGAAGAATCGCGTGAACAGGCCGAAGACCAGGGCCAGGCCGGCGACCAGTTCGCCCAGGGCCACCAGTAGCCAGTTCAAGTCGGCCGGGAGAATCCCGAACGGGAACGGGAAGTTCTGGTTGGCGAACCAGCCGGGCGCTTCACCCAGGCCGGCGCCAAGTTTCTGCTGGCCGGCACTGAGGAATTCGTAGGCCAGCAGAAGGCGCAGCCCCAGCGGGGCCAGCCAGAGGCCGGCGCCGTCGAGGCGGTTCCTGATGGATTGCAGGGTCGATGTCAACACTTTATGTGTCCTCCTTGCGGACGGTCGTCGAAGCGTGACGACATCCTAGGCGGCGGAGGGTGAGCGGTCATTACGCAATTGCACGTACGGTACTTTCACGTAAAGGGGGGCATAACGAAAAACGGGGCCGTCAAGAACGGCCCCGTCGAGGTTCGGTGGTGGGCGATGCTGGACTTGAACCAGCGACCCCTGCCGTGTGAAGACAGTGCTCTCCCACTGAGCTAATCGCCCGAAGACCGCATATTCTAGGCGCTGTTTCCGTTGCGGGCAAGCGCTCCCGGTGGTTATCGGCCGGATAGGGCCGAGCTGGCGCATTCGCGCCGGGAAATTCGTAAAGTGTAGGAACGCCATTCTTCAACAAGCCAAATTCGGGAGGACGCTCATGTTCAAACGGACCTTCATGATCACCCTGGTTGCCGCGTTGTGGCTGGCCGGCTGCGCAACCGCTCCGGTGCTGGACAGCCCGCGCCAGATCAGCGTGCCGCAGGCCGCTTCCGTCTCCGACGTGGAGGAGGCCATTCTGGACGCCATGCGAAATCGCGGCTGGGCGGTGGCCGAGCGCAGCGACGGTCATATCGTTGCCGATCTCAATGTGCGCAGTCACTTCGCCCGTGTCGACATTCGTTACGATGCCGATTCTGTCTCGCTCGAATACGCTGACTCCCGAAATTTGGAATACGAGGTCGTCGACGGCGAAGAGCGCATCCACGGCAACTTCAACAGCTGGATGACCAACCTGATCAGCGACATTCAGCGTTCGCTCAGCTACGTCGAGTAGCCACTGATTCGCTTCGATTCAGCTGGAAGAGACGGGCCTGCCCCGGGGCTGACTGAGCCGGTAGGCCGCCGGAATCACCACCAGGGTCAGCAAGGTCGCGGCCAGCAAGCCGGAGATGATCGCCCAGGCCATTGGCGGCCACAGCGTCGACTGCGTGAAGGTCAGCGGCAGCAGGCCGACGATGGTGGTGGCCGTGGTCAGGAGAATGGGACGGATACGACGCCCCACGGCACCCGAGATCGCTTGCTCGACGGTCAGGCCCTCGGCCTGGTTGGTCTGGATGACGTCGATGAGCACGATGGCATTGTTGACCACGATGCCGATCAGCGCGACGACACCCAGGGTGGCGGTGAAGCTGAAGGGCTGGCCGGTAAGGATGAGGCCGGGTACGACACCGATGGCCGCCATTGGAACGGTCAGAAGAACCAGTGCGACCAGTCGGAAGGAGTTGAACTGCCACAGCAGGAAGCCGACCAGCAAGACGAGGCCGATGGGCAGTGAACTGAACAATGCACTGTTGGCGGTGTCGGCCTCGGCCGCGGACCCGCCCTGTTCCATGCGGACGCCGTCAGGGAGGTCGAGCTCATCGAGCCTGGGTTGCAATTCGGCCACGACTTCGTTGTAGGTCGCGCCTTCCGTTGTCTCGGCGAGCACGGAGGTCATTCGCTGCAGGTCGCGGTGGAGAATGACGGCCGGTTCCAGGCCGAGTTCGATGTCGACGAACTGGTCGAGCGGGACGGGACCGGCGGCGGTGGGGACCTGCAGTCCGGCGAGGGCGCGCTCCGGCAGTGCCTCGCCATCGGGGCTGCGCAGCCGAATCGGCACTGGTTCCCGGCCGGCCCGCCAGGTCGATATCTGCCGTCCGAAACTGGCCTGGCTGAGCACACCGGCGATATCGGAGCGATTGACGCCGTGGCGGGCCGCTTCGGCATCGTCGATGGCGAAGGTCAGTGTCGGCATGCCGTCGCCGAGCTTGTGGCGCACGTCGCGCGCGCCCGGTGTGGCGCGCACCGCGGCCATGACCTGCCGGCTGGCGCGCGCGAGCTCGGCGGAATCCTCGCCGTAGAGCCGCACTTCGACGGGTGCGTCCACCGGTGGTCCCTGGCCCAGGCGGTGGGCGACCACCTGGGCATCCGGAATGCGGTCGGGAACGTGGCGGTCGATCCAGTCCATCACATCGGGCAGTTGCGAGTCATCCTCGGTGACGACCACCAGGCGTGCCAGATGCGGCGAACGCGGAATCTCGATCAGGTTGTAGAAGAAGCGCGGCCCGCTGAAGCCGGCGAAGTGGTGCACGGCCCGGACCTGGGGCAGGGCTTCCATTGAAGCGGCCAGGTCGCTGGCTTTCAGTGCCGTGTGCTCGAGCCGCGTGCCTTCGGCAAAGTAGAGGTCGACGATGAGCTGGTTGCGATCGGTACTGGGAAAGAAGTCGCGCTGCATGAAGCCGCTGATGCTCAAGGCACCGACGATGAGCAAAGCCGTGATTCCCATCACCGGCCAGGGACGCCGGACGGCCATGCTACCGAGACGACGACCCAGGTTTCCCAGTCCCGCCGAGGTATGACCTTCGCCGGGTTTGAGGATGACTGCGGCGACCGTGGGGGTGACCAGCACGGCATAGAGATAGCTCACCACGAGAATCAGCATCACCATGATCGGGATGGCGCGTGTGAAATCGGCCGTGTCGCCGCTCGATAGCAACAGCGGCGTGAAAGCCGCCAGGGTGGTGCCGGTAGCCGCAGCCAGCGGACCCGCCAGTTCGGTGACCGAGGTCACGGCCGCCTGGGTTCGGCCTTTGCCTCGGTCGAGATGCCACTGCAGGTTCTCGACCATCACGATGGCGTTATCGACCAGCATGCCCAGGGCGATCAGCATGCCGGCGATGGCCATCTGGTGAAGCACACCGCCGCCCATGGCGTAGATGGCCAGGCCGCTGAGGGTGACGACCGGCAGAAGGGTGGATACGACGAGGCCCAGTCGCGGCCCCATCGTCAGCAGCAGTACGAGAGCGACGACCGCTACGCCGATCAGCAGCGAGCGGCCCAATTCCGCCAGGCGCTGCTCGACCCAGCGGGGCTGGTAGAACATCTCGCGGATCTCCAGCGGCGCGTAGTCCGGGCGCAACTCGTCGATGATGTCGCGCGCCTTGCGACCGAAGTGCACGGCGTTGAGCCGGTTTTCGGGGATAACGATGCCAAGACCGATCGCGGGCTCGCCGTTGAACCACATGCGCTGGACAGCCGGCTCCTCCGGCCCCAACTCGATGCTGGCGATTTCGCTCAGGGGTAAGATCTGCCCGGTTTGAGTGCGAATGGGCGTGTCGGCCAACGCCTCGAGATCCGCGAAATCCGTCAAGGGGCGAACCACCAGGCTACGGCCGCCGCTGGCCAGGGTGCCGCCGGGCATGACACGGTTGCGTTCGGCGATCTGCTCGGCCAGGGACGGGAGATCGATGCCGGCCGCCATGGTGTTGGCATCGTCGAGTCGGATTATGAGTTGTTCGCCCGGGTCGGCGATCAGATCGATCCGCCCGACGTCGGGAATACGGAACAGGTCGCGCTTAAGTCCGCGGGCGGCATCGAGCAGTTCGAGCAGGTCCCGGGAGCCGGTTACCGCCAGCACGATGCCGTGTGTTTCCATCGAGCGGTCCTCGATGGCGGCCTGGCCGGCGCCGTCGGGGAATCGTCGTTCGGCTCGCTCGACGGCGACGCGGATGCGGTCCCAGACCGCGTCGGTGTCGTAGACGTGCTGGTGCATGCCGATGATCACGTGGGCGAAGCCCAGTCTGGCGGTACCGCGAATCATGTTGACTTCCTCGACGCCGGCGATTTCCTCTTCAAGCGGGTCGAGCACGAGACGCTCGATCTCGGCCGGTTCGGCCCCCGGCCATGCGACCTGGACGTTGCCGTAGCGGAATGGGAAGAAGGGATCCTCCTGCCGGTCCATGCCCAACCAGGCGGCCAGGCCGATGAGTGAGAGCATCACCACGCCGGTCAGAATCAGGCGCCGACGGTTCAGGGCACCGTGCATCAGTTTCATCTCAGTACCCGAACCCTTTCTCCGTCGAGCAGCTGGCCGTGGCCGGCGACGATCACCTCGTCGCCGGTTTCGAGTTCACCTTCGACCCGGACCTGACCGCCGTCGAGTTCACCGGGAATGACGGTGACCAGGTCGGCATGGTCATCGCGCAATCGGAATACGTGCGGCAGACCGTCACCGGTATCGATGAGGGCGTCGAGCGGTATGCTGAGCCGGTCGTCGCCGGTCCAGGACAACTCGACGTGCACGGCCTGTCCGGGCGACCATTCTGGCCAGGCGGTATCAGTCAGGTCGATGACCGCCGTAGCCGGCCGGCCCGGTGCCGGCAGGCCGATTTCTCGAATCGTTCCGCTGTGGGGCGTTCCACCTTCGAGTCGGCGCACGCGCACGGATTCCTCCACGGTTAGAGCCCGTGCCTGCCGAGCCGACAGGTCGACGGTGACCTCGAGGCGCTCGGGTGCGCTGACCGAAACGACAGGCTGCCCGGCACTGACGAACTGGCCGGGTTCGACCGGAAGGGCCACGACCCGGCCGGAAAATGGCGCTCGCAGCGTGGCTTCGTCCAGCTGATCGCGGGCTTCATCGAGCCTGGCTTGCGCCTGTTCCCGTGCCTGGCGGGCGGCATTGCGCCGGGCGCGTACGCGGTCGAGTTCGTCGGTTGCCACCAGGCCGCGCTCGTGCAGGTTTTCCAGGCGGCGGGTTTCGCGCTGAAGTTGCTGCAGTTGTTCTTCGAGTTCGTTCACCCGCGCGGCCGCGGCGGTGACACCGGGCATCAGCGCGGGGTTGTGCAGTATGGCCAGGGGCTGGCCGGCACTGATGGCTTCGCCGCGATTGACCAGGCGTTCGGCCAGGTGGCCGCTGTGCAAGAAGGCCAGGTCGGCACGTTCGATCGCGCGGGTGACACCCGGCAAGCGCAGCCGCACGGGCGGCTTGCTCTCGCTGACGGTGGCGATACGAACGGGTTGACCCGGTTCGGGCGCCGGTGCCTGCGTGGCTGGTTCATCGGAACAGGCCGTGGCAACCGCCAGGACCATGATAAGGACCGGCAGAAGTAAAATGCGGTTGGCGTTGACCAATAAACTGGCCGGCCGGTCAGTTAATTGGGCATGTGAAAGCGGTGCAGGGAACATGATCGTTTGGCCTCAGTTGCCGTCGGTCTCCGGCCCGGTCGCTCGCGGAGCCAGGCCGTCCATGAAGATTTTCAGGAAATCGTCGAGGTATTCGTCGTCGCTGCCGATGCCCTCCCAGTTCTTGTGCTGCGGTCGCACCTCGAACCACTGCGAACAGGCATTAATGAACACCGTGACGACGTGGGTCGGATTGACGTCGGAGCGGAGCAGCCCGGCGTCCTGGGCCTCGCGCACGCGGCGGGCGCCCAGTTCGACCAGTTCGGCGTCCATTTCGTTGCAGGTTGTGTCGCCCTCGAGGTGCATCCAGGTGAACAGCCGCACGACCTGCGGATTTTCCTGGAGAAACCGGAAGTAGCGAGTCACGCCGTTTTTCAGCAGCTCCGGGTCGGGTGAGTCCGCGCCTTCGAGCTCGTCTTTCTGCCCCTCGTAGTAACGCGCGAAAGCCGCTTCCTTGACGGCGTCCCACAGTCCTTCCTTGGTTCCGAAATGATGGTGGATCAGGCTCTTGGTCACGCCCGATCGCTCGGCCAGCTCGCGCATGCTCACGGCCGCGAAGCCCTTGTCGACGAACAGGTCGAAAGCCGCGTCCAGGATTCGGGCTTGGGTGAGATCCGGATCTCTTGTGGCGATGGACTCGTTCATTTCAAGCTAATGCTAGCATTGACTGACCGGTCGGTCAATTAGTAAGACCCGGGTAAAACTGCTCCGGCGCGGTCAACGTGCCGGGTCGATGGTGCCGCCGATCGACGTGTTGAGCCGGAACCAGCCGGCAATGCTGGTGCGGTCGGTACGGGAGGTCAGAACCTCGTGGGGAATTTCCTCACTGAGAAACATCACGAACGTGCCGGCGCGCGGTTCGATCGTGGCCGATACCGTCTCGCCATCCTCCGAGTAGACCACGAGTTCGCCGCCGTCGCCCGGTTGCCAGCTTTCGGTCAGATAGGTCACGGCCGAGACGATACGGTTGGCCGCACCCCGGAAACTGTCGAGGTGTTTTCGGTACAGCCCGCCGGGCGGGTAGTGCGCATAGTGGGCCTCGAACTCGAACAGGCCCAGAAACAGCTCGCGGTTGAGCGACAGGCGCAGTTGTTCCATACGCTCGAGAAAGCGAGCCTGTGCCGGTCTCCGGCGCGTCAGCCAGAAAACACGATCGCTTCGAATGTCGCGGTCGAGGTGATAGTCCTGTTCGCGGCCGATGCCGGCCCGGTGCAGACGGTCGGCTTCCATGAGTTCCTGCAGGTCGGCGCGAAGTTCGTCGACGAGCTCTCGGTCGAGCGCGTCCCTGCCGATCCACCAGCCTTGTTCACGCAGGCCCAGGGCGGCGGACTCGAAGGCATCCCGGTCAACCGGAAGCGGCGCGTCAGGCATGTTCGAGGTTCAATGGCGGTTCGGATAGTTCCGCGAGTTGCTCGCGCAACTGGCCGATAACGGTTTCCCAGTGACGGTCGTCGCCGAACCATGGAAAGGCGGCCGGAAAGGCGGGATCGTCCCAACGCCGGGCCAGCCAGGCCTGATAGTAGATCATTCGAAGGGTGCGCAACGCTTCGACCAGATGCAGTTCACGCGGGTCGAAGTCGTTAAATACCTTGTATTCCTCGATTAGCCAGCCCAGCTGCTGCTCGCGTTCGGCGCGATCGCCGGAAATCAGCATCCACAGATCCTGGATGGCCGGGCCGGTCAGGCAGTCGTCGAGATCGACGAAATGCGCATGCTCGTCGCGCCAGAGGATATTGCCCGGATGGCAGTCGCCGTGCAGGCGGATTCTTCGGTAGTCGCCGGCGCGCTCGAAGGTCGCGGATATACCTTCGAGCAGGTGTTCGGCCAGACTCGAAAATGCTTCTTCCAGATGCGGCGGCAGCCAGCGGTTCTCGACCAGCCAGTCGACCGGCTCGCGGCCCCGGTCAGCGATGGTCAATTCCGGTCGGTGCCGGAACCGTCCGGCCGCACCGACGGCATGCATTCGTCCCAGAGCACGGCCGAGTGTGCGCAGGGTGGGCTCGTGAGCGGGTTCAGGCGCATGCCCACCGCGGCGTGGAAAGACGGCCAGGCGAAAACCCTCGTGTCGATGCAGCGTGCGCCCCTGGATCGACACGGGGGCGACCACGGACAGGCCCGCGTCGGCCAGCTCGATGGAAAAGGCGTGTTCTTCCTCGATCGCCTCGTCGCTCCAGCGTTCGGGTCGGTAGAACTTGACCACGACTGGCTCGGCGTCTTCGAGACCGACCTGCCAGACCCGGTTCTCGAAGCTGTTGAGCGCCAGCAGCCGCCAGTCGGCTCGCAACCCCAGCGCTTCGACGGCATCGAGCACGACTTCCGGGCCCAGATTTGCATACGGTCTGGTGCGTGCGGTCGGTTCATTCATGCCGGCGCCATCGTTGCTGACCGGTACGCGAAATCGCGGAGTTGTCGTATGATGCCAAGCATGCAATCGTGTCCGGGTCTTGTGCGTGCGGGTGGACAATATTCGATTAGGATTGTGTCATGAAATGGCGTGATCCATTCCTTCTCCTGGCGGCCCTGGTGGCGGTGGTGTCCGCCGCGGTGCATGCCGGCGATGAAACCTCGAAAGCCACGGAGAATCAGGACGAAGACAAGCAGGTCGAGGAGAGCGCGGCCGACGAGCAACGTGCCGAACGCCAGGCCCGACAGCAACGCCTGATGGAAATGTCCTGCCGCGATGAGGAGGGCAGGCCTGAAGGCTGGCTGGACCTGACCCACTCGTATCTCAACCAGCGCCTGTGCGAACCGGCGGCCTGGTTCGACGGGTTCTTCGGCGATCCGCGCACCCTGGAAGAAAACCCCGTCGGCAGCTTCGTGCGCTTGCGCAACGCCGTGCGCTGGGATGAGCACGAGGGCTGGCAGTATCGGGTCGGGGTGCGCGCCAACGTCATCCTGCCGCGCCTGTCAGAGCGGGTCCGGTTGTTGGTCGCGCGCGACGAGGATCTGGAAGGAGACTATACGGATCCGGCGGGCGCGTTCGACGATCCCGAGAATCAGACCCGGCTCGGCCTGCGATTCCTCGCCAGCGAACATGCGCGCAGCCGTTTCGATGTCGACGGTACCGTCCGCGTCAGCAGTGGCTCGCTCAACCCCCGCTTGCGGGGCCGTTACCGATACATTCGGGGGTTGACCGACCGGACCCTCGGGCGCTTCACGCAATCGGCTTTCTGGGAACGCGAGGAAGGCCTGGGATTGACCACAAGGCTGGACTGGGAGTGGCTGCCGGATCGTAATCGCCTGCTTCGCTGGAGCGGGCGTGGTACCTGGTCAGAGAAGTCGGACGGCATCGATTGGCGCACCGGCCTGGTTTCGTTTCAACAGCTTGACATGAAGAGCGCGATTCGGGCCGAGGTCGGCGCCTGGGGTTATACCGAACCGGAATTCGAGACGGAAGAATACTTCGTCGCATTGCGCTATCGCCGACAGTTCCTGCGTCACTGGCTCTACTACGAGATCGAGCCGGCCCATGCCTGGCCCAAGGACTTCGATACCGGCGAACGCCGCAGCGACTGGCGCCTGACCTTCACCCTGGAAATCCAGTTCGAGAATGAACGTTCACGCCAGCACCGGCTGCGCCAGTATCTCGACGAAGAGCCCGACGCCGAAGCCTGGGAGGACGAACCGATTCCCGTCGATGCGCCGGGCGACCGAGCCGATGATCCGGTCCTCGAGGACAAGGACAACGGCAACGGGAACAACGGTGACGAATCCCGGGAGGGCGGCGGTTAGCCTTTCTAACCCGCCACCGCGGCAGCCGTCTCGTGCTGGGCCGTGGGTGCTTCGACGCCCAGGTTGTCGAGGATGCTCTGGGCGGCTTCGCGACCCTCGTAGACGGCGGTGACGACCAGGTCGGCGCCGCGCACCATGTCGCCGCCGGCATAGATCTTTTCATGGGAAGTCTGGTATTCGCCGCGGCCGTTGGCTGCCACGACCAGGCGGCCGTCATCGTGCGTTTCCACACCGGCGGACGTAAGCCATTCCGGAGGATTGGGACGGAAGCCGAAGGCGATGATGACCGTGTCGGCTTCGATGACCTGTTCGCTGCCGGGAACGGGTTCGGGGCGGCGGCGGCCGGCTTCGTCGGGCTCGCCGAGCTGTGTCTCGACGAGTTTGACGCCTTCGGCCTTGTCATCACCGACGATGCCCACCGGCTGGCGGTTGAACAGGAAGTTCACGCCTTCGTCCTTGGCGTTCTTCACTTCGCGCCGGCTGCCGGGCATGTTCTGTTCGTCGCGGCGGTAGGCGCAGGTGACTTCGCGCGCGCCCTGGCGGATGGCGGTGCGCACGCAGTCCATGGCGGTATCGCCACCGCCGAGCACGACCACGCGCCGATCCTTGAGGTTGACGTAGTCGAAGCCTTCCATCGGTTCTTCGAGCACCTGTCCGATGTTGCCGATCAGGTAGGGCAGGGAAGCAATCACGCCGGGCAGGTCCTGGTTTTCCAGGCGGCCGTCGACGTACTTGTAGGTGCCCATCCCGAGAAAGACGGCATCGTATTGATCGAGCAGTTCATCGAGCGAAATGTCCTTGCCCACTTCCTGGCCGAGATGAAAGTGAATGCCCATGCCTTCCATGATTTCCCGGCGCGTTTCGACCACGTGCTTTTCGAGCTTGAAGGGCGGGATGCCGTAAGTCAGCAGGCCGCCGATGCGCGGGTACTTGTCGAAGACATGCGCCTCGACGCCGTGGCGCACCAGGCGGTCGGCGCAGCCCAGGCCGGCTGGCCCGGCGCCGATGACCGCGACTTTCCTGCCCGTGGGCTGAACGTGGGACAGATCCGGTCGCCAGCCCTGCTTGACGGCTTCGTCGGTGATGTATTTCTCGACCGAGCCGATGGTGACCGCGCCCAGGCCGTCGTTGAGCGTGCAGGCGCCCTCGCACAGACGATCCTGCGGGCAGATCCGGCCGCACATTTCCGGCAGGGCATTGGTCTGGTGACACAGGTCGGCCGCCTCGAACAGGCGCCCTTGGCGGACCAGGCGCAGCCAGTCGGGAATGTAGTTGTGCACCGGGCACTTCCACTCGCAATAGGGGTTGCCGCAGTCGATGCAGCGCGCCGACTGGTCTTCGGCGCCGTCTTCGTCGTACTGCCCGTAAATCTCGCCCCACTCGCGTACGCGAATCGGGATCGGCACCTCTTCCGGGTTGGTGCGCGGGCTTTCGAGAAAATGCAGGTTGCTCGGCTTTTTCATAGGGATAGGGGCTGACTTTGGCTCAGTTTTTCTGGAACCACGGAAGGCACGGAATGACACGGAAAGAGATCAGGCAACAAGGAAACTGTTTTTATGACCCAAGTTTCGCGTTCAGCTAGTGGCCCGCCTCGACCAAACTTATATACATTCCGTGTTCTTCCGTGTATTCCGTGGTTACAGATGTTTTTACACACACACATGACCATCATGCTGCGTTCCTGAGTGAGGCGATCAGGTCGTCGAGGTCGGCGGCCTTGGGCTTGACCAGCCAGAACTTGGGCAGCATGCGACGGAAATCGTCGAGGACTTCGGCGGCGTGCCGGCTACCGGTCAGTTCCTGGTGGCGCATGATCAGGTTGCGAAGGTGATGGACGTGGTTTTCCATGCTTTCGGGCGCGATGTGGTGGATATCGATCAGTTCGTGGTTGTAGCGATCGACGAAGCCGCGGTCGAGATCGAGCACGTAGGCGAAACCGCCGGTCATGCCGGCGCCGAAGTTGATGCCGGTCCTGCCCAGCACCACCACCATGCCACCGGTCATGTATTCGCAGCAGTGGTCGCCGGCGCCCTCGATGACGGCCACGCAGCCTGAGTTGCGTACGGCGAAGCGCTCGCCGGCGGTGCCTTCGGCGAACAGTTCGCCGCCGGTGGCGCCGTACAGGCAGGTGTTGCCCATGACGGGTGTTTCGCAGGCGGTGTATTGGATGCCTGAAGGCACCCGCAGCACGATGCGCCCCCCGGTCATGCCCTTGCCGACGTAATCGTTGGCCTCGCCGGTGAGCGTCAGTTCGAGGCCGCCGGCATTGAAGGCGCCGAAACTCTGCCCGGCCGTACCGGTGAAATCCAGGTTGAGGGGCGAATCGGCCATGCCCTGATTACCGTGATGGCGGGCGATAAAGCCGGAAAGGCGTGCGCCGATCGAACGATCACTGTTGCGGATGGCGTATTCGAAACGCCCGCCCGCCTGGTTTTTGACCGCCTCGGCGGTATCGTCCTCGATTCTCCGCGCCAGCTCGCCCTTGTCGTGCGGCGGGTTGCGTTCGGCGACACAGAAGCGCTCGGCGCCGGATTCCAGGCCGGTTTCGGCCAGCAGCGGCGAGAGATCGAGACGGTTCTGTCGCTCGGTCAGCCCCTCGATGCGTTCCAGGTACTCGGTGCGGCCGATCAGGTCCTCCAGTTTCGTCACGCCCAGTTCGGCCAGGATGGCCCTGACGTCCTCGGCGATGAAGCGGAAGAAGTTGACCACCATCTCGGGCAGGCCGATGAAATGCTTCTTGCGCAGCACCTCGTGCTGCGTGGCCACACCCGTGGCGCAGTTGTTGAGATGGCAGATGCGCAGGTACTTGCAGCCGATGGCGATCATCGGCGCCGTGCCGAAGCCGAAGCTCTCGGCCCCCAGGATGGCGGCCTTGACCACGTCCACGGCGGTCTTGAGGCCGCCGTCGGCCTGGATGCGCACCTGGCCCCTGAGGTCGTTGGCCATCAGGACCTGGCGGACTTCCGACAGGCCCAGCTCCCAGGGCGCGCCGGCGTATTTCACCGAAGTCAGCGGACTCGCGCCGGTACCGCCGTCGTAGCCGGAGACGGTGATCAAGTCGGCATAGGCCTTGACCACGCCGGCGGCGACCGTGCCGATGCCCGGCTCGGAGACGAGCTTGACCGAGACCAGTGCTTTCGGATTGACCTGCTTGAGGTCGAAGATCAGCTGCGCCAGATCCTCGATGGAATAGATATCGTGGTGCGGGGGTGGCGAGATCAGGCCCACGCCGGGCGTGGCATAGCGCAGCCGGGCGATCAGTTTGTCGACCTTGTGGCCGGGTAGCTGGCCGCCCTCGCCGGGCTTGGCGCCCTGGGCGATCTTGATCTGGATGACCTCGGCGTTGATCAAATACTCCGGCGTCACGCCGAAACGGCCCGAGGCGATCTGCTTGATCTTGGAGCGCTTTTCGGTGCCGTAGCGCAGCGGATCCTCGCCGCCTTCGCCGGAGTTCGAGCGCGCCCCGATCCGGTTCATGGCGATCGCGATGGCTTCGTGCGCCTCCGGTGACAGGGCGCCGAGGCTCATGCCGGCCGAATCGAAGCGCTTGAAGATCGACTCGACGGGCTCGACCGCGTCGAGTTCGATCGACTCATTGGGGCTGGTGATCCTGAGCAGGTCGCGCAGGGTCGCCGGCTCGCGACTGTTGACCAGGTGGGTGTATTCATCCCAGGCGGCGCGATCGGTGTTCTGGGTGGCGCGGTGCAGGGCGGTGACCACGTCGGGATTCCAGGCGTGATACTCGCCGTGGTCGACGTAGCGGTAGAGGCCGCCGTGCTCGATCGGCACGCGTTTCTCCCAGGCCCAGCGCGCGAGTTTGCGCTGGTCGTCGTGCAGGTCGGTGAAGGTCGCACCCTGGATACGGCTGACCGCGCCGGGGAAACACAGATCGACCACCTCGTCGGCCAGGCCGACGATCTCGAACAATTGCGCGCCGCGGTAGGAGCCGACGGTCGAGATCCCCATCTTCGACAGAATCTTGTAGAGGCCCTTGCGGATGCCGCGGCGGTAGGCGCGGCCGAGTTGCAGGGCTTCATCCCGGGGATGCTCGAATTCGCCGGCGTTGGCCATCGCCTGCAGGGTCTGATAGACGAGATAGGGATAGACGGCCGTTGCGCCGAAGCCGATCAGGCAGGCGAAGTGATGCGGGTCCCGGGCCGTGGCGGTTTCAACGATCAGGTTGCACAGCGGGCGCTGGCCCGTCTCGAGCAGGTGATGATGGATCGCGCCGGTGGCCAGCAGGGCGTGGATCGGGAGATGGTCCTTCTTGAGATAACGGTCCGAGATCAGCAGGATCAGGGTGCCGTTTTCGACCGCTTCCTCGGCCTGGCGGCACAGATCGCGCAATGCCTCGTCGAGCGGCTGGTCGGCCGGCACGTTGAGGTCCAGAAACTCCGAGGACAGCCCGAATTGCGGCGTATTGACCAGCTGCCGAAGCTTTCTCTGCGACAGCACCGGCGAGTTGAGCACCACGCGATCGGCGAGTTCGGGACCGGGCTCGAATACATTGCCCTTGCGGCCGATACCGGTCTCGAGCGACATCACGATCTTCTCGCGCAGGCTGTCGATCGCGGGATTGGTCACCTGGGCGAACTGCTGGCGGAAGCAGTCGAACAGCGAGCGTACCTTGGTCGAGAGAACGGGCATGGGCGTGTCGTCGCCCATCGAGCCCACCGCCTCGGCCTGGGTGTTGGCCAGTACCGCCACGACCTCGCGCCGCTCCTCGCGCGAGAAATTGAACATCTTCTGGTAGCTGGCCAGGGTGTCTGTATCGAAAGGCTCGGCGGCCATGTGCACGTCGACCAGCTCCGAGTCGAGATACTTCACGCCCGATTTCAGCCAGTCCTGCCATGGATGCAGATTCTTGAGCTGCTCGTCGACGCCGCGATGATCGAGCAGCTCGCCGGTGGCCAGGTCCGCGACCAGGATCTGTCCCGGCCCCAGGCGACCACGCGCGGCGACCTGTTCGATCGGCACGTCGACCACGCCGGTCTCGGAAGCGACGATCAGGCGATTGTCGGTGGTCTTCGTCCAGCGTGCGGGCCTCAGCCCGTTGCGGTCGAGCGCGCACACCGCGTGCCGGCCGTCGCACATCACCAAGCCGGCCGGGCCATCCCAGGCCTCCTGGTGGAAGGCGAAGAATTCGTGGAAGGCCCTGAGGTCGGCGTCGAGGTTGTCGTCGGTTTGCCAGGCCGGCGGAATCAGGATGCGCACCGCCTGGGGCATATTCATGCCGCCGGCAACCAGCAGTTCGAGCATGTTGTCGAGCGAGCTGGAATCCGAACCCTGCATGCCCACCGGCGGGTCGATCTCGCCCAGTTCGGTCAGCAGCGGTGAGGCCAGCAGCTTGCGCCTGGCCCGCGTCCAGTGGCGGTTGCCACGGATGGTGTTGATCTCGCCGTTGTGCGCCAGCATCCGAAACGGCTGCGCCAGCGACCATTTCGGCAGGGTATTGGTCGAGAATCGCTGGTGGAATACCGCCACCGAAGTGGCCATGCGCTCGTCGGCCAGGTCCGGGTAGAAGGTGGCCAGGTATTCGGGCATGACCATGCCCTTGTAGCTGATCGTCCGGGCCGACAGGCTGGCGATGTAGTCCGGCTTGTCGCCGGAGGACTGCTCACAGCGACGGCGTGCCAGCAAGAGCCGACGTTCGAAGTCATCGTCGTCGACGGTATCGGGCGGGGTTGCAAATATCTGCTCGATGCGCGGCAGTGTCGCGCGGGCGGTTTCCCCGCAAGCTTCCGGGTCGACCGGCACGCGCCGCCATCCGGCCACAGCCAGCCCGCGGGCCTTGATTTCGTTTTCAAGGACGGCCCGCTGGTCGGCGGTTCGCTCGTCGTGATGGTCGAGAAAGATCGTGCCGACGGCGAATCGCTCGCCCAGCTCGATTCCTTCCTCCTCGGCGACCGCCCGCAGGAATGCGGTCGGCATCTTCAGCAGCAGACCGCAGCCGTCGCCGGTCTTGCCGTCGGGCGCCACCGCCCCACGGTGCGTCAGGCGCACGAGGGCCTGGACCGCATCGGCCACGGTATCGTGACGGGCGGCATCATCCAGCCGGGCGATCAGCCCGAATCCACAGGAATCTTTTTCGAAATCAGGATGATGCAGTGTCTTCAAGCAAGTCTCCGGCCACGTTGCCCCGCCAGGGGGCATACGTCAGCGTATGTTCGGGGAACCCAATAGGATACCGTGTTCGATGTTCTGATGCGTCGGGATTACCGCATTTGCCTTGATAGTGGCCTCTGAAAGCCCAACAATCAATATCGAAACTCACTCAAGCAGGATCTTGCACGCATGTCTCTAGACTCCGCCGTACGCGAAAAGATCGAATCGCAGATTGCCTCCCACCGCGTGGTGCTCTACATGAAGGGCACGCCGAAAATGCCGCAATGCGGGTTTTCGGCCCGCACCGCCGGTATTCTCGACCAGTTGCTGGAAGGTGACTACGCCAGCTACAACGTACTCGAGGATGAAAGCATCCGCGAAGGCATCAAGGCCTACGGCGACTGGCCGACCATTCCGCAGCTGTATATCGATGGCGAACTGGTCGGCGGCAACGACATCATCGGCGAGATGTTCAACACCGGCGAGCTGCACGAAATGTTCGGGCTGGAAAAGCCCGATCGCACCCCGCCGGAGATCACCATCACCGACAAGGCGGCCGAGAAGATCCGTGAGTTTCTCGAGGCCTATCCGGGCAACCATCTGCACTTTGCCATCGATTCGGGCTGGGATGCCCAGTTCCAGGTCGGGCCGAAGCAGGGTACCGAAATCGAGACCGAGTCGAACGGCATCACCGTGCTGATGGACCTCGCCAGCGCTCAGCGCGCCAAGGGTGCGACCGTCGACTGGGTGGAAACCGTCCAGGGTGAGGGCCTCAAGCTCGACCTGCCGGGCGCCCCGGCGCCGGTCAAGCAGATGACGCCGGCCGAACTTCAGGAACGGATCAATTCAGGCGAACGTATCCTGGTGA
Source organism: Wenzhouxiangella sp. 15190 (assembly GCF_003417465.1). Classification (GTDB taxonomy): domain Bacteria; phylum Pseudomonadota; class Gammaproteobacteria; order Xanthomonadales; family Wenzhouxiangellaceae; genus Wenzhouxiangella. The sequence continues at coordinate 134,929 of NZ_QVMV01000007.1, forward strand.
TCGATACCCGCAACGAGGCCGACCGCGCCGAAAAGCCGATCGACTTCGCCGAGCCCCTCGATGCCGACCTCATGGCCAAGCTCAAGGACGGCGATCCCAACCAGCCGCTGGTGTTCGTGTGTAACGTCGGCCAGACCTCGCAGCAGTATGCCGAGCACTATCGCAAGCAGGGATACACGCAGGTCTACAATCTGGAAGGCGGAGCGCAGGCGATACTGGGCTGAGACGGCGTATCGCCTGGGTGCTCCGGGCGATCAATCCTGCTCGAATCGATCATCGAAGATCCCCCCGTAGCGCAGGGCATTGGAAAACTCCGAGGTATTGCCGTCAGCGTCGGTCGCAGTGGCGATGACTTCGCCCTCTTGGTAGATCGTGGGTAGTCCCGAGACGGTAACGGTCACCTCGGACTGAGCGTCAGTGTTCTCGTAAAGCGCCGATCCGAGCCAGCCGAGGCTCTGGCGTTCGGTGGTTGAACTATTGTCCCGGTAGAAATCGATTTTCAGATCGTAAGCCGAATTGCCCGTCGTGCTGTCGACCTTGAAGGTGACAGTCAGTTCATCCTGTTCAAAGTCGTAATCGGCAGTGATCAGCTCGGGGGAATTCTGGCGGTTGTTCGGTCCGGTATCGTCGTCGCCGGGATCGTTTTCGTCGACTCCGTCGTTACCCAGGTCGATTCCGGGACCATCATTGTTTTGCATACTGTTGCGCTCGATACGGTTCTCGATCGCGCCACTGCCGACGATCGAGATTGCCGGGCCGTCGCATGCGTTGATGATGTTCTGGGTCAACGCTGACGAGCTGCCGATGCCGTATTCCGAGCCGGTGATGTAGATGCCGGTGTTGTCGCAGGCGGTGATGTTGTTGTTGCTCGCGAAACCATCTTTGCCGTGCAATTCCATGCCCCGGGACCAGAACTGGTTGCCGTCATCAGAGCCGTTGCCGCCGATGGTGGTCTTTGTGCCATGATCGACCATGCCCGGTCCGTCATTGGCGTGGATGATCAGGGGGCCGCCGCTGAGGTCAATGCCGCCGAGTTCATTTGCCGCGATGATGTTGCCGGTGGATCCCGAGCCCTCCAGCAGGACGCCGGCCCCGTTGTTGTCGGCCACCACATTACCCATTTCTTCCGGCGGCGCTTCGCCAACCTGACTCAGGTTTGTCCACCTTACCTCGATCCCCGGTCCGTCGTTGCCCATGGCGTCGCCGTCGGCATTGACGCCGACCAGGTTGCCCCGGATGCTGGTTTCGTCCGAGGACGTGGCAAGAATGCCGCGCCGACCGTTGTCGACGATCAGGTTGCCTTCGTTCTGGGTGCGATCGCCGCCGATGATATTGCCGTTGCCCTGATTGACGAGTATTCCTTCCATGAAGTTGCCCATTGCGGTCTTGCCGTCCGGGGCGGCGCCGATAATGTTCGACTGGATGGTGTTCATGTCGGCTCCGCCGAGGCCGATGGCAATGCCTCGCTGGGAATTGTCGGAGATGACATTGCCTTGGCCCGGCTCGCCGATTCGATTGTAACTGCTGCCTTCAGTCAAGCGAATGCCGTTGCCGCCGTTGCCGGCCCGATTGCCCGCCGTGTCGACCCCGATGAGGTTTTCGGTCACGATGTTGACGCTGCCGTCGATAAAAATGCCGTCGCCATCGAATTCGATGATCGAGAGACCTCGAATCTCGTTGTTGTCGCCTTCAATATGAAATCCGTCATGACTCGAGCCGGTAATTCCCGGCCCCCTGATTTCGATCTCCGGGTTGGGGGCAGTCGACTGGCTGCTTCCGTCGATCAGCACGTCGTCGCGCTGGATATGCAGAGAGCCGGCGTGGGAGTCGATGATGAACGGCGGTGCGCCGCTGAGGTCGAAGTCAATGATCGCTGTGCCGCCAATCAGGGCGTTGGCCTGCTCGATCGCGGCGCGCAGGGTGCACTCGCCGGACTGATCCACGCAGGCGCCGTCATTGAGGTCTGCATCACCGTCATCGTCGGTACTGGTAACAGTGAAGGCAAAAGCCTGGGCCGAAGCGGTGGCGGTGAAAGCGCTCGAGAGCAAGAGAAACAGGAGCGTCAGGATTGCGGGTCGTGCGGTGCGGATCGTCTGGACGGGTCGTGGCACTTTGTCTCCTTTGAATCAGGCTTGGCGTCGGCGCAATCAGAGCGCCGTGCGTATGACGGCGTCAGCAATTGCGACTGACGCCGTGTTGGCCTGTTCGATTTTTCGGGCTTGCTCTGTCTACGAGAACTGGCCAGTAATCCTGCCAGACGCGCGGCGGCGGTTAGAGTTCTGCCACCACCGCCGCTTGATCACCGGCCGCCTGTGGGGGTGCGGTTCGGCGTTTTCGCCCGGGTTAGCCGCTTGCGTGCTGTCGATTCGATCGCCGTGTGATCGCAAGGATCGACAGGATCAGAAGCACTGCGGCGGGAAGGCCCAGCGTGGGCACCGGAAGCGGCGCCGGACTGGTGCCGCGCAGGCCGACACGATCCGGACTGGAAGGCGAATTGCTGAAGATCAGAATCTCGCCAGTGAACGATCCGGACCATGATGTCGGCGTCATCCTTGCCTCGATCGTGCAGCTTTCCCCGGGTGTGATTGTGGCCGGTAGCGGGTGACAGCTGCCGCCGGTGATCTCGAACGGCGGTTCGGGATTGTCGATGCCGTCGATGACCAGATCGGCGTCTCCGCCATTGCTGATCGCGATCGACCGGGTTTCACTCGAAGTGCCGAATGCGTGCTCCCCGAAATCGACATCGCCGAGGCTGAGGACGGTTTCCGCCTGGGTGCCGTTGCCTTGCAGCTCGAGTTGATGCGGTGCATCCAGGGCGTTGCTGTCCAACGTGATCGACTGGGAGGCGGCTCCGGTCGTGGTGGGGCTGAAGCTGTAGTCGAGCGTGCAGGTGGCGCCCGGGGTCAGCGTGAACGGTGCATTTCCGCAGGTGCCGCCGGCCGCGGCGAATGGCGCGGTGGGCGAGGTGATGCTGCCGACGTCGAGGTCGGCATGGCCGGTGTTTTCAAGCGTGACACTCAGGGGATCGCTGTTCATGCCCACCTCCTGATCGTTGAAATTGACCGGATTCGGGGACAGGTCGACCGCCGGGAAGCAATCCGCCAGCTCGGTCTCGGCGATATTGAATTCCGATGCAGCCTGCACCACCGCGCTGCCCGGATGCACACCCGCCCCAGCGGCCGCCATGGACCCCTGGAGTGAGAAGGATTCACCAATGGCGGTCAGAAAAGTACCGGAGTCGGAAAAATCTGCTGCCTCGCCACTGGCGATTTCCGTTGGACCGAAAGAAAGTACGTTGACACCTTCTACATCGATCCCGCCGGCCCCGGCCACGTTGACGTCGTAGCTAAAGGTTCCGGCATCCTCGTCTGCCTGTGCATCGGCGGAGAGGTCGCCGCCGCCGATGATGACCCCCGCCGTTGCCTGACCCGAACTCTCGGCCGAAATTTCAGCGACGTGGCTGTACTGATAACAAACGGGGTCGCCCTCGGATTCACCTGCTTCAGGCTGAACCTCCCAAACGCCGCTCATAAAGCTCGTCCCCGTGATGGTAAAACTCGGGAACTCTTGTGTCGTTTCTGCCGAAACCATGAAGCTCACCGCCTCAGTGATGTCGGACGGTGAAGCCCTGCTCGTGCCTTGTTCCGAGTGCGGCACGGGCTGACCGTTGCGGGTCATTTCGAAGTGGAAGTCGATCTGGTGAAGCGTGGCAGCCTGGGCGCTACCCGCGAGCGTAGCGGCGGCGAGGACCGGCAGCAGTGCCGGTACGATACGAAACGTCATGCTGATGTTCCCCCTTTTTTCGATTATCTTTTCGGGTAACCGCCGGAGGCAGTGCGAAAAGTCTAGCACCACCCGGGTGTGATGTCTCTCGGTTGCCCGTCAAAGAGAAAACTCGGCCACCACGGGTGCATGATCGCTGGGCCGTTCGTTCTTGCGCGGTTCCTTGTCGACATAACTGGTGGTGCAGGCCATCTTCAGGGCGTCGGAGCAAAGCACCAGGTCGATGCGCAGGCCCAGGCCTCGGCGAAAGGCCGCCGCGCGGTAGTCCCACCATGAGAATGTGGCTTCAGGCTGCTCGAACAGGCGGAAGCTGTCGTGCAGGCCGAGATCGAGCATGGCCTTGAGCGCTTCGCGCTCGGGCGTCGAGCAGAGGATCTTCTCGTGCCAGGCTTCGGGGTCGTGCACGTCGCGATCATCGGGGGCGATATTGAAGTCGCCCATCACCACCAGCTTGTCATGGCGGGTTAGCTCGTCGGCGATCCATTTGCGTACCGCCTCCAGCCAGGCGAGCTTGTAGTCGTACTTGTCGGAGCCGACTTCCTTGCCGTTGACCACGTAGAGATTGATGACGCGCACGTTGCCGACGGTGCCGGCGATCACGCGCCTTTGCTCATCGGGGAAACCCGGAATTTCGGTGATCACGTCCAGAGGCTGTTCGCGGGCGATCAGCGCGACGCCGTTGTAGGTGGGCTGGCCGGCGTAGGCGACGTGATAACCGGCTTCCTCGATGGCCTCGACCGGGAAGTTCTCGTCGGTCAGCTTGGTTTCCTGCAGTCCGAGCACGTCCGGGCGCTGGTGTTCCATCCAGTCCAGCACCTGCGGCAGGCGCACCTTGAGCGAGTTGAGGTTCCAGCTTGCGATTTTCATGATTACGCAGTTTAGTCGATCGTCCACGTTCCTAGGGAGCAATTCGCAAGGGTGGGTGGCGGTGTAGTTTTCCAGTTGCCAGTTGGTCGGGATTGGCGCAGACTGCCCGTTAGCGGCTATGATGATGCATCAAAGTGCCATCTTTTCGGGGGAGGGGGTGATCGGTGGCGTCGATACTGACGACCAGGTTACCGAAATGACGGACTCCATTGCCAACCACGACATCTTCAGTGCGCTTCGGGCTGAAGGCGCCGATCCTGAATTGGAGCAGGCGCTTTTTCGAAGGTTGTTTGAAAGCTCTCCCGAAGGAATTGTCCTCCTCGATAACCGAGATCGCGTCGTTCGGGTCAATTCACGATTCCTGGAGATGTTCGGCTACGCCAAGGAGGAAGTTGTCGGTCGGTCGGTCAACAGCCTGATCGTCGACGCATCTCTGAGCGAGGAGGCCAGCAATCTGACCCGCGCTGTCCTGGACCACGAGTCGATTCAGGTGGAGACCATGCGCTTCCGGAAGGACGGCAGCATGATCTACGTATCGATTCTCGGTCACCCGGTCATGGTGGGAGAGGGGCAAGCCGCGGTTTACGGTATTTACCGGGATATCACTCAACAGAAGCTGCAAGAAGAGATGCTTCGGCAGAGTGAAGACAAGTACCGCAGCATCATCGATACCATCGAAGATGGATACTTCGAAGTCGATCTGGCTGGAAATTTTCTGTTCTTCAACGAAGCGCTTCCACGGATGCTTGGCTACGAGGCGGGTGAATTCAGGGCGATCACCTTCCGGGACTTCACATCCGCCGAGACTACAGAACGCGTTTACGAGATCTTCAACGAGGTCTACGAAAGCGGCAACTCAGTTCCTGGGTTCTCCTGGGAAGCCCAGGCCAGGGACGGTTCGAATCTCCATCTCGAGGCTTCCGTTTCCCTGCTCCGTTCCGGCAATGGGGAGCCGGCCGGTTTCCGCGGCCTGGTCCGGGACGTGACGCAGCGGGTTCATGCCGAGGCGGCACTGCGTGAGAGCGAGGAGCGATACCGCCTGATGGCCGAGAGCATCGGGCAGCTCATTTACGACTATGATCTGCACACGGGCGTGATTCAGTGGTCGGGGGCGATACAGCGCGTGACTGGCCAGACGCCTGAAGAGCTCGAAACTGTCAATATCGACGAGTGGATGGATCGCATTCACCCCGATGATCGTGACGCAGCGGTGACCCTGCTGGAAAAGGCCGAGAAGGAGGGCAGCCCCTATCACGTCGAGTACCGCTTTTGCACCGGGGCGGGTGAGTATTTCCACGCCGAAGACAATGGCACGTTCCTGGCCGACGATGAAGGCAAGGCCTACCGCATGATCGGGACGATGACAGATGTCAGCGAACGCCACCGGATCAACCAGGAAATGGCCTACCAGGCCGCACATGACGAGCTGACCGGACTCTACAACCGGCGTAAATTCGAGCAAGTGCTGGGCGAGTTGTTGGCGCGACGCGAGTCAATGGGTGACTCGCATGCATTGCTCTATATGGATCTCGATCAGTTCAAGGTGGTCAACGATACCTGCGGTCATCATGCGGGCGATGAACTGCTGCGGCAGCTTGGTGCCGCCTTGAAGAGCCTGGCGCGAAGCTCGGATACGCTGGCACGACTGGGTGGTGACGAGTTCGGCCTGATTCTGCATGGCTGCTCTCTTCCGAAGGCCGAGGAGGTCAGTCAGAAAGTTCTCCGGATGGTCAACGATTTCGCTTTTGCCTGGGAAGGGCGTTCGTTCACCATCGGAATCTCCATCAGAGTGGTGGATGTTTCCGCACATTCCGGCGTCGCCGAAATTCTCATGGCGGCCGACCAAGCTTGCTATTCTGCCAAGAACCAGGGCCGCAACCGCCTGCAGGTCTATCACTTTGATGACTCCCACCTGAGCCGGCACCAGTTGGAAATCGATGCTGCGGCGGAAATTACCGACGCGCTGCGCGAGAATCGTTTCGAACTCTACTACCAGCGAATCGAATCCCTGCAAAGGGATTCCGATGAAGAACACTGCGAGATTCTGCTTCGCATGAAGGATCGATGGGGTGAAGTGGTTCCCCCCGCCCGCTTCATCCCGGGTGCCGAACGTTACAACATGATGTCGTCGATTGACCGCTGGGTGGTGTCGCACGTCCTCGAAGGTATTTGCCGGAGAATTGACGCGGGCCGGCACCGGGAAGGCCAGCGTTACTCGATCAATCTTTCCGGAAGCTCCCTGGGAGAGTCGTCATTCTCTGAATTCGTCGCCGATGAGTTGCAGCGGACGGGCGTTCCACCCCGGGCCATTGCTTTCGAGGTCACCGAAAGCAGCGCCATCCTCAGCCTGGAGCGGGCGCTCGAGTTCATGCGCTCGGTACGTGCGCTGGGTATCAAGGTGATGCTCGACGATTTTGGTAGCGGCCTTTCGTCCTTCGGCTATCTCAAGACACTGCCGGTGGACTACCTGAAGATCGACGGTGAACTGGTCAAGGACATTGCCGAAGGACGTATCGACCTGGCCATGGTTGAGGCGATTCACCGAGTCGGGGAGATTATTGGCATCCCCACGGTGGCCGAGCATGTCAGCAGTCGCGAGATACTCGAGCGGCTTGAAGAATTGGGCGTGCAATACGCGCAGGGCTTCTATTTTCACGAACCCGAACCCTGGCGAGTGGATTGACGCCGCGCCGCGGCCATCAGTCATTGAAACTTGCTGAGCGTATCAGCCATCGGTGAAGGTCGGCGGCCAGGGGTAGCCGGTGGTCGTTGGGGTGCAGTGCGATACGAAGCGGCCACCGAACGGCCAGCAGTCGGTTGAGTGCATTGGAAATCTTCAGCGCCGGCATCTGCCAGGCGCTGGCGGCCTCGAAGCCGATCAGGGCGCTGCGCTGGAATCGGCCCGTGGCAAGGTCCAGATGGCCGCTGATCGTTTCCACCCGCTCGAATCCCGTCGGGCGTAGCTCCGTCGCGCTCACCGGGCCGAGCGCCCAGGCCGGGGGCACGTAGAGTTCCGGTGCCGGCAGGTGGTGGTCAGTGAACCACTGTCGGTTGCGCGTCATCAGGTCGACGATTTCGGAGGGAGACAAGGCCAGGTGCTCGGCACAGTCGCGCGAGATGAACAGGCTGTGCAGGCGGTGTTTGAGTCCGCGGATGTGGCGTGCGCGGTGTGTCCAGCCGTGGCCGGCGAGCGGATGACCATCCGCTGCCCAGGCACGCAAGCGATCCAGGTCCGAATCTGTCCATTCCTTACCGGGCACGACCAGCAGCGTCACCGGGCCCGGACAGTGACGCTCGATGAGGTCGAGCTGCTCGGCCACCCGGTCGAGGGTTTCGGGCATGACGTCGTGTATGGAGATATCAGGCCGCACGGGCCACCTCGACAAGGGTCTCGAGCCACGCCCGCCGCCCTTCGTCACGGATGGCGGCGTAGGCGGCCACGCCTTGTTCGGCCCGCGCGCGCCGCGCTTCCTCCGGCAATTCGATCAGGGCATCCAGGGCATGCACCATGGCGTCGGGCTCGTCCGGGTCGAAGCGATACAGCACCGGATCGAGTTGTGGCCATTCGCCGATGCCGCAGTGCGTCGAAACCAGCGCGGGCCGGGCGCAGGCGATGGCTTCCAGCGCCACCGTGCCAAAGGATTCGACGTCCGACGGCAGGACCAGTGCGTCGTGTTCGGCCAGCAAGTCCGGTATCGATTCTCGCCGGACCCAGCCAAGGTGGCGGATGTTTTCGTAATCGCGCGCGGCGGCTGCGACAGTCTCGGTGAGCGGGCCCTGGCCGGCGAAGCCGAACGTGAGGCCGGGACGCCTGGCCGCGGCATCGAGCAGGCGATCGATGCGTTTTTCGGCGGCCAGGCGGCCGACGAAGATGATCCTTTCCACCGGGCCGGACTTCGGTTCCGGCGAGCGGTCGAAGCGCCCGGGCAACAGGGTGGCCGCCAGTTCGGCACGGCGCGCGCCCAGCTTCCTGGCAAGCGCCACCATGCTGTCGGAATGGGCCAGCGTCAGGGCGGCGCGTTCAAACAGCTTGCGGTTGCGCGATTCAAGGTAGCGGGTGGCCACGGCCGTCATCAGCCGGCCCCAGTAGAGTTCGCTGAGCGCCTCGAAATGCGTGTGAAAGCCGTAGATGAACGGAATGCCGCGGCGTCGCGCCAGGCGGGCCCCGGTCATGCCGTAGGGGCCGGGCGTGGCGATGATGACGACATGGGGTTCGAGCTCGTCGAAGACGCGGGCCATTCGCCAGCCGGCCGGAAGCGCGGCGCGCTGGGTTCTGTCGCCCGGCAACGGAAAGCTCACCAGGGGTTTCGGGCCGTGCTCGGGTGCGATCAGTTCGATGGCTTCGACCGAGTCGCTGATTTGCTCGATCAGGTCGCCGTAGTAGGAACCCACGCCGTTGCGCTCGATCGCCGCGTCGCAGCAGATCAGCACGCGCAGTCGGCGGGCGTCAGTCACGGGAGGCGAATCGGTCACGGCTGAAGTCATGACGGGCAAGGATATCGGCAAACCGCTCTTTCAGCCATGCCGGGTCCAGGTTGCTGTCGCTGAGCTCGTGTTTGTGCGCTGAGCGGTGCTGCCGCGACTCGTGCGCACGGTCTTGCAGCCTTTTTGCAAACGACGGAGCGGGGTCGAGCTGGAGCCGATCCAGGGTCTGCGTGACGGCCGCTTCAAGATGCGACCGGATTTCGACGTTGTTGAGCAGGACGATACGCTCGGCCGGCAGGCGCTCGGCCTGCTCGAACAGGTTGTCGAAGTAGAAGGCGAACAGTTCGACGAAATGCTCGTTAAAGCGCTGCGGCGCGCCATCGCTGGCGAACAACCGCAGTGAGTCGGACAGGGTGCTCAGTTGCGAGGAAAGCGCGCGTTCGGGTTCGCGCAGGCAGACGATGAATCGAGCATCGGGAAAGGTTTGCGACAGGCTGCCGACCATGCCGGCGAAGGATGCGTTCTTCGACAGGAAACGGTGTTCCTGCCCGTGTACATACAGGTGACGTTGAACGGCGCGGTGGTAGTAGTCGAGCTGTCTTCGCCGAAAGTGGGCATCGTCATCGATATCAAGCCGGGCCATGCGCCACAGGTCCGGACTGTCCGGAAACAGCACGACCAGCACGAAACAGGTCATCGGCGGCAGCAGGCAGAAGAAATCTTCCTCGGGCTGGTCGAGGCGCACCGGGTGGGTGTCCTCGAAGCCGCCCGTCAGTCGGCGGATGAGGAAGCCGACCAGCCGGCCCAGAGGGCGGCCCACGCCCGCGTCGAGGCGGCCGACCCCGCGCCACAGTTTGCGCCACGTCACCGACAGGGCGAAGAAGCACTCCCAGGTCGAAAAAGTGGTGGTGCGTTCGTCTTCGGCCAGCACACCGTGAAGAAAGGTCGTGCCGCTGCGGGGTACGCCCACGACGAACAGCGGTCGCTCCACCGATACCTTCCGGTAGCCGCGAAACAGGATCTCGTCGAGCGCCAGGCCGAGCCAGTGATAGAGATTGAGCAGGAATAGTCCGGGGATGAGCGCCAGAATGATCAGGGCACGGCGAAGCGAACGACGCCCCATGCCGTTGGCCGGTGGCCAGAGCGCGTGTGCGCCCAGGCGCAGAAGCCGCCATTGCGATTGGAGAAACAGGCGCCCCATGGCCGGTCAATCAATGTCCGGCAGCATTTCCCGCGATTCGCGCCGGCAGCGGTTGATGGCATCTTCGAGGTATTGCGTCATCTGTGGCGAACGGGCGTCGCCTTCGCGGTCGACGACGATCGGGTCACCCCAGTAGATGAGAACCTTCGCGAACGGGATCGGCAGGTCCGTCAGGTCCCAGGACCGGTGCAGCGGAATATGCCGGCTGCAAGCCATGGCGCAGGGAAAGACCGGCAGGCCGGTGACCCGGGCGAGCTCCAGCACACCGGGTTTGGCCTTGTGCACCGGCCCGCGCGGTCCGTCGACGGCAATCACCGGCGACCAGCCCTGGCGTGCCAGGCGCATCAGGCCACGCAGGGCGCGCGAGCCGCCGCGGCTGGAAGAGCCCCGGGTCGTGGCGAAGCCGGACTTGCGCAGGACGTAATCGAGCAGTTCGCCGTCCTTGCTCCGGGATGCCATCACGGCGAGATGGTAGAAGCGGCCGAAGCACACGAGGCCCAGTTCGTCGCCGTGCCACATGGCGACCACGAAGGGTTGCCCGCTCTCGAGGCGTTCGGTCAGAGCCCGCGGTTCGTGGCGACGCAACCGCCAGGTCGCGCTCCAGATGCGATAAACGCCGTAGATCAGGCGCGGAAGAATCGTGCGGCGAAACATGATGCCGCGCATCATACCCCGCCGGCGCCTGCTGGAGGAGCGGGCACCGGCGGGGCCGGGGTCAATTGTCCGCGTCGGACGTCGGTTCGTCTTCAGATTCGTCTTCGAAATCACCGGCCACGACATGGCTGAGCCGATCCGGCCGGAGATGCTCGCGTACGGCCTCGGTCACGTCCTCGGCGGTGAGCTCGCTGACGGCCTGCTCGAACTCGGCGCGGTGATACATGTCGCGATCGAGGTAGAGGTAATTGTTGAGCAGTGACATCAACTGGGCGTCCTCGCTGCGTTTCAGCTCGAGCTGCTGAAGGTAGCCGCGGCGACCCTGGGCCACTTCCTCTTCACCGAAGCCGTTCTCGACGGCGTCGTCGAATTCCTCGAACAACACTTCGACCAGCCGCTTCCGGTTTTCCGGCGCATACATGGCGTAGACGAAGAAGCTGCCGCGCTCGTCGATGCTGTGGGCGTTGAACCCGCCGCCCACGCCGTAGCTCAGGCCCTCGGTATCGCGGATGCGATCGGCCAGGCGCGAGCTCAGGAAACCGCCGCCGAGCAGATGACCGGCCAGGGAGACGGCCGGATAGTCGGGGTGGTCGTCACGCATCCGGATCGGGTGGCCTCCGATCAGGCCGGCATTGGCCTTGTCGTCGAGCTGGTATTCCATGCTGGCTGGTTCGATGTCGCGATAGTCGCGCGCGATGCGTTCGAATCCGATTTCGGGCGTGAAGTCGTTGAACAGGACTTCGAGGCGTTCGCGTACTGCCTGCGGATCGAAATCCCCGACCAGGCTGATTGTCGTGCCCGGGCCGAAGCCGTAGTGGGCGGCATGGAAATTGACCAGCTGCTCGCGCTCGATGGCACGCAGGCGAGCCTCGGATTCATCGAAGTCGGGCACGTAGTCGGGATGCTCCGGCGGCAACGGCGTGTTGTGGCGGTTGAGCATGCGCGATGCAACGGCGATCGGCTGATCGCGCTGCTGGTCGAGCTGCGTGAGCTGCTGGCGACGCAGTTCATCGATCTCGGAATCGTCGAAGCTCGGGTTCTGCAGCACGTCGGCGACGATGTCGAGTATCTCGTCGAGATTGTCGCGCCGGGTTTCCATCCGGGCATTCACCAGATTGCTGCCACTGACGCTCAAGCTCGATTGCAGGGCATTGACCCGGTCGCGGATTTCCTGGCGCGTGCGATTGGCGGTGCCGCGCATGAGCATGCTGCCCGTGAAGGCCGGTACGCCGCCGAGACCAGAGAGTGATTCGAGCGTGCCCAGGCGCATGGAGATCTGCCCCTGGACGCGGTCGCCGCGTGTCTCTTTGGGCAGCAGGGCGACTTTCGCGCCGTTGGCCAGCTCGAAACGCACGACGCGATCCTCGATATTCTCGGGCGTGGGATCGAAGGCCTCGCCCGCTTCGCGGTCCTCGCGGCCGGTGTAGTCGGCCAGCAGGACTTGCGGATCGGGCTCGGCCGGGATCACGGCGCGTTCGGGTTCGCTTTCGGGAATGAATTGGCCGATGGTGCGGTTGTCGCGTGTGAGATAACGGTTGGCGACGCGAATGACGTCGGCGACGGTGACCGCCTCGATGCGGTCGCGGTTGAGAAACATCAGGCGCCAGTCGCCGGCGGCTTCCCACTCGCTGAGCTGGATGCCCACACGATTGGTATCGTTGAGCGTCTGCTCGATGTTGCGGGTCAGGGCGTTGATGGCCCGATCGACTTCCTCCTGCGTGGGCGGCGATTCCTCGAGGGCCTCTACAGCCGCCAGCATTTCGCGGCGGGTTTCGTCCAGATCCTGTTCCTTGTCGACCTGGGCGAACAGGGCCAGGAACGAGGGTTCGCCGAGCGCGCGGGAGAAGGCGCCCACCTGGCTGGCCAGCTTGTTGTCCACCAGGGCCTTGTGCAGGCGACCCGAAGGCGAGTCACCGAGCAGATGCGCCAGTACCTGGACGGCGGCGAAGTCCTCGTGCGAGGCCGCGGGCACGTGCCAGCTGCCGAGCAGGGCCTGGAATTCGCCCGAACGCCGCACGGTGACCGTGCGCTGGCCGTCCTGTACGGGTTCGCGGGTGTAGGTCGGCCAGAGCTTCATGTCGCCGGTGCGCTCCGGCGCTGCGATCTGCCCGAACTCCCGATTGATGAGTTCGAGTGCGCGGTCAGTGTCGTAATTGCCCGACAGGATGAGCACGGCATTGTCGGGCTGGTAGTAGCGACGGTAGAAGTCCTGCAGGCGCTCGACCGGCACGTTCTCGATATCGGCGCGCGCGCCGATGGTCGAGCGGCCATAGCCGTGCCACTGGTAGGCGGCGGCTAGTACGCGCTGGAACAGTACGCCGATCGGGTTGGTTTCGCCGATCTCGAACTCGTTGCGCACCACCGTCATTTCCGACTCCAGATCCTCTGCGGAGATGGTCGAGTTGACCATGCGGTCGGCTTCCATGGTGATCGCCCACTCGAGGTTCTCCTCGCCGGCTGGCAGGGTCTGGAAGTAATTGGTGCGATCGAACGAGGTGGTGCCGTTGGCCTGGCCGCCGCGCTCGGAGATTTCGGCCTTGATGTCCTCGTGGTCGGGGGTGCCGTAGAACAGCATGTGCTCGAGCAGGTGGGCCATACCGGTCTCGCCGTAGCTTTCGTGCTTGGAGCCGACGAAGTAGGTGATGTTGATGGTCGCCGTGGAACGACTCCGATCGGGCATCAACAGAACCTTCATACCGTTGTCGAGGCGGTACTCGGTGATGCCTTCGACGCTGGCTGCGCGCTCGATGTCTACCGCCTGGGCGGCGGCAAGTACAGGCAGGGCCAGGATCAGGGCAAAAAGAATTCGTCTGCAGTGACACGCAAGTTGCTGCATGGGGATGCTCCGTCAATTAAGGGTTGTAACGCCTGGTCGACCATCATGCCGCAAGGGCCGGGGAATCGAGTGTGACAAAAGTCACGGTTGCGCTCTGGCTCTTCGAGTCGAGTGCTTCAGCCGTCGGCCTCGTCGCCCCAGACTTCCTCGAGCCGCTCGTCGCGCCCGCAGCGCCAGCGATAGTACTTGTAGCGGACGGCGTTTTCCCGGTAGTAGTTCTGGTGGTAGTCCTCGGCCGGGTAGAAGGCCTCGAACGGTTCGATGGTGACCTCGATGGGCCGGTCGAACCGCGCCTGCTGAGTTTCGAGACTCTGCCGCGCAAGCCGCTCCTGGCGCTCGTCGTGCACGAAGATGGCCGGGCGATAGCTCTCGCCACGGTCGCAGAACTGGCCGCCGCCGTCGAAGGGATCGACGTTGGGCCAGTAGATGTCCAGCAGCTGTTGGTAATCGACCTGCTTCGGGTCGTAGATCACCTGGACGACCTCCAGATGCCCGGTGCCGCCCTGTACGACCTGCTGGTAGCTGGGGTCGGCGACGTGTCCGCCGCTAAACCCCGAGATCGTCTCGACGACGCCGTCGACCTGGTCGTAAGGCGGTTCCATGCACCAGAAACAACCGCCGGCGAAGGTGGCATGCTCGAGCTCGTCGTCTTGCTGAGTGAAGGCCGAGCCGGCGTAAAGCGCTCCAGCGATGATGATCGCGGTCAGGGCGGGGAAGCGGGCGAGGTTCATGATCTCCTCAGGTCCGGAAGATCTTCACCTTCCGGCACGAATTCCAGCGCCGCGCCGTTGTTGCACCAGCGCTGTCCGGTCGGCTCGGGGCCGTCGTCGAAGACATGGCCCTGGTGGCCGCCGCAGCGGGCGCAGTGGTACTCGGTGCGCGGCCAGATCAGCCGGAAGTCCTTCCTGGTATCGATATGGTCGGGGTGGATCGGCTGGTAGAAACTGGGCCAGCCGGTGCCGGACTCGTACTTGTGCTCGCTGGAGAACAGCGGCAGGAAACAGCCGGCGCAAATGTAGGTGCCGGCGCGTTTCTCTTCGTTGAGCGGGCTGCTCCCGGCGCGTTCGGTGCTTTCGCGGCGCAAAACGCGGTACTCATCGTTGTCGAGAATCTCGCGCCAGCGCGCGTCACCCAAATCGAGCGGTTCGAACGACATTGGCATCGAAGTCATGGTCTCTCCTGCGAAACTGCGAGTGGGCAGGCCGCCCAGCCAGAACAGCGGCAGCGAACCGGCCGCCAAACCCAGCAGGCGCCTGCGCGAACGATTGCGGATCCGAGACTTCATATCCGCATTGGATCAGATCCGGCGTCAGTAGTTCGTCAAGGCTCAGACTTCGATCTCGGCCAGGTTGCCCTTTTCCTCCAGCCAGGCACGGCGGTCTGACGCGCGCTTCTTGCCCAGCAGCATGTCCATCAGCGCGTCGGTTACGGCCGGGTCGTCGACGGTCAATTGCAGGAGGCGGCGGGTGTCGGGATCGATGGTGGTTTCGCGCAGCTGCAGGGGGCTCATCTCGCCCAGGCCCTTGAAGCGGGTTTCGGTGACCTTGCCCTTGAGCTTTTCGGCCTCGATCAGGGCGAAGATGCCCTGGCGTTCTTCGTGGTCGAGCGCGTAGTGGGTCTGCTTGCCGACGTCGATGCGAAACAGCGGCGGCATGGCCACGAACACGCGACCTGCGTCGACCAGCGGGCGGAAGTGCTTGAGGAACAGGGCCGAAAGCAGGGTGGCGATATGCAGGCCGTCCGAGTCGGCGTCGGCCAGGATAATGACCTTGCCGTAACGGAGCTTGCTCAGGTCGTCTGAGCTGGGATCGACGCCGATCGCAATCGCCAGGTCATGGACTTCCTGCGACTGCAGCACCTGGGCCGGGTCGGTCTCCCAGGTGTTGAGGATCTTGCCCCGGAGCGGCATGATCGCCTGGTACTCTCGGTTGCGTGCCTGCTTGGCGCTGCCGCCGGCCGAGTCGCCCTCGACGAGAAACAGTTCGGTTTCTTCCAGGTCGGTGGAAGCACAGTCGGCCAGTTTGCCGGGCAGGGCGGGCCCCTGGGTCACCTTGCGCCGCGCGACCTTCTTGCGCGCTTTCTGGCGTTTGAGGGCGTTGTCGATGGCCAGCTTGGCGATCGCCTCGCCGTCGGTCACGTGCTTGTTCAGCCACAGCGCGAAAGCGTCCTTGACCACGCCGGAGACGAAGCTGGCGGCCGAACGCGAACTCAGCCGCTCCTTGGTCTGGCCGGAGAACTGCGGGTCGTCGAGCTTGATCGACAGCAGGAAGTTCAGCCGTTCCCAGATATCCTCGGGCGCAAGCTTGACGCCGCGCGGCATTAGACTGCGGATCTCGCAGAACTCGCGCAGTGCCTCGATCAACCCCGTGCGCAGGCCGTTGGTATGCGTGCCGCCGGCGGGCGTGGGAATCAGGTTGACGTAGGACTCCTGGGTCAGCTCGCCCTCGGGCACCCAGGTCAGCGCCCACTCGGCTTCCTGGTCGGCACCGGAGAACTCGCCCGTGAAGGGCTTTTCGGGCACGCACTCGAGGCCCTCGAGGCTTTCGGTCAGGTAGTCGGTCAGGCCGTCTTCGAACTGCCAGGTCTCGGTTTCATCATTGGCACGGTCGTCGAGCCGGACTTCCAGCCCGGGGCAGAGAATGGCCTTGGCCTTGAGCAGGTGCTTGAGCCGCGGGCGCGAGATGTTGGGCGAGTCGAAGTATTGCGGGTCGGGCCAGAAATGAACTTTCGTGCCGGTGTTGCGCTTCCCGACCGAATTGATCACGGTCAGCGGCGTTTCGGTTTCGCCGCCTGCAAAGACGATCTCGTGTTCCTCGCCATTGCGCTTGATGCGGCAGACCAGCTTCTTCGACAGGGCGTTGACCACCGATACGCCCACGCCGTGCAGGCCGCCGGAGAATTTGTAGTTCTTGCCCGAGAACTTGCCGCCGGCGTGCAGGCGGCTGAGGATCAGTTCCACGCCCGGCAGCTTGTGCTCCGGGTGTGGGTCGACCGGCATGCCGCGGCCATCGTCGGTGACCTCGACCGAGCCGTCCTCGTGGAGAACGACCTCGATGAGCTTCGCGTAGCCGGCCAGGGCCTCGTCGACGGCGTTGTCGACCACCTCGGCGACCAGGTGGTTGGGCCGGGTGGTGTCGGTGTACATGCCGGGCCGGCGCCGGACCGGCTCCAGGCCCTGGAGGACTTCGATATCGGACGCCTGGTAGGCGTTGCTCATGGACGGTGCTTCCTCGTGAAAATCACTGGCGCACCATTATGGCGCAATCGTTTGGATTCGGTCGGAGTAATCCTGGAAGCTTCGTTGCATCTTCATTGAATACAATTTCCGCATGTCCAATATGGCATTCAATCCAGTACCGGCCAGTCAGATGAAGATCATCCTCAGCCGCAAGGGTTTTGATTCGACGGCCGGCGGCGTGCCCAGCCCGATCCTGCCGGACGGGCGCATCGTATCGCTGCCGATTCCCGATCCGCTTTCGCCGGTGCGCTATGGCGAGATCGGTGGCGAGGAGCGGGATATCGGCACGCTCGTCTCGAATCTGACCGGTGGACGTATCCGGCGCAATTCGCGTGGTCATCTCGATCCCGATCTGATTGCAGCCGACCGCCCGAGGCCGCCGGCCTGGCAGCCGATATTCGGCCAGGAGGGCGCGGCCCAGGGGCATTTGCGCAACCGGGGCGTGGGGCCGGGTGACGTGTTCGTGTTCTTCGGGCTGTTTCAGCAGACCCGCTGGCACCGCGGCCGGCTGGTGTTCGACTCTCGGGCGCCGCGCCAGCATCTGATCTGGGGATGGATGCAGGTCGACCGGGTGGTGCCGGTGGCTGATTGCCCGGATGACATTCGAGGCTGGGCCGCGGATCATCCGCACTTGCACCATGACGGTAACCGCAACAACGTGCTCTACCTGGCGCGCGATCGACTGACCGGGTTTGGGACAAAGGCACCGTTGCCGGGCAGCGGCGTCTTCAGTCGCTATCGTCGCGCATTAAGGCTCACGCGCCGAGGCTCTCCGCGGCCAACGCTGTGGCGCGTTCCCACCTGGCTGCACCCGGGGCCCGGCCGCGCCGCGCTGAGCTACCACGAGCATCCCGGCCGTTGGCAGACCCACCAAGGCATAACACAGCTACAGTCCGCCTTTCGGGGCCAGGAGTTCGTCTTGTCGACGCGGGACTACCCGGCGTCCGTGGCCTGGCTGGGCGGCCTCATACGTCGTCAGGTGCACGCATAGTCGTTTCAGCTGCGCCTCAATCGATGATCTGCGCCTGCCCTCGATGGCTTTGTGCATCGAACGATTGCACCTTGAGCATCACGAGCTTGTCGAGCTGCTCCGGTTTGGCGCCACTGACTTCCAGGACGGAGTCGCCGATGCGCGCCTCGGCCCGGCCGGTGTCGGCGTCGAGGGTGGTCAGGTAGGCGTTGATTTCCTCGCCCGCCTCGAAGGTCGGGTGGTTGCTGCGGAATCTCCAGGTCTTGAACAGGCTCATATCGTGTTCGCTCCCTTGCTGAGGCGGTCGGAGGTGTATTCACGGCCGAAACCGGTGATGGCGGCGAACAGGAAGATGAACACCAGCAGCCAGCCATGGAACACCCACGGCCATGCGGCCACGGGGCTGACGACCATTTCCTGCGTGAACCACGGGTAGACGTCGACCAGCTCGTTCATCTGGGTGAAGGCGACGAGGACACCACCCGACCACGGGAAGATGTAGCCCAGGGCCGAGGTGTTGGCGTCGAGGATATTGGCGCGCCGGTAGCCGTTGATATTGAACTTCTTGCCGATCTTGGCGATGTAGGGCGCGATCGCGATCTCGGCCGCGGTGTTGATGGTCACGGCGGCGTTGATGCCGGCGGTGACGGTGACCATGGTGAGCTCGGCCGAGCGCACGGTTTTGGCCACCGAGCGCAGCAGCCAGTCCTGCATGGCCTGGAAGCCGCCGCCGCGAATCATGATCTGTGCCCCGGCGATCACCAGCAGGATCAGCACGCTCAATGTCACGAAACCGAAGGCGCCGTCGTAGATGCTGCCGCCCACGCTGGCCGACTCGGCCGTGGCGATCAGCGGCCAGCCGGAGAACGTCTCGGCCGCCCAGCTGCCTTCGGGTACGTTGAATACCAGCATGTCGCTGCCCGGCGCCAGGCCGAAGACCACGTTGAGCACGACCGCCACGATCAGGCCCCAGGAAATGGCCTCGATGATGTGGCGCCCGGCGATGGCGGTGAAGATCACCGTGCCCATCGATAGCAGGTGGAGCAGGCCGACGGGATTGCTGGTTTCGGCGAACAGCGCGCGCGCACTGGCGTCGATATTGCTTGCGGGCGTCATGCCGGCGGCCACGATGTAGGCGATCAGGGCAAGAATTGCCGCGGTAATGGCGTACTTGAAACGGCTGGCGACCACGCCGCCGACGTCCGAATCCTGGGTGACGGCGCTGACGATGGTGGTGTCGGAAACCGGCGCCAGGTTATCGCCGAAGACCGCCCCCGAAAGGATGGCGCCGAGCATCAACACCGGATCCGCTCCCAGTGCGACGCCGGCCGGGAAGAACAGGGCCACGAATGCGATGACGGTGCCGTAGCCGGTGCCGATGCCGGTGGCCAGCAGGCCGGCCAGGATGAAGGTGATGGCCGGAAACAGCGTCGGTCCGACGCCGGTCACCTGGGCGAGCCAGCCCAGTCCGTCGACGAAGCCGCCGACCTGTAGCGTGGCCGAAAACATGCCGGCCCACAGCCAGGCCACGATGGCGGTGACCGCGACCGGTTGTGCCATGCCTTCGAAAATGGCGTCGGCGTAGGTTTTCCACGGCCCCTTGACGAACAGCATGCCGATGATCAGGCCGATCAGCATGCCGGCGATCAGTCCGGCGGTGTCGCCGATGGCGAGAACGCCCGACTGGAAAATGGCCCAGGCAATGAAGAAGACGATGGGCAGGGCGCTCAGCGCCTTGCCGCCGCGGAATTCAATGGTGGTTGAAGTCGCCGACATCTGGCCGGCTGATTCAGGCTGGTTCATGAAGCGCTCCCTCTTGGCTGCTTCTTGACGACAGATTGGAAACGGAATCTACCCGTGGAGAATAGCCTTGATCGAAGGCGCGGTTCAAGGGCACAAGCGGGACGAGCGCTAAACTGGCTGCCAATTCCAGTTCTTGATTGCAGAACAGAACACCGCACAAGCACAACGATTTTCGATGCATGACTATTGGGGCATTGATGCGGGAATTGCTGACCTCTAGCCTCGTACATGCGCTTCAATCGGAACTTTCAGGGAAATGAAAAAAATCATCAATTTCTTGCTACTTCCCATTTTGCTTTGTGGCGGCCAGGCGCTTGCTTTGCCGACGCCGGCTGCAGACCACCACATGCACATACACAGCGCTGACGGCGGCAGAGTTTTACAGCAGGCTCGCGAAGTGGCTGGTAAACCGTCCGATGAAGCCAGCCCGGTAACGGCCGATCAAGTCGTCGAATCAATGGACCGTGCTGGGCTGGAGCAGGCGACCATCCTGTCCAATGCCTACATGTTCGGCATGCCGGAGCTGGATTTAGATGACGAGTACGGTCGGGTCCGGGCGGAAAACGATTACGTGGCGAGCCAGGTGGCCCGCTATCCCGAACGGCTTGCCGGGTTTTACAGCGTCAACCCACTCGCGGAATATGCGCTCGACGAGATCTCGCGATGTGCCGAGAGTGAGCACCTCACCGGTTTGAAACTGCACTTGGCCAACTCTGACGTGGACCTCCGCAATCCGGAGCATGTCGTGCAGCTCGGGCGAGTTTTTGCCAGGGCCAACGATTTGGGCCAGCCGATTATTATCCATCTGCGTACCCGGAATGGTGCGTATGGCGCGCACGATGCCCGCATCTTCATTGAGCAGGTCCTTGCACGCGCACCGGATGTCGTGATCCAGGTAGCCCATTTGGCCGGCTGGAGTGGTATGGATGAAGCTACCCTAGAGGTGGTCGACACCTTTGCGGCGGCGATGGAGCAGGACGATGATGGTTCGTTTGACGGTCTGCTTTTCGATATGTCCGAGACCGTCATCCCTGAGTCGCGCGCCAATGGCAAGGATGAATATCTCGAACAGGTTCGCAAGATCAATCGGCGCTCCGCCCGGGCAATCAAGCGGTTGGGTGTAGACCGCGTGGTTTTCGGCAGCGACTGGGTGTCGCCGGGCAAGTTGAAGCCGAGGGCCAGCACCTTGGCCAGGAATCTTCCTCTGCCGGCGGAGATGGTCGCTGAAGTGGCAGCCAATCGCGCCCCCTATCTGGGGAATCCGCAATGATCTTGACTCGGGCACTGGCTGCCGGAATTGGCATAGCGGTACGCCCGGACCGGCGTGCCTGGCCCGAGAAGCAAGATGAAGCGCGCAAGCTGGACCAGGCAAGGTTGCCCATGAGATGGGCACAACTCGAATTTTTGGAGGTTATACATGCAACTCATTCGAAAATCATGGATGCCCGTGCTGGGGGGACTTCTCTTGGCCGTGGCTGCTTCGGCGCTTGCCCGCGATGTGCAAATCATGGTTCTGGGTACTTACCACCTCGCCAATCCCGGGCTGGACCTGCACAACGTTGAAGTCGACGACGTCACTTCCGAGTCGCGGCAGCGCCAGCTCGAGGATATCGCGACGATGCTCGCCGCCTTCGGCCCCGACCGGGTCGCCGTCGAGGCTGTGTCCCAACGCGAGGATCTTTCGCTTGCGGCGTATTCGGAATTCGAGCCGGAAGTACTCGAGGAGACTCGCAACGAGCGCGTGCAGATCGGCTTTCGCCTGGCGCACAGGCTGGATCATGAGCACGTCTACGGGATCGACGAGAAGGACGAGGAGAAGGATTACTATCCCTTCGACCAGGTCGCCGAGTTCGCCGAGGCAAACGACCAGATGGCCGCCATCGAGGCGATGAACCGCATGGGGTCGTCCTATGTGCAGACCGTCGGTCGGCTGCATGCCGAAGGACATATCGGCAACGCCCTGCACTGGATCAACCAGCCCGCGATGATCGAGCAGATGCAGGGTATCGGCTACTACGGCATGCTCGACGTCGGCGATGCGGACCGCCAGCCCGGGGCCCTGCTCAATGCCCGCTACTACGAACGCAATGCCCGCATTTTTGCCAAGCTTATGACGGTGGTGGAGCCGGGTGAGCGCGTGTTGGTCGTCTACGGTTCGGGTCACAGCTACTGGCTGCGGCATTTCGTGACCGCAACCCCGGGCTTCGAGCTGGTCGAGCCGAACGATTACCTGTCGGCGCTGGTCGGACACTATTAACCCGGCGGCAATGTAGATTACATTCAGCCGCGCTGTGCCTTTCGACAGCAAGGCAGCGAAACGCCGCTGTAGCACTCCTACAGCAAGTTTCGCTAACGCCGTCTGTCGGGAGGCACAGCGCGGCCTGTCATGCAACATCAATAAGTTAGGGGCTTCAATAATGGCCCGACTCGGCGTTGTCGCTCTTGCCAAGGAAATCACCCTTCCCGGCGAGCGACGCCTTGATTCGAGCCATTCTTGAAGCCCTGAATGCAATCTATATTGCCGCCGGGTTAATAAAGGCGGCTTGAACCTGGAGAATCGCATGACCGAGCAGCGACGAACCGCACTGGTGACCGGGGCCAATCGGGGCATTGGCCTCGCTATTGCCCGCGGTCTGGCCGAACGCGACATCCACGTGCTGGCCGGCGCCCGTAGCGTCGACAAAGCGCAGGAGGCTGTCGGCCAGATCGATGGCTCGGCGACCGGGGTTGCGCTGGATCTGAGCGAGCCCGGCGTGATCAGTGAAACGGCGAACCAGCTGGCCGATCATTACGGACCGATCGATATCCTGGTCAACAATGCCGGTGTGCTGGTCAAGGACGACTTCGAGCAGCTGGGGCTGGCCGACTTCGTCCACTCACTGCAGGTGCACCTTATCGCCGCATTCGAATTGATCCAGGTGTTGGGCGTGCCCATGAAGGAGCGTGGTTGTGGGCGCATCGTCAACATGACCTCTGGCTGGGGCGCCTTCGCGGAGAACCTGGAAGGCCCGCCGGCTTACGCCATCAGCAAGGCCGGGCTCAATGCCCTGACGGTCAAGGCAGCGCAGGCCCTGGGCGAGAAAGTGAAGGTCAATTCCGCTTGCCCCGGCTGGGTGCGCACCGATATGGGCGGGGATCAGGCGCCGAATTCGGTCCAGCAGGGCGCCGATACCCCGATCTGGCTGGCCACGCTGCCCGATGACGGCCCGACCGGCGGTTTCTTTCGCAAGCGCCGGCCGATCGACTGGTAGCCGCTCACTCCGTCCATAGACCCATCTGATCGCCGCTTCTCGTGGGCGCTCGGAACAGTTCGGTATTCAGCGGCGGCCGGTCGTCGCGGTCCAGGCCGTGGCGCCTGCGCGCGACCCGGAAACGGTTGGCGATCAGTTCGGCGACCTGGCCGGCTCCCGTCTGGCGCCGGCCCCAGGTCGGGTCGTAGTCATGTCCGCCGTGCAGTTGCCTTACCAGGCTCATGACGTGGTCGGCGCGCTCCGGGTAATGAGCGCCTAGCCACTCGCGGAACAAGTCCTTGAGTTCGTGCGGCAGGCGCAGCACCACGTAGCCGGCTCTTGTCGCCCCGGCGTCGGCCGAAGCTTTCAGGATGGCCTCGATCTCGCGGTCGTTGATGGCAGGAATCACGGGCGCAAACATCACGCCCGGATGGATATCGATGTCGCGCAACTCCGAAAGGATTCGAAGTCTTGCGTTCGGCGAGGCCGTGCGCGGTTCGAGCGTTCGCTTGAGGTCGTTGTCCAGGGTAGTGATGCTGACCGAGACCGATACGAGGTTGTCGCGGGCGAGATCGGACAGCACGTCGAGGTCGCGCAAGATGGTCACGCCCTTGGTCAGGATGCTGACCGGGTGGCGGTATTCGACCAGCAGCTCCAGCAGCCGGCGGGTCAGGCGCAACTCGCGCTCGATCGGCTGGTAGGCGTCGGTATTGATGCCGAGCACGATCGGGCGGCAGTGGTAGCCGGGTTTCCTGAGCTCGGCCTCGAGCAGTTCGACCGCGTTTTCCTTGTGAAACAGCCGGGTTTCGAAGTCCAGCCCGGGGGAGAGATCCAGGTAGCTGTGCGAGGGTCGGGCGAAGCAGTACACGCAGCCGTGCTCGCAGCCGCGATAGGGGTTGATCGATTGCTCGAATGGGACGTCGGGCGAGCCGTTGCGCGAGATGATCGAGCGGGCTCGTTCGGCCCTTACCGTGGTCCGGAGGGCGGGCAGCTCTTCCAGCTCCCGCGTCCAGCCATCGTCGAGGGATTCGACTCGGTGCATCGAGAAACGGGATTTCGGGTTGGTCGCGGCACCCCGGCCTTTTGTCTTCCTGTGATATCTCATGCCAATACTATAAATAAATATAGCAGCAATTTCAGTGCCCGGTTTTTGATCTTTCTTCGCGCACCGGTGCCGCCGGGACGTTAAAGTAGGCCTATTCGAAGCAGAGACAGGGGATAGTGCATGGCTGATATCGAGCCGCTCGGCGTTGACCAGGTTTATCGGCGTTGTTCCGAGAAGAGTCTTGAATTCGAAACCACCGATGCACTGGACCCACTCGGAGAGCCGGTCGGGCAAGACCGACTGCTCCAGGCGTTGCGTTTCGGCACAGGCATCCGGAACCACGGCTTCAATCTGTTTGTGCTCGGCCCTCGCGGCGTCGACCGGCATGCCCTGGTGCGTCGATTCCTGGAAAACCGTGCCGCCGACGAGCCGGCGCCGCCGGACTGGTGTTATGTCTACAACTTCTCGGAGCCGGACTGCCCACGCGCCCTCCGTCTAAAGGCCGGTGACGGCCGGCGCCTGCGCCGTGACATGGACGGTTTCATCGAGGAATTGCGTACAGGTGTCGCGGCGGTGTTCGAAAGCGAGGAATACCAGAGCCGGATGCAGGACATCCAGGACGAGTTCGAGCAGCGTCAGCAGAAGGGTCTCAGTTCCATCGGCGAGGAGGCCAACGAGTCCGGCATCGCGCTGATTTCCACGCCCGGTGGATTCACGTTGGCGCCCATGCAAGACGGGGAGGTGCTGGAGCCGGATGAATACGAAAAGCTGCCGGATGACGAGCGCGAGAAGATCGAAGAGAAGGTGGCCGAACTGCAGAAGAAGCTCCAGCAGGAAATCCAGCGTGTACCCGCACTGCGCAAGGAGCTTCGCAACCGCATTCGTGAGCTCAATGAGGAAATGATCCTGTTCGCCCTGGGCGGGCCGGTGCGTGAGCTCAAGGACCACTGGTCGCACGAGCCCGACGTGATCGCCCACCTCGATGCGGCCCGCGAGCACGTCGTGGAAAATGCCGAAGCGCTGCGTGGACGCCGCGGCAGCGGCCCGCCCGAAGAGTTGCTCGAGCGGTTTCGCGTCAACCTGCTTGTCGACAATGCTGAGGCCGAGGGCGCACCGGTGATCTACGAAGACCTGCCCACGCACCATCATCTCGTGGGCTGGATCGAACACCAGATGCGCAACGGTGCCCTTTATACCGACGTGTCGATGATTCGTCCGGGTGCCTTGCATCGGGCCAACGGCGGTTACCTGATTCTCGACGCCCGGCGGGTGCTCTCGCATCCGATGGCCTGGGAAAGCATCAAGCGTGTCCTGTTTTCCGGTGACGTGCGCATCGAATCGCTTGAGCGGCTCTACGGTCTGGTCAGCACCGCAAGTCTGCAGCCGGAGAACATGCCGGTTTCGGTCAAGGTCGTGCTGGTGGGCGAGCGGCTTCTGTATTACCTGCTGGCTCATTACGATCCGGATTTCCTCGAACTGTTCAAGGTGGAAGCGGATTTCGCCGATGACATCGAGCGCAGCGAGGACAATCACATGCTCTACGCGCGCATGCTCGCCTCGCTGGCCAAAAGGACGGAAACGTCGCCACTCGATCGCTCGGCGGTGGCGCGGATGATCGAACATGCCAGCCGCCTGGCGGACGACCAGCGCAAGCTCACCGCCGACGACCGGGTGTTGCGCGACGTACTCATGGAAGCCGGTTACTGGGCCGATGAAGCGAAGTCGCAAGTGGTCACTTCCGAACACGTCCAGCGCGCCATCGATGAGCGAAACGTCCGCGCCGGGCGCCTGCGGCAGGCCAGCCTCGAGCAGATCGGCCGCGGCACCGTCATGGTCTCGACCAGTGGTGAAACGGTCGCCCAGATCAACGGGTTGTCGGTTATCCAGCTCGGCGATTTCCGTTTCGGCCGCCCGTCGCGCATCACGGCAACCGCGCGGCCCGGTCACGGGCAGGTGGTGGACATCGAGCGCGAGGTCGAACTCGGCGGGCCCATTCACAGCAAGGGTGTGCTGATCCTGTCGCGCTTTATCGCCAGCCGTTATGCGGCCGAGAGCGAGTTGTCCCTTTCGGGTAGCATCGTTTTCGAGCAGTCCTATGGCGGCGTCGACGGTGATTCGGCCTCCCTGGCCGAGTGCTGCGTGTTGCTGTCAGCCATTTCCGGCGTGCCGCTCCGGCAACATCTGTCGGTGACCGGTTCGGTCAATCAGCACGGCCTTGTCCAGGCCGTTGGCGGCATCAGCGAGAAGGTCGAAGGTTTCTTCGACGTCTGCTGCCAGGCCGGCGAGCTCGATGGTCACGGCGTACTGGTGCCGGCGGCCAACGTGGAGCACCTGATGGTAAAGCCCGAAGTGCGTGAGGCCGTGGCCGACGGTCGGTTCCGGATCTACCCGGTCGACAACGTCGACGAGGCACTCGAACTTTTGACCGGTCTTGCTGCCGGGGAACTCGACAAGGATGGCAGTTTCCCGGAAGACAGCTTCAATCGTCGGGTGGCCGATCGACTGAAAGAGTTTGCACGTATTGCCCGCAAATCCCGCGGCAAGGGTGATGCGAACGGGGAAGGCGATGGGGAAGAGAACGGATAGCGCCAGGACCGACGGGCTCCGGCCTTCCCGTGTCGTCGTCCTGATCGATGCCTCCCCCGATGCCCTGTACGCGTTGGAAGCGGCAGTGGAACTGGCCGCCCGTCACGAGGCGCCGCTGTTGGCGGTTTCGGTCGAGGAGCCCGAGCGCGCCCGGAGCGCGGGGTTTCCCTTCGCCCACGAGGTAGGCGCGCTCTCCGGTGCGATTCGGCGCATCGACGAAACCCTGTTGAACCGGCGGCGCGAGAGTGGTCCGCTTTCCATTCGCCGCACCATCGAGACCGCGGCCGACCAGGCTGGCGTTGCCTGGGAGCTGGTCGTGGTACACGGGCACCTGGTCGAGGAGGTGCTTGCATTGTCCGGTCCCGGAGACCTGCTGATGCTCGGAAGAGTGGGATGGTCGGCACGTCTTGGGCGCAGGCTTGGTGGTACAGCGATGAAGCTGGCTCGTCAATCGGTCGGCACCGTGCATATCTGTTCCGCCGACCCCGTGCGCCAACGAGGGCGAATCGCGGTCCTTATCGAGGATGGCGATTCGGCCCGGGCGGTGCTCACGGCAGCAGCCGGTCGAGCCCGAATGAGTGGGCGCGAACTGGTTGCGCTTTTTGCACCCCAGGTTCGAGAGACCGCCGCCGAGATCTTGTCCAGGCTGTTCGGAAAGGAAGATCCCAGGTGCTGCCTGCGGGCACTTCAGACCACGGGTACCGGGGAATTGTTGCGAGTTCTGGCCGAGGAGCGAGCCGTCGAACTGGTGGTCGGGCGTGGCGGCGCCTGGCTGAACTCGCCGGCGGCCGACCGCCTGCTTACCTACTGGCGAATGCCCGTGCTGGTTACGCCCGCCGACTGAAGCCGGCGTCAGTCGAGTACGATTTCCCCGGCCGGTTCGCGCAGGTTGTAGCGCGAGGCCATGGCCGCCCCGTAGGCGCCGGTGTTGGCGATCAGCAGCACGTCGCCCTCGCTCGAATGCGGCAGCAGGCGGTCCAGGCCCAGGATATCGCCCGACTCGCAGATCGGGCCGACCACGTTGTAGACGTGGCTGCCGGGCTCATCGAAGCGGCTCAGATTGACGATCTCGTGCCATGCGCCGTAGAGCGCCGGGCGGATGAGCGAGTTCATGCCCGTGGCCACGCCGACGTAGCGCACGCTGTCCTTGTCCTTGGTCTGTGTCACGCGCGCCAGCAGCACGCCGGCCGGCGAGACGACATAGCGACCCGGCTCGATCCAGACCTGCACTGAGCGGGGTAACTGCTTTTTGAGTTCGGCCAGGCCGCCGTCCATGGCGGTCGTGTCCAGCGGCAGTTCGTCGGACCGATCGGGTACGCCCAGGCCGCCGCCGAGATTGATGATTTCGACGGTGTCGATGCGGCGTGCGGCCTCGCCCAGGGTCTCGAGACTGCGGTGCCAGTTGTCGGGATGCATGATGCCCGAGCCGGTGTGCGCGTGCAGGCCGCGGATGCGGATGTCGTGGGCGCGGCACAGGGTCTGTGCGCGCTCGAGTTCGCTCAACGGGATGCCGAACTTGGAGTTGCTGCCGGCGGTGCGCACCAGCTTGTGGTGGCCCAGCCCGGAGCCCGGGTCCAGGCGCAGGAAGATCGACTGGCCGGCCAGGTCGCGTCCCCAGTGTTCGAGTACGTGCATGTTGTCGACGGTCAGCGGCAGGCCCATCGCGACCGCCTGGCGGTATTCCTCGCGAGGCGCGAAATTGGGCGTGAACAACATGTCGCCGGGTTCGAGATCGGGCACCTGCTCGAGGGCGTGGCGGGCTTCCGCCAGGGATACGCATTCAACGCCTAGTCCGCCGGCTACGGCGGTGCGCAGCAGTTGAGGATGCGAATTGGCTTTCATGGAGTAGAGCACGCGATCGACCGATTGCAGTCCGGAGAGCCTGCGGCAGGCTTCGCGCACTGTGGGCAGATCGTAGACGTAGGCGCTGCCGTGTCCGGCCATGAGTTGCAGGAGTTCGTCGCGCCGATGTTGCCACCAGGGCGGAACGTAGACCGGTGCGGTTTCGTCGCGGAAGAGTTGTTCGAAGGTGGGTCCGAACACCGAGTCGCCGCCGACGCCGCCGGGGATGACCTGTTGGTGAAGCTGCTGTACCAGGCGCTCGGCGTGGCGCGATTCGACCACGAACGTGAGGTTGAGGTCGTTGGCGGCCTGGCTGACCTGGAAGATGCGCCGTTGTTCGAAGACCTCCAGCGCCGGTCCGAGCCGATGCAGGATGGTGCGAATACCCAGCCCCACCAGGCTGACAGTGGCGCAGTCGGTCAGGACTTCGACTCGGCACAGCTTGCCGAGCTCCCGCACCAGTTCGTCCAGGACGGCCTGGTCGGCCACGTTGGCGCCGGGGTCGAGGGTGAGTGTGACGTTGGATTCCGACGTCGAGACCTGGTCGACGGACAGCCCGAGCTGCCGGAAGACATCGAAGACGGCTGCCAGAAAGCCGACCTGCTGCCACATGCCGATGTCCTCGAGCGAAATCAGCGTGATCGGTTTGCGCTGCACGATGGCCTTGACCTGTGCACCGTGCTCTTGCGCTGTCGACGTGATGACGGTCCCCTCGATATCCGGCCGGCCAGTCTGGCGCATGTGAATCTCGATGCCCTGCTCGTGGGCCGGGATCAGCGCCGCCGGATGCAGCGCCTTCGCGCCCATGGCGGCCAGCTCCTGGGCTTCGCGGAAACCGACCTGCTTGAGCAGCCGCGCACCGGACACGCGCCGCGGATCGGCTGAAAACAGGCCGGGCACGTCGGAGAAGATGTCCACCCGGCGCGCGCCCAGCACCGCGGCGAGTACGGTCGCCGAAGTATCCGAACCGCCGCGGCCGAGCAGCACGGTCTCGCCGGCGGGGTTGGCGGCCACGAATCCCGGCATGACCCATACCCGCGATTCTTGCGCGAGTTCGCCGGCGAGCTCCGGATTGGCTGTCGGTCGGCAACGTGCGGAAAGATAGCGCGCGCGCCGGCCGCGATCCTTGGGTTCGTCCGTAATCAGGACCTTGCGGCTGTCGAGCCAGGCCGCCGGTACATCGTCCAGGCCGAGTCGGGCAATCGCCAGGCGGCTGGAGAGCACCTCTCCGAAGGCAAGCAGCCGGGCCTGGTCGGCCGGTGAATGGATGTCGAATTCCTGTGCCAGAAAATGGCGCAGGTCGGCCAGCGGTTTATCGAGCGTCGTCTCGGGCAGGCCGCAGGCGGTGAGCATGTCGTGGTGGCGTCGGTCGACTTCAGCAAACAACTCGCCGTGGTTGCCTGCCTGCGCGGTCTCGATATGGGCCTGCAGCAAATCGGTAATGCCGCGCAGTGCGGAGACCACCACGGCCACGTTGAGCCCCTGCTCGGTCGCCAGCCTGACCTGCTCAACGATGTGGGGCCAGTTGTCGGGGCGCGCGACTGAACTGCCGCCGAATTTGAGGATGCGCCATTCGCTGGCTTGGACGCTGTTGGCCGGATTCATTAGGATATGCCGTTAATAAAGCTCTGATCCAATTAAGGGGAGATTCGCCGTGCCCGAAAAAATCAGCTATTCTGACCAAAAACACGGTAGGGGCCGGCCCGCGTACGGGGCGTGATTCCCCGGGATTTTACGCGATAGAGCCATAATGAGCAGCGTCACGCAAGAGACGGGGAGCAGGCGTTCGGCTTCGGTCAGCGATATCGGGCGCGTCCGCAGGGAAAACCAGGATGCCGTCCTGGCCGACGATGAACTGGGTCTGTGGTTGGTGGCAGACGGCATGGGCGGACATGCCGGCGGTGCACGTGCCAGCACCATTGCCCGCGATACGGTTCGCGAGCGAATCTCGAGCGGTGCCGATCTGGCCGGTGCGGTCCTGGCGGCTCACGAGGCGATTCGTTCCGAGCAGCTCGACAACCCCGAATACAACGACATGGGTACGACCATTGTCGCCCTGGCCGAACAGAAGCGTCATTACGAGATCTGCTGGGTCGGCGATAGCCGCGCGTACAGAATCTCTCCCCGCCAGAACCGCTTCGAAATGCTCACGAGCGATCATAATGTTGCCGGTGTCCTGGTCGCTTCCGGTGCGCTCACGCCCGATGAGGCAACCCGTCATCCGCAGCGGCATGTGTTGACCGATTGCCTCGGACTGGCCGGTGAAGAGGCGCCGCGTGTCGATATCGTCGAAGGCGAGTGGCGGCCCGGCGACATGATTCTTCTTTGCTCCGACGGGCTGTCGGGGGAGCTCGGAGACGGTGAGATGGAACGCATCGTGCGATCGGCGGGTGAGACCGATGCCCAGGGCCTCGTCGATACCCTGCTTCAGGACGCCCTGGCCTCGGGTGCCCACGATAACGTGTCGGTCGTTGTGGTGGCGGCACCGCAGGAAGCGATCCATCCCCAACGCCCGCGTTGGAAGTGGCCATTCGGACGACGCTCCGGGTAGAATGGTGACGACACGGAGGGAACAGTCATGAGTCGTGAAAGTGGTCGATCAAGCCACAAGGATCAAGGCCCCCAGGGCACCCAGGTCTTCAGCCGCGATGAAGTCAACCAGCTTCTCCAGGAGACTTCCGATGAGCCGAGTTCGGGTTCCCGTGCGGAACTGACCGGAGTGAGCAGCGCTGTCAGCGGCCAGTCATTCGCGCTGAGCACAACACGCCTCATTGTCGGCCGGGCTGACAACTGCGATCTCCGCCTCGAGGATTCCAGCGTCTCTTCCGAACATGCCCGCCTTGTGAAGGATTCGGCGGGCTGGCGGGTCGTCAACCTGCTGTCGACCAACGGCACCTTCGTCAATGACCGAAAGATTTCGAGTTCGGGCATTTCGAACGGAGATCGAATCCGCTTCGGCCGCGTCGAATTCCGTCTCTATGATCCCGACGAGGCCGCTTCGACGGAAAGCGGAAAGTCCAGCTGGTTGCCCTGGGTGGCTGTGGCCGTTGCCGTTGCGGCGGTTGCAGCCGCTGTTGTGTGGGTGATTCAGTAAAAAAGCTACCTGCCCGGCGACAGGTGGTTTCGCGGCGAGCCGCCATCAATCAGCCGGGCGCACCCTTGTAAGTGCCGATAACGACCACCGTCTTGCCGGAAGCCCGAATCATGCCCTCTTCCTCGAGGTTCTTCATGACGCGCCCGGCCATCTCCCGTGAGCAACCCACGATCCGGCTCAGTTCCTGACGCGTGATCTTGATCTGCGTACCCTCCGGGTGCGAAATCGCGTCCGGCTCGCTGCACAGATCGATCAGGGTTTTTGCGACCCGTCCCTGGGTATCGAGAAATGCCAGGTGGTAAACCTTGCGGCGGGCGTAGAGCAGGCGCTGCGCCAGTTTCGAGCCGATGGCCGTGAGGATGTCGATGGCGTGCTCGCGCAAATCGCCTTCCAGGGCCTGGCGGAGACGTTCGTAGGAGACTTCGGCGACTTCGCACTTGCTACGGGTCCGCACCAGCGACTCGCGCTTCGCCGGCTTCATGAACAGCCCCATTTCGCCGATGAAGTCACCGGGATTGAGATAGCTGAGAATGAGTTCTCGACCGTCCTCGCCTTCGGTGGAGACCGATACCGATCCCTCGATGATGTACAGCAGGGTATCGCTGGCATCGCCCGGTCGCATGATGGTTGTCTTGGCCGGGAAGTGCTGGCGCTGACAGATGGCGAGAAAGCGGTCCATGGCCTCTCGGTCAATCGGGTAGAACTGGAAATCTCTCATCGCGTCTTCTTGTGGTATTTGGTAATGAATGCTTCCCTTTCCAGCGACCGCGCTTCATGCGCCGACTTGGGGGCCGCTGCGCGGTGTCGTGTCAGCAATTCTGCCCTCGGCTCGTGACGGACGTCAAACCCGCGGTGCCGGCTTGTCGGGCAGTGTAGCGGATTTCGGGGTGGAAACGGGGCTGGTCGATGGTTGATAATTGCGGCCCTTCAAACGGCGCCGGGTACAGGATATCTAGAATATGGTTTCACGCCGCATCAAGCTGCACGGATTCAACAATCTGACCAAGGCGCTCAGCTTCAATATCTACGATCTGTGTTTCGCAACCTCGGCGGGACAGCGTGAGGACTACATCGCCTACATCGACGAGGCCTACAATGCCGAGCGACTCACGCAGATCCTGACTGACGTCTCGAACATCATCGGCGCCGACATTCTCAACATTGCCCGCCAGGACTACGAGCCCCAGGGCGCAAGCGTGACCATGTTGATCGCCGAGGAGCCGGTCGACGATGCCGGCGACGCCGCTTCGGCGGTACCGGGTCCGTTGCCCGAGTCGGTGGTCGGGCATCTCGACAAGTCTCACATCACGGTCCACACCTACCCGGAAAGCCATCCACACGACGGCATTTGCACGTTCCGGGCCGACATCGACGTGGCGACCTGCGGCGTGATCTCGCCGCTGAAGGCGCTCAACTACCTCATCCACAGCTTCGAATCGGACATCGTCACGGTCGATTACCGGGTGCGTGGTTTTACCCGTGACGTACGCGGCCGCAAGCATTTCATCGACCACAAGATCACCTCCATCCAGGACTACTTCAGCCGGGACACGAAGAAGGCCTACGAGATGATCGACGTCAATGTCTACCAGGAAAACCTCTTTCACACCAAGATGCGGCTGAAGGACTTCGACCTGGACAACTACCTTTTCGGCATCAACGCCGAGGACCTCGAAAGGCGCGAGCGCAATGGCATTGAAAAGCGCATGCGCAAGGAGATGCAGGAGTTGTTCTATGGGAGGAATTTGTAGGGCCGCGATCGGGGCGAGGCCTGTTGTCGCTCGTGCGACTTGCTCAGCCGCGAACGATTCGCGGCTG
This sequence comes from Wenzhouxiangella sp. 15190, assembly GCF_003417465.1. Classification (GTDB taxonomy): domain Bacteria; phylum Pseudomonadota; class Gammaproteobacteria; order Xanthomonadales; family Wenzhouxiangellaceae; genus Wenzhouxiangella. The sequence continues at coordinate 168,321 of NZ_QVMV01000007.1, forward strand.
AGTTCCCTGTGGTGCTCGGGCCAGTCGGGCTCCGCCTCAACTCACACTGGGCCTGCCGGCCCAGTGCTCAAACATCGGCGGAGCTTTTTCCGACTGGCCCTGCGCTCCTCGGCTGCGTCGAAGTCGCGACAACAGACCTCGCCCCGATCGCTACCGGTTAGTTAGGTATTGTTTGGGAGCGGATCGTCGATGGCGCTGACGATCCACTCGCGCAATTCGGCGGCTTCTTCCGGGCTCAGGCCAGTGCGGCTGGCCAGTTCGGCGGCGGTGATCGAGGGGGCTTCGCTTCGGCTGGCGAGATAGCGATTGTCGGAAAGCCACTGTTCCAGTGAGTCGGTCGTGTCGGTACGGAATCGGCTGACGCGGCCCTGGCGCAGGCCTTCGATCAGTGCCTGCGGGTGGCCATCGACTTCTTCGAGCAGGTCGAGCACCCGCGGCATGAAAGTGTCGGTGATCTGCCCGAAGGCGGCCAGGGCGCCGGCGTCCACCGGTCGGTGATGGCGGGTGCGCCAGTCGTCGAGAATCAGGGCCGCGGCGTTGCAGCGACGCTCGAGCATGTCATGTTCGCCGGCGTTGAGCATTTCGTTGTCGTCACTGCTGTCGAGAAAGCCCGTCAGCTCGCCCACGCGCGACAGTTCCAGACGCATCAGGCGCGCGGCCAGCGCCAGGTCGTCGTGAAGCAGGTGGAACACCTCGATCATGCCCGTTCCCAGCCAGGGCCTGATCGGTCCGATGCCGGCCTCGCGCGCCCAATCCTCCGGAGAACGCTTACCCGGCTCGGGCACTTCGCGCTTGCGGCGTTCGCCGGCCGGCATGGACAGCCTCAGCGGTTCGATCTGGCCGCGGCGGACTTCCGCCATGTCGACGGTGTGCGGCTGTGGGCCCTTGTCGACCCAGGCCGCCCAGGCCGTGGCCTCGTCGCTTTGCGCCGTCAGGTAGAACATCTGGCGCCCGCCGGCGGCGATCTCCTGTACCGATTGGACGACCAGTTGGTAACGGTCCGGGTCGGAGGTGGTCAGCACCTCGTCCATGAATACCGGTAGCGGTTCTCGATTGCGCTCGGCCTGCTCGATCCAGGCCAGCCTGACGGCCAGCAGCAGTTGGGTGCGGGTGGCGGTGGAAAGCTCGGCCAGCGAGCGCGGCTGATCGGCGCGGGCATCGAAGGCCTCGAACCGTTCGCCGCGAAATCGCAGTTGATACCGGTGGTGGGTGAAGCGCTCGAACCAGTGGGCGGCGCGCCTCAGGGCGGCCGGTTCATTGTCGGCCTGGTGCGCGATGCGCACGTCCTCGATCAGCGTCTGCCCGGCGGCGGCAAGCATGTGCTGGTCGAACTCGTCGGCCAGGGCTTTGCGCTGTTGCTCGAATTCGCCGGTCAGCGACTGCAGTTCCCGACGGCGAACCAGGTCCTCGTGCCGGGTATGGATGGTGGCGATATGCCGGTTGAGTTCGTCGCGGCGCTCGGCTTTCTCGGCCAGCGCCTCGCGGCGCTGGGCCAGGGCTTCCCGCTGCTGTTCCCGGGCCTGATTGAGCAGTTCCTTGTCGGCGTCGAGTTTCTGCTCGAGACGGGACACTTCCAGCGAGCGATCGCGGCGCTGCTGCTCGAGTTGACGCCATTCCTCGTGCTGTTCGATGCGCTGAATCAGCGTGTCGCGGGCGCCAGGCTCGATGCCGGCTTGCTCGAACACCTGGTCGTGGCGCTGCTGCAGCATTTCGATGTCGGCTTCCAGTTCGCCCAGACGATTGCGGTGCCCCTGGATTTCGTTGTGCAGCTCGGCATTTGTGCGCATGCGCGGGGCGAGCTGGTGCAGCACGCTCGCCAGGTTGCGACTCGATAGATTCTCGATTTCGTCGAAGCCGTAGCGCTTGAGCAGTTCAGCCGCCTGGTTGCGGCTCTTGGCATGGGCCGCGCGGTCGTGTTCGAGTTCGTGCTGGTATTGCGCCACCGCGCGGTCGGCCTGTTGCCAGTCGTGAAGTTGCCGGACCCAGAGCAGGAAGCTCGTCTCCAGCCGCGCTTCCGGCCTCAGGCCCAGGGAATCGGCGGTTGCCTGCAGCTTCGCGCGCGCTTCTTCGAGCCGTGTGCGTTCCTCGTTGAGCCGTTCCCGGAGCTCACTGGCGTGGTTGTGCTGCACCTGCCGGCTGTTGGCTGACTCGAGTTCCTGCTCGAGCCGCTCGAGTCGGGTTTCGACTTCTTCCTCGCTCCAGCCCAGGGGTGGCTCCGCCTCGGTCTCCAGAAAACGGGTCCGTGCGGTGCCCAGATACCTGAAGCGCATGACGAAGCGACCGAGCATGAAGGCCGGTACGCCGACGGCCAGCAGGACCAGCAGAACCAGTTCGCCAAAAGGTTCGATCGCCCGGGGTCCGAGCAGGCGCCAGCCGGCCATCGCGCCGGCCAGCGTCAGCCCGCCCCAGAGTAGACCTTCCAGGCCGCTCAGGCGGGCGTGCTCCAGCCAATCCACCAGGGCGTCGCGAGCCTGGCGCAGGGTTTCGGGCGACTCGGCGGTACTCGATCGTGGCACATGCAGCCGCGCCAGTTCGGCGCTGATCGAGCGTACCTTCTCGCGCTGATCGAGCACGCGATCGACTTGCCGTTCGAAGTCCTCGATCTGATCCAGCGGTAGTTCGGGCTGGGCGTCGGCATTCAGGCTTCCGAAGCGTTCGCCGGCGGTCTTGCGCTGGCGCATGGCCTGGTCCATCGCCGCAGCGTGCTGATCGATTCTGCGCTCGATTTCGGCCAGTTCGTCGCGCCGGTCGGCCAGTTCCGCCTGTACCGCCTCGAGCTGCTGCGGGTCGACGCCGCCGGCGGCGCTCAGTCGTTCCTCCGCGGCCTTGAGCGCCTCCTCGGTCAGTCCCAGGTCCTTGCGGCGCTGGGCGATCTGCTCCTCGATCTGGTCTAGCCGGGTCAGTTCGTCGCCGCGCAGGCGGTCCATGCCGCCGGCGAATTCCTCGATGAGCGTATTCTCGAGCGCATTCCTGGCGGCGATGGCGTCGGCCAGGGCGAGCGCGTCCTCGCAGGCGCGCAGCTCATCGGCGGCGAGTCCGGTTTCCTCGAGTTCGCGCTGCAGCGCGTCGAGCGTGTCGAGCTCGTCCTGCAGGTCGGCGTATTCGTCCTGCTTGTCCTCGATCGCCCGGCTCAGCTCGCCCAGTTCCCGGGCCCGCTTCTGCGGTCGCGGAGAGCGGGCCAGAGGTGGCTCGTCAAGGACGGCGTCGAGGTCGTAGCCGCCGGCCAGCAGCGTACGAATCTGGGCGGCGATATGGGCGTCGGTGTCGCCGAAGCGGGCCAGGTCCTCGGAACTGATCAGGTAGGCGCCGATGCTTTCGCTGCCCGGCAGCGACGGTGGCGGGGAGGGTTCGGTGCCTTCGAGCCAGGTGACCTGCTCGCCGTGGCGCTCGCACTCGAGTGTGTGATCGCCGACGCGCCAGCGTGCATGAATGTGACAGAAACCGGGCGTGAGTTCCGGGTAGAGCAGGGCGCGCACCGCGCGCACGATGCTCGATTTGCCCGACGCATTGGGGCCGGTGATGAAATTGATCGCGTCGGGCTCGAACCGGATCGAGATCGGCCCCTCCAGCCCAGCCAGGCTGCGAATGTCGATCCGCTCGAGCTTCATCCCGTTTCCTCGCGTTGGGCGACGAGGCGGGTCAGGGCGAGTCGTCCGGCCCGGCGCAGCCAGGCGGCGATGGCAGCGTCATCGGGCTCGCTCTCGAGATCGCGGAACTCGCGGGCGCGCAGCACCGGTGACATGGATTCCCGCGCCAGGCGGACGAGTCGCTGGTACTCCTCGTCCCCGGGTGACTCCAGCGCCAGCAGGCGGCGCGCCAGCAGACCGCTGGGATCGGTCTGGCGCGACAGGCGTTTCAGGTCCAGCCTGGGCACGACGAGCGACTCGATCTTGTCGACGAAACAGGCCATGCCGTGCTCTTCCCAGGAACGACCATCGGCGGCCAGCTCGGCAGCGGCCGCACCCAGGCTTGCCGCAGCGGGCGTCTGTCCCGTCAAGGTGATGCGCAGACCGACCGCCGTCGGGGGGCAATCATGTTCGGCCAGGGGACGAAGGCGTTCGCGCGCGGCGTTCAGCACCGTTTCGCCCAGTTCGGCGGCGTCTTCGAGTTCGCTGCAGTCGATGTCGAGCGCTTCGTAGCGCAGCGGCGCCAGCGGCAGTTGGTCGACGGCGATGTCCCGGCCCTCGATCTGCACCAGCCAGGGACCGCGCTGACCGGTTTCGGATGCGCGCAATGCCGAGATCGAGCCGAGGTAGCCGATCGGCCGGTCTTCGTCGAGATTGTCGGGGCGGTGAATGTGGCCCAGCAGCCAGGCGTTCACCGGAGCCTCCTCGAGTTCGCGTCGGCTGACCGGGGCATGGGGGCTGTCGACCTGGTCGAGATCGCAGTGAAGCAGGCCGATGACGGTGCCCTTCTGCGTCACGGACAGGCTTTCCAGTGGGCTGTGGCGAACCTGCGGGCGCGGAAAGGACCAGCCCAGGATGGTGACTTTGTCGACTTTTTGCGTCTGCCATTGTCCGTCCGGGCCCAGCAATTCCAGATGCTCGATTTCACCGGCGAGTCGCGGCAGGATTTCGGTGTCGTGGTTACCCGCGACGGCCAGAATGCGGATGCCGGCCGCGGCGAGTTCTTCCACGCCGGCCTTGAGCTGGCCGTAGGCAACGAAGAAATCCCGGCGGTGGTCGACCAGATCGCCGGCCAGGATCACGGCATCGACCTGGCGGCGAATCGCCTCGTCGACGGACCTCGACCAGGCTACCTCGGGACCCAGCTCGCCGCGACGGCCACGCAGATCCTCGGGAATCGCCGCGGGCGGGCGTCCCAGGTGCATGTCACCGATGGCAAGCAGCGTGGTCACGTGTCGGGGCCCTCAGAAACGACGGTTCAACATAAAGGATTCGCGAAGGAGCGACAAGATCGAATCCGGACGGCTGACGTGAATCAGTCGGTAGCCCGTTCGGCTTCGAGCGCCTCGGCGGCTTCCATCCACTCACTCTCGATCGACTCGAGCGTCTGTCTGAGCTCGGCCTGGCGCGCCAGCAACTGTTGCAGCCGGTCGGCCTGTTCTTCTTCGTAGAGACCTGAATCGGCCAGTTCGGACTCGATGTCGACCAGCGCACGGTTGGTCTTCTCGAGCTGGCGGTCGAGCTTGTCGACGCGGTTTTGCAGTGGTTTGATGCGCGCCCGGCGGGCGGCCTGGTCCCGACGCCTGGCCTTGCGGGCGCCAGCGGTGTGCGGCGTTGGATTCTCCGGACTCGAGGAAGCGAGTCCGTCCGTTGCGCTTGAGCGCTCGGCCAGCCAGCGCCGGTAGTCGTCGAGGTCGCCCTTGAATCGGCGCACACCGCCGTCGGCGACCAGCCAGTAGTCGTCGACGGTGTTGCGCAGCAGGTGGCGGTCGTGGGAGACGGTCACCACGGCGCCCTCGAAGCCCTGCATCGCGACGGTCAGGGCGTGGCGCATGTCCAGGTCGAGGTGGTTGGTGGGTTCGTCGAGCAGCAGCAGGTTGGGCGCCTGCCAGACCAGCAGGGCGAGCACCAGCCGAGCTTTCTCGCCGCCGGAGAAGGGGCCGACCGGAGCGGTGGCCATATCGCCGCGAAAATCGAATCCGCCGAGGAAATCGCGGAGCTTCTGCTCGCGCTCGTCGGGGGCGATACGCTGCAGGTGCGTGACCGGGCTGGCCGCCGAGTCAAGTTGTTCGAGCTGGTGCTGGGCGAAGTAGCCGATTCTGAGATTGCGTGTGCGCGTGATCTGACCGGCCATGGGTTCCAGTTCGCCGGCCAGGGCGCGCACGAAGGTCGACTTGCCGGCACCGTTGAGACCGAGCAGCCCGACGCGATCGCCCGGTGCCAGGCTGGTCGAAATGCCGTCGAGGATGACCGTCTCGCCGTAGCCCAATCGCACCTCATCGAGATGAACCAGGGGGTTGGACGCGCGCGGCGGCTCGGGAAAGACGAAGTCGAAGGGCGAGTCGGCATGCGCGGGTGCGACCTTTTCCATGCGTTCGATCGCCTTGAGCCGGCTCTGGGCCGCGCGCGCCTTGTTCGCCTGGGCACGAAAGCGGTCGACGAATTTCTGCATGTGGGCGATCTGGCGCTGCTGCTTTTCAAAGGTCGCCTGCTGCTGGGACAGACGTTCGGCGCGCTGCTGCTCGAAGTCGCTGTAGCCGCCGGTGTATGTGTTCAGTTGGCGGTGTTCGATGTGCACGATGCGATCGACGACATTGTCGAGAAAGTCGCGGTCGTGCGAGATCACCACCAGGGTGCCCTCGAAACGCCTGAGCCAGCTCTCGAGCCAGACGACGGTTTCCATGTCGAGGTGGTTGGTGGGTTCGTCGAGCAGCAGGAGATCCGACGGTGTCATCAGGGCCCGCGCCAGGCTCAGGCGAATGCGCCAGCCGCCCGAAAAGCTGCCCACCGGTTTTTCATGCGCTTCGGATGCGAAGCCCAGCCCGTTGAGCAGCGAACCGGCTCGCGAGCGCGCCGTATAACTGCCGGCCTCGTCCAGCTGGGCGTGCGCTTCGGCGATGGCGTGGCCGTTCCCATTCGCTTCCGACGCTTCCAGCATGGCTTCGGCTTCCCTGAGGCGCTGGTCGCCGTCGATTACGTACTCTATTGCGGGCCTGTCGAGGTCGTCGATCTCCTGGGCCATATAGCCGATGGTCCAGTCGTCGGGCAGCGAAGCCTCGCCCTGGTCAACGGACATTTCGCCGAGAAGCAGGCTGAACAGGCTCGATTTTCCACTGCCGTTGGCGCCGACCAGCCCGACCTTCTGGCCGGGATGAATCGTTGCAGAGGCGTCTTCGAGCAGGGGCTCGGGGCCGTGGCGAAGCGTGATGTTTGACAGGTGAATCATGCGTCTCTACGCGTGGTGTGGAAGTCGGTCAGGGGGGCATTTGAGAAAAGGTTTCAGGGTTCAGGTTTCAGGTTTCAGTAAAAACAAGGGACAAAATCGGAGACGCCAAAACCGAACTTGCCGGTATGGTATCGCAGTGCCATCCTTTCCAAGTGCGGAACCCGGAACCCGGAACCCGGAACCCGGAACCCTGAAACCTGAAACCTGAAACCTGAAACCTCCCAATGTCTTACCGTCTCCGCCATCACCCCCGCGCCCGCCGCCTGAAGTTGCGTGTCGACCGTGACGGTGCACTGGTGGTCACGGCACCGAAGGGCGTGCGGCGTAGCGATATTGATCGTTTCGTTCAGGGGCAGGACGCATGGGTGGCGCGGGTTCGCGAGCGCCTGGCGCGACAGCGCGAGGCGCGCGACCCGAAAGTATGCGGGATGTGGCCGGAGCGGATCGAGTTGCCGGCGGTCGGGGAGGTTTGGGGTGTGGTTTATGGCAACCCGGATGGGAACGTGCCGCGGGGAGACGGGGTCAATCCCGGGTCGCTGGTGCACCTGCCGCCGAACGAAACGAGGGAGGCCGTTGCCGGCCGGCTGCAACACTGGCTGAAACAAAGGGCCCGCCAGACGCTGACGTCCCGGGTCGATGACCTGGCCGAAATGCACGGCATGAACTACGGCCGGGTGAGTTTCCGCAACCAGAAATCGCGCTGGGGCAGTTGTTCGTCCAATGGCAACCTCTCACTCAACGCCAGGCTGCTCTTCTGCTCCCCCGAAGCCTGCCGCTACGTTCTAATCCACGAACTCGTCCACCTCGAGCACCCGAATCACTCGCCACGCTTCTGGCAACGCGTCGGCGAACTCTGCCCCGACTACCGGCAACGAATGCGGGAGCTCAAGATCGTTTGGAATCGACTTCCGGACTGGGTGACGGCAAGCTGATCGTCGGTAATGACCAAGTACCAAGCACTAATTTTCAAACAAATCTCAATGACCAATGATCAAATGATCCAAACAAACCCCGGCTTCGTCTGAGTGATTCTCGAAGACGGTAAGTTTCGAGGGCCGGTAGCCACTCACGGCGGGGCACGGCCCCGTTTCGATCATTGGAATTTCGGTCATTCGAATTTGTTTGAAATTTGGTGCTTGAGATTTGGAATTTTCTGACGCGCTACATTCCCCCTGTTCCGCATCGACCAATCCCCGATAAAAGAAACGCGGCCAGCGGCCGCGTTTCTAATGCACAACACTGAAGCTGAAGCAATCAGTGCGACAGCAGTGGTGCAATCACCAGGCTGACGATGGCCATGACGTTGATCAGGATGTTCATCGAAGGGCCCGAGGTGTCCTTGAGCGGATCACCCACGGTGTCGCCGACGACATTGGCCGTGTGAGCTTCCGAGCCCTTGCCGCCGAAGTTGCCCTTCTCGACGTGCTTCTTGGCGTTGTCCCAGGCGCCGCCGGCATTGGCCATGGTCAGCGCCAGCAGCACACAGCCCAGCAGGGCGCCGCCGAGCATGCCGCCCAGTGCCTCGGCGCCCAGGCCGAAGCCGATGACGACCGGTCCGAGCACGGCCAGTGCGGCCGGCAGCAGCATGCGCTTGATCGCCGAGGTGGTGGCGATGTCGACGCAGCGCGGTGCATCCGGTTCGGCCTTGCCTTCGAGCAGCCCCGGAATCTCGCGGAACTGGCGGCGGATTTCCTGGATCATCTCGAAGGCCGCGTCGCCGACGGCGGTCATGGTGATGGCCGCGACCAGGAACGGGAAGATGCCGCCGATGAACATGCCGATGAGCACGTTGGGGTCGGAGATCTCCAGCGCGAAGCCGGGCAGGCGATGGGCGACCTCCGCGATATAGGCCGAGATGATGGTCAGCGCGGCCATGGCGGCGGCGCCGATGGCGAAGCCCTTGCCGATCGCCGCCGTGGTGTTGCCCAGTTCGTCGAGGGAGTCGGTGATCTTGCGCGTTTCCTCGCCCAGGCCGGCCATCTCGGCGATGCCGCCGGCGTTGTCGGCGACGGGACCGTAGGCGTCGATCGCCATGGTCATGCCGACGGTGGCCAGCATGGCGACTGCCGCGATGCCTACGCCGTAGAGATCGGCCGAGGCATTGGCGACGAAGATCATCGCGCAGATCGACAGGATCGGAATGACGACCGAGCGCATACCGGTCGACAGGCCGGCAATGATCACGGTGGCCGACCCCGTTTCACCCGCGCGGGCGATGTCCCGCACTGGCTTGCCGGCGGTGAAGTACTCGGTCGACAGGCCGATGACGATGCCGCCGACGGCGCCGATCAGCGCGGCGAACCACACGCCCGTCTCGATCCCGAGGTATTTGATCAGGAAGAAGGCCAGCACGATGAAGCCGATGGCTGCCGACATGGTGCCGGTGCGAAGCGCCACTTCCGGGCTTCTGCCCGAGGAGGCACGCACCAGAATGATGGCGCCGATGGAGCACACCAGGCCCAGGGAGGAAAGCAGCAGCGGCAAGGCCATGATGGCCGAGCCTTCGCCCAGGCCTTCGACGTAACCGCCGCCGGCCTGCTGAACCATCACGGTGGCCAGCGCGACGGTGGCGATCATGGCGCCGCAGTATGATTCGAAGATGTCCGAACCCATGCCGGCCACGTCACCCACGTTGTCGCCGACATTGTCGGCAATCACGCCCGGGTTGCGGGGGTCGTCCTCGGGAATGCCGGCCTCGACCTTGCCGACCAGGTCGGCGCCGACGTCGGCCGACTTGGTGAAGATGCCGCCGCCGACACGGTAGAACAGGGCGACCACACTGGCGCCCATGCCGAAGCCGTGAATGCGATGGGCCGTTTCGGGATCGGCGCCGAAGACCACGTAGAGGGTGCCCAGGCCGAGCAGGCCCAGCGAGGCGACCAGCATCCCCATCACCGAGCCGCCGTAGAAGGCCACGCTCAGAGCGCTGGCGACACCTTTTTCATGGGCGGCCGTCGTCGTACGGACATTGGCGCGGGTGGCGGCGATCATGCCGAAGAATCCGGCCGCGGCCGAGCAGATGGCGCCGACCAGGAAGGAGATGGCGGTCTGGATGCCGAGGCCGGATACCGACAGCGCGACGAAGATGACGGCGACCGACAGGCCGATCAGCGTCAGTTCGCGGCGCATGAAGGCCGAGGCGCCCTGCTGGATCAACAAGGCGATCTCACTGGGTTTGCCCTCCATGGCTGGATAGCGCATCACCACGCGATAGAGAATGAAGGCCACGATCAGGCCCACGACCCCGAGCACCGGGGGGATCATCAACTGGTTCATGTTTTCTCCCGAAAATACAGGCGTTTTTGGCGGAAAAAGCGCGAGCATGCGGTCCCGACGAGGATGCGCGGGCCCGCAAAACCGGGTAATTGTAAGGAAAAACCGCGTTTCTTGCTATACTCTGCCGCTTCCCCGTGGTCGTAGCCAGTCCGATCGGTGCATGCGACTCGGGATCAGAACGACAAAATCCAGAATAGAAACAGAGGGATCGACCCGACATGGCTGACGTTGTCATCACACTGTCGCTCGCCCGCAAGACGGGCATTCTCGCCGCCGCTATCTCCGCCATTAATCGTGCTGGTCTGCAGTTTGAAAAGCACCGCTTTGTTGAAGGTGAGTCTGGCCATGTAATTCGGTTGAAAGCCGAAAGCGGAGCAGAATTCGGCGATCCAGAATACTTGATCAACGAACTTTCGAGTATTCGTGGCGTTGAGTCGGTGAGTGATGTGGCTGTCGATGGTCACTCGTTGCTCAATCCCGAGCCGGAGCCAGAGTCGGAACCAGAGCCAGAGCCGGAACCGGAACCTGAGCCAGAACCAGAACCAGAGCCAGAGCCGGAACCAGAGCCAGAACCAGAGCCGGAACCAGAGCCGGAACCAGAGCCAGAACCAGAACCAGAACCAGAGCCAGAACCAGAGCCAAAGCCAGAGCCAGAGCCAGAGCCAGAGCCAGAGCCAGAGTCGGAGTCGGAGTCAGGGTCGGGGTCGGAGCCGGAGCCGGAGCCGAAGGGTGAGTCGGAACCCGAGCCAAACGCCAGCAGGAGAATGCGCCAATCAGTGCTCCGCCGCCGCCGTCTTCGTTAAGGAGCTTCCCTCTAAAGGTGCCGCCGGCCGAGCCTTTAGCGAGGATGGGTATAATCGCGACTGCAGTTTCCGCAAGCAGGCGCCATCCATGAACGTCAACGACATCCCGCCAGGCGTCAATCCGCCTGACGACTTCAACGCCATCATCGAGATTCCGCTCGATGGCCCGCCGGTCAAGTACGAGGTCGACAAAGCGACCGGCGGCATCCACGTCAACCGGCTGCTGGCCACGGCAATGCGCTATCCGTGCAATTACGGCTTCGTGCCCAACACCCTGGCCGAGGACGGCGATCCCCTCGATGTGATGGTGCTCATCCGCGTGCCGTTGCTGCCGGGGTCAATCATCCGCTGTCGGCCGATCGGTTTTCTGGAGATGTCGGACGAGGCCGGGCGCGACGTCAAGATTGCCGCCTTGCCCATCGAAAAGGTCTCGCCGCTGCATGAGGACATCCAGTCGATTGATGATCTGGCCAAGTTCAGCCGGCGCAATATTCGCCACTTCTTCAGCCATTACAAGGATCTGGAGATCGGCAAGTGGGTGGAAGTGCTCGGATGGCATGGGCCGGACGAGGCGCGTGGTGAGATCATGAAGGCGATAGAGGCGTTCGGGAAGGGCGAGTAGCAGAGGCGGTGGTGGGGCTCTGAAATTCCAAATTCCAAGCACCAATTTTCAAACAAATCTCAATGACCGAATTTACAAATGACCGAAACGAACCGGGGCGCTTCGAAAGCCTGGGGCCATGTTTTGATCATTCGGTCATTGAAACATTGGTCCTTGTTTGAGAATTGGTGCTTGGAATTTGAAAATTAACGCTGGGGCAGGACCTTGTGTTCATTCAGGATATCGACCAGTGCCCGGGTGAATCTCGCGCGGTCGCTCTGGTCGATGTGGGAGGTGTCCGGCAGTTCCAGGTTCGCCAGTTCCGGATGGTCTTGGAAGTGGATGGTGGTCGCGCTGGTCGCCTCGGCCAGCCGATCCCAGTAACGCTCGCGCGGATAGTTTTCCCGGTCGAGTTGCCAGTGCCTGTCGGCGGTGGGCATACGCAGGAAGACCACTCGGCCGCCGCGCTCCTGGATGGTCGATACGGCTTGCTCGATCCGCTCCAGGTCGCTCAACCAGCGCCCCGGCGAGGGCGGCGGATGCGCTTCGTAGTCGGCAGCCAGCGCTTGCGTGAAATGCTCGCGCAGTCCCGGCACGTCGGCCTGTTCGTAGTCGGCGGCGATGGTTCGGTCGGACTCCAGGGTCGTGTAACTCTTCGGTGGTGGCTGATTCTCGATCCAGCCTTCCAGCCGACGAACCAGGTTGAAGGGACTGCCGACGACGACCAGCCTTTGTTGCAGGAACGTGAGCAGGCGGCGTTCGATGCGCCGTTGCGGCCCGAAATCGCGGTGATAGTGACGCACCCAGGGCGAACTCATGTCGTGGTGCCAGTGGGCCAGGCCGCGCGCGTCGACGGCAACCATGAGCACACCGGCAAAATCCTCGTCCGCCGCCAGGTCCTCGAGCACCGCGACCGGGTAATGGCCGTTGATTGCCAGCAAGGTGGCTTCCCAATCCGGCAGGGTGTCTTCGAAGGCCCGGGTCGAGAAGGCCAGCTGGATGCGCGAGGCGCCGATAACGGTGAAATTGTGCGCCTGGTCGACGTTCACCACCCGGTGGCGATGGGCCGCCCACAGGTCGCGGTCGTCGTAGAGTGCCGGCGTAAAGCCGCGCTCGCGCCAGAGCCATTCCCAGCCCCCCACAGCGGCGGCGGCGACCAGTCCGGCGATAACGATGACAGCGATGGCTTGCGCTTTACCAGTCACGGACAGAAAGAGCCTCTGCAAAACGTAGCGAGCGATCGTCTGATGGTGGCCGCCGGAGCGGAGAAACCGCAGTGTATATGCAAATACATGAGGATTTTGAGCACGCGCTTTACGTCGTTCCGCTCTGGCTTCTTTCCTTCGGAAAGCCGCCAAAGCTACTCTGCCTACGCTGCCGGACGCCGTCAGGCGGTCGCGCAGTAGTTTTGCAGAGGCTCGTCAGGTCAGAACTGGAAGTAGATGAACGCCCGGTTCTCACCGGGGCTCAGCAGCACGGCGGTCAGCAGCAGGCCGATCATTACGCCGCGTGCCGGCACGGCCAGGCGGGTGTAGACCCCTTCGATCTCGATTCGTCGTATGGCGACATGCCAGGCCAGTAGTCCGGCCATGGCGGCCAGGGCCAGCCAGCCGGCAGTGGTCATGGCCGATTCCGAGGCGGTCAGCAATGCCCGGTAGAACGCGCCGGCCTGGGGCAGGTTTTCGGCGCGGAACAGCACCCAGGTCAGCGTGACGACGACAAAGGTGACAGCCATCCACACCGGCTGCATCAGTCGGTTGCCCAGCCAGGTCAAGTGATTGCCAAGCGGCCGCAGGGCGTGTTCGATGACAAGCCACAGGCCGTGGGCCAGGCCCCAGAGCACGAAGGTCCAGGCCGCCCCGTGCCATAGCCCGCCCAGGCCCATGGCGACGATCAGATTGCCCAGCGTGCGGGCACGGCCGTGGTGGCTGCCACCGAGGCTGATGTAGAGATAGTCGCGGATCCAGGTCGACAGGGTGATGTGCCATCGACGCCAGAAGTCCGAGAAGCCGACCGCGGCGTAGGGGGCGTGGAAGTTCTTGGGCAGTACGAAGCCGAACACCCGCGCCGCGCCGATGGCGCACAGCGAGTAGCCGGCGAAGTCGCAGTAAATCTGGCCGCTGAAGGCGGTGATGCTCGACCAGGCGGCCAGGGTGCCGATGCTGTCGGCCGCTGCAAACCCCGAGTCGACCACCGGTGCGAACAGGCTGTCGGCCAGCACCGTTTTCAGAAACAGGCCGGCTACCATCAATGCCGTGCCGGTCTCCAGGTTCGCCGCTGTCATGTGACGCGGGCTGGCAAGCTGCCCGGCGAACTGCTCGTAGCGCACGATCGGCCCGGCCACCAGTTGCGGAAAAAAGCTCACGTACAGGGCGTAGTCGGCAAAGTCGTCGCCGGGCGTGATGCGTCGCCGGTAGACGTCGAAGGTGTAGGACAGGGTCTGGAAAGTGTAGAAGGAGATGCCGATCGGCAGCACGACATCGATCAGCGGTGCCTGGAACGCGGCGAGACCGAGCCAGCTTGCGAACTGGTTGTAGTTGGCGATGAAGAAGTCGGCGTACTTGAACCAGCTCAACAGGCCGAGGTTGACGACCACCGACAGCAGCAGCCAGGCCTTGCGGCGGTGTGGGTTCTCGCTGGCGTGAAGGCGCTTGGCCGCATTCCAGTCGACCACGGTGGAGACCACCAGCAGCCAGATGAAGACCGGGTTCCAGGCGGCATAGAAGAGGTAGCTGGCCGCAAGCAGTTCCAGCTTGCGTACCCGCCAGCCGCGCGACAGCCCGACCAGGCCCCACAGCGCGACGATGAACAGCGCGAAGGTCAGTGAATCGAAAGTCATCGACGATGAAGTCGGCCGGCATAGATCAGGGCGCGCTCACCGTCTTCGGCCACGGCGCTCAGCGACAGCCACGGGGCCGGTGATTGCGGCAACGGAAGGGTGCAGGAGAACCCGCTGTCAGCCAGGCCGGGCCGGCCGAGGACTTCGGCCACCTTTGGCTGCGGCTCGCCGACGGATTGGCGGTGCACCCGATCGTCGAGACCAATCTCGACGCAGTCGAAGGGCGCGGCATCCAGCGAGCCGGCCCAGCCGGCCAGCCACAGCGTGCCGGCCTCGTCGTCGATGTGCAGTTCATCCAGCCAGCCGCGGGTGCCGTAGCGAAAGCCGTCGAGTACGGAAAGATCGCGGTGGTCCTTTGCGACGACGTAGACATCCTGCTCGTGGGCGAGCAGACGCGGCAGGCGCTTTATGGCGGTATCGGTGCCGAGGCGGGTGCGGATTGCGCGCTCGACGTAAGCCTGGCTGACGAAGGTCGTGCCGTAAATGGCCGGATCGAGGTCGGCGTTCTCGCTGCCGGCGATGTAGAGCACGCCATCGTCGGATACCGACATGTCGGCTGGCAGCGTCGCCTCGTCGTGCACGCTGAAGCACAGCACGCCGTTGGCGTCCAGCAAGTCGCCCAGTTGTTGCAGCCATCGGCCGAACAGCTCGTCGGGCAGATGGGAGAACAGGGAGGCGGCCCAGACCATGTCGAATCGCCGGCCGGGATCGAAATCTTCCGGGACGGCGCTCGAGGCCAGGGCGTGGATGCCGTAACGCTGCCGCACCCACTCGACGGCATCGTGCTGGATTTCGGCGGCATGGATGGATTCGTGGGGAAGGCGATGCACCAGGAAGCGCAGCAGGCGGCCGTAGCCGCAGGCGAAGTCCAGGAACTCGATCCGGTCGGGTTGGATGAAGAGCCGCTCCATGAGTTGTCGCACGACCCGGTACTGCTGCAGGGCCACGGCGAAGTACTGGCTGACGGCGAGGTTGGCGTCACCGTGCGTCTTCAGGGAGTGGGCCAGCATCTGGCATTCGGGATGAACGAGGGTATCGAGTCCGTCTGCCTGCAATTCCGGGCATTGGGCGGCCAGGGTCCCGGCCAGGCGTTCGTCGCGCTGGGCCCGGCGGGCGGCTTCGATCAGTTCGGGCGAAAGAGATTGGGACATGGCCGGGAAGTGTCTGCGGCGCGTCGGACTGACGCGGAATGCTATCACCGATCAGTGCCGGAAGAGTCCTTCGACGCCGCGCCATAGAAGCCATTGTCCGGGATCGTGCTTCATGGCCTGTTCCATGTACTCCATGACCTGTTCCTGAACCGGGCGATGGGGATCCAGTCGGGTGATGGCCAGTTCGCTTTCCCCCGTGTCCGGGTTGACGGTGACGACGAAGAAGGCCACGGGGGTTCCGGTCTGGCCGAAGCGCCTGGCCCCGCCGGATCGCAGCGGTATTTCAGCTTGACCGACGCGCATGCACCAGTCGCCTGGTTCCTGTGTGGGCGTGTCGAAAAGCAGCACCGGCGTCGAGCGGTCCTCGTGGAGCGCCTGACTGATTCGCTGGCTGGCGCCGCCGGTGGTGATCGGCCCATTCGGGCACAGTTGTTTGATCAGGCGGGTCCGCAATCGGTACCAGGCCCGTTTCACCGGCCGGCCGGGCAGATCGTTCCGCGCCACGGGCCGGAAGACGAAACGCGGCCGTAGTCCGCAATGGCGCAGATGCCAGAGCGCAATGATCCCGGTGCCGTAATGCATTCCCGCTGCGATGAAACCGGGCTCTTGAGGCCAGTGCCCGTTGACCGTCAGGCGGGGACGCAATCCGAAGATGAGGCGCCAGGCTTGTGCCGCTTCCACGAGGGTGGTCCAGGCCCACCGCCGACGCAGGTCGGAAACCTCTCCGAAACAGGCGTTTTCGCTCGGCTCGATCGCTTGGGCACTGTCGGGAAACAGCCACGCCAGGCCGGCTGCTTGCCATAGCAAACGGTTCATCCATCGTTGCGGCAGGAGCGCTGCCAGCCCCGGCAGAACGAAATCGCTCAGCAGGTCCGCGAACTGGTGATGCAGCCAGGTCAATGCCCGCACGCTATCGTTCCTCGCTCGCGCGGCGTGAAAAGACCAGTCTGACCCATTCGTCCCGTTCGCTGTAGTCGATCGGTTGGCCCAGATCGGCGTACGCTTCGATCACCGACTCGGCCTGTTCGGGCAGGATGCCGGAGAGCACCAGCGTGGCACCGGGGCGCAGGCAGGCGGCCAGCTTTGGCGCCAGTTCGACCAGTGGCGCGGCGAGGATATTGGCCAGCACCAGATCGAAATGCTTTCGGTCCTCCGGTTGACGCTCGAAGGCTTCCGGCAGCAGGCATTCGATCTCGCCGTCGAGGCCGTTGCGGTGGGCATTTTCCTCCGTGGCCAGCAGGGCCTGCGCGTCGTGGTCGACCGCCACCAGCCGGCCGGCGCCCTTGAGGCCCGCGGCAATGGCGAGCACGCCCGAGCCACAGCCGAAATCGAGCACGTCCTTGCCGTCGATATTCATCGAATCGATCCACTCCAGGCAAAGAGCGGTGGTCGGGTGGGTGCCGGAACCGAAGGCCAGCCCGGGATCGAGCCTGATTACCAGCGGCCAGTCGGGGTCGGGCTCGAGATGGGACGGGCAGATCCACAGGTCGCTGCCGAAACGCATCGGTTCATAGCGATCCATCCAGGCCCGCTCCCAGTCCTGCTCGACGAGTTCGTTAAAGCGCAGGTTGCCCGTTGCTTCACCGAGCCCGGCCTCGGCCAGGGCGTCGCCGATGAGCGATCGGTCCACGTCGGCGTCGAACAGGCCCTCGACGATGGTCTGCGGCCACATCGGCGTGCTGCCGGGCTCGGGTTCGTGTACCGGCACGTCAGCGGCGTCGAGCAGGCTCACCGCATGGGCCCCGGCCTCCGACAGCGCGGCTTCGGCCTCGTCGACGCTCGGCTCGTCGACGGTCACGCGTACCTGTAGCCAGCGCGGGGAATCGGATGGTTCGTTCATCGCCAGTCTCCAAGGACGGTCTGCAGGGCGGCGATCGCTGCCGGCCCCGCGGTTTCGGTTCGCAATACCCGCGGGCCCAGGCGGGTACCGGTGCTGCCCTGTCGTTCGAGCCAGCTCATTTCCTGTTCGGTCAGGCCACCTTCCGGCCCGATTACCAGTATGAAGCCGTCTTGATCGGGCGGCTCGATGCGGCTCAGGGCGGTTTCGGCCAGCGGGTCGAGATGCAGTCGTCGGCCCGGCGGCCAGTTCAATTCTGTAAGTTTGACGGGCGCTTCGATCGGGGGTACGCGGACTCGCCCGCTTTGTTCGCAGGCGGCGACGGCCACCTGTTGCCAGTGACGCTGACGCTTGTCGGCGCGCTTGCCTTCCAGCCGCACCTCGGTGCGTTCCGTATACACCGGCCGGATTCCCGTCACGCCCAGCTCGCAGGCTTTCCGGATGCACCAGTCCATGCGGTCACCACGCGCGACGGCCTGTACCAGGTCGATCGACAGGGGCGATTCGACGTCGACTTCGATGCGGCGTTCGATCGCCACGCTGCAGTGATCACCCGGCCCGGTGGCGGTGATTGTGCCGAAGTATTCATGACCGTCACCGTTGAAAAGGACCAGCGGGTATCCTTTTCGCTGCCGCAGCACCCGGACCAGGTGCCGCGAAGGCCCGGGCTCGAGCTCGACCGTTCGCTCCGTCTCGAGCGCCTGTTCGGTGTAAATACGGATCCTGCGCATCAGCTTCTACTCATCTTGCCGGCAAATCGTTTGCGCGTATGATGGGGCCCCAACTGGCAGCAACAGCCCCGAAACAACCATGAACACCATCAGCAAGCGCGCTCACAGCGGTTTTTCCCTGATCGAAATTCTCGTCGTGGTCGTCATTATCGGCATTCTGGCCGCGGTCGTGGTGCCGCGCGTCATGGACGAGCCCGAGCGGGCCCGCGTGACCAAGGCCCGGCAGGACGTACAGGCCCTGGTCACGGCGCTCAATATGTACAAGCTCGACAACTTCAATTATCCGTCGACCGAGCAGGGCCTCGAGGCCCTGGTTCGTCCACCTTCGGGACAGCCTCCGGCGCCCAACTGGAAAGAGGGCGGCTATATTGACAACTTGCCCACCGATCCCTGGGGCAACGAGTATCAGTACCTCAACCCGGGTGTTCACGGCGAGATCGACGTGTGGTCGTTCGGGGCCAACGGTACGTCCGGCGGTGAGGGCAATAATGCAGAGATCGGCAACTGGCAGGACTAGTGGGTTCACCCTGATCGAGGTGCTGGTGGTGGTGACCATTGCCGCCATTGTGGCCTCGCTGGTGATTCTTCGGCTGGGAACCTGGCGTTCGGGCGCCGAGCCGGTCGAGCAGCTCGATCGCCTGGCCGCATTGATCGACTACCAGTGCGAGCAGGCGCTGTTTCAGTCGAAGCCGCGCGGCGTTCGTCTGACTTCAGAAGGCTATGATTTCTGGCAGTCCACCGGCTCCGGCTGGGCGCCGTTGCCGGATGATGAGGTCGCCCGACCGCGCGCCTGGCAGGGCTCGGTCGATCTCGACCTGGTCGTCGAGGACCGAGCCGTGGCGCTGGAAGCCGAACCGGACGCGCCGCAGCTGGTTTGCCAGCCGTTGGGCGAGATGACCGATTTCAATCTCGAACTTCGCCTGGCCGGCCAAACCGCGGCACTGACCGGCGATCCCGCCGGTCAGCTGGCGCTGGAGAACCGGCAATGAGGCGATCGGCCGGCTTTACGCTGCTGGAAGTGCTCGTTGCCCTGGTCGTGGTGGCGGTGGCGGTGGCCGCGCTGGGTCGGGCCGGCAGCCAGGTGCTCGACAGCCAGGGTGAGCTGGAAGAGCGGACCTGGGCGCTGTGGGTGGCCGACAATGCCCTGGCCGAACTGCAACTCGAGGCCGGTGTCTCGACCGGACAGCGACAGGGCAGTACGGACATGGGCGAACGCACCTGGTACTGGGAGATGCTGATTCAGCCCGCACCCGGCGGTGAATTGCTGCGCGTCGACGTCGCGGTCTACGACGCGCCGCAACGCAGTTCGCCGGTGGTCATGCATACCGGGTTCCTGGCGCCATGAACGGGCGAGTTCGTGGCTACACCCTGGTGGAGGTTCTGGTGGCCGTGGTGGTCTTCGGTATCCTGTCGGCCAGCGCCTATGTCGCATTGGACGCACTCAGCCGTGCCGCCAGCGGCCATCGCGACCGCAGCGAGGATTTCGGCGCACTGCAGGTCGCCGTCGCCCGGCTGGATGCCGACCTGCGCCAGCTGGCCGCAAGGCCGGTAGCCGCGGCCGCCGGCCGTACCGAGCCCGCGCTGTCCGGGCAACCACGCAGCCTGTCGGCAACGCGCTCGGGCTGGAGCAATCCCGCCGACGTCAAACGATCCACCCTGCAGCGCTTCGGCTGGCAGATGGCCGGTAGCGAACTGCAGCGTATCCGCTGGCCGGTAACCGATCGCGTGTCCGACAGCCAGGCGATGACCGAAACCGTCCTGCCGGAGATCGAGTCGCTGAGCTTTTCCTATCGCGACGACACCGGAGGCTGGCAGGAGCGCTGGCCGCCCGGTGAAGCACTGGCGAGGTTGCCGTCGGCCATCGAGGTAGTGATCGACACGCGTCGTTTCGGCCGGGTGCGCCGCGTGGTGGTGCTGAAATGAAATCGATCGCTGTTCCGGGGTTTCATGAACGACAGCGCGGCAGCGCGCTGCTGATTGCGCTCATCACCGCCGCACTCGCCGCCGTGATCGCCACGGTAATGCTCGAACGCGGCCAGCGCTCGCTGGCCCGCAGCGAGGCACTGCTGGCCACCGAACGTTCCTGGCAATACGCCCGGGGCATGTCGGTGCTGGCCGGAAAATTGCTCGAGCAGGCCATGGCCGAGGGGGCGAGCTCATCGGCGCTCGACGGTAGCTGGACGGCCCCGTTCGATGTGCCCGGGGGCATGGTTCAGGGTCGCCTCATCGACCAGGGCGCGTTGTTCAATCTCAACGCGCTGGCGCACCCGGACGGCGCGACGGCCAACGAGGCACGCGAGGCCTTCCGCCGTCTGCTCGAGCAACTCGATCTCAATCCGATTATCGCCGACGAACTGGCCGATTGGCTCGACGGGGCGGTGATGCCCCGGCCGGGCAGCGCGGCCAACGACTGGTATGCCCGCCAGGATCCGCCCTACCGGACCGCCGGCGTACTGATGGCCAACGCCAGTGAACTACGCTGGTTGCGAAGCGTCGACGAGGCTGCGTGGCACAAGCTTTCCCCGCTGGTTGTCGCACTGCCCGAGCCCGAACTGCGAATCAACGTCAATACGGCGCGGCCGGAAGTGCTGGCTGCCGTGATCGCCGAGCTCGATGTCGAACAGGCCCGACGGGTGGTTGCCGATGGACCGTATTCCGATCCGGTGCGCTTTGTCGAGCACCCTCTGGTCGCGCCGGTCATTCGTCCCGATGAGCGCATTCGCCTGGCCATCCGCAGCCGCTGGTACGTGGCCCAGGCGCGGGTGGTCATCGACGGCGTCGAGCGCGACTATTTCCGCCTGATGAACGGCTCGGCGGCAGGTTATGATGGCTTCCGTCGTTTCAGCCAGGGGGTGCCCTGAACATGGCGCGAGCGCGCTCGGAAAGGCTGGTCATCCATGCCGCCGGATCACAATGGTCCTGGGCGCAAGTCGACCGTGGTTCCAGGGTGACGGACTCGGGTGGTTGCGATCCCGCCGAACCCGACTGGCCGCTCGATCGGCCGGCGATCGTATTGCTCGATGCCTCGCGCTGCCTGGGTCTGAAACTGGACTTGCCGCCGCTGCGCGGGCACAAACTGCAGCAGGCCATGCGCTGGGCGGCCGAGGAACATCTGGCCGGCAGCGCCGAGGACGAACACGTGGTGGCGGGGCCGCGCGACGATGCCGGCCAGCTTTGCTGCGTGAGCATCGCCAACGCAGTCATGGCCGATCTTGCCGCACGGCTCGAGTACGTCGAGGCCGAACGCATGCTGCCCGATGCGCTGTGCCTGCCCTGGCAGCCGGGTCGCGTCAGCCTGGCCGAAAACGACGGCCGCATCCTGGTGCGATGGGGCGATTGGTCGTTTACCAGTTTCGATGCCGAGTTGGCCGGCGACATGGTCGATTCGGTGGCGCCGGCCGACACCGAGTGGGACTGGTACGGCGGCGAGCGTCCCGACTGGGTCGACCTGCGGGGTGCGGCCGACCGCGGCGACGGCCAGCCTCTGCCGGCCATCCTGGTGCGACAGGCTGATTCCGTCGACCTGAACCTGTTGGCCGGATCCTGGGCACCGCGTTCCGCAGCAACGACACGATCGCGATGGCGCTGGACGGCCATCCTTGCCGCCGTTGCGGTCGTATTGATCATCGGGCATGCCGCGCTGGAGCGCTATCAGCTCGGCCAGCGTTCCGCGGAACTCGAGACCGCCATCGAGCAACAATTCCAACAGGCGTTTCCGGATGTCGGGCGCATTGTTCGCCCGAAGGCCCAGGCCGAACGCGAACTCGCCCGGCTGCGATTCGGGCAGGCCGCCGGCCTGCTCGATCTGATGCATCGCGTCGCCCCGGTCATCGACGGCCAGGCCCAGATTCAGCTCGACAGTCTCGATTATCGTGACGGCGTGCTGGAACTGGGGCTGCGAGCGCCCGACGTGGCCGCCCTCGACCAACTCGAGCAGCGTCTGCGCGCGCTCGATCTTTCCGCCGAGGTGCAGACCGCCAGCCTGGACGAACAGGGTGCCAGCGGCCGCATTCGCATCAGCCGTGGAGGTGGCGCATGAATGCCTGGCAGCAGCTCGAGCCGAGGCAGCGGCGTCTGATCGGCCTGGCCGGCCTGGTGCTGGTCGTCGCCCTGGTCTACGTCTGGATCTGGGAACCGCTGGCCGAGGCGCGCGAAGCCGAGCGCGAGCGCATCGCTCAGCAACAAGCCTTGCTCAACTGGCTTGAGACCGTGGCTCCGATGGCCGAGCGACTTCGCGAGAACAGCCGGTCCAGCCGCGACCTGGACGGGCGGTCCCTGCTCGGCCTGGCCGACGAGACGGCGCGTGCCGCCGGGCTGGCCGGTGCCATGGCGCGAATCGAGCCGACCGGTGATGATGAAGTACGCGTGTGGCTCGAGGGGGCCGACTTTGTCAAAGTAATGGGTTGGCTCGAGGCGTTTTCGCGCAGCCGGCCGGTACAGGTCGATCAGCTACAGGTCGACACGACCGGCGATGAGGGGCAGGTCAACGTTCGGGTCACTCTTATAAGCAATGCGTAAACTTCTCTGGTTGATCCTCCTGGCGGTGCCCCTGGTCATTGTCGTCACGCTGCCGGCGCGCGTGGTCGTGCCCCGGCTGGATGTGGGCGAGGAAGTACGCGATGTGCAGGGCACGCTGTGGCGTGGCGAGGCCGTGTGGCAACAGCCCGGTTTTGCCCCGCTGGACGTGAACTGGCGCTGGGACAGCGGCCGCGATTGGTCCTGGCAGGCGCGCGGCGACGGCGTTGAACTGGACGGCCAGTGGCGGCTGAATACCGGTGCGACCGAGTTGACCGCGGTCACGGGCACGATCGACATGAATCGATTCGATGCGCGGCTTTGGATGGTCAATGCCAGGCCACGCGGGCATGTCGAGCTTGACGTGGCCCGTGCGCTGATCGCCGAAGGTCAGCCGCCGGAGATCGACGGCCGGCTGGTCTGGCGCGATGCGCGCCTGGAGGGGGCGGTGCAGGAATCGCTGGGTGAGATCACCGTCCGGCTCGATTCCCGGCAGCAGGGCCAGCGTGCCCGGGTCGAGTCCACCGAGTCGGGCGCCATCCAGGTGCGCGGCGGTATCGAGCTGGGTGCGGAGCGATACGATGTGGATCTGTGGCTGCGCGCCAGCGCCGACCGGCCGGAGCTGCTGCGCCAGATCGCCTGGCTGGGCGAACCCCAGCCCGACGGCCAGGTCCGTGTCCAGCTCAGCGGCGCGCTGGGTTGGTAGCCGGCAGGGAATTCGAAAGAGGAGTGTAGTCCGTGATCGATCTCGACCAGGCCATGCAGACCGCGCTGGCGGCGGCCGACGCCGCCGCCGAAATCGCCATGCGCCATTTCGGGCGTGAGCTCGAAGTCGAACTCAAGTCCGACGAAAGCCCGGTGACGGTCGCTGACCGGGAAGCCGAGCAGGCCATCCGCGAAATAATCCGAGAACGTTTTCCCGAGCATGCCCTGTTTGGCGAGGAATACGGCCGGGAAGGCGACAGCGATTACTTGTGGCTGATCGATCCGATCGACGGTACACGCAGTTTCATCCGTTCACTGCCGTTCTGGTCCACGCAGATCGCCCTGATGATCGACGGTGAACTCGTGCTGGGTGTCTCCTCGGCACCGACCTTCGGTGAACGGGTCCGCGCCCTGCAAGGCCGGGGTGCCTTCATCAACGACCGGCAGGTGCGGGTGCGTTCGATCGAGCGGCTCGAGGACGCCGACGTGTGTTTCGGCAACCTGCGTACGCTCGCCCGCGGCGCCGGCTGGCCCTGGGTGGGCGAGCTGGTGTCGCGCGCGGCCCGCTCGCGCGGCTACGGCGATTTCTATTCCTACCATCGTCTGGCCGACGGCGGGCAGGACGTGGTCGTCGAAAGCGACGTGAACATCCTCGATATCGCCGCGGTTTCGGTGATCGTGCAAGAGGCCGGCGGCGTCCTGACCGACCTGGACGGGCTGGCGCCGAGCCTGGAGACCACCTCGGTGCTGGCGGCCTGCCCCGAACTGCATCGCCAGTTGCTATCCTCACGTTCATGAAGGATCGTGAATCTTCCCGCCCCCTGCCGATCATCCACGACCGGCGCGAACGTCGTCCGGCCGACCTGTTTCGGGTGGAGCAGCTCGACCTCGAATTCGCCAATGGCGAGCGCCGTACCTACGAGCGGTTGATCAGCCGCGGTGTCGGTGCGGTGATCGTCGTCGCGATGCCTGACGACGACCATGTCCTGCTGATCCGGGAATATGCCTGCGGCGTCCACCGTTATGAACTGGGATTGCCCAAGGGGCGGCTCGAGCCGGGCGAGACCTATGCCGAGGGCGCCAACCGAGAGCTGCAGGAAGAATGCGGCTACGG
This sequence comes from Wenzhouxiangella sp. 15190, assembly GCF_003417465.1. Lineage (GTDB taxonomy): Bacteria > Pseudomonadota > Gammaproteobacteria > Xanthomonadales > Wenzhouxiangellaceae > Wenzhouxiangella. The sequence continues at coordinate 192,745 of NZ_QVMV01000007.1, forward strand.
GGCACGCTCGCTGACCGAGTTGGGCCACCTCACGCTCGCACCCGGGTACATGACCCACCGCACGCACATCATTCTGGCCCGCGACCTCTACGAGTCGCGTCTGCCCGGCGACGAGCCCGAGGACATCGAGGTGGTCGAGTGGCCGATGAACGACCTGATCTCGCTCATCCGCCGCGAAGACTGCACCGAAGGTCGCACCATCGCAGCGCTCTACATGGCAAGGGACATGCTGGCCGGCGGCTGACGGCGGCCCTGCCGGTTTCTACCGGGCCGAGGCTCGTTGGCGCTGGTCGCCGTGGGCGACTTGTTGGCTGGTTGGCTTGTTTGCTGGTTTGCTAGTTCGGTAACTGCCCGCCTTGCAGTGCGGCTGCGCCGCGTTAGCCCAGGCATCATCCGAGAGGTGATCAGGGCGCCCGTCATCGAACGCGGCGAAGCCGCCCCGCAAACCGATCGGCTGCCGAACCAGCCAACCAGCCAACCAGCCAACCAGCCAACCAGCCAACCAGCGAACCAGCGAACCAGCGAACTCAAAATGGTTTGACGATCACCAGCACGACGACCGCGATCAGGAGTACTGACGGTGCTTCATTGAACACCCGGTACCACTTCGAGCTGTGGCTGTTCTCGCCGCGGGCGAAGACCTGTACCAGGCGCCAGCACCATACGTGGTAGCCGATCAGGGCGGCGACCAGCGCGAGCTTGACGTGCATCCAGCCGCCGGTGCTCAGGTGCCAGGGTTCGCCGATCAGGGTCGCGAGGCCGAACCCCACTGCCAGCGCGCCGCCGATGTGGGTGATGTAGAGCAGCCGCCGCTGCATGATCTTGAGCAGTTCGAAGGTGTGCCCGGCCGGGTTCTCGGCGGCGTAGACGAACAACCTGGGGAGGTAGAAAAGCCCGGCGAACCAGGTGACGACGAAGACGACATGGAAGGCCTCGAGCCAGCGCATGCGGGGCTCCTGAAAGATGATCGAGGCCGGTATTCTCCAGTAATCAGCGTGGGTGGGCAACTTGACGTCGACCCGACCGACCATGTATAAACAACGCGCACATCACAAAAAATTCATGAATTTTCAACTTCATGAATGCATAAGAACAACGTGCGAGCCATCCGGTTTGGGGCACACCATATTGAAGCGGCCGACAGGCCGCTTTCTTTTTCTCACTGTCCCGCGCTAGCATTGAAGCTGCAGCGAACAGACGCAATATCTTCGTTGTCGAAAGTAATCGCATGCCCCGGAGCACCATGATGAGCGATACCCAACCCATGATCTTCACGACCTCCGCCGCCAATAAGGTGCGCGAGCTGATCCTGGAAGAAGGCAACCCCGAACTGAAGCTGCGGGTCTATATCACCGGGGGCGGCTGTTCCGGTTTCCAGTACGGTTTCACCTTCGATGAGCAGATCGAGGATGGTGATATCACCGTCGATCGCGAGGAGGTCACGCTGGTGGTCGATCCTCTGAGCTTTCAGTATCTCGAAGGCGCCGAAGTGGACTACAGCGAAAGCCTGCAGGGTGCGCGATTCGTCATCCGCAACCCCAATGCCGCCACGACCTGTGGGTGTGGCTCCTCCTTCGGCGTCGCCTAAGGGCCGGGACTTCAACCGTCGCGTTCGGGCTGGCGCGGGCTGGTCGATTCGTGTTATCAAAGTCGCATGACCATCCTGATCGTTCTCATCGGCCTGTTGCTGAGCCACGCTTTCACGGCCGTCGGCCGCTGGCGTAGTTTCGACTGGCTGCTCTGGCCGACCGGGGCGCTCAGAGAGCGTTTTCCCTCTCAGGCCTGGCTGGCGCTTGCCGCCGTCTTCCTCACCGCCTTGCTGGCCGCCTGGCTGGCCACCGCTATCGCCATGCTTCTGTTGGGCGGATTCGGGTGGGCATTGCTGGCCCTGGCGACCTTTGTCTACACGCTGGGCCCGCGCGATCTCGATCGCGATGTTCATTTATTGCTGGAGGAAGCGGATCACGCCGATGGGCGCGATGCCGCACAGGCGCTGGGCCTGGACGGCGACGCCTCTCCTTCGGCGGCGGGTGCATTGGTGGTTCATGGCGCGCGCACGCGATGGTTCGCCATCCTGTTCTGGTTCACCCTGCTGGGCATTCCTGGTGCTCTGCTCTATCGCCTGTGCCAGAAAGCCATGCAGATCCATGATCTCTCCGCCGAGGAACTGGACTGGCTGGCCCGCCTGCGCTGGATTCTCGAGTGGCCGGTGCTGGTGCTGATGACGCTGGCGCTCGGTCTCGTGACCGATCTCGACCGCGTCGCCCAGGCCTGGAAGCACTACCATCGCGACCGGGCCTGGTGGATCTTCTCGCCGCGCCTGATCGACGAAGTCATGGCCGAGGTGCTGAGCGACGCCGAAACGCGCGAGGCGGGCCTCAAGCGTGGTCATCAACTCGCCTGGCGGATGTTGGTGCTGTGGTTGGTCGTATTGAGTCTGATGTTGATTGCGGGATGGATTGTTTGACGTGAGTGACAAGTGTGAAGTGTTAAGTGTGAAGTGTGAAGTGACTTTTGGAGGATAGTGTTTTGAATCGATTGCTGGTCTTCGTGGGGTTGGTGGCTATTTCTGGAGCAGCGCTCGGGGAAACCTGGGTTCGTTGTGGTGGCGTGGTCGATGTCGAGGCGGGTGAGCGGCTCGGGGCGCATACCGTGGTGGTTGCCGACGGTAAGGTTTCCGAGCTGCGCTCCGGGCATCCCGAATGGGGCGAAGGTGTCGAGCAGGTGGATCTGTCTTCATTGACTTGCATGCCCGGACTGATGGACATGCATACCCATCTGACGTCCCAGTCGAGTCGTTCTTCCTATATCGAGCGGTTTACCCTCAACGAAGCCGATGTGGCTCTGCGTGGCGCAGACTATGCCCGCAAGACCCTCGAAGCCGGCTTCACCACCGTTCGCGACCTGGGTGATTCCTTCAATGCCTCGATTGCCCTTCGCGACGCTATCAATGCCGATCGCATTCCGGGCCCGCGCATTTTCACCTCCGCCAAGTCGCTTGCGACCACGGGTGGCCACGCCGATCCCACCAACGGCTGGCGTCGTGATCTGGCCGGCGACCCCGGCCCGCGCGAGGGCGTGCTCAACGGCGTGGCCGAGGCGAGGGCGGCCGTGCGACAGCGCTACAAGGACGGCGCCGATTTGATCAAGGTCACCGCCACCGGCGGCGTGCTCAGCGTGGCCAGCAGCGGCGAGAACGCGCAGTTCAGGATGGACGAACTCGAAGCGGTCATCGAAACCGCGGCCGATTATGGCTTTCACGTGGCCGCCCATACCCACGGTGCCGAGGGCATGAAGCGCGCGGTCGAGGCCGGCATTCATTCCATCGAGCACGGCACCTACATGACCGACGAGATCATGGGGTTGATGATCGAAAAGGGCACCTGGTACGTGCCCACCATTTCGGCCGGCAAGTTCGTGGCCGAAAAGGCCGAGGAGGAAGGCTACTTTCCGCCGGTGGTGGCCGAGAAGGCAAGCCGTATCGGTCCGGTCATCCAGGAAACTTTCTCTCGTGCGCACACCGCCGGTGTACCCATCGCCTTTGGCACCGACTGCGGCGTGTGTCCCCACGGAACCAACGCGCGCGAATTCGGCTACATGGTCGAAGCCGGCATGAGCCCGGCGGATGCGCTTCGGTCGTCCACCATCCATGCCGCCGAACTGCTCGGCCGCGAAGACGAACTGGGCCGACTGCAGTCCGGTTACGCCGCCGACTTGATCGCGGTGGACGGCAACCCGCTAGAGGATGTGGATGTCCTCAACGACGTCCGCTTCGTCATGCGCGACGGGCGGATCTTCGTAGACGGTTCGGCGGGCGATTGAGCGTTGTAGTAGCTAAAAACCTGAAACCTTTGAAACGCAAAGACGCTAAGCAGCAAAGAACGCAAAGAAAAGAAAACATAAAACCACGGAAGGCACGGAAAACACGGAAACTGCAACAAGACAATCTGCTTGATATGTTCCTGGTTTTATTTCCGTGTCTTCCGTGTCTTCCGTGGTTATTGATTTTTAGTTTTGTGTTCTTCTTTGCGTATCTTTGCTGCTTAGCGTCTTTGCGTTTTAAAGATTTTGTACGAATCTATTCCGCATAGCCGCTGAGTTCGAGGTAGCCCCGCCCCATCGACTTGTCCGTCTGGGCATCGCGCACGCCCACCGCTCCTTCCCAGTAGCTGACCGCGCCTGACCAGCGTTGCTCGTCGAAGCGCGCCTCGACCGCCAGGTTCAAGTCTTCGGAGGGCACCTCGACGCGCCAGGCAACCGGCCATTGGTGGCCTTCGGAATCCTGCCAATCGCGCTGGGGTGTCGCCGTAAAATCCCCGCGGCCGAGCGTGCGCGAGTCGCCGTCGGGGTAGACGACCTTGCCGGCGGAAAAGCGCGAGGCCTCGCCGTCTTCGGTGCGCAGGCGGTAGACCATGAGATCGCGTCCGTCGTCGAGCTGCAGCGAAAACCAGTCCCAACCGGCAAGATTGCCGGCGAGCTGACTCGATCCCCACTCGCGGTCGAGCCAGGCCAGGCCGTCGACCGGAATGGTTTCACCATCCACCTGGATGGCGCCTTTGGTTTTCAGGCGGGTGATCGAGTAGTAGTGCGAGGCATTGCCCGCTTGCGGTCCCTTCTGGCTGTACCCGCGATCGCCCTGTCTCACGACCTCCCGGATGGGTTCCATGGCGAGGTCTAGGCCGAAGGAATCCGTGCCGGCTTCAAGCTGGAATCCCGTTTCGTTGCGTGTGACCTGCCAGTCGCGTAGCCACCAGCGCTTCTCGGTGGCGCCGGCCAGGTCGAGCGCGCCCCGGGCGAATCGCTCGGCCTGGTGGAAAATGCCCTGGTCGGCATCGCTGAGCGCCAGGTGGGCCATCCAGACGGCATCGGCTGTCCAGGCCGAGTCCGGTCGCGGACCCGCGTCGAGCTCGAAGCGGAAAAGCGTGAACTGAAAGCCCCAGGCGTCGCCGTCGGGCCCATCGAGATTGCCGGTGAAATACCACCATTCGTTGCGATAGCCGGGGTGGGCGGCGTGGTCGGCGGGAAACTCGAACGGCCTCGGCCCGGTCACCTGCCGGAACGACTCCGGGGCATCGTTGAGCAGGTTGCTGGTGTTCAGCCGGCCATCCCGCGCCGGCTCGGGGCGTGTCTGCCAGGCCAGCCAGGCGACCAGGGCCAGGGCAATGGTGGTGAGAATCAACAGGTCGCGTCGCATCACTCGCCCTTCAGTTCTGGTGCGGGATCGCGCCGGCCGATGCGCCAGGCGGGATAAATTCCGGCCACCAGGCCGCTGATGACGGCCAGCGGCAGCATGATCGCCAGGGGCGTCAGCGGCCAGCTCAGGGGCAAGCTCCAGCCGAAGGCGCGCGGCTGGATGACCAGTGACAGGCCCAGGTGGATGGCAATCGCCAAGGGCACGGCTACGAGGGCGGCCGCCAGAGCCAGGCCAGCGGTCTGGCAGACCACCAGGGCGTGGAGCCGGCCGCGGGTCAGGCCCAGCGCCCGCAGCGTGGCATAGTCGCGCCGGCGCTCCAGGCCCAGGGCGAGCAGGGCGCTGACCAGGGCGATGACGGCAATGATGGCCACCAGCGCGGCCAGGGCCCAGGAAATGCGGAAAGTCCGGTCGAAAACCGCCAGCGTTGTCTCTCGCACGGATTCCCGGCGCGTGAGCTGCAGATCGGCGTCGATGGCGCGCAGGCGTTCGGCCAGTGCCTGCTCGTCGAAATCGTTTTCGGCGTAGTAGAGGCCGAGACTGTCGCGCAAGGGGTCGTCGTAGAGTTCGCGGTAGAGGGGCGCGTGCATGGCGATGCTGCCGCGCTCGCTGGCGTAGTCCCGGTATATGGCGGCCACCGGGAAATGCCGCACGCCTTCGGGCGTTTCCAGGCGCACTTCATCGCCCACCTCGAGCTGGTCTCGCCGGGCCAGCGGCTCGGAGACGACGACCACTTCCCCGGCGCGAAACGCATCGTATGCCGCGTGTCCCTCACCGGCAAGCCACTCGAATCCCGCCCATGCCCTCGACGGCAAGTCGTAGGCCACCAGCTGGCGGCCGTCGCCGACGGTCACGCGCCGGGCACTGGAGATGGTTTCGATGCCCGGCAAGTTGGCGATGCGTTCGCTGGTGGCGTCGTCGACGCCGGACTGGGTGGTAGAAACGTAGCTGTCGGCCTGAAGCAGCCGGTCGATCCAGTCATCGACGGCAGCACGGAACCCGAGCACCATCATCGCCAGCCCGGCGGCCAGCGCCAGGGCCAGGCTCAGGGCCGCAAGGGCAGGCCGTATGCGCGCCTGTCCGGCCAGCAGCAGGGCCAGCGCCCGCGCCGGCAGGCGATTCGGTGCAATGCGACGAAGTAGCGACAGTATCCGGATGCCCAGCTCCGGCGCCAGCAGCGCGAAGCCGCCCAGGGCCAGGAACAGGGCGAGGAAGGCAAACGGCAGATTCGAGCTGGCCAGCACGATACCCAAGGCCAGCGCCATTAATATGAATGCAACCGCAACGGCCACAAGCCGGGGTCCGCCGTCGGTCGACGGCGGGCGCAGCATCGCACCGGGCGGGATGCGGCGTGCTTCGCGCATCAGGCCCGTGACGGCGAGCAACGCCGCACCCACGGCGATCAGCCAAAGCGTCACGTACAGTCCTGCGGTCGGCTGGACGCCGGCCGGCGCCAGAAGCCCGTAAAGTTCGGCGACCGGCATTCGCACCAGTCCGATCAGGCTGTCAGCCAGCAGCGTGCCTCCGACCAGACCGATCAGGGCGCCGAGACCGGCCACGATCGCGGTTTCGGTCAGAAGCAGGGCGGTGATGCGGTTGCCGGTCACGCCCACGGCGCGCAACAGGGCCAGGCTGCGGTGTCGCTGGACCAGCAGAAACGACAGGACGCTGAAGATCACGAACAGGCCCACGGTCAGGCTGATCAGCCCCATGGCCGTGAGGTTGGCGCGCATGCCCTCGGTCAATCGGGCCGCGGCATCGCGGCGCTCGGCCGCCGTCCCGAGATCGAGCGAATCGGGCAGCCGTTCTTGCAGCCAGCCGCGCGCGGAGGCCGGTGCGTCGATCCAGCTCAATTCACCCTGGCGACCCATGAGATCCTGCAGGGCGGCGATGTCCATGAGCAGACGATCGTCCAGGTTGTGACCTGCCGGCACCGGACCGACCAGGTCGAGTTCGAGGGTCCGCTCGCCCAATCCCACCGACAGGGTATCGCCCGGTGATCGATCGAGCCGTTCCAGGGTGGCGGCGTTGGCGGCCGCGGCGGCGGGCGATTCAAGCAACGCCCCGAGTATTGCCGGCGGCAGCAGCCCGCGGGTTCCGCCCGAGAAGGGATCGATGCCCAGCAGTTCGAGACGCTGTTGATCGAAACGGACGCGCTGGCGAAGCACGGGCGTGAGCGCCGGTGCCCCGGGTGTTCGGGCCAGTTCGGCGAACAGGGTTTCATCGAGTGGTTCACCGGGGCTGGTCACACGCACGCTGCCGGGGCCGGCCAGGGCCTGTGCCGCGCCGTCGAGCGAGTCGATCAGCACATCGCGCATCAGGGCAACACCGGTCATCACGGCCACACCGGCGGCCATACCCGCCAGTGCCAGCATGAACTGGCCGGGATGGCGCCGGAAAAAACGTCGGGAGGACTGAATCAGCAGGCGCATCAGGATCCGTGCAGGCGGCCGCCGCGCAACTGAAGTTGCCGGTCGCAGATGGCTGCGGCCTGCGGGTTGTGGGTGACCAGGACCAGGGCGCAGCCGCTGTCGGCCGTGACCCGGTCGAACAGGGCCAGCACACGTTCGGCGCTGGCCTCGTCGAGGCTGCCGGTGGGCTCGTCGGCCAGCAGCACTTCCGGCCGGTGGATGAGGGCACGGGCAATCGCCACGCGTTGTTTTTCCCCGCCCGAAAGCTGGTCGGGCAAACGCTCCAGCAAGTCGGCTATGCCCAGCGTTTCCGAAAGTTCCTTGATTTCCCCACCTGTACTGTCGAGGCCGTTGAGCCACAGCGGCAGGGCGATGTTCTCGCGCACGTTCAGGGAATCGATGAGATTGAAGTCCTGGAAGACCAGACCGACGTGGCGGGCCCGGAAGCGAGTCAGCTCGGGTTCGGCGATGGCGTCGAGCGGTTCATCCAGCAATCGGACGCGGCCGTCGTCGGGCCGGTCCATGCCGGCGGCCAGGTTGAGCAGCGTGGACTTGCCGGACCCGGAGGCACCCATCACCGCAACGCGCTCACCCCCTTCCACCTGGAAATCGAGTCCTTCGAGCACCGTGACAACCCGCTCGCCGTCGCTGAAGCGGCGGGTGACGCCCTCGAGGGCGAGTGCCGGGGGCGGTGACGGGCTGGTTTCGTTCATTGACAGGTTTCTCAACGACAAGCTGGAAGGGCATTATGGAAGAAAAGGCGTCAACGCCGCAGGAACTTTTCAGGCGCTGGTCCCTCAAAAGAATCGTGCTCTGCAAGACTGTGCGACATGTCACTTTTCTTGGCATTCCTGCATAAGCTGTGGTAGACTTACCACCAACCTTGGCAAAACCGCAACGGTTCAACTAAGGTCGCAGGGCGCGAAGCGAGGTACATCACTCCGACATCCGTTGCCCCTCCCTCGACCAGGGGAGGGGTTTTTTTTGGATGACAGACAGCTAATCCGACTGGATCGGGGGTCATCGACATGCAGCTTACGATGTTGAAAGGCAAGATTCACCGCGCGACCGTCACCCGGGTGGAACGGGACTACGAAGGTTCCTGCGCGATCGACGAGAACCTTCTCGAGGCCGCAGGAATTTTCGAGCACGAACAAGTACATATCTACAATATCACCAGCGGTGAGCGTTTCGTGACTTACGCCATTCGCGGCGAACGCGGCAGCGGTGTCGTCTCGGTCAACGGGGCGGCGGCGCACAAGGCGGACGCCGGTGATCTGGTCATCATCGCCGCCTACGCACGCATGAGCGAGGCCGAAGCGGCGGAGCTTCAGCCTCGCCTGGTCTATCCCGACGCCGACAACCGCATTGCGCGCACGGCCGGCCGGGTTCCCGTGCAGGCCGCCTGACTTCGAACGGGGTAGCAGAGTGTTGCACAAAAACAACATTCCGCTCGTCTCCGAACTGATGGCCGCCGATGGTGATCGCACGCGCGATTTTGTGTGCACCGGCGGTGGCTGGAACCTGGATTATTCCCGCATTCCCCTCTCCCGGGATGGCCTGTCGGCCCTGGCCGCACTTCCGGCCGAATGGGCGCTGTCGACAGCCGTCGAGCGGTTGTTTGCCGGGCAGGTCGTCAATCCCAGCGAAAATCAGCCAGCCCTGCACATGGCCCTGCGTTCCTCAGAGCCCTTCGATGGTCTGGATGCGGATTCCGCGGCAGAAGTCATCGACCAGCGCGAGCGATTCCTGGCCGTGGCCGGCCGCCTGCATGCGGGCGAGACGGGTTTGACCGACCTGCTGCATGTGGGTATCGGCGGCTCCGACCTGGGACCCAGGCTTGTGGCCGACGCTCTGGATACGGATGACGGGGCCGTGCGCGTTCACTGGCTGTCGACGCTCGACGGCCGGCGCTTCGAGCGTCTGTGTCGGCGGCTCGATCCGGCCACTACCGGTCTGGTAATCGCGTCGAAGTCGTTTTCCACCGAGGAGACCCTGCTGCAGGCCCAGGCGGCCCGTGACTGGCTCGGTTCGGACTGGGCCGGGCGAAGCTGGGCGGCCACCGCCAATGTCGATCGTGCGCGGGAATTCGGGCTCGACGATGCGCATATCCTGCCGTTTCCGTCCTGGACCGGCGGCCGCTTCTCCTTGTGGTCCTCGGTCGGCGTGAGTGCCGCGGCGGTCATCGGAGTCGAGCGCTTCCGTGCACTGCTGGCCGGCGCCGAGACGGCGGATAGCGACTTTCGCCGGCAACCCGACGTGAATGGGCTGGCCGTTGTCTTCGGTCTGCTGGTCCACTACCTGCGCCGCGAACTCGACTGCGACACCCTGGGCATCGTCAGCTATGAGCCGCGCCTGGCCCTGCTGGCCGACTTCATGCAGCAACTGTTCATGGAAAGCCTGGGCAAGGGCGTGAATCTCGACGGCAAGCCGATCGACGAGCCGACGGTGCCGCTGATCTTCGGCGGCCGGGGAACCGACCTGCAGCACTCTATCTTCCAGGCCCTGCATCAGGGGCTGGACACGCATCCGTTGATCCTGGTCGGCGCCCGTGAAGCCGATCACGACCATCCGGACTGGCAGCGCCGCCAGCTCGCCCACCTGTACGCCCAGGCCAGCGCGTTTGCCAACGGCCGCAGCGACGGCGAAGCACACCAGAACATGCCCGGCAATCGGCCGGTCGCCACCTTGCTGGTCGACCAACTCGATGCCGGCCATCTCGGCTGGCTGCTGGCCACTCTCGAACATGCCGTCTACACCCTGTCGGTCATCTGGCACATCAACGCCTTCGATCAGTGGGGCGTGGAAGAAGGCAAGCGCCTGGCCAGGGAGATTCGGCGGCAGCTCGATTCCTGAGTGGCGGGGCACACTCGCGGTCAGTCCGCGCCCTCTCCCGCGCGATCGATGCTGGAGATCGGAATGGTGATGATCGGCAGGCCGAGTGCGTCGGTTCGTGTGCGCGATTGCAGTATGGCGCCGCGGCGTTCGGTTCCGGTGGGTCCGATGAAGTAGTACATCTCGGCCACGCCGTGAAACTGCTGAAGCGTGACCAGGTTGACCTGGGTGCTTTCGTCGACGCCCGGCATGAATCCGATGGGGATGTAGAACCCCTTCTGGTCCTGATCGGTGCCCAGCGCGGTGTAGAAGACCTGGAGCTCGATGTCCGCTTTATCGGCGTCATCCACTACGTCGATGTCGTAGCGCCGGGTCAGCTCGACGCCCAGGCGTTCGTCCGCGTATTGCTTTACGCCCGTGTATTCCGGAAAGTGACTAACGACGTGAACCCGTCTGCCGGCGTAGGGTGAGAAGTCGTCCGCTGGCAGGGCGCGGACCAGGTCGTCGATGCTGTGCGTGAGCAGTTGCTGGGCGGTGGCGCCGGCCAGTGAATCCTGAACCTCGCGCGTCGAGCAGGCCGTCAGCGTCACGAGGGCGAGGCAGAAAATGATCGGGCGCAGTCCGATGATCGGCATGAATTCACTCCTGCGGAAATCGTCGGCCAGACAACAGCCAGAAAAACAGAGTAACAGCCGCGTGTTAAAGAACCGGCTTGCGCGCGCTGGCACGGCCGCGGACAATGCCGTTTCTCCAACGTTTCTGCGTCCACGACCGCATGTCCGCCAGCGCGCACGCTCCCGACCTGCCCGCCGAAATACGGCGTACGCTGCTGCTCGCCGGCCCGCTGATCGTCGGCCAGGTGACCAGCTATGCCATGACTTTCGTCGACACCGTGATGGCGGGTCGGTTGGGCGCGCTCGATCTGGGAGCGGTGGCTATCGGGTCGTCGATCTGGGCGGCGGGCATGGTGTTCGTCGTGGGGATGATGATGGCGGTTTCGGCCGCCGTGTCGCAGCTCGACGGGGCCGGCCGGCGCGGACAGGCGGGTGAGCTGACGCGCCAGGCCTTGTGGTTGGCCCTGTTCATTTCGGCGGTATTTTTCGTGCTGATGCGCCGCGGCGACTGGGTGATGGGCGTCATCGGGGTCGAGCCCGATGTCGCCGCGCTGGCCCATCGCTACCTGCTGGCGATCAGTTGGGGCATGCCGGCACTGGCCGGGATGTTCGTGCTGCGATTCTTTTCCGAAGGCACCGGCCACACCTGCCCGACGATGTACATCGGCGTGATGGGCATTCTGTTCAACGTGCCGCTCAACTATGTGCTGATGTTCGGCAAGCTGGGTTTTCCCGCCCTGGGTGCGGAGGGTTGTGGCTGGGCCACGGCCGTTGTGTTGTGGCTGCAGCTGTTCATGATGGCCGGTTGGGTGCAGTGGCGTCCCTACTACCGACCGTTCGACGTATTCGGGCGCTTCAGCGGGCCGGACTGGCGGGAACTGCGCGGTTTGCTGGTGCTCGGCCTGCCGATCGGCTTGATGGTTTTCCTGGAGGCCAGCCTGTTCATCGCCAGCGCGCTGGCCATCGGCACGCTGGGGACCCTGCCGGTGGCCGCCCACCAGGTGGCGATCAATTTCTCCGGGCTGATCTTCATGGTGCCGCTGGGCCTGTCGGGCGCCATCACGGTGCGCGTGGGTAACGCCGTCGGCAGGCGCGACCGCGCCGGGGCGCGCCGGGCGGGCCTGGTCGGCATCGGCATCGCACTGTCCATCGGCGCGCTGGCCTCGGTCACGATGGTGCTCTTTCCCGAGCTGATCGCGCGCCTCTACACGCCCGATCCCGAGGTGGTGGCCATGGCCGCCAGCCTGTTGTTCTTCGCCGCGGTGTTCCAGCTGGCCGACTGTCTGCAGGTGTCGGCCGCCGGCGCCCTGCGCGGGCTCAAGGACACGCACGTGCCCATGCTCTACAGCGTGCTCGCGTACTGGCTGATCGGCATGACCGTGGGCTGGTGGCTGACGTTTCGCCAGGACTGGGGCCCGGCGGGAATGTGGTGCGGCATCATCGCCGGGCTGACGGTAGCCGCCTTCCTGCTCGGCGGACGATTTTTGCGGATTACCGCTTCATGGGAGGAAATCAGGGAAGTGGCTTCGTGATTATGGCCTCGGGAGAAGTGCGCCGCTTAAATCCCAAATTCGAAGCACCAAGTACCAAACAAATTCGAATGTCCGAAATTCGAATGTTCAAACAGTCGAGGCGCCGCTGGATTGTCGACTGTGAGTGCCCTTGTGGGGTCGAGCGCAGTCGTGTGCAGAGTCTGTCAGTGACCAATGGCACATTGTGGGCGTCCACGCAGGCTGGGTAGAATGCAAGCCCATCTTTTCAGCGCAATAAACCTTCAATGACTTCGAATTCGAGACCCAACGTGCTCGTCCGGCTGTGGCTGGGCTTCTGGCGCGGCCTGACGGCCTTTCGCATGGCCGTGTTCAACATTCTCTTCCTGATCGTGCTGGCCCTGATCATCCGCGTGTTGTTCTTTTCCTCCGACGAAATCATGGTGGATTCGGACAGCACCCTGGTCATCGCTCCCGAGGGCACGGTCGTCGAAGAGTACACGGGCACACCGATGGAGCGGGCGATCGACGAGGCGTTGGGGCAGGAGCAGCTCGAGACCCGGTTGCGCGACATCCTGGCCGCGCTGGACTACGCGGCCGGCGATGATCGAATCGTGCAGGTCCTGGTTCGTACCGACAAGCTCTGGGCACTGCCGCCGGGCATGCAGACCGAACTGGCCGACGCCTTCGCGCGTTTCCGCGACTCGGGCAAGCAGGTTGTCGCCTACGGCGGAATGATGATGCAAAGCCAGTACATGCTGGCCTCCATGGCCGACGAGATCTGGCTCGACCGCGATGGATTGCTTTTGCTGGAAGGCTATGGCCGGTTCCGCCAGTATTACGCCGAGGGGCTCGACAAGCTCGAGGTCGACGTGAACCTCTTTCGTGTCGGCGAGTACAAGTCGGCCATGGAGCCGTTCATCCGCAACGACATGTCCGACGCCGACCGACGTGCGAGCGAACTCTGGCTCGGCGATCTCTGGCAGAGCTGGCTCGACCAGGTCGCGCGACATCGCGGGTTGCCGGTCGAGGTGTTGGTCGAGCTGACCGAGAATTACGCCGGTGCCGTCGAGGCCGCCGAAGGTAACCTTGCCGCGATGGCGCTCGATCGCGGCCTGGTCGATCGTCTGGTCACCCGGCCGGAATTGCGGGCCGAACTGGCCAATAGCGGTACCAGCGACCCGGAACACGGCTTCCGGCAGATCGATTTCCGGACCTACGCGAAGGCCGCGCGCCAGTGGCATCCGCGCGCCGATCGTGTCGCAGTCATCGTTGCCCAGGGCGCTATTGTCGAGGGCAACCAGCCTCCGGGCACGATCGGTTCGGAGTCGACTTCCCGCCTGATTCGCCGGGCGGCACAGGAAGATCGCATCAAGGCGGTTGTCCTGCGCATCGACTCCGGCGGGGGCAGCGCGTTCGCCTCGGAAGCCATTCGCAGCGAGCTGATGGCGCTGAAGGAGGCCGGCAAGCCGTTGGTCGTGAGCATGAGCAACGTCGCTGCCTCCGGCGGCTACTGGATTGCCATGGGCGCCGACGAGGTCTGGGCCTATCCAACCACGCTGACCGGGTCGATCGGTATTTTCGGCTTCTTCCCCACCTTCCAGGACACACTGGCCAAGATCGGTGTTCACACCGACGGCGTGGGCACCACGCCCTTGTCCGGTGCCCTGCGTTCCGACCGCGCGCTGCCTGATTCCGCCCGTACCCTGCTGCAGAGCTTCATCGAGCACGGCTACCGCGAATTCATCTCACTGGTGGCCGAGCACCGCCACATGGCGATCGATCAGGTCGACGAGGTCGCGCAGGGCCGCGTCTGGACCGGCACTCAGGCCCAGCGTCGCGGCCTCGTCGACCAGCTCGGCACGCTCGACGAGGCCGTTGCTTCGGCCGCGCGCAGCGCGGGTATCGGCGAGAAGTACGAGTTGGAATACGTCCAGCGAGAGCTCTCGCCCGTCGAGCAATTCTTCGTGGACATGGCCGGCGCCTCCATCCGCATGGCCGGTGTCGATGCCATGCGTGGTATCGGCTCCTGGCTGCCGGGCGATCTGGGCCGACGCATGCTCGACGATCTGAGGCTGGTATTCACGCAGGCCGAAGCGGGTCGACCCGGTGTGATGGCCCACTGCCTGTGCGAGGCGCCGCGCTGAGGTAGGGCTCCGGTGCCTGGCGTTTTCAATCCTTCGGTGCTTTGAGTATGATGGCGCAACCGTGCCGGCCGGCCGGAAACCCGTCCGGCCGGCACGGCGCTTTCATCAAACGGGGATGAACCACTAACCATGCTGGCAGCCGTTACTGACTTCCTGTGGACGTATGTCCTGGTCGCGGTACTGATCACCATCGGTGTGATCTTTACCGTCGCCTCGCGCTTCGTCCAGATACGCTACTTCTTCGAAATGTTCCGGGTGCTGGGCCAGGCATTCAAGCACCACCCCGGGCATGTCTCTTCATTCCAGGCGCTCACCTTGAGCGTCGCCGGCCGCGTCGGTGCCGGCAACGTCGCCGGCGTGGCCGTGGCGATTACGCTCGGCGGTCCCGGTGCGGTGTTCTGGATGTGGGTCGTCGGCCTGATCGGCATGGCCACGAGTTTCTTCGAGTGTTCACTGGCCCAG
Source organism: Wenzhouxiangella sp. 15190 (assembly GCF_003417465.1). GTDB lineage: Bacteria > Pseudomonadota > Gammaproteobacteria > Xanthomonadales > Wenzhouxiangellaceae > Wenzhouxiangella. The sequence goes on from NZ_QVMV01000007.1 coordinate 207,895, forward strand.
GCGTTCAAGGTTGCCGAGTTCAAGACCTCGACCTACCGCGGCGGGCCCGCCTACTACATGGAGCGGGGCCTGGGCAGCCGCAAGCTGGGCATGATCTTCACCCTGCTGCTGTTGTTCACCTTCGGCCTGGCTTTCGTCGCGCTGCAGTCTTTCACGGCCTCCTCGTCGCTCGAGGAAGCGTTCGACGTCCCGATGCACATCACCGGCATCGTCATGACCATCGTCGTCGGCCTGACGATCTTCGGGGGTGTGCAACGCATCTCGCGGGTGACCGAGATCATCGTCCCGGTCATGGCCGTCGCGTACGTGATCGTGGCGCTGGCGGTTGTTGGCATCAATTACGCGGAAGTGCCCGGTGTGCTCGCGCTGATCGTCAAGAGCGCCTTCGGCCTGGAAGAAGCGATCGGCGGCGGGATCGGCGCGGCCATCATGATGGGCGTGCGCCGCGGCCTGTTTTCCAATGAGGCCGGTCTGGGCAGCGCACCCAACGTCGCCGCCGTCGCGTTCGTGCCGCACCCGGTCAACCAGGGCATCGTCCAGTCCTTCAGCGTGTTCATCGACACCGCCATCATTTGTACCGCAACCGCGTTCATCATCCTGATTTCGGGCATTCACGAAACGAGCGCGGTCGATGACGGCGTCGTGCTGACCCAGCTCGCACTCCAGGATCATGTCGGCCCCTGGGGCCAGACCTTCGTCAGCGTGATCCTGACCCTGTTCGCCTTCAGTTCGATTCTCTACAACTTCTACCTGGGCGAGAACTCGTCGAGCTGGATGACGCCGGACAATCCGATCTTCTTCATCGTCTTCCGGCTGCTGATGCTGGTGCTGATCCTGTGGGGCTCGATGCAGGACCTGACCACGGTCTTCAGCTTTGCCGACCTGACCATGGCCCTGCTTGCCGTGTTCAACCTGGTGGCCCTGGCCTTGCTGATGAAGGTCGGTTTCCGCCTCATGAATGATTACGATCGGCAGTGGCGGGCCGGCAAGGTGCCGGTATTCGATCCCGATGATTTTCCGGACCTGAATATCGACCGGGAAGCCTGGAAGGACGCCGCCGACGCCGTCGATCGCGTCAGGAAGTAATTAGCGGTTCCACGTTTCAGGCCGCCGAGCGGTGGCGCTTGAGATAGACCAGTAGCTGCGAAATCGCCGCCGGCGTCATGCCGGGAATGCGGCTGGCCTGGTCGATGGTGTGCGGGCGGGTCTTTTCGAGTTTCTCGAGCAGTTCGGACGACAGGCCCTTGACCGTCTCGAAGTCGAAATCTTCGGGAATGGTCTGCCGGGCGGCACGGCGCTGGCGCTTGATTTCGGCATGCTGGCGATCGAGGTAGCCGGCGTACTGGATCTGGATGGCCACCTGTTCGGCCACGTCTTCGCCTTCGACGCCGGGGCCGATGCCGTCGACCTGCATCAGGGGTCGATAGTCGACTTCCGGGCGCCGCAGCAACTCCTCGGCGGTCACGTCCTTTTTGATATCGATGTCGAGCGCTTCACGCGTGCGTTGCGCCAGATCCGATTGCGCCGGGACGCGCAGGTCGGCCAGGCGCGTGCGCTCGGCCACGATGGCGTCGCGGCGGTGGCAAAAGTGATCCCAGCGTGCGTCGTCGACCAGGCCGAGTTCGCGGCCGGTTTCGGTCAGCCGCAGGTCGGCATTGTCCTCGCGCAGGTGCAGGCGGAATTCCGCCCGGCTGGTGAACATGCGATAGGGCTCGGGTGCGCCCTGCGTGATCAGGTCGTCGACCAGCACGCCGATATAGGCCTGGTCGCGACCCGGTGTCCAGGGGGATTCGCCGCGTGCCTGGCGGGCGGCGTTGAGCCCGGCGATCAGGCCCTGGGCGGCGGCTTCCTCGTAGCCGGTCGTGCCGTTGATCTGGCCGGCGTAGAAGAGCCCGGCCAGGTGCCGTGTTTCCAGGCTGGCCTTGAGTTCGCGCGGGTCGAAGAAGTCGTACTCGATGGCGTAGCCCGGACGCGTGATGTGCGCATTTTCCAGGCCGGGAACGGAACGGACCAGTTCGACCTGCACGTCGAAGGGCAGGCTCGTGGAAATGCCGTTTGGGTACCACTCGTTCAGCCCCAGCCCCTCGGGCTCGAGGAAGATCTGGTGCGAGTCCCTGTCGGCGAACCGCACGACCTTGTCCTCGATCGACGGACAGTAACGCGGGCCGGTGCCTTCGATGTGGCCGGCATACATGGGGGAGCGGTCGAGGTTGGCGCGGATCAGTTCGTGCGTGGCCTTGTTGGTCCGCGTGATGAAGCACGAGACCTGTTCCGGGTGCTTGCTGCGGTCGCCCAGGAAGGAAAAGACCGGCCGGTGTTCATCACCCCGTTGTTCTTCGAGCTGGCTGAAATCGATGCTGCGTCCGTCCAGGCGCGGCGGCGTGCCGGTCTTGAGTCGGCCGACGGTGAAGGGCAGTTCGCGCAGTCGTTCGGCCAGGGCGTTGGCCGGCGCGTCGCCGGCGCGTCCGCCGGCCAGGTTGGTCTCGCCGATGTGAATTCGCCCGCCCAGGAAGGTGCCGGTGGTCAGCACCACGGTCGGTGCGCTGAAGATCAGGCCCATGGCCGTGCGAACGCCGGTGACCCGGTCACCTTCGACCACCAGGTCGTCGACCGGCTGCTGGAACAGGGTCAGGTTTTCCTGCGCCTCGACGGCTTTCCGGATCGCGTTGCGGTAGAGCGTGCGGTCGGCCTGGCAGCGCGTGGCCCGAACGGCCGCGCCCTTGCGCGAGTTGAGCCGGCGCCACTGGATGCCGGCGGCGTCGGCCGCCTGGGCCATGATGCCGCCAAGCGCGTCGATTTCGCGCACCAAGTGTCCCTTGCCGATGCCGCCGATGGCGGGGTTGCAGCTCATCTGGCCGATCGTCTCGATCGAGTGGGTCACCAGCAGGGTGCGCGCACCCGTACGCGCCGCGGCCAGGGCGGCCTCGGTGCCGGCGTGACCGCCGCCGATGACGATCACATCAAAGATATCGGGGTAGCGCATGTTACTAATGTGTAATCCGCCAAGTGCGTGAAATTGCGTTTATTTTACCGGGAGCTGGAAAAATTCCAAATCCCAAGCACCAATTTACAAACAAATCCCAATGACGGAACTTTCAATGACCAAAACGAATCGGGGCGCCTCGAATGGCTGACGCCACACTTTGATCATTGAAACATTGGTGCTTGTTTGTAAATTGGTGCTTGTGATTTGGTGTTTCGACCACCGGCCAAAGCCGGATGGCCGAGCCCATCCGGCTTTGGCCGGTGGTCGTTGACATCAGCGCCGATCGCGCTGGTCGGATTCCTCGGACTGGTCTCGACGCTGCCGCGAAGTGTTCCGCGGTGGGCGGGTGGACTCGCGGGTCGGCCGGCGTTGTGACCGGTTGCGTGGCGGAGACGGGTCGACGCTGCGCTGGCGGCTTGGAGACGTGCGCTCGATTGGGGCTGACGGTGGCCGGCTCTCTTGATCTCGCGGCCGCAGCTCGCCGGACGGCTCGCGCCGGCGCTCCCTTCGTTCCGGAACGCGGGCCCGGCGATCAATGTCGCGCAGTCGTTGGAGCAGCGAGGTGCGCTCGTTTGCGCTGCGACGGCCGGTCTCGGCGCGGCGTGCCGGGAGCGGCGGCATGGATCGCCCATCGCGAAAAGCTGCCGCACCGCGGCCGGTGGCCGGCAACCGGGGAGCCGCCCCCGGCAACAGCCGTTGATCGGGCCGTTGGTTGCGCACGGTCCGTGCGCGCCGTGATTCGATATCGCGCAGCCGCGAATTGATGTCACGCAGCCTGTCGCGGGGGGCTTCTCGCCGATCGTAGCGATCGTAGCGGTCGCGCGAATAATGACCGAAACTCACGCGGGTGCCGGCGCGCCAGGGATGGTAAGTGGCGTAGCGGTCGGGGTACCGGTACCAGGGAACGTGGAAACGGCCGCGGCCAGCGGCGAAGCGTGGACCGGGCCCGTAGCCGTAGTACCAGCCCGGGTAGGGGTAATACCAGGGATCGTAGCGGTGCACCACGACCGAGTAGGGGTGGTAATAGTGGCTGTAATAGAAATAGTCCAGCGACCAGTAGGGATAGACGAGCGGGTCGACATACGTGATCCTTGTGCTGCGGTACTGGGGTTTTTCGTAGTACACGCCTCGATCCGGGCCGGCGGGATAGTACGTCGCGCAACCGCCCAGCACGAGTGCCAGCAGGGCAGCTGCGATCCATCCGGTGGCGTGGTGACGGATTCTCATAGCCTGGATTGTAATCCGTCGGCATGAACCGATGCTGAATCTTCGGCGATCATCGACTCGACCTCGGCCAGTGCGGCCCGCCGCTGGGCGCGCCCGTCGACCGGACTCGGGGGCGCCTGGCGCGCCTCGGGGCCGATCATCTGGATCAGTTCGATCGCGTTGCCGCCACCTTCGAGCACGACGATCTCGAGGTCTCGGGCGCTGCCGTCGTGCCAGCGGATGCGGCGGGTTTCCTGCGTGAAGGGCAGGTGACGCTCGATCAGAAAGTGGACGACCGCATCGGGGTCGTCGGCAAACACATGCAGGCTGATGCGCGAGTGCTCGTCGGCCGTGCCCTCGAGTACCGGGCCGACCAGGCGCGGCCGGAAGGTCTCGAGGAATCGCATGGCCGAAGCGGCGGCTTCACGCAGTTCGAGCAGCGTGAGCGAGTGCTCAACCCCGCCGTAGAGACTCTGCCATTCGCGCAGGGCCTGTTCGACCTCGCTGTTGGAGGGCAGGCTCGTGCGCGAGGATGCACCGACGCGCCGTGCGGCCTTTTCCTTGGCCGTCAGGTAGTTCTTCTGGCCCTCGGTGGCCATGATGCGTGCGGCCTCGGCGGCGATTTCCAGCCGGATGCGGCTGTTTCGGCTCGATTGCTTGTCGCCCATCAATAGACCTCGTACGGATCGGCCTGCTCGCCGCTGTCATCGCTGCTTTCCAGGGGCGGCAGGTTGTCGGCGTGGAACCACTCCTGAATGGCGTCTGGCGTGCCCGGCCTCGCTCGCAGCCCGGTTTCCGGGTCGATCAGTGCGCGCGTCACACCCACCGGTACGGGCCGCCGGGTTTCGGGACGACCCTCGAGTGCGGTGTCCATGAAGTCCACCCACAGCGGCAGGGCGGTTCGCCCCCCCTGTTCCTGTCGACCGAGCGACTCGTTGTCGTCCATGCCCACCCAGACAACCGTGACGATGCCGCCACCGTAGCCGGCGAACCAGGTGTCGCGCTGGTCGTTGGTGGTGCCTGTCTTGCCGGCCAGGTCGTCACGTTCCAGGGCCAGCGCCCGGCGACCGGTGCCGCGACGAATGACGTCGCTCATCATCGAGTCGATCAGCCAGGCCGTTTGGGGTCGGAGCACTTGCTCGGCACGCTTCGGCCGCGGCGGGCCCATGAGTCGTTCAGTATCGGGCTGGTCCGACTCTTCTCGCGCTGAATCGGATTCGGCGTCGGCCAGCTCGGGACGGCGCAGCATCGGTTCGCGGGCTGTTTCGTCGGATGAAGTCGACTCCGCCGGCGGGTTGGGCGGCGGGATTTCGGGGCAGTCCCGGCAGGGCAGGGCCCATTCGGTCTCGAACAGCGTTTCGCCGTCGGTATCGCTGATGCTGTAGAGATAGTGCGGCTCCACCCGATGGCCGCCGTTGGCGAACGTGGCGTACCCGGCGGTCAGGCTCAGCGGCGTGATCGATGCCGACCCCAGTGCCATGGACGGCCCGTTGGGCAGTTGGTCGCGCTCGAAGCCGAATCGGGTGACATAGTCGCGACCGTATTCGATGCCCATGTCCATGAGCAGGCGTACGCTCACCAGGTTGCGGGAATTGACCATGGCTTCGCGCAGGCGGGTCGGGCCGAAGAAGCGATGGCTGAAGTTGGTGGGCTTCCATTCCCGCTCCATCGAGGGGTCGTCGATGACCACCGGAGCATCGTTGACTCGCGAGGCCGGCGTGTAACCGTGGTCGAGCGCAGCCGAATAGATGAACGGCTTGAACGCAGAGCCCGGCTGGCGCCGGCTTTGCGTGGCCCGATTGAACTGGCTGTGCGCGAAATCCAGCCCGCCGACCAGGGCCAGAAGTTCGCCGGTTTCGGCCTTCATGCTGACCAGCGCGGCCTCGGCCTGCGGGATCTGGGCCAGTTGCCACTCTTCGTCGATCTTTTTCAGGCGCACGATGTCGCCGATCGCGACGACGTCGCCGGCGGCCTGCGGCGCGGCGCCCACGGCATCGCTGCTGACGAACGGCCTTGCCCAGGACAGCGCTTCGAGGTCAAGTTCGACGGAAGTGCCATCGGCTAACTGGAACCGGGCCGAGGTCTCGTCCGTGGCCGTCACGACCGCCGGCAGCAGGCCGGCGATGGGTCGCATGGCGTCCAGCCGCTCGGCCAGGGTTTCGGGATCGTCCAGCGTGTCTTCGGATACGCGGTCTTCGGGTCCGCGCCAGCCATGGCGCCGATCGTAGTCCATCAGACCGTCACGCACGACGCGGTTGGCTTTCTCCTGCAACTCCGAGCGAACGGTCGTGTGTGCGATCAGCCCGTCACTGTAGGCGGCTTCCGAACCGACTTGGTCGACCACGTCCTGGCGGGCCATTTCGGCCACCCAAGGCGAGTCGAGTTCGACAACCGGGCCGTGGTAGCTGGCCGTATTCGGCTGGGCAACCGCCTCGGCATGTTCGGTTTCACTGATATGGCCGAGTTCCAGCATCCGGCCCAGGATCCAGTTGCGCCGGCCCATGGCCTGTTGGGGGCCGGATATCGGGTTGTCGCGCGAGGGCGCCTTGGGCAGCCCTGCGATCATGGCCATTTCGGCCAGGGTCAGTTCGTCGAGCGTCTTTCCGTAGTAAACCTGCGCGGCCGCCGCTACCCCGTAGGCGCGATGCCCCAGAAACTCCTTGTTGAGATAGAGTTCCAGGATTTCGTCCTTTGAAAGTTCGCTTTCGACCTTGAAGGCCAGCAGCATCTCGCGCAGCTTGCGCGTGACCGAGTAGTCGGTCGACAGGAAGAACCGCCGCGCGACCTGTTGAGTGACCGTGGAGCCGCCGGGAACGCGGCCCTGGCCCATGCTCAGCGAGTAAAGCCAGACTGCCCGCAACGTTCCTCGCCAGTCGACGCCGGGATGCTGGTAGAAGCGATCGTCTTCAGCGGACAGGAACGCGAGCTTGAGGCGTTCGGGCACGTCGTCCACAGCCACCGGTCGACGTCGCTGTTCGCCGATTTCGGCCATGAGCCTGTCATCGGCCGAATAGATCCGCAACGGCACCTGCAGCTGAATGTCCCTGAGCGATTCGACTGAAGGCAGAGAGGGGACGATTGTGACCCAGATAATGAGCGCGCCAATTGCCGCTAGAATGAACAGCAGCAAAAACAGGCGGATAGAAAAAACTATTAAAGGCTTTATTCGGACCATGAGTTATGGTAAATGTAGGCACAGACAAGTCGGAATGACGAACGTTTTGGACGGGGTTACGGGGCAAAAGTGCCCACGAAATTCAGGTCCGGACGACCTTTGAGCAGAGGGTAGCACACACGTATACTTGTCCAGACCGGCGTTGCAGGGGGCATTGTCGGGCAGGTCAAGAAAGAATAAACCAGTTAAACGGCCATGCCGACCAGAGGGCTGAAGATAACAACATGAGTAACTTTCTCAGAAAGCTGTTGGGTGCTGCGCCGCCCCCATTGGTGGGAGTCGACATCGGCACCAGCAGCATCAAGGTGCTGCAACTTGGCAGTAGCGGTCCGGGCTATCGTGTCGAGGCGTTTGCAGTCGAGCCGGTTCCCGAGGGCGCGATTTCAGAGGGCAATATCTCGGATACCGATCGGGTCGCCGAAGCCGTCAAGCGAGCCGTCAAGCGCTCGGGCAGCAAGGCCAAGGAATGCGCGATGGCCGTCAGCGGCTCGGCGGTCATCACCAAGGTCATCAACCTGCCGGGCGACCTCTCCGAAGATGACATCGAAGCCCAGATCGAAGTCGAGGCCGGGCAGTACATTCCCTACCCGCGGGAGGAAGTGAGCCTGGACTTCGAGATTCTGGGCCCGGCTCCGCGAAACGCCGACCTGGTAGAGATTCTGCTGGCTGCTTCCAAGACCGATCACGTCGATCTGTGTCGTGAGGTCGCGGACCTGTCCGGTCTGGGCCTTCGTGTCGTCGACGTCGAGTCCTACGCCATTGCCAACGCTTTCGACCTGGTACGCAAGCACGCCGGTATCGGCGAGAGTGAAACCATCGGCGTGCTCAACATGGGCGCGTCGGCCTCGACGCTGATAGCGCTGCGCGGTGACCGCGCCATCTACAGCCGCGAACATGCCTTCGGCGGCCAGCAGCTGGTTGAAGACTGTATGCGCCGCTACGGCATGGACGCCGACCAGGCCGCCTTTCTGCAACGCGGCGAAACACCGCCGGCGGGTTTCGAGGACGAGATTCTCGAGCCGTTTCGCCAAAGCGTTATTCAGCAGATCGGTCGAGCACTCCAGTTCTATTCCTCTTCGAGCGATTATTCCGGCCTCAACACCCTGTTCCTCACTGGTGGTGCGGCGTCGACGCCGGGATTGGCCGAAGCGGTCGGCGACGAAGTCGGGATTTCCTGCGAGGTGGCCGATCCCATCGAAGGGATGCGCCTGGCCCCCTCCATCGATGCCGGCCGTCTGGAACGGATTCGGCCTTCACTGACCACAGCCTGCGGGCTGGCCTTGCGGGGGTTTGACTGATGGCCAGAATCAATCTTCTGCCCTGGCGTGAGAACCTGCGTCAGCAACGACAGCGAAACTTCATGATTGCGCTCGTGGCGACAGCCGCGGTAGCGGTCCTGCTGGTGTTCCTCGGTTCACACCTGGTCGAACGACAGATCGATGCCCAGGAGGCGCGCAACCAGTATCTCGAAGGCGAGATTCGCAAGCTCGATCGCGAAATTGCCAGTATCGAGGAGCTGGAGGCCAAGCGCGACAACCTTCTGGCGCGCAAGAACGTCATCGAACGGCTACAGGAGAATCGCTCCATGATGGTGCACCTGTTCAACGCGCTGGCCCTGACCATCCCGGAAGGTGTTCGGCTCAACTCGGTGCAACAGAGCGAGGAGCAGTTGACCCTCCAGGGAACTACCCAGTCCGAGACGCGCGTATCCGACTACATGCGCAATATCGAGCAGGCCGAGTGGCTGCACGACCCGGTTCTGAGCATCATCGAAGCTATCGAGGGTGAAGAAGGCGGCGGTGCCGAGCCCTTCCGCTTCGAGTTGCGTGCCCGCATGGCCTCACCCAACGCGGTTGAAGCCGAAGCGCAGGACGAGGAGGCCTGAGCCATGGATCTTTCCGAAATCAGAGATCTGGATTTCAACAACATCGGTTCGGCCTCGACCGGCGTCAAGGCGATCCTGCTGGGATTGCTGGCTATCGTCATTGTGGTGGGCGGCTATTTCTACATCATCAAGGACAAGCGTGAGACGCTCGATCAACGTGCGCAGGTCGAGCGCGAACTCAAGCAGGAGTTCGAGACCAAGCAGCAGAAAGCGGCCAACCTGGAAGCCTACGAGCAGCAGCTTGCCGAAATGGAAGAGATGCTCGAGGTCATGTTGCGCCAGTTGCCGTCGAAGACCGAGATGCCGGAGTTGCTGGTCGATATTTCCCAGACTGCCCTGGGCGCGGGCATCGACAACGAATTGTTCGAGCCCCAGGCCGAGGTCAAGCGCGATTTTTACGCCGAGCAGCCGATCAACGTGCGAATGGTGGGCACTTACCACCAGTTCGGCAATTTCGTCAGTTCGGTCGCCTCGCTTTCGCGGGTGGTCATCCTGACGATGCGTGATATTTCTCTGGAACCGGTCGAGGGATCGCGAGGTCGCCTGCGCCTGGAAGGTGTGGTGACCACATACCGCTATCTCGATGAATCCGAGGGCGGAGCCATATCGACGGGAGGAACCCAATGAGCGTGATGATGCGGAGCCTGTCGATCCTGATGCTCGCCCTGGTGCTTGTCGGCTGCGAGAAGGGCACCGGGGACTTGCGTGATTGGACCGCCGAAGTTCGCCAGCGCGAGCCCGAGCCGATCGATCCGATACCGCCGGTACGGACACCGGAAGTCGTGTCGTACGAGGCCATGGACGCGCGTGACCCGTTCCAGCTGGTCGGTCGCAGCAGCGAGGAAGACGAAGAAATTGCCGGCGATGGTGAAGGATTGCGCCCCGACCCCGATCGTCGCAAGGAGTATCTCGAGGAGTTTCCTCTCGATACGCTGGAGATGGTCGGTACGCTCGAGATCGACGAAAACCAGTACGCGCTCATTCAGGACAACGAGAACGTCGTCCACCGCGTACGTGACGGAAATTACATGGGGCAGAACCATGGCCTGGTGCTGGATGTCCAGCCGGGCCATGTCGAAGTGCGTGAACTTGTACAGGATGGTCGTGGCGGCTGGGTCGAGCGCCGGGTACGCGTGACCATGGCTGAAGACTAATGTATACCGGCAAGGAATTGAACATCATGATCAAGTCTTCATGGGCGATGAACGGGAGATGGACAATGAACAGCAGTAGCAAAGCGATAGCGCTTCTGATCGGGCTGTTCTGGATGGTTTCCATGGCCCAGGCCACGGAGTTGACCGATATCCAGGTCGAAAGCGGGTCCGGGGAGGTACGATTTCTTCTCACCCTGGACGGGGAACCAGGCGATCCGTCCGTGTTCACCACCGAGCAGCCGCCTCGAATCGTGCTGGAATTGCCCGACACGAATTCCCGCGTGGATGCCTCGAGCGTAGCGGTGAGCGCCGGACCGGCGCAAAGCTACAGGGCTTTGAGCGCCGGTGGCCGTACGCGCCTGGTCGTGGACATGGCCCGTAACGCGCCCTATGAAGTCCAGGTTTCGGGCAACCAGTTGATCCTGGCGATCGAAACGGGCGGTGCCGGCACGACGGCCGAGGCCGTGGCCGACACCGGCACTGTGTCCGATACCGGTTCCGGTGATTTTGAAATCACCGGCATCGACTTCCGCCGCGGGCCGGACGGTGAAAGCCGGGTTCTGGTCAATGTCGACCAGGACGGCGTCAACCTGTCGGTGGACGAACGCGCCGGTGGACTGCGGGTTGATCTGTTCAACACCCACCTGCCGTCGGATCAGTATCAGCGCCTGGACGTGAGTGATTTCGCCACGCCGGTGCAGATGATCACGCCCGAGCAGCGCGGAGACAATGTCCGTCTCAACCTGGAAGTGGCAGGTGCCCATGAACATCTTGCTTACCAGTCGGACGGCCAGGTGGTCGTCGAGGTGGGTCGGCCCGACCAGGAAGAACCCGAGGATCGCGAGCTGACCTTCTTCGAGGATCGGGAATACGACGGTGATCGCATTACCCTGAACTTCCAGGACATTCCGGTTCGTTCGGTACTGGCGCTGATTGCCGACGTCTCCGAGCAGAACGTGGTCGTTTCCGACTCCGTCAGCGGCAACCTGACCCTGCGGCTGACCAACGTGCCCTGGGACCAGGCGCTCGATATCGTGCTCGAGACCAAGAATCTCGACATGCGTCAATCGGGCAATGTCATCTGGATTGCGCCGACGCAGGAAATCGCCGCGCGCGAACAGGCCATTCTGCAGGCGCGTGCCGACCGTCAGACGCTCGAACCGCTGCAAACGGCCATCATTCCGCTCAGCTATGCCGACGCTGACGAGATGGCGACGCTGATCAAGTCCGCATCGGAAGGCGGTGAGTCTGATCAAGAGACCGGTGGCGACAGTGGTTCCGGACTGCTTTCACAGCGCGGGTCGGTGAGCATCGATCAGCGCACCAATACATTGCTGGTCAACGATACGCCCGAACGCATCAGCGCGGTGCGTGAGCTGGTGGCCGATCTCGATCGGCCGGTGCGACAGGTCCTGATCGAGTCGCGCATCGTCATCGCGCGTAACGACTTCAATCACGAACTGGGCGTTCGCTTCGGTGTGACCGGCGCGCGTCAGGATTCGCGCGGCAATCTCTACACGCTGGCCTCCACCAGTGAGGGTTCCGACCAGATGGTTCGCGAAGGGCTCGCCAACCGCCGTTCGGGTTCCGGCTCGAGCACGCCGGTCACCCCGCCAGCGCTCGGTGACCGCCTGAACGTCAACCTGCCGGTTGCCAATCCGGCCGGAAGCCTCGGCTTCAGTGTGCTGGCTGCCGACATGCTGCTGGATCTCGAGCTCAGTGCGCTCGAAAGCGAGGGTCGCGGCGAGATCATCTCGACGCCGCGGGTCATCACGGCCAACCAGGCCGAGGCCTACGTGTTGCAGGGTGTGGAAATCCCCTTCGAATCCACGCAGGGCGGTTCCCTGGCCGGGGCCATCAACGTCGAATTCAAGGAGGCGGTGCTGGAGTTGCGTGCCACGCCATTGATTACCCCGGACAACCGCGTACAGCTTCAGTTGCAGGTCAAGCAGGACACGGTCGGGGAACTCTTCCCCAATGGCCGGGGCGGATTCATTCCGTCGATCGACACCCGCGAGTTGTCCACCCGCATCCTGGTCGACAATGGTCAGACCGTCGTGCTGGGCGGTATTTTCCAGGAAGAACGTACGTTCCAGGAACAGAAGGTACCCGTCCTGGGTGACGTGCCCGTGTTGGGTGGCCTTTTCCGTCAGCGGGGCACCGAAGACCTCAAGCGCGAACTGCTGATTTTTGTCACTCCGTCGATCCTGGATGAACGGGTCGCGGCCGACTGATCCGGGCGAGGGAGCGAACCAGCAATGAACATCACATCAAAAAACTCGGGATTTCGATTCATGAAGATAATCAGATACGGCATCATCCTGGCAGCCACCGCCCTTCTTGCCGCCTGTGGGGGCAGTTCCTCCGGCAGTTTCGACAATGGCGGTCAGGCAAGCATGAGCATCACGGTCGAGTCCAATGAAGTGCCGACCAACAGTTCGACGCAGGTCACCGTGCGTTTTCGTGCCGCCGATGGCTCGGCCGTAGCCGACGGCACCCAGGTGACACTGAGCTCGGACAACACGAGCCGAGGGGTGGTTGCCGCCGACGAGTCCGGCGCCTCTTCCGGCGCTTCGGCAACGACAGGTACCAGCGGCGGCCAGGCCAGCTTCATCTTCACGGCTCGCTCCGATACCGGAACCGTAACGCTGTCGGCCTCGGGCTCCAATCCGAGCGGTGCAGGGACGATTTCCACGACACGGGACATCGATGTGATCGAGGATCCGGATGCCGAGGCGCGCCTGGAAATCGAGGGTGACAGCACCATGCCGGCCAACACGGAGGGCGTCGAGATTTTCATGGGCTCGCCGTTCATCAACGAACTGACCGTGCGCTACCGCAATCCCGACGGCAGCGCCGGTAACGTCGTCGACAGCGAGATTGCCGTGGCCGTATCGCCGGTTTCACTGGGTGCCTTTTCGACACTGGACGATCCCGAAACCGAAGACGTCAACGAATTTTTCGAGCTTTACGGCAGCGGACCGGTCACCATGACGGCCGGCGTGGCCACCGTCTTCGTGCACAGCGACAATCAGCCCGGCACATTGACGGTCAGTGTATCGGCCCAGGACGCCGATTCCGGTGACACCTTCTCCGAAGAGTTCCAGATCGAGATCGTCGAGGGCGCGGCCGATTTCCTGCCGGCCAACCTGGACTTTTCTGCATCCCCGGATCCGATTTACGTGCAGGGTTCCGGTGGGTCCACGAGCAAGAGCATGTCGCTGGCGGTCAGCGACTCCGGGGATAACCCGGTGCCCAATCCCGAAGGCAGTGGCGCTGAATACAACAACGTCATCCTGTCGCTGGATGCGCCCGATGGCAGCGATGCACGCCTGACCGGTACCGGTACATCCGGCTCTGTCGAGGGCAGCGAGATCAGTGTGCAGACCGTCAACGGCATCGCCAATTTCTCGCTGAACGGTGCAACCGCGACCGGGCCTCACGAAATCACGGCAACGGCCGATCGAGCCGACAATAACGTCGACAATGATCTGCTCGATCCGTTAACGGCGCAGACGACCGTCAACGTCGGCGACGGCCGGCTGTTCGGACTGGAGATCGTCAGTCCAAGCATCGACGCCATACAGATCAACAGCGCAACGCCGGGCATCGAAACGGAGGAAGAAGCGACGACGGATCCGGAAACGGGCGTCGTGGTTCCGCCGAATCCAGACGGAACCTATTCGCTGACCGTAACCGCGCAGGCGACCGACCAGGCCGGGAACCCGGTTCTGTCGGGTACACCGGTGCAGTTCGGCAAGGTCGATGCGCCGCTGACTCAAACCACGCCACCGGTGTTCGTGTTCTCGGGGGGCGAAGGTGATCCGGAAGAAGGCGGTGACCTGTTCGACGTGTTGAGCAATACGGATGGCTTCCTGGACGATCCGGCCGCCGTGGATGAAGCGGTTGAGCCGGGCGATACGCTGGCCCTCTTCGGCAAGAGCGTCGCCGGCAACCGGGAGCACGAAGCCGTCCGGACGATCGACAGCGTCATCGACGACACCACTGTTACGGTCGACCAGGATTTCAATGCCAACGATGGTTCCGGCAGCATCGTCGACGACGGACATGTCATCCCCTGGGTCATCGGTCGCTCGGAAGTGGGCGTCATCGACAGCGCGGGTACGATCGGCGAAGACGGTCGCGTGAGCGTCAAGATGACCTATACGATCGACCAACTCGGGCGACCGCTCGTCGTTTGGGCGCAGGCCAATCGCACCGGCGAAGACACGACCACGACCGTGGCAGACGCTGAAAACGCCGTGTTCCCGGGCATTGCGCCCTTGCTGCTGACGGCCACGCCCAATTCGGTCGCGGGTAACAGCACCGCGGAAATTCGGCTCTGCCTGACCGACGCCATCGGCGCGCCGGTGAACTTCGCCCGGATTCGCGGCAGTATCTCCGGCGCCACGGGCATCCTGGACGGGTCGCCCATGCCCGCGCTCACCGCCGATGCCACCGGCAGTGACGGAAGCGGTTGTCTTCTGACCGAACTGGAGACGAGTGACATGCTGCCCGACGGTGAATCGGCGACGGTGTTGTTCACTCACGGTGAAGCCGAGGCCGAGGTTACGGTTGAACCTCCGGGTGCGGGAACTCTGGTGGTCGATCCGTCATCGGCATCGGATCCTTCGCCCGATCCGCACAGGGTAAGACTCACCCTGACCCTGCTCGACTCGAGCGGCGAGCCGTTTCCGGACGTAGCATTGACCGGAGAATGCGAAAGTGGCATCACCCTGGCATCGGGTCCGGGTACGACCGACGCCGACGGAGAAACCACTGCAAATGTCGATCTGGAATTGTCCGACTGTGGTGGCGGCGAAGGCGAGGAAGAAACCACGCGAGAAGCGCAGTGCACCTTCACCACCTCCACTGGCTCGCCTGTGGGAACCTTCTCGGCGACGGGCTCCGATCTATCGGACTCGCTCATTTCGCCGGATCCGTGCGGCGACTGATCTGAAGGGCGGCACGAAAGCCGCGACGATCAGCTTGGAACTTTGGGGCCCGGCACTGCCGGGCCCTTTGCTTTTACGACTCGGTACAATGAAGGCATGCTCTACGATTTTCATGCCGGCACCGGTGCGTTACTGGTCAATGTGCCTCATGCGGGGGTCGAAGTACCGCAGTCCATCGAATCGCGAATGAGCGATCGTGCCAGGGCGTTACCGGATACCGATTGGCACGTGCACCGGCTGGTCGAAGACGCTGCCGGCCCGGACGTTTCGGTGCTGTCCGCCCGCTATTCCCGCTACGTGATCGATCTCAATCGCGGTCGCGACGACCAGCCGCTTTACGCCGGCGCCACGACCGGCCTGGTGCCGACCGAGACCTTCGACGGTGATCCGGTCTACAGGGATCGAAATCCAGACGATGCCGAGGTGAGCGAGCGCATCGAGCGCTACTGGCAGCCCTACCACGACAAGCTCCGGGAAACGCTCGAGGGACTCAAGCAGCGGCATGGTTATGCCGTGCTGTTCGATGTGCATTCCATCCGGAGCACGGTGCCCCGGCTGTTCGACGGCCGCCTTCCGGACCTCAACCTCGGCACGTACGAAGGCCGAAGCTGTAATGCACAACTGCAGGCGCAGGTGGCCGAAGTACTGGCTGGAGCGGACGGTTTCTCGACGGTGGTCAACGGCCGCTTCAAGGGCGGCTTCATCACGCGCCACTATGGCCAACCGGCAGAGGGCATCCACGCCCTGCAGCTCGAAATTGCCCAGGCCTGCTACATGGACGAGTCACGGCCGCGCGAATTCGATCCGGATCGAGCCCGCCCGCTGGTGACCGTGCTGGCGCGCCTGATCGACCTGCTGTCGCAGTGGCGGCCGGCATGACGGACCGGCTTTACTGTCCGCAGGCCCTGCTGGGCGACGGCTGGCGCGACGACGTCACGCTGGAACTGACGCGGGACGGTTTCATCGATGCCGTTCTGCCGGGCCGCCATGCCGGGGCCGAGTGTTTGCCCGGACCCGTGATTCCGGGCATGGTCAATGTCCATTCGCACATCCACCAGCGGCTCATTGCCGGGCTGACCGGAATGAGCGCCGGCCGGGACGACAGCTTCTGGAGCTGGCGCGAGCGCATGTACGAGGCCGTCGGCATGCTATCGGGCGAGGATTTTGAAATCCTGGCCGCCCGGGCCTTCATGGAACTGCTCGAAGGCGGCTATACTTCGACGGGGGAGTTTCACTATCCCCACGGCCTGGGTGATCAGGAACCGAGGAAAACCGCCGGGCAGGTGCTCGACGCGGCCGCGCGCGCGGGAACGGCCTTGACGTTGCTGCCGGTGTGGTACCGCTACGGCGGTTTCGGCCGGCAGCCACTGAGCGACAGGCAGAAGCCTTTCGGGATGTCGCTTGATGAAATCGCGGCCCTGGTCAACGGCCTGCAGGGCCAGGTCGATGCGCGGCTTCAGCGCGTCGGCATTGCCCCGCATTCGCTGCGTGCCGTGGACGGCCGTGATTTGCCTGACCTGCTGGCCAATATCGGCGAAGGCCCGGTCCATATTCACATCTCCGAGCAGCCCGCGGAAGTCCGGGCCTGCCTCGAATACCATGACTGCCGCCCGATCGAGTGGCTGCTGCGGCATGTCGAGCCCGACGAGCGCTGGTGCCTGATTCATGCAACCCACGCGGACGAGCGGGAAGTGCAAGCGCTGGCCGGGCGTTCAGTCGCGGTGGGCATCTGTCCCACGACCGAGGCGGACCTGGGCGACGGGCTGTTCCCGGTGCGTGAATTCCTCGATGGCGGTGGTCGCGTGGCCATCGGCTCGGACAGCAACCTGGTGACCTCGGCGGCCGAAGAAGTGCGCCTGCTCGAGTGGGGTCAGCGGCTGAGGCTGAACCAGCGCAATGTACTGGCCGAAACCGGCGAACATATTGCCACCAGCCTGTGGCGGCACATGGCTCGCACCGGCGCAAGGGCCCTGCAACAACCGGCCGGCGAGTTGCGCGAGGGTTGCCGGGCCGACCTCGTCGTGCTCGATCCCTCTCACCCCGTCCTGGCCGGCTTGCCCGCAGCGGAGCAACTGGACAGCTTCGTGTTTGCCCATGGTGCCGGTATGATCGATCAGGTTCGGGTCGGTGGTCGTCAGGTCGTGCGCCAGGGTCGCCATCCTTCGCGGACGGACCTGGACGAACGAGTGGCCGAGTTGCGCGGCCGGCTTGTCGGGAGTTGAAGAAAATGACGGAAAATTCACTGACCCATTCACCGGCGGCCGAGCGCAACCGGATACCGATCGGTGAGGTACTTGGTCGCTGGCTGGCGCGGGATGCGCGCGTGCTCGAGATCGGTTCCGGCACGGGCCAGCACGCCGCCTGGTTCCATGAACTGATGCCGGGGCTCACCTGGCAGACCACCGACCTGCCGGAGAACCTCGAGGCAATCCGGACCCGGTTGAAGGCCGAAGCGCCGGCGCTTCCCGCGCCACTCGCACTCGACGTGATGCACTCCGGCGACTGGCCGGAAGGCCCCTGGGACGCGGTCTATACGGCCAACACGCTTCACATCATGCCGTGGGATCATACGCCGGCACTGCTGCGCGCCGCGGGTGAGCGCGTTGCCGCCGGCGGCCTGCTCGTGATCTACGGGCCGTTTCGCGACGGCGAGGCATTCGACGCGGAAAGCAATCGGCGCTTCGACGAGCAACTGCGTCAGCGCAACCCGGACATGGGCCTTCGCGATATCTTGAAAGTGCGTCGAATGGCCGAAGATTCGGGATGGACCGCCGAGGCCGAAATCGCCATGCCGGCCAACAATCGACTTTTGATCTTCAGGAAAAGTGAATGACCGAGACCGTCAACTACGACGAACTGGCGCAGCAGGCCGAAGGGCTGCTGTCGGGCCAGAAGCACCGCATCGCCAACGCTGCAAACCTCAGCGCGCTGATCTACGAGGCCCTGCCGGACGTCAACTGGGCCGGGTTCTATTTTCTGGAAGGCGATGAATTGATCGTCGGGCCCTTCCAGGGCAGGCCCGCGTGTGTGCGCATCGAAATGGGCAAGGGCGTGTGCGGCACCGCGGCGCTCACCCGGGCCACCCAGCGCGTGGCGGACGTTCACGCCT
Source organism: Wenzhouxiangella sp. 15190 (assembly GCF_003417465.1). GTDB lineage: Bacteria > Pseudomonadota > Gammaproteobacteria > Xanthomonadales > Wenzhouxiangellaceae > Wenzhouxiangella. The sequence goes on from NZ_QVMV01000007.1 coordinate 226,365, forward strand.
TCGATGGGCATATCGCCTGCGATCCGGAATCCCGCTCGGAGGTCGTCGTACCCCTGATCATCGACGGTCAGGTCATCGGCGTGCTGGATATCGACAGCCCGCGACCGGGGCGTTTCGACGAGGCCGACCAGCGAGGCCTGGAACGGCTGTCGGAAACCTACATCAGGTCGCTGGGCTGAACCAGCTTTCTGATCTCCCCGCAACCCGGGGCCGGCGGCATTTCGGCGTCGATGATGATCAACGTGCCGGGCTGGATTCCCAGCCTGGGGCGCTGATTGGTCAACCATTGCACCAGCCACTCGAAGCCGGGATTGTGGCCGACAAGCATCAGGGAGTCCGCTTCCTGGTGTTTGTGCAGTACGCCGATGAGGTCTTCTTCGAGGGCATCCCAGAGCGCGGGTTCGACCACCTGCTCGGGTGCTTCCAGTCCGTCGAGCATCAGACGGGCGGTCTCGCGCGTTCGTGTCGCCGGGGAAATACGCACGGTCGACGGTACGGACAGTTCCGAGGCGCCAATCCACTCACCCAGTACCCGGGCCGTTTCACGTCCCGACTCGGTAAGCGGTCGATCCCGGTCCTTTTCGTCGGACGCTGCTGCCCTGGCGCGCGCGTGACGCAGTAGCCATAACTCCATGCGAACAAGATTCCCCGGTGCACTTCAAGGTCGGCCAGCATACCAGTGTGTGATCCGCTGTGCGTCGCCGTCTCTTGGTCAGCGCAATGCCCCGAGAAGGACGCTCACTGCCAGGTTGCCACCGCTGATCATCACGCCCACGCGTTGACCCGAGAATCGATCCGGGTCGGCCATGATGCCGGCCAGGGCCACCGCACCCGAGGGTTCGGCGGTCTGCTTGAGTTCCGCCCAGACTCGCTCCATCGCCGAGATGATCTGGTCCTCGGACACGGTCAGGACGGCATCGACGTGACACCGGATCAGCGCGAGGTTTCGCTCGCCGACCAGGGCGCGCAGGCCATCGGCGATGGTTTCGGGGCGGTGGTCGTCGACCCGGCGTCCCATCGCCAGCGATCGCGCCGTGTCGTCGGCGCCCGACGGCTCGATGCCCACGACCCTCGGCGGCCGGGCCGCCGTCTGCGCCGCCAGGGCCGTTCCCGAAACCAATCCGCCGCCGCCCACGGGCGTGACGATCATGTCGAGGTTCTCGACCTGTTCCATCAACTCCAGCGCTGCACTGCCCTGACCGGTGATGATGCGGTCGTCGTCATAGGGTGGCACCGGCTCGAAACCCTGATCGACCAGGCGGGCAAGCGCCGCTTCGCGGCCGGCCTGGGTGGGTTCACAGAAGTGGATATTGCCCCCGTGACGACGGATGTTTTCGACCTTGTCGGCGACCGCGCCTTCCGGCACCACGATTTCGGCGCGAAAACCGCGCAGGGAGGCCGCGCGGGCGAGGGCGGCGCCATGATTGCCCGAGGAGTGGGTGGCCACACCCGGGCAGTCGTCGGAAAGGAGCGAAACCGCATGGCTTGCGCCCCGGAGCTTGAAGGAGCCGGTGGTTTGCAGATGCTCGCACTTGAAAAACAGCGTCGCGCCCGTCAACTCATCGAGCATATCGGATGTCATGACCGGGGTTTCCCGGATCATCGACCGGATGCGTTCGCGCGCCCGGACCACGTCCTCGGGGTTCGGCAGGGATTTGACAGACATCCGCCTATAATACCGATCCAGTCTTTACAGGAGTTCGTCATGTCCGCACGCGGAGACCAGCCCCGCACCCCCGTTCTTCGCCAGGAATACCGGCCACCGGAATGGTGGGTCGACCACGTCGAACTCGATTTCGACCTCGGCCTGTCCGAAACGCGGATTGTCAGCCGCATGACCGTTCGGCGCAATCCCGAAGTCGACGCCGCTCCACTGACCCTGTCCGGCGCCGGCCTGAAGACGCAACGCGTCGAGGTCGACGGCGAAGGGGTGCCGTTCGAGGAACGCCGCGACGAGGCCCTTGTCGTCGAGAACGTGCCCGAACGAGCCGTGGTCACCACCGAGGTGCTCGTTCATCCCGACCGAAACACCGCGCTCGAGGGTCTTTACCGGTCGGGCTCCATGTTGCTGACCCAGTGCGAGGCCGAGGGATTTCGCAAGATCACCTGGTTCCCCGACCGGCCCGACGTCATGGCGACCTACCGCGTTCGCCTGGCCGGCGATCGCGAACGCTTCCCCGTATTGCTGTCCAACGGCAACTGCGTCGAGACCGGCGAACTCGACGATGGCCGCCATTTCGCGGTCTGGGACGACCCGTTCCCCAAGCCGAGCTACCTGTTCGCCGTGGTCGCGGGTGAGCTCGACGTGCTGGAAGACACGTTCACGACACGCTCCGGCCGCGAAGTGAAGCTCAAGATCTACTCCGAAGCGGAGAACATATCGCGGCTCGATCACGCCATGGACAGCCTCAAGCGCTCGATGGCCTGGGACGAAGCCCGTTTCGGACTGGAATACGATCTCGACGTCTTCCACGTCGTCGCCACCCACGACTTCAACATGGGTGCGATGGAGAACAAGAGCCTCAACATCTTCAACGCCCGCTACGTGCTGGCCGACCGCGAGACGGCCACCGATGGCGACTACGAGGGAATCGAGTCGGTCATCGCCCATGAGTACTTCCATAACTGGACCGGCAACCGCGTCACCTGCCGCGACTGGTTCCAGCTCACCCTCAAGGAAGGCCTGACCGTCTACCGCGACCAGGAATTCACCGCCGACCAGCGCTCCCGGGGCGTCAAGCGCATCCAGGACGTCTCCGATCTGATGGCGCGCCAGTTCCCGGAAGATGCCGGCCCCATGGCGCATCCGATCCGGCCCGAGCGCTACGTCGAGATCAATAACTTCTACACCGCCACCGTCTACGAAAAGGGCGCACAGGTCGTTCGCATGTACGAGACCCTGCTCGGCCGGGACGGCTTCCGCCGCGGCATGGATCTGTACTTCGAGCGCCATGACGGCCAGGCGGTCACCTGCGACGACTTCCGGCACGCCATGGCCGATGCCAACGACACCGACCTGGAACAGTTCGAACGCTGGTATCGCCAGGTCGGCACGCCCCGGGTCGAGGCGAACACACGCTTCGACGAAGACAGTGGTGAACTGGCGCTGACACTCGCCCAGAGCCTGCCCGAGCACCCGGACAATCGCGCCATCGATGCGTTGATGATTCCGGTCAAGGTCGGCTTTCTCGATGCCGACAACCGGCCGCTGCCGGTCACCCTGGCCGGCGAGACCGAGCCGGGTCCGGAAACCCGCCTGCTGGTACTCACCGAAAAGGAGACCGAATTCCGCTTCACGGGATTGCCCGCCGATGCGCTGCCGTCGCTGCTGAGGGACTTCTCGGCCCCGGTCAAGCTCGACTACGACTGGTCGAGCCGTGACCTGGCACGCCTGGCCGGTTTCGACAGCGATCCCTTCAGCCGCTGGCGTGCCATGCGGGTCTTGAGCGAGCGCGTACTGGGGGATTGGATCGAAGGGCGTCAGGATCACGATTCCGAACTGCTGATCGAGGCCTGGGCGGCCGTGCTCGAGCATTCCGACAGCGATCCCGCGCTGGCCGCCGAGCTATTGAGCCTGCCCTCGGAAGGCGAGCTCGCCCAGGACCGCGACCCGGTCGATGTCGAAGCCATTCATTCCGCCCGCAACGAATTGCTCGGCCTGCTGGGGCAACGACTCGAGAACAAGCTTCTCGAGCGCTTCGAGACCCTGGCGCCGAGCGGCGTCTGGTCTTCGGACGGGCCGGATGCCGCCCGCCGGCGCCTGCGCAATGTCGCCCTGGGCCTGCTGGCCGCCGCCGGAGCGGATCCGGCCAGCGAACTGGCCTCGAGGCATTACGCACGGGCCGACAACATGACCGACCGTCTCGCCGCGTTCCGCACGCTGGTGCACAATGGCCTTGAGGGTGCCAACGAGGCGCTGGCCGATTTCGAGCAGCGCTTTGCCGGCGATCCGCTGGTCATGGACAAGTGGTTCGCTGTCCAGGCCACGCGTTCGGACGAGTCGACGGTCGACGATGTGCGGCGCCTGATGGAGCACGAGGCATTCCGCCTCAACAACCCCAACAAGGTGCGGGCACTGATCGGCGCGATGGCCATGACCAATCCGATGGCCTTCCACCGCGCCGACGGCGACGGCTATCGACTGATCGGCGAAGTGCTCGACACGCTCGACGAAATCAATCCGCAGGTCGGCGCCCGGCTGGCCACCACCTTCAACCGCTGGCGCGCATACGACAACAAGCGCTCGGCCATGATGAAGGAACAGCTGCAGAAACTGGCGGCCAAGAAGGGCCTGTCGCCCCACATCGAAGAAATCGTCACAGCTGCCTTGCGCGATCGCAGTGGGGGTTGATTCTTAAAACCTTTAAAACGCAAAGACGCGAAGCAGCAAAGGACGCAAAGAAATAAAGAAATTAAGAAATAAAAAGTGCTTGATTGACGGGTCTCATCAGACTCGAGCGCTGACTCATCGGGTCGAGCTTTTGGGAACACAGCAAAAGGCTTTCCGTGTATCCGGTGACTTCTATGGATACATGATTCTTCTATTTCCTTTTTCTTTTCTTCGCGCTCTTTGCTGCTTTGCGTCTTTGCGTTTAAAAGGTTTTTATCCCAGAGCGCTTCAGAGGGACTCTCGATTCGATTTCGTCCCAGGGAAACAGCGGCCCGGGGTCGACTTTTCTTCTGACCTTGATTGCCGGGTCGTCGCTGGCGTCGACAATGCCGATGTCGAGTTCGTCGTGGCCGGCAATGTAGTGCAGGTTGGGCAGCTTCGCCCGCAGTGTCTCCAGTAGTCCCACCAGTGCCTCGATCTGCGGCGGACTGTAGTCCTCGGCCCAGTCCTGGTTGCGGCTATCGAGCCAGTGCGGCCAGCGGCCGCGGTTGACCAGCTCGATACCGATCGACTTGCGGTTGTACCCGCGCACGTGGTGCGCCACGCGCTCGAGCGGCACCCACTGCAAGACGCTACCGTCGCGGTCGACATAGAAATGCCCACTGTTGCCGGTCTGCGAGTTCCGGTGATGAATCCGCTCGCCATACTCCCGCGCCGTCTCCAGGTCGGGCAACTCGGTCGCGTGAATCACCACCAGCTCGATCGCCTCGATGGATCGCTCATCAAGTCGATCAACGTAACTAAGCGGGGTGTAGTCGATGTTCGGCATCGTCAAAGTCATGGAGCAGGAAAGTCCTATAAACGCAAAGACGCAAAGCAGCAAAGAACGCGAAGAAATGAAAGAATTAAAGAATACTGGAACCACGGAGGGCACGGAATACACGGAATTGAAGAAAGAAATCGTGGATGATTCTCACGGAGGCCCTATGCCGTCGGACACATGCCTCGGCAACCATGAGTGCCCAAGCAGCCCCTTCCGTGCTTTCCGTGTATTCCGTGGTTCCATTGTTTTTTCTTCTTTGCGTACTTTGCTGCTTCGCGTCTTTGCGTTTTAAAGGTTTTGATTTTTAGGTCTCACCCGCCCGCTCGGCTATCGCTTCCAGCGCGGCGTCGAGCCGCTCGCGATCGAACCACTCCCCGGCGCGCATCACGCCCTGGATGGAGCGTGTGTTGCCGATATCTTCGAGCGGATTGTTCTCCAGCAGCACCACGTCGGCCACGCAGCCGGGTTCGAGGCAGCCGCGGTTGGTCTCGCCCAGGTAGTCGGCCACGTTGGTGGTGGCCGTCGCCAGCGCCTCGGCCGGGCTCAAGCCGGCTTCGACATAAATGGCCAGTTCGTGGTGGATGGCATCACCGGGGATGCTCAGGATTTGCGGCGAGTCGGCGCCGGCCAGGATCAACGCCCCGGCTTCGTGCAGTTCGCGGATCAAGCGGCGGCGCAATTCGACATAGCGTTGCGCGCCTTCCTCGGAGTCATAGCTCTGCCGGAGTTGCTTGACCCGCTCGCGCCAGCGTGCCGCCATGTCCGCCGGAATCCAGCGCATCGCGTCGCGCTGCATCAGCGCCTCGACGTCGCCGGTTGCCCAGTTTTCGACGAGGCTCTGGGTCGGCACGTTGGCGACGCCGGCCTCTGCGGTTCTTCGGGCCAGTTCGGGAATGCGTTCGGCATTCATGCCTTCGATCAGGTTGACGCCGAACAGGCCCGGGTCGGTGCCGTGCAGCTCGTGGTCCTCCGGCACCATCTTCTGCGCATAGCCGTCGAGATGATCGATCGTGCCCTGGTCGGATTCCAGCACGCGATCGACGCCGACCGCCACCGAGACATGGCCGGAATAATCGATACCGAGCCGATCGGCGGTTTGCGCGATGACATCGAAGACCTCCGGCCACAGCCCCGGGTGCAGCTTGAGCAGGTCGTAACCGGCCTCGTGCTGCGCGAGCGTCATGCGGCGCGCCCCTTCCGGAGACGACACCGAGCTGCCGTTGAACGAGGGCCCGGAAGTGATCAGCCGCGGCCCCGGAATTTCGCCGTCGGCAAGCTGCTGGCGCAGTGTCAGGTGACCGGGCTCGCCCAGCATGCCGCGGATGGTGGTCATGCCGTGGGCCAGCCACAGCATCAGGGTGTCGTTCACCCGCTGCTCACCGGCGCGCATCGGCGGTACGTGTGCATGCATCTCCGCCAGGCCCGGAATCAGATAGCCCGCCGTCTCGACGATCTCGTCGGCCTCGGCGGGGTCGATCGAATCGGCGTCGACGACGAACCCGTCACGAACACCGACGCGCGTCGGTTCGGACACGGACGCCTTTTCAACATCGACCAGGCGGACATTCTCGAAAATCAGCGACTCGGCCTGCGCGCCGAGTGCCAGCGTGAGCATCAGGGCTGCGATCACAGTACGCATGAGACTTCCTCCGGGGGTGGACTCATTCAGTGTACTCCGGCTGAAAAACCTTTCAAACGCAAAATGATAAGACCCTGTAACCACGGAAAACACTGAAAGCACGGAAGAAACTGATGGGTCAGCCATGTGCCCTGAGCTCGTCTTCGACGGTAGTGCATCCTCCGGGAGCCCTGTCAACAATTTCAAAAAAACCGTGTATTCCGTGGTTCCTCTTTTTCGCCCTCTCCACGCCAGCCGCGATTGCCGCGCGGGCACCGAGCCCGCGCACCGGCAACGGGGGCGGCAATCATGACCACTGGCACAGTATCGTCCACGCGCAAACGGTTACAATAGCCATCTAATATTCATCGAACCGACCGGAATTCGAACATGTCGCTCAATCTCGAACAGGCCCGTTCCAACATGGTCGAGCAGCAGGTACGTACCTGGGAAGTGCTCGACCCGCTGGTGCTCGAAGCATTGCGTGAAGTCCCGCGAGAAGATTTTGCGCCTTCCGATTATCGGCGCATGGCATTCTCCGATCTGCGCATTCCGCTGCCCCATGATCAGTTCATGATGAAGCCTATCGAGGAGGGCCGGATGCTCCAGAGCCTGGAAATCCAGCCCGGTCAGCGCGTGCTGGAAATCGGCACCGGCTCGGGTTTCACGGCGGCCTGCCTGGCGTACATGGGTGCCTCGGTGTTGAGCATCGACATCTTCGAGGAACTGACCGAGCGGGCACGGCGCCGCTTCAAGCGTCTGGCCATCGACGGTATCGAAGTCAGGCAAGCCGACGCGCTGGGCGATTTCGACCCGGGCGAGACGTTCGATGCCGTTGCGGTTACCGGCTCGGCCGCGGAAGTGCCCGAGCGTTTCCGCCAGTGGGTCAAGCCCGGCGGGCGCCTGTTCGCCGTGCGCGGTTTCAGCCCGGTGATGGAGGCAATCTCCATGACCCGTTCCGAGCACGATCACTGGCAGGTCGACAGCCTGTTCGACACCGACCTGCCGCGGCTGGTCGGGGCCGAGGATCGTCCGCAATTCGAATTCTGATCAACCTCTCAAGCCGGAATGACCATGATCAATCGCAAGCAAGTTTTTCTGTCCCTGGCCGTCGCCCTGGGGCTGAGTACTTCGGCCCAGGCCGTCGATCTGATGGGCGTCTATGAACTGGCCCAGAGCCACGACGCGGAAATCCGCGCTGCCGAACAACAGCTCAACGCTGCCGGTGAGAGCCCCGTGCAGGCACGGGCCAGCCTGCTGCCGACAGTCTCGGCCTCCGCCGGAAAAACCATTGGATCGTCGACCACGACCATCGCAGGAACGGAGCTGGACTCCGAAGACTCCGATACCGAGAACTGGGGCGTGACCTTGCGCCAGAGCATCTATGACGATGCCAACTACGGGCGTCTCGACCGCAGCCGGGCCGAGTTCAGCGCGGCCGAAGCCCAGTATCGCGAAGCCTGGCAGAACTTCCTGTTCCGCGTCTCGCAACGCTACTTCGACGTGCTGACCGCGCTCGATTCCGTGCGTTTCGCCAAGGCGGAAGAAACGGCGCTCAAGCGCCAGTTCGAACAGGCCGAGCAGCGTTTCGAAGTCGGCCTGGCCGCCGTGACCGACGTGCACGAAGCACGTGCTGTCTACGATGCCGCCCGTGCGCGGGTGATCACCGCCGAGAATGCGCTCGAAGACGCCCGAGATGCGCTGCGGGAAGTCGCCGGCGCCTGGTTCGAGAACTTCGCCCGCCTGGCCCAGGATATTCCACTGGACATGCCCGAGCCCTCCGACGTCGAGGAGTGGGTTGCTCGCGCGCTGGACTTCAATCCCCAGCTCCTGCAGCAGCGTTCACAGGTCGACGTCGCCCAGGCGGACTTGCGCATCGCCCGCGCCGGCCATCTGCCGACCCTGGGGCTGGAGGCCGGCTATACCGATTTCACCAACAACGAATGGGTCGGGCGCGATCCGGCGACGCAGGAACCGTTGGGGTCGGCGACGCTGGAAAATCAGGGCTGGGAAGTGGGCGTGACCCTCAACGTTCCGATCTTCTCCGGGTTCGCCACGCAGTCGCAGCGCCACCAGGCCGGCTATTCGCTGCGCGCCGCCGATGCCACCCTGTCGGCCACCCAGCGTTCGGTCAAACGCCAGACCGAAACGGCCTACCGCGCCATCGTGGCCGGCATCCAGGAAGTCGAGGCCCGTCGCCAGGCCCTGGTTTCGGCCGATAGCGCGCTCGAAGCCACCAACGCCGGCTTCGAAGTGGGCACCCGAACCATCGTGGACGTGCTCAACGCCGAGCAGCGTTTCTTCCAGGCCGAGCGCAACTACTCCGACGCACGCCACCAGTTCATTCTCAACCAGCTCCGCTTGCGCCAGTTCGCCGGCGTGCTCGAAGAAGACGACCTCACCTGGGTGAATCAGCTTCTCACCGATTGAATGTACGGAATCCTCTGAAAACGTAGCGAGCGGGTGGCTGACGGTGGCCGCCGGAGCGCAGGAACCGGAGTGTATATGCGAATACATGAGGATTCCGAGCACGCGCTTTACGGCACTACGCCTCGGCTTCTTTCCTGCGGAAAGCCGCCAAGGCTCCGTTGCCTACGCTGCCGGACGCCGTCAGGCGCACGCGCAGTAGTTTTCAGAGGATTCCATCGAGGAGTTTGAGGGTGCGGCGCACACTCCCGCGCCCGTTTTCCACCACCTCCAGCGCCGCGCGCCCGTATTCCAGCGCGCGCTGCGGATCCTCCCAGATCGACAACACCGCCCGGGCCAGCCCGTCGGCATCCTGCACTTCGATCAGCGCGCCGTTGTCGCGCAGGGCCTCGGCCGAGTCGGCCTGCTGATGCAGGTGCGCTCCGGCGATGACGGCCTTGCCGAAGGCGGCCGGTTCGAGCAGGTTGTGTCCGCCGATGTCGACCAGGCTGCCGCCGACGAAGGCGGCCGGTGCCGCCGCGTAGCAGGACAGCAGTATGCCGATGCGATCGACCAGCACGACGGCCGTTTCCAGCTCGATCAGCTGCCCGATGGGCTGATGCTTCAGGCCGGCTTTCTCGATCAGTGTCCGAATTTCGTCGCTGCGCTCGGGATGGCGGGGCGCGAGAATCAGCAGGGCCTCGGGTCGTCGTTCGCGCAGCCGCGCGTGGGCATCGAGCACGATCGCCTCCTCGCCCGGGCGCGTGCTGCCGGCCACCCAGGTTGGGCGCTCACCCCATTCGCTGCGCAGTTTGCGCACCGTCTCGCCCAGGTCGTCGGGAATGACACGGTCGAACTTGAGATTGCCCGCGACCGCGATCCGGTCTTCATCCAGGCCCAGTTCACCGAAGCGTCGCGCATCGTCCTCGCTCTGGCAGATGGCCAGGTCGACCGATGAAAGCGCGCCGGCAAACAGCGAGTGAAATCGCCGATAACGTTTCATGGCCGAGGGTGCCAGCCGGGCGTTGACCAGCACCAGGGGAATGGCGCGCTTGCTGCAGCCGCGATAGAGCTCCGGCCAGATCTCGGTTTCGGCTACCATGGCCAGCCGCGGCCGGATGCGCTTGAGCCAGCGACTGACGGCCCAGGGTGTGTCCAGCGGTGCGAAGACCGTGTCAACCCGGTCCCCGAAGCGCCGGATGGCCTCGGCCCGGCCGGTGACGGTCATCGTGCTGATGACCAGGCGATGATCCGGATAACGCTCGAGCATCGCCGTGACCAGGGCAGCGACGGCATTGACTTCGCCCACCGAGGCGGCGTGCAGCCACAGCACCGGCTGCTGGCTGTCGAGGCGGGGTACGCTGCCCAGACGTTCTCGCCAGCGTGCGCGCAGTTCGGCCGGGCCGGCAATCTTCCAGCGCAGCCACACAAGCGCAAGCGGCGCGATGAGCACAATGAGCAAACGGTAGACTGCAAGCATGACGGCGACGAGTTTACTTCATGATCCGGTCCCGGGCCGGATTGTCGGCTTCGGCGAGAGACGGTAATCCGCATGAGCGAATTCCTGACCTGGATCCTGCTTCAGCCGGCCCGGCTGCTCGGCCGATTGCCGCCGCGAGGGGCGCGGGCCGTGGTGCGTCCGCTGGGACCGCTGTTGGCATTGGCACTGCCGACGCGCCGCCGGATTGCCCGACGCAACTTCGAGCTTTGTTTTCCCGAAATGGAGCCGGCCGAGCGCCGTCGCCTGGTCAGGCGTCACTTTCGCTTCCTCGCCGAGATGCTGGCCGAAGGCGCCATCGCCTGGTGTCGCCCGGGCAAGCTGGACGAGCGCATCGGCACGGTCGAGGGCCTCGAGCACCTGGAGCAGGCGCGCGAGTTGGGTAAGGGCGTTTTGCTGTTGACCGGTCACTCAACCTCACTCGAACTGGCCGGGCGGCTGCTTTGCGAGCGCACGCCCACCTGGGGCGTCTATCGGCCGCAGGGCAATCGCACCGTCGAGGCGTTCCAGAACCGCGGCCGGCTGCGCTATGCGCAAGGCATGTTCCAGCGCAACGAGCTGCGCGCCATGGTGCGCCACCTGCGTGCAGGTCGCCTGCTCTGGTATGCCCCGGACCAGGATTTCGGGCCGAAGCGCTCGATCTTCGTGCCGTTCTTCGGCCTGGCCACCGCCACGGCCACCGGCATCGCCAACATGGCGCGCATGGGCAATGCCGTGGTACTGGGCATGTATCCGCTGCGCGATACCGAAAGCGGCCAGGTTCGGGTCGTGATCGAACCGCCCTTCGAGGATTTTCCCAGCGGCGACGACGAACAGGACCTGACCCGGTTCAACGCCTTCCTGGAACGACATATCCGACGCGACCCGGCCCAGTACTTCTGGGTCCACCGCCGCTTCAAGACGGCACCGCCGGGCGAGCCCGATCGTTATCCCGGCATTCGCCGGCGCCGCAGCCGCCGCAAGAAAAGGAAGTCGATGTGAGCGGGTGCGCCGATCGCATCCTCTTTGCCCCGGCCAGCGGGCCGGGTGGCAGCGGTGAGTACTACCGCTGCCTGGTGCTGGCCCGGACGATCGCCGATGAGACGCCCGGAATCGAGATCGAATTCCTGCTGCACGCCGAAGCGCGCGTCGAGCGTGACGAACGATTCGTCTATCACCCGCTTTCGGCCACCCCGGCCAGGGCCGGCGAGGAAGTGATCCGGCTGATGGAACAGCGCCGGCCCGCCCTGGTCGTATTCGATTGCACGGGACGGGTCGCCCAGTTCCGCGCGGCCCAGCGCCTCGGCGCCCGCGTTGCGTGGATCAGCAACCGCCCGCGCAAGCGGCTCAAGGGATTCCGTCCCCGGCAGATGCGCTGGATGGATCTGCACGTCATCATTGATTCCTTCTCGCCACAGCCGCGCCTGCACCGGCACGAGCGGCTGCTTCTCGGGTTCTTTCGAGGGGTCGACGTCGAACTGGTCCGTGGCGTGGTGCCCCGGCCCGATGACGCCGCGCTCGCACCCTGGTTGCCGGAGCTGCCCGACGAGCGCGAATTCGCCGTGTTCGTCGCCGGGGGCGGCGGCTATGAGCACGCCGGCCGGCCGATTCCCGAAATCTTCCTGGAAGCGGCCCGTCGCTTCAGGCGCGAAACCCGCATGCCGACCGTCGTCGTGATGGGCCCCCAGTATCGGGGCGAGGTCGATGCGGACCCGGAAGTGTCGGTGCTTGCCTCGCTGCCGACGGCAGCGCTCGGTGCCTTGCTGGCCCGATCGAAACTGGCCGTCATCGGAGCGGGTAACATGCTTTCCGGGCAGGCCCTGGCGGCCGGCGTGCCGCTGGTTGTCTCGGCCGTGGGCGGCCGTGATCAGCCGCGGCGCGTTGCCCGCCTGGAGCAGGCGGGCCGGGCGAAGGCTGCGCAACTCGATCCGGCTTTGTTGTGCGAGGCGGCCACGGCGGTGCTGCGCGAGCAGGAACAATCCCCGGCCCGAAGTGCACCGGCGGCTTCACGGAATGATGCGGAGCAGGTGGCGCGGCGCCTATTGCAACTGATCTCGTGACCGGCCGCTGCCGCAAGCCAGCGCGGTCGTCGTCGCGGCCAGAAACACGAACCAGACCACGCCGTCATTGCGCTCGAACAGAGACTCCGACAGCGCCAGCACCATGATGACCACGGTCGAGGCCAGAGCACACCAGGCCAGGTAGCGACACTGCCTGGAGTAGCGTCGGCTCAATGGCGAGACCAGCAGAAGGGGGCTCGCCAACAGCACGACCAGGAGTGCTGCCAGGCCGACGCCGCCTTCGATCAGGGCCGAGAGATACTGGTTGTGCGGGTGATCGTAGCGAAGCAGGTCTTCACCATAGGCGCCGGCCTGCACGGACTCGACCAGCGCGATCCGGTAGCTGCCCGAGCCCGTTCCGGTCATGGGCTCGGCGCTGATCAGGCCACCGGCGATTTCCCATAGCTGAACGCGTATCCCAAGCCCGCCGTTGCCGCTCTCGCCGGAGGCGATGACGCTCAGATCGGTCAGCGTTTCGTCCAGGCGGTCGCTCATCGGCAGGATGGGGTTGAGAAGCACCACCAGGCTCAGCGCGAGGACCACCACCGGCACGCCGATGCGCCAGCGAATGGGCTGGCCGGCGCCGGCGGTGAACAGGTAGACCGCCAGCAGCGCCGGAATGGCCAGCCAGGCCCCGCGCGAACCCGACAGGGCGTTGGCCACGAAGGCCGCGATGATCGCCACGCCCGTGAGCGAGCGCGCCAGGGTCGTCTGGCGTTCGTCGGCCAGCCGGGGAACCAGCATCAGGGCAAATGCCATCGAGAAGCCGCCGAAGTAGATCGGGTTGGTCGGACCCGTCACCCGGCCCTCGTAGTCGCCCACCTGGCCGGTCAGCGTGAACCACAGCGCATAGGCGCCGGCCAGCAGGCTGCCGGCCACCAGGCCGTTCCACCAGGCGGTCTCCAGGCCGTCGACGCGACGTAAAAACAGATACAGCGGCACGGCGGCCAGCAGCTTGGGCATGCGCTGGGCGGTGCTGGTGCCGCCGAAAGGCATGCCGTGAAGCGCCCAGGCGAGCAGCCATGCCGCGACAAAGACGACCACGGCACCGAGGAACAGCCACTCGAGACGATACAAGTCGTGTCGCCGCCATCCGTCGGGCTTGGGCAGCCAGATCAGGGCCAGCAAGACCAGGCCGGCGACGCCGACGTCCAGGGCATCGGGCACCACGAGACCCAGCGCCAGCGTCAGAAACAGCGCGGCGCCGGTCAGGCGGCCCAGGGTCGAGTCCGCCGCCACGCGTGTCAGCACGGGCTCACTCATGCGCCAGCAGTCGTTTCTCGGCCTCGCGGTAGCGCGCCACGGTCTGCTCGATGATTTCGGCAGGCAGTTTCGGCCCCGGAGCGGTCTTGTCCCAGTCCAGGGTTTCGAGGTAGTCGCGTACGAACTGCTTGTCGAAGCTCGGCGGGCTGATCCCCAAGCGCCACTCGTCGACCGGCCAGAAGCGGGAACTGTCCGGAGTAAGCAGTTCGTCGATCAGGTAGAGTTCGCCGTCGTCGTCGATGCCGAACTCGAACTTGGTGTCGGCGATGATGATGCCGCGATCACGCGCGAAGGCGGCCGCGCGACGGTAGATCGCCAGGCTGATGTCGCGGATTCTCAACGCCCGGTCGGCGCCGATCTGCTTCTGCATGGCCGCCATGTCGATGTTGACGTCGTGATCGCCCACGGCGGCCTTGGTCGAGGGCGTGAAGATCGGGTCGGGCAGGGCGGCGGCCTGCTCCAGGTTTTCGGGCAGGTCGATACCGCAGATGCCGCCGGTCTTTTGATAGTCCTTCCAGCCCGAGCCGGCCAGGTAACCGCGCACGATGGCCTCGACCGGCAGCGACTTCAGCCGTCGCACCAGCATGCTGCGCGGCGCCAGCTCGGCGGCCAGCTCCGCGCTGCCGACGACCTCGGCAAGGTCGTCGTCGAGCAGGTGGTTGGGCACCAGGTCGGCGAACTGGCTGAACCAGAAATTGGAGATGCGCGTGAGGATCTCGCCCTTGCCCGGGATCGGGTCGGGCAGGACGACATCGAAGGCCGACAAGCGGTCGGAGGCGACGATCAGCAATCGATCGTCGTCGACGGCGTAGATGTCGCGCACTTTGCCCTGGTGCAGCAGCTCCAGCGGCGGAACGGGGTAGTCGCTCACGTTGGCGGGTACAATGGAAAACAAACCCGAATTATACGCATGACCCCAGCCATGAAGCAGCCCACCCTGATCGCACCCAGCATTCTTTCCGCCGATTTCGCCCGCCTGGGCGAGGAAGTGACCAACGTGCTCGAAGCCGGCGCCGACTGGGTGCACTTCGACGTCATGGACAACCACTACGTGCCCAACCTGACCATCGGCCCCTTGGTCTGCCAAGCGCTCAGGAACCACGGCATTACCGCCCCCATCGACGTACACCTGATGGTCAAGCCGGTCGACCGCATCATTCCCGACTTCGCGGATGCGGGCGCGAGCGTGATCAGCTTCCATCCGGAAGCCAGCGAGCACGTCGACCGCACGCTCGCCCTGATCCGCGAGCAGGGCTGCCGCGCCGGCCTGGTCTTCAACCCGGCCACGCCGCTCGACATCCTCGAATGGGTGATCGACAAGGTCGACCTGGTGCTGATCATGTCGGTCAACCCCGGCTTTGGCGGCCAGAAGTTCATCCCCGCCGCCCTCGACAAGCTGCGCAAGGCGCGCGAAATCATCGACCAATCCGGCCGTGACATCCGCCTGGAGATCGACGGCGGCGTCAAAGCCGACAATGCCGCCGAAATCCGCGAAGCCGGTGCCGATACGCTGGTGGCCGGTTCCGCGATCTTCGGACAGGACGATTACGCCGAGGTCGTCCGTCAACTCCGCGGCAAGTAAGTCAGAGTGTCGGACGCCAAGCCCGCTAGGCCGAGAATATGCGAGCGTGTAAAATGAAATCCATGGCAGCGAACGCAGATACGGTTAAAACCAAGGCCCGGGAGCTGATCGATCAGTTGCCCGAGAATGCCACTTGGGACGATGTGGCCTACGAGGTTGCAGTCCGGCGTTCAATTGAGAAAGGGCTGGCAGACCTTGATGCCGGTCGCGTTTACACAAGTGAAGCTCTACTGGATTCCCTTGGTTTGATTGAATGACTGTTCTTTGGTCGGCTGAGGCGAAGTCACGGCTCGCGGCCATTCATGAGCATGTCGCCAATGATTCCCCCCTAGATGCCGAAGCCTTGATCAGACGCCTGATCGATCGCGTCGTCCAACTGGAAAGTGCACCTCATAGCGGTCGCAGAGTGCCCGAATATCCGGACACCAACTTGCGGGAACTGCTGTCCCGGCCCTATCGGATCATTTACCGCCAAGGCGCGGAATACCTGGAAGTCGTCACCGTGATGCACTACCGACAACAGCTGCCGGGCAATCCACAAGAGCTTCGCTCTCCCTGAGGCCGACGCCAAACGTCATCTCGGACCCCCATCCGGGATCTCGCACATTCATGCCGGCACGGCCAAACTCAGTGCCACCCGGAGCGTGCGAGGCCCCGGACAACCGCTTCGCGGTTTCCGGGGCGACAATGTTGTCTGAACGCGAAACCGACGCCAAGTGTCGTCCCGGACCCCGATCCGGGACCCCGCACACTTACGCCGGCACGGCCAAACTCACTACCAGCCGAACCGTGCGAGGCCCCGGATAACCGCTTCGCGGTTTCCGGGACGACATGGTTGCTGTTGATAGCCAGCCCCCACCCGGGCGCTTACAATACGTGGCTTGCTTGCAGTAACGGATGCCCGGTGGACTCTGCCCGCTTCGAACAACTCGCCCGCGAAGGCTACAACCGCATCCCGGTCTGGCGCTCGATCGCCGCCGACCTGGATACGCCACTGTCGGTCTACCTGAAGCTGGCCGACGGGCCCAACGCCTTTTTGTTGGAATCTGTCGAGGGCGGCGAGAACTGGGGCCGTTATTCAATCATCGGCCTGCCGTGCCGCCGCTCTTGGCGCGCGACGGGGCGCAAGCTCGAAGCGCTGGAATACGGTCGCGTCATCGAGCGCGCCGACGACGTCGACCCGCTCACCGAGATCGACGCCCTGATCAAAAGCCGCCAGGCCCCCGAGCTGGACGAGCTGCCCGGTTTCGCCGGCGGCCTGGTGGGCTACTTCGGCTACGAGACCGTCGCCCATCTGGAGCCTAAGCTGGACTTCTCGGCCAAGCCCGACGAGCTGGGCGTGCCCGAGATTCTGCTGCTGGAAGCCGAGGAACTGGCCGTGTTCGACAACCTGGCCGGCCGGCTGTACCTGATCGTCAACGCCGACCCCGACGAGCCGCGCGCCTGGGACACGGCCTGCCGCCGCCTCGACCAGCTCACCCATCGCCTGCGCTGCGGCTCGCCGGGCTACCCGCCGGCACCCGCGGAAACTCCCAACGAAGACGACTTCCGCTTCGGCTTCGCCGAAAAAGACTTCAAGGACGCCGTCGCGCGCATCAAGCAATACATCCTCGACGGTGACACCATGCAGGTGGTGCTGTCCCAGCGCATGAGCGTGGACCTGGCCGCCCGGCCGCTCGACGTCTACCGGGCGCTGAGAAGCCTCAACCCCTCGCCCTACATGTACTTCTTCGACTTTCATGACGAGCGCGGCGACTTCCAGGTCGTCGGCTCCTCGCCGGAAGTGCTGGTGCGCGTGTCCGACCGCGAGGCCATGGTGCGCCCCATCGCCGGCACCCGCCCGCGCGGCAAGACGGCCGAAGAGGACCGCCGCCTGGAAGAAGAACTCAAGGCCGACCCCAAGGAACTGGCCGAGCACCTGATGCTGATTGATCTCGGCCGAAACGATATCGGCCGGATTGCTGCCACCGGCACGGTCGAGCTGACCGACCGCATGGTCATCGAGCGCTACTCGCACGTCATGCACCTGGTCTCGGAAGTCCACGGCCAGCTCGATACCGACATGAGCGCCATTGATGTCCTGCGCGCCACCTTCCCGGCCGGCACGCTCTCGGGCGCGCCGAAAGTGCGCGCGATGGAAATCCTCAACGAACTCGAGCCGGTTCGCCGCGGCGTCTACGCCGGCGCGGTCGGCCACCTGGACTGGCACGGCAACGCGGACCTGGCCATCGCCATCCGCACCGCGCTGGTGAAAGACCACACCCTGCACCTGCAGGCCGGCGCCGGCATCGTCGCCGATTCCGACCCGCAGGCCGAATGGGAAGAAACCATGAACAAGGGCCGCGCGCTGATCCGCGCCGTGGCCGAGGCCGGCGGAGGGCTGCACCGATGAAGGTGCTGATGATCGACAACTACGACTCGTTCACCTACAACCTGGTGCAGTACCTGGGCGAGCTGGGCGCGGACGTGCACACCGTGCGCAACGACGCCATCGACATCGCCGGCATCCGCGAAATGGCGCCCGACCGCATCGTGCTCTCGCCGGGCCCGTGCACGCCCAACGAGGCGGGTGTGTGCCTGGCCGTGGTCAAGCAACTGGCCGGCGTGTTCCCGATACTCGGAGTCTGCCTGGGCCACCAGGCCATCGGCCAGGCCTTCGGCGGTGAGGTGGTGCGCGCAAGAGAGGTCATGCACGGCAAGGTCTCGCACATGCACCACACCGACCAGGGCGTGTTCGCCGGCCTGGGCAACCCCTTCGAGGCCACGCGCTACCATTCGCTGATCGTCGCGCGCGAGAGCTTGCCGGACTGCCTGGAAGAGACCGCCTGGACCGAGCGGAAAGGCGAGCGCGACGAGATCATGGGTTTTAAGCACAAGGAACTGCCCGTCGAGGGCGTGCAGTTCCACCCCGAATCGATCCTCACCCGCCACGGCCACGAGCTGCTGAAGAACTTTCTGGACCAAAAGCAATGAAGACAATCCGATGACCGCCATCAAGCAGGCCCTCAACGAACTGGCCGAAGGCCGCGACCTCGAAGGCGAGCTGATGCGATCGGCCATGCACGAGATCATGGCCGGCGAAGCCGACCCGGCGCAGGTCGGCGGCTTCCTGATGGCGCTGCGCGTCAAGGGCGAGACACCGATCGAGATCGCCGCCGCCGCCGAAGTCATGCGCCAGGTCGCCCAGCGCGTCGACATCGACCGCGAGGGCCTGACCGACATCGTCGGCACCGGCGGCGACGGCGCCTCGCTGTTCAATGTCTCCACGGCTTCCGCCTTCGCCGCGGCCGCCGCCGGCGTGCGCGTGGCCAAGCACGGCAACCGCTCCGTATCCAGCAAGTCGGGTGCCGCCGACGTGCTCGAAGCCGCCGGCTGCCGGCTCGACCTCACCCCCGAACAGGTCGCCATCCTCATCGACGAACTCGGCGTGGGTTTTTTGTTCGCGCCGCAGCACCACACGGCCATGAAGCACGCCATCGGCCCGCGCAAGGCGCTGGGCTTGCGAACCCTGTTCAACCTGCTCGGCCCCCTGACCAACCCGGCCGCCGCGCCCAACCAGGTGCTGGGCGTGTATGCCCCGGAACTGGTCCTGCCCCTGGCCGAGGTGATGCACGCCCTGGGCAGCCGCCACGTGATCGTCGTCCACAGCCACGACGGCCTGGACGAAATCTCGATTGTCGAGCCCACCAAGGCCGCCGAACTGAAGGACGGCGAGATCCGCGAGATCGAGATCCAGCCCAACGACTACGGCATCAAGCACAACACCCTGGCCGCGCTACAGGTCAGCGACGCAAAAGAAAGCCTGGCCCTGGTCGAAGCCGCCCTGGGCGGCGAGCCGGGCCCGGCCGCCGACATGGTCGCGCTCAACGCGGGTGCGGCCATCTACGTCTCCGGCCGCGCCGAAAGCCTGGAAGAAGGCATCAAACAGGCCCAGGACATCCTGGCCACCGGTGTGGGCCTGGAACGCCTCAAGCAATACGCCAACCGGAGCTACGCCCTGTGAGCTCGGATATCCTCAAGACCATCCTCGAAGCCAAGAGGCAAGAAGTCGAACGCCGCCGCTCCGACCGGCCGCTCGACGAACTCAAAGCCATCGTCAAGGACCTGCCGCCGTGCCGTGACTTCGCCGGCGAACTCAAAACCCGCGCGGCCGCCACCCAGGACGCCGTCATCGCCGAGGTCAAGCGCGCCTCGCCGTCGGCCGGCATCATCCGCCCCGACTTCGACCCCGAAGCGATCGCCAAGAGCTACCAGGCCGGCGGCGCCACCTGCCTGTCGGTGCTCACCGACGAGGGCTTCTTCGGCGGCCAGTCCGCCTTCCTGGTCGAGGCAAGAGCGGCCTGCCGCCTGCCGGTGCTGAGAAAGGACTTCATCATCGACCCCTGGCAGGTCGTCGAGACCCGCGCGATTGGCTCGGACGCCCTGCTGCTGATCGTCGCCGCACTCAACGACGACCAGCTCGCCGAGCTGTCCGAGCTGGGCAAGGAGCTGGGCCTGGCCGTGTTGGTGGAAGTGCATGACGAGGAGGAGATGGAGCGGGCGTTGAAGGTGCCAGGGGACTTGGTGGGGATCAATAATCGGGATTTGCATCGGTTTGTCACGGACTTGGAGACTACGCTAAGGTTGGCGCCGATGGTGCCTAAAGACAGGCTGGTGGTTTCGGAGAGTGGGATTCACAGCCCTGAAGACATCAAGAAGCTGCAAGACGGAGGGATTGGGGCGTTTTTGATTGGGGAGGTTTTTATGCGGGCGGAGGAGCCGGGGAAGGCGTTGGCTCGGCTGATCGATTGATTCCATGACTTCGCCTGAGCTTGCACAACCTTACGACAAATTGATATGCCGACTACTGTCCCGCCGAGGCAGTTTCATGCACTACGCTGCCGCCCGATGGTAAGCAGCACTCTAAGTCTACGTGCGATTCGCCCCCACTTTGAGCGTCGTGGCCATGGTAAGTGCTCGTAATGAGCGCTATCGCCTCAAACAAACGCGAGATTCGCTATCTCTCTTGTCGTAGATGAAATTTAGGAAAAACGAAATCTGTTCGCCCTGCAGATTGCGACAGCAGGAAAGAACGAGCCAAAATGCTTCCTGATATCGGCCGCATTAGAAATTCGACGCTGTTGTGTCGCTATAGGTGAGCCTGGAATCAGGCAAACATCGCCTTTATACTTCACCATGCTCCTAGAAATAAGCGATAAGGGCTGCTCTTGCGTAAACAGGTCGGCCAACATATTTGCACTGACGCTTGGAACGCGCCACGAGCATAAATAACACGAGAAATCCGCCGGAAGTGGAAAGAAAGACACCAAAAGGATGTCAAGTAGCTTTTCGGGCATGGCTAAATTCTAATGCCCGATTTGGGGTGATGGAGTTCGATGCCAAGACCGAAAGTCGATGAAACGCGCTGGCTGAATAGAAGGAATATGTATGGATATTGTTTCAACATTCGCTGATGAGCGAATTAATTCGACCAATCTCCTAGTGGAAATGTCGATAGATGAATATACGAGAATTGCGTCTCACGTATTGGATAAGAACGAGTTCCAGAGAAAGCGTGTGAGGTCTTCTAAAACTATCTATTCCCTCTTGAAGAAAGATCTTCAAATCGGCTGCGTGATCCCGCCCCTCGTTCTTGCATTGAATCGAGATGTGTCAGCGCAAGACGACGCAGGAGAAACTTTACTCGAAACCCAAAAGAATGAGCCTGATTCGTTTGTGATCCTCGATGGATTGCAGCGCACATATACAATGCTCGATATTATTGATGAGTTGACTGAAGCCGGTGATCAGAAGGCACTTGCAGCCTTTAAGAACAGACTGCTGCGTGTTGAAGTCTATATTGGGATTAATCGACTCGGCATATTATATCGAATGCTCACTTTAAATACTGGCCAGACCCCGATGTCTTTGAGACAACAGATTGAAATACTATATCTCGATTATGTTGCGGCTGACGTCGATGATATCGAGCTCATAAAGGAGGCTGATAATCGTGTTGCTGCGCAGAGGAATCAGTTTAACTTTAAAGACACCGTGGAAGGCTTCAACTCTTACATCGAGCGGAGCGAACTGCCAATCGGCCGTGCCGATATATTAGAGAACGTTCAGAGCCTGGAGAAGCTTGCAGACGAAAACGCACAGGCGGATCTGTTCGAAGAATATCTTCGATCAGTAAATGCGGTTCTTAGGCGAATGTTTGAGTTGTGTCAGGATGCAGAGGTCTCGGAAGATTATATAGCGCGCTACGGAGTGCCCTTTGGTAAGAACGTACAACAGATTTTTAAGCGTCCGCAAGCGCTTTCGGGGTATGGCGCTGCGGCCGGTCGTTTAAAAGACTTCGCTCTGATTGACGGGTTTGAAGAATTATACGAAATGGCTTCTCAGCTGCGGCTGGAGGAAAGTCCAGTCGAATTTATTGAGCGGTTCAATGAGAAGCTTTCCGAAATCAAATCCCAAAGTAAAAAGATTGGTAATGCGCAGAGGATGTTTTTCCAATATTTCTACAGAGAGGCTTTTAATAAAGAAGGGGATAGTTATCTGAACCTTTATCAATCTATTGACACCGCTTATCAAAAGTACCTTAGTCAAACTGTATAGCTGGCACGGTATATGACTGTTGATTTTGAATGGTTATCAGAATGTGCTGTCCTGGCTTGGGGGGGTGAACGTGGGCGCATTGAGAAGCTTGCTGTTCCTTTCCCACATTCTTATGCCCCAAAAACGAATGACCCTCGAAATTATCTTGTAGCTTTCTATAGGCGGGAGGGCTTGAGGGAAAGTGATATCCGTGAGATCTACTGTGGATCGGGGCGACGAGGCTTCCTGATTCCCTTGCAGGCAATTGGTTCAAATAGTCACGATTACGCGGGGAACCAGCATTTTGCTGTGTACGCAGGGCGTGTTCTTGAAAGCATTTGTGACGATAGAGAGTGGCAGAGCATTCGCTCGGCATATCTGGCCGGCGCTTCTTTAGAAGAGGAGCCGGTTGGCTTGGACGAGCTGATCGGTAGCGACGTGGCGGCGGTGTGTATATATAAGCCTTGGATGCGTGACGTCGAGACGATTGATGGCTATGGGCCTAGTTTGATGAGGCGTGGTCTATTGCCATTAGATGGGGCTCCGGACGGGTTCTCCTGGCTTGCCTCTATGCCTTTCGATGAAGGTACTAAGCTCCAAGTTAGAATGAGCCCACTGTACATGGATATGCCAGTGGAGCTTAGGCGTATAATTTACTTTACACTTCCGACTCAGCAAGATGTGGTAGTGCAGTTTTTCCTCCTATACCAGATCATTGAGTGGTTTATAAAGTTCTTTTTTGAGCAGGTCGGAAAGGATTTCTTTCTCAAGATACAAGATATGCCAGAGCCTAGTGTCCAGCAGGTAAGGGACTTTATTAAGCACGTGCAAGATCTCTCATCCGAGAAGAATCGGTTGGCAAAGTTATTTGAGATTTGCAATGTTGACTCTAGGGACAGGGCGGACTTCACTCGTAGTGCGGGAGAGTTTATACGCGATTGTCAGGAAAGGTCGGAGAAGACTGACCTGGCAAGCCGGTTATATCAAGTTAGAAATCTAGTTGTTCATAATTCCCATGGTATTAGCCAAAAAGCTAGGATGCATTTGGAAACGGCAAACGAATGTTTTTTTCGCATCTGCATGGATCTGTGCGAAGAGATAGATGAACATATTGCCGAAAAGTAGGTTGAATGTAAGAATCGAGTAATTACCCGACACTCGGGGTCTCCGATAGCTCCGATTACTCCGCCTCTGCGACCTCGGGTTTGGGCTCCTTCGGAACGATCGGCGGCAACTTCTTTCAGCCCAATGCATCAGAAACCAGGACACCGTGAATTCACACAATAACCGCGACACTCACGTTGTGATGCACCTCGTAAGGCGTC
>NZ_QVMV01000023.1 GCF_003417465.1 Wenzhouxiangella sp. 15190
TTCCGGGCTGGGGTCGCCGGCGAGGACGTTGCGCAGGTCGGCGACTTCTGGCAGGGCGACGTCACGCTCCCAGTTGATGCCGAAGTAGTGCTTGTCGTCGGTATTGGCACCGGCGCCGAAGTCGCTCATCACGGCAACCTGGCGGTCGATGATGCAGGGAATCGGCAGCTCGACCGGGCCGAGGCTGCCGGGCCCGGCACCGATGGCCGACCGGATTTCTTCCTCGGTGGCCATCCGCAGCGGTGCGGCCACCTGGGGCAGTTTCTCGGCCTTGACGGCATTGAGTTCGTGGTCGCCGCGCACCAGCAGGGCCACGAAATCGGACTCGCATTCGTCACTGGCTTCGACCACCAGGGTCTTGACTGTCTTCTCGATCGGTAGCTCGAACTGTTCGACCAGCGCGGCGATCGTCTTGGCATCGGGCGTATCGACCAGGCGCATTTCCTCTTTCGGCTCGGCGCGTTCACCGACGGCGACGGCCTCGGCCAGCTCGACGTTGGCGGCGTAGCGGCCGCCGGGCACATGGGCGATGGCGTCCTCGCCTGAGTCGGCCAGCACGTGGAATTCGTGGCTGACCGCGCCGCCGATGGCGCCGGAATCAGCCTTGACCGATTTGAACTCGAGTTTCAGGCGCTCGAAGACGCGCGAGTAGGCGTCGAACATGACCTGGTAGTACTCGGCCAGGCTTTCGTCGTCGAGGTGGAAGGAGTAGGCGTCCTTCATCAGGAACTCACGCGCCCGCATCACCCCGAAGCGGGGCCGGATCTCGTCGCGGAACTTCGACTGGATCTGGTAGAAGCAGATCGGCAACTGTTTGTAGGACCTGAGCTCGGCGCGGGCGAACTCGGTGATCACCTCTTCATGGGTCGGACCGAAGGCGAACTCGCGCCCGGCGCGGTCGGTGATCTTGAGCAGCAGCGGGCCGAAGTCTTCCCAGCGACCGGTCTCCTGCCACAGTTCGGCTGGCTGAATGGCCGGCATCAGCATTTCCAGTGCGCCGGCGGCGTCCATTTCCTCGCGCACCACCTGTTCGACCTTCCTGAGCACCTTCAGGCCAAGCGGCGTCCAGCTGTAGATGCCGGCGGTGAGCTTGCGGATCATGCCCGTGCGCAGCATCAGCTGGTGGCTGATGATCTCGGCGTCGGCGGGAACTTCGCGCAGGGTGGCGAGGTGAAAGCTGGATGTCTTCATCGAATCGGGCCCGTTCGGCGACTTCTGGCAAAGCAAGGAATTCTATCAGGCAGCCGGGCCTCGCGCGCGGTTCGGCTGCCGGGCGGCAAGCGAATCGAGGTGTCGGAATGCTATTCTTGGCACCCTGAATTCACGCTCTGAACGGCCGGAACACGATGGCTAAAGAAGAACAACCCGAGCAGGTGCCGGCGCGCGGCGCATTTCTGCTGCCCAACGCGTTGACCACCGGCGCGCTGATGGCGGGCTTTTTCGCCATCGTCTCGGCCATCGAGGGCGAGCCGGTTTCGGCCTGCATCGCCATCCTCATCGCCGGGCTCCTCGACGGCCTGGATGGCCGTGTAGCCCGGTTGACCGGCACGCAGTCGGAGTTCGGCGTGCAGTACGACTCGCTGTCGGACATGGTCTCTTTCGGTATTGCGCCGGCCGTGCTGGTATTCACCTGGACTCTCGACTCCTTCGGCCATGCCGGCACCGTGGCCGCCAAGGCCGGCTGGCTGGGCGCCTTTTTCTTTTCCGCCTGCGCGGCCCTGCGGCTGGCGCGATTCAATACCCAGGCGGGCGTGGCCGACAAGCGCTATTTCCAGGGGCTGGCCAGCCCGGCGGCCGCCGGCATGCTGGTCGCGATCGTCTGGTTTTCGGTTGACCGGCAGCTCAATCCGGAACTGATGTCCTGGCCGCTGCTGGTGGTGACCATCCTGCTGGGTACGCTGATGGTCTCGCGTGTTCGTTATTACAGCTTCAAGGCCGGCCCGCGTGGTGACCGCGTTCCGTTTGCCTGGATCTTCCTGTTGCTGGTGTTGCTGGTGCTGCTGGCCATCGATCTGCCGGCAGTGCTGTTGACGGTGGGCATTCTCTACGTGCTGTCGGGTCCGATCGTGACCGTTCGCGGCCGCAATCGCCAGCGTATCCGCCGCCGGCGGGATGGAGGCAAGCCATGATTCCGTCTGTTGCCTCGCGCCAGCGACTTGAAGCCCTGGGCATCGATGTCTGGGTGCGCAGGGATCGTCGCGCCGCGGCTTCGATCCCGACGCAGGCCGAACAGGTCGACGATGCGTCGCCCCGCTCGGGCCCGGCGATGCCGCGTGTGCGCATGGCCTCCGGTGACGGCGATTGGCTGCTGGTGCAGGATGCGCCCTGGGACGGTCGCCACGAAACCCTGCTCGGCGATATCCAGGCCGCCATCGGTTCGGCACGCTGCCGCTTCGGCCAATGGGCGCATTCCGATTCGGCCGGCGTGTCCGTTACCGAGTTGGACTCGCGCGGTATCCGGCACGTGCTGGTTTTCGGCCAGGCGCCCGAAGGGACAGGCGAAGTGGGTGTGGTACTGGCGCCCGACCTGCCGCAACTGGCGACCAGTGCCGATGCCCGGCGTCGCCTGTGGTGTGTGCTGGTCGCGGAGCTCGACGACTGATGGCCGCGGTCCTGTCACCGCGCGTGGCCATCCGCGCCATGGCGCGCGGGGACCTGGATACCGTTTTCGAGATCGAATCGGCCTCCTATCCCTATCCGTGGACGCGCGGCATCTTTCAGGACTGCCTGCGCGTGGGCTATCGCTGCCATGTACTTGACCTCGATGCCGGCGTGGCGGGCTACGGCATTGTCTCCCACTCGCTCGACGAGGCGCACCTGCTCAATCTCTGTATCCATCCCGACCAGCGTCGAAACGGATTGGCGAACCGGCTGCTCGAGCATGTGGTTCGTGAGGCACAGATTGCCGCTGCCGACCGCCTGTTCCTGGAAGTACGACCCAGCAACAAGGCGGCGGTCAAGCTTTACAAGCACAACGGTTTTCGCATCATCGGTCGTCGTCCGGGCTACTATCCGGCCCGGGGCGGGCGCGAAGACGCCCTGGTGATGGTGCTCCACCTGGACTGCGGGCGCGGATGATGGATTGCCCGTGCCATGCCAGGCGGTCCGGGCCGATTTGCCCGGGCGAATCGTTTTCCCTTCAGGAGAGACAATGACAATTTGGAAGAAGGTTGGGTTTACTGTCTTCGGCTTGATGATCGCGGCCATGCTTGGCGCCTGCTCAGGCGGTGGAGAGGGCTCGTCCACCGAAACCTCGCAGACCGGTCCGGAGGCGGCGCAATGGACGAACGTCTCTCACTTCAACACCTACACGGACGGGTACGGCTCGGTGATCGCGATCGCCGTGGTCGAGAACGTACTCGAGACACCACTCGAGCGCGTTGAGATCGCCATGATCCTGAGAGACTCGGACGGCGAGGAGCTCGACCGAACCGGTGGGCAGATTGCGCTCCTGCCGGCTGGAGCAGCCGTTCCGGTGAAGGTGATTTTCAATGATGGTGACGAGAGCGAGTGGGCCTCGGTCGACCCGCTGGTGTGGCGTGCCCGGCAGCCGGAGGAAACCGATGCCTATACCGAATTGGAACTGGATGACGTCAGCGAGGGCAGCGATCCGTCCTCATCCTATATTTACGAAGCCAGCGGCACGGTCCGGAACACGGGCGACGCCGCTGCGGGGTTCGTGATGATCCACGCCGCCTTTTTCAACGCGCAGGACGAACTGGTTGCCGTGGCGCACGGCGGTGCCGGTGGAGAACTGGCGCCGGGCGACGAGGCCGGGTTCTCGGTCGGAACCAACACCGCCGCGGGTGAAATCGCCCGCGTTGAATTGACCCCGCTGGCCAGAAGGATGGATTGACCGAGCGACGGTATTGTTTGCCCGGGCGCGTGCGGTGCCCGGGCTCTTCTTACTGCAGCTTGCCGAGCTTGTCGATCTGGTTCGACAGTTCGGTCACCCTGGCCCGGTGTTCTTCCAGGCGCTGACGCTCCTTGTCGACGACTTCGGCCGGCGCGTTGTCGACGAAGCGTTCATTGGCGAGTTTCTTTTCGGCCTGGGTCAGGCCCTTCTGCTCGCGTTCGAGCTGTTTGTTCAGGCGGGCCAGTTCCTCGGCGATGTCGACCAGACCGGCCAGCGGAATCAATAATCGCAGGTTGCCGGCCAGGGCGACCGCAGAGTCCGCGCTGTCGCGCTCGTCTCCGACGCGTTCGATCGATTCGATACGCGCCAGACGCTTGATCAGGGTGCCGAAGCGTTCCAGGCGTTCGTGGTCGCTTTCCTCGCCCAGCTGGACCATCAACGGCATCGGCTTGCCCGGTGCCAGGCCCAGCTCGGTGCGGGCCGACCGGATGGCCGAGATCACGGTCTTGAGCCACTCGGCGTCCGCTTCAGCGGCCTCGTCGATCACGCCGGCCTCGGGCCAGCGCGTGGCCATGATGGTGTCGGCTTCCACGCCGGCGGGCATGCGCACGCGCTGCCAGATTTCCTCGGTGATGAAGGGCACGAAGGGGTGCAACAGCTTGAGCGTGGCTTCCAGCACGGTGGCGAGGGTGTAGCGGGTGGCCCGGGCGGTCGCCTCGTCGGCATCCTCGGACAGGGCCGGCTTGGCCAGCTCGAGGTACCAGTCGCAGAGCTCGTGCCAGACGAATTCGTAAAGCGCTTTCGATGCCAGATCGAAGCGGTAGTCGGCCAGTGACTGGTCGACTTCACTGATCGTGCGGCTCAGGCGCGATCGAATCCAGCGCGAGAGCACGTCGTAGTCGCCCTCGGCCGGTACCGGCAGCTTTTCTTCGCCGGTGTTCATCAGCGTGAAGCGCGCGGCGTTCCAGAGCTTGTTGAGGAAGTTGCGGTAGCCCTCGCAACGGCCCAGGTCGAACTTGATGTCGCGGCCGTGGCCGGCCAGGGCGGCGAAGGTGAAGCGCAGGGCATCGGCGCCGAAGGCCGGGATGCCGTCGGGATACTCGTCGCGGGTGGCTTTCGCGACCGCCTTGGCTTTCTGCGGCTGCATCATCGAGGCGGTGCGCTTCTCGACCAGGGCCTCGAGCTCGATGCCGTCGATCAGGTCGATGGGGTCGAGCACGTTGCCCTTGGACTTCGACATCTTCTGCCCGTCGCGGTCGCGAATCAGGCCGGTGATGTAGACCTGCTCGAAGGGGACCCGGCCTGTGAAATGCTTCGTCATCATGATCATCCTCGCCACCCAGAAGAAGATGATGTCAAAGCCGGTGATCAGCACCGAAGTGGGCAGGTAGCGGTCGAAGCCTTCCGATTGCATGCGCTGCTCGTCGGGCCAACCCAGCGTGGAATGGGCCCAGAGCGCCGACGAGAACCAGGTTTCGAGTACGTCCTCGTCCTGGACCAGTTTCGCGTGGACGGGCAGGTCGCTGTTTGCGCGCGCCTCGTCCTCGGTGCGGCCCACGTAGGTGTTGCCGTCGGCGTCGTACCAGGCCGGAATGCGATGGCCCCACCAAAGCTGGCGCGAGATGCACCAGTCCTGCAGGTTTTCCATCCAGTGGCGATAAGTATTGATCCAGTTGCCGGGCACGAATTCGACATCGCCGGATTCGACCGCATCCAGTCCGATCTGGCCGAGCTCGTCCATCTTCACGAACCACTGGTCGGTCAGGAACGGTTCGATGATCTGGCCCGAACGGTCGCCGCGGGGCACCATCAGGGTGTGCGGCTTTTCCTCGACCAGCAGGTCCTGCGCCTTCAGGTCTTCGACGACGCGCGCCCTGGCCTCGAAGCGGTCCAGGCCGCGGTAGGCTTCGGGTGCGTTGTCGTTGATCCCGGCCGTCGGCGTGAGAATGTTGATCGGCTCGAAATCGTGTCGGGCGCCGACTTCCCAGTCGTTGAAGTCGTGCGCCGGGGTGATCTTGACGCAGCCGGTGCCGAATTCCATGTCGACGTATTCGTCGGCCACCACGGGAATCTCGCGCCCGGTCAGCGGCAGTTCGACGGTTTTGCCGACCAGGTCGCCGTAGCGTTCGTCGTCGGGATGCACGGCCACGCAGACGTCGCCCAGCATCGTCTCAGGACGCGTGGTGGCGACGATGACATCGCCCTTGCCGTCGGTTCTCGGATACCGGATGGACCAGAGCTTGCCCTGCTCCTCGCTGTTGACCACTTCCAGGTCGGAAATCGCCGTCTTGAGCACCGGGTCCCAGTTGACCAGGCGTGGACCGCGATAGATTTTTCCTTCCCGGTAGAGGCGAACGAAGGTCTCGTTGACCGCCTCGGAAAGATCCGGGTTCATGGTGAAACGCTCGCGCGACCAGTCGGCCGAAGCGCCCAGGCGGCGCATCTGCGAGGTAATGGTCGAGCCCGAGTGCTCCTTCCAGTCCCAGACCTTCTCGATGAATTCCTCGCGCGTGTAATCGTCGCGCTTGCCGCCCTCGGCCTCGATCTGGCGGGTGACCACCATTTCGGTGGCAATGCCGGCGTGGTCGACCCCGACCTGCCATAGCGTGTCCCGACCCTTCAACCGCTGGTAGCGGATCAGGGCATCCATCAGCGTGTGCTGGAAGGCGTGCCCCATGTGTAGCGTGCCGGTGACGTTCGGTGGCGGCAGCAGGATGGTGAACGGCTTGCCCTCGCCGGAGGGCTTGAAGCAGCCCTTGTCTTCCCAGTACGGGTACCAGCGCTGTTCGATTTGGTCGGGGTTGTAGGCTTTTTCCATTTCGCTCTGCTTTTTAGACTAGAAAGCTTCAGAAAATAGAAAATAGAAAAAAGTAAATAGAGAATAGTCGGAATGGCGAGGAGCCCGCCTCTATTTTCTATTTTCTATTTTCTATTCACTATTTTCTGATTATTTCAATACATGATGCTGCAATTCCGCCCCGCGCTTTTTCCAGGCCATCCAGCGTTCGCGCAGCTTCTGCTTGAGCGACTCGTCCGGTGGCACGATTTCGAGGATGCGCTGGAAGCGGCCGTCGGGCAGGGCAGAGGCCGGATCCAGGTTAATCAGGATGTCGGCCGCTTCCGGGGCCTGCTCCAACAGGCGGATCGGGGCTTTGGTTCCGCCGCGTTCGTGCGGCAGGAAGCGGCCCTCCGGCTGTGCCCACATTTGCTCATCGAGTTTTGCCAGATCGTCAGGGGCGCCGACAACGGCAATGTCCCGCGTCCCCGGCCAGGCCTTGGAGACCAGCACGCCGGCGACATACAGCGGGTCGGTAAACCGCCCGCCCATTTCGTAGAAGTCGACCCTCATTGCCAGAATGGTTTCACGCCCAGACGCAACCCGTCAGCCGAGGACGTCCCAGCCGCCGGCACGGTCCACCATCCAGTCGACCAGCATGCCCACCGGGCGGCCGGTGCCGGACTCGGGTTTGCCCCATTGCCAGGCCGCACCCGCGATGTCGATATGGGCCCAGCGCTGGCCTTCGGCGAAGCGCGACAGGAAGCAGCCGGCCGTAATCGAGCCGGCCGGCATGCCGCCGATATTCTTCATGTCGGCAAAGGGGCTGTCGATCTGTTCCTGGTAGTCGTCCCATAGCGGCAGGCGCCAGGTCCGGTCGGCCGAGCGCTGTCCCGCACTGAGTAGTTCCTCGGCCAGTTCGTCGTCCTGGGTCATGACGGCACTGGCGTGATGGCCGAGCGCGACGACGCAGGCGCCGGTCAGCGTGGCCAGATCGACGGTGGTGTCGGGGTTCAGGCGCTCGGTCCAGGTCAGGGCGTCGGCCAGGATCATTCGCCCTTCGGCGTCGGTGTTGTGCACCTCGATGGTCTTGCCGTTCATGGCGGTGATCACGTCACCCGGACGATAGGCCTTGCCGTCGGGCATGTTCTCGACCGCGGCAACCACACCTTCGATATTCATCGGCAGCTTCAGCCGGGCGACGGCTTCCATGGCGCCGATGGTGGCGGCCGCGCCGCCCATGTCGAACTTCATCTGTTCCATCAGGTCGCGCGGCTTGATCGAAATACCCCCGGTATCGAAGGTCACCCCTTTTCCGACCATTGCCAGCGGTGCGTCTGAGTCCTTGCCGCCCTTCCAGCTCAGGCGAATCAGGCGCGGACGGTTGGCGCTGCCGACGGCGACGGCCAGGAGGGCGTTCATTTCCAGCTTCTCCATCGCCTCTTGTTCGAGGATCTCGACCTCAAGTCCATCGTGCTCAGCGGCCATCTTCTCGGCGATCTCGGCCAGGTAGGCCGGCGTGCAGATATTGGGCGGCAGATCGGCCAGGTCGCGGGCGCGCTGCACACCGGCGGCGATTGCCTCGGCCAGGCCGAGTTGCTGCTCCACGCCTTCACCGGCCGGGAAGCTGACCGTGTCGGTCGCCGGCGGCGCATCGTCCTTGGGCTTCTTGGTGGCGCTGTAGACGTAGTCGGCATAGGCCAGGGCGATGCCGGCCTGGCGAACCTTCCAGTCGCTAGCTCGGTCGGTGACCTCGTGATCGGCTAGCAGGCAGTGGGCGCTGGTGGCGCGCGATTGCCTCAATGCCTTGCCGGCGGCCTTGACGGCCTTGTCGAAGGCCGCGCCGTCGAGCTTCTCGGCCTTGCCGAGGCCGACGACGAGCAGGCGGGCTGCCTTGATGCCGGGTACGGCGTGCAACAGCACGGTCTGGCTGGCCTTTTGCGGCAGGTCGCCGCTTTCATGCAAACGCGAGAGAAGGCCGTCACTGGCCTTGTCGATGTCGGAAAGCGGGCCGCTCAGTCCGGCTTCACCCAATCCGGCAACGAGGCAATCGGTCTCGATCGCCGTGGCGGTAGCGTCAGTGGTTGTAAACTGCATAGTGTCCAGTGTCCTGCTCGAAAGAGAATCTTAGTCAATCATAATGCCAATCCACCATTGTAACCGTCGACGCCAGCCGCCTGAATGCTGATTCTCCAGCGCTATATCCTGAGACAGGGCCTGCTGGCCAGCCTGCTGAGCCTGATCGTCTTTCTCGGCGTGGTCAGCGCGCTGTTCCTCGCCGAACTGCTGGGCGAGGCGGCCCAGGGCGAGCTGCCCGGCGGCAGCGTCCTGCTCATGCTCGCCCTCCGGCTGCCCGAGGCGATGATGCTGGTCGGGCCGCTGGCTCTGCTGACCGGTTTGCTGATGACGCTGGGCCGTCTGCAGGAAGAAAGCGAGCTGGTTGTCATGCGCAGTGGCGGACTCGCCTACCGCCGCCTGCTGCGTCCGATCATCGCCGTGGCCGCACTCTGGGCCGGCGGACTTTTGATCGTCTCCGGCTGGCTCTCGCCCATGGCGGTCGAGCGCTCCGCCACCCTGCTGACCGATGCGGCCCGCAACGCCATGGTGGCGGGCTTGAGGCCCGGCCAGTTCGATCGACTCAACCACGGGCGAACCACGGTCTATGTGGGCAGCATCGACCGCAGAACGGATGAACTCAGCGATATCTTCATCCAGCACGTGGAAGACGGGAGTACACAGCTGCTGACCGCCCAGCGGGGTCGATTGTGGCTGCCGGGCGAGGATGAAGGCCGATATCTTCTGTTGCGTGACGGTTACCAGGTACAGCATGCTGCCGACCCGCTCGAAAGCGGGATTCGGGAAATGCGATTTGCGCGCAACGAACTCAGGCTTCCGACACCCGAAGACACGTCGACCGACAGTGAGTCGCAATACCGCCTGCCACAGCTCTGGCCGGCCGAGTCTCCGAGTGAGCGGCGCGAGTGGCACTGGCGCCTGGCCGCCCCCATGGCCGGGCTGCTGCTGGGGCTGCTCGCGCTGCCGCTGTCGAGCCGCAAGCCGCGGAAGGGGCGCCATGCCAGCGTGGTGGCGGCACTGGTGCTGTATCTCGTCTACAGCAATGCCGTGCACGGTGGACTGATTCTCATGGAGCAGCACGATGCCATGCGCGGGCCCGGGCTGTGGCCGGTTCACGGTGCGCTCGCGCTATTGGTGCTCGTGCTTTTCTGGCGGCACTGGAGGTCGTGGTGATTGCCGGTATCTTCGGCCGCTATATCAGTCGCACCGTGCTGGTGTGGGTGCTGATCGTCGCGGTTTTGCTGGCCGGCCTGTACACCCTGATCGAACTCGTGCGCGAGGCGCAGGATCTGATTCGCGACTACGGTCCGCTGCAGATGTTGTCGTATCTGGCCCAGACCACGCCCAGCCGGGTCTACGACATCTTTCCGTTCGCCGCCTTGATCGGCACGATGCTTGGGCTGGGTGGGCTGGCCGGAACCAACGAGCTGGTGGCGATGCGCGCAGCGGGTTATGACCGGGGACGGATTCTGGGCAGCGTAATGCTGGCCGTCGGCGGCTGTTTGATCATCCTTTTCTTGTTGGCCGAATTCGTGATTCCCGGCCTGGAGACGCGTGCCAACGCCCAGCGCGATCAGTTGCGCAGTGGTCAGGTGCATCTGGGACGCTTCGGGGCGTTGTGGCTGCGCGACGGCAGCATGATGGTGCGTATCGGTTATTCAGCCTGGTCGGACGAGAACCGGCCGGAGTTCGGGGATGTGCTGATCTACCGCCTGAACGAAGCCGGCATGCAGCCCGAGCTCGTGATGCATGCTGAGCACGCGACGCATACCGGCCGGGAATGGGAGTTGCGCGGCGTGTCCGAACGCGGCGTTTTCGAAAGCGCCGGCTCCCGGCGCGAGCAATCGGTGAGGCGTGAATCCACGCTCAGCTACGATCTGTTCTCCTCGGCGGTTAGCAAACCGCGCATGCTGGCCATCGCCGACCTGATGGGCATGATCTCGCTGCTCGACGCCAACAACCTCGATACCGGTCAGTATCGACAGGCTTTATGGAGCCGTCTGTTCTTCCCGCTCAATGTGCTGGCCATGATCCTGGTCAGCCTGCCGTTCACGTTTCGCGGGGCAAGGCAGGGGGGGCGTGGGCTGAGCATCTTCGTGGGGTTGTCTCTGGGGTTGATGTTCTTCGTCATCAGCCGGCTTATCCGCGGTACGGCCATGCTCTGGCCCGGCCCGTTGTGGCTGTTGATGATCCTGCCGGCGCTGTTCTTCGGAGTGATTGGGTTGTTGTTGCTCAGGAAACTGTAGCGGCCACACCCCAAAGGCGACGTGAATCATCTGCCTTGAGTCGATGGTCGGGATTCCAAATTCCAAATTCCAAGCACCAGGTACCAAACAAACTCGAATGACCGAAATCCGAATGACCTAAACGGGTGAGGTGCTGCGAGCCGGTTAATTGAGGAGGGTTATGGCGCCTGCGGCTCGGAGTTTCTATTTCTCCTCCTTGGGTATGACGATCAGCCGG
The DNA here is from genome assembly GCF_003417465.1 of Wenzhouxiangella sp. 15190. Classification (GTDB taxonomy): domain Bacteria; phylum Pseudomonadota; class Gammaproteobacteria; order Xanthomonadales; family Wenzhouxiangellaceae; genus Wenzhouxiangella. The sequence continues at coordinate 11,172 of NZ_QVMV01000023.1, forward strand.
GTCGCCGTGGCCAGGTCGTGCCAGGCCCGGCGCTGGGGATCGAACAGGCTCCAGAGGAAGCCCAGTCCGGCAGCGGCTGCCGAAACGCCCGCGACCAGGAATCGCAAGGCGGAGTTGGCCCAGCCGATGCGTTCGCCTCCTTCCGTGACGAGTTGCACGCGCCAGGCGCGCATTCCCACCGTCTGTCCACCCATACGCCAGCAAACTGCAAAGTAAGCCCACCACACGACCAGCAGATAGGTCTGAAACCACAGTGTGCCTGCCTCGATGCCGGAGCCGGTCGGCACGACCACGATGGCAGCGGCAACCATCAGCAAGGCAATCACCAGCAAGGCGTCGTAAATCATTGATGCCAAACGGCGAAGTAGGCGGCACGGGGGTGGATCGGCGGCTTGGGCTGCTCGGGCGGCTACACGGGATGAAACTTCTTCGCTCATGGAGTTTGACGTCAGGCCTTGATATGGGTAGGTTCCGCATTCCGGCAATTCGGTGCGGGTCCGGGCTTACCTTTCATTTTTCATTTCGGCGGTATTCCATTTCGGTTGCCGGTTCGGCGGTATTCTATTTCGGTTGCCGGTCTAGGCAAACGACAAGACATTTGCAAAGCCCCGAATTCAAGCTAAAGCGGATACGACAATGTCACTACTTTCAACCCCTTGTTCACGCCTGCTGGTGCTGGGTTCCGGGCTGATGCTCGGTACCTTCGTCGTACACGCCCAGGTGCTTGACCGCAGTATCGAAACCGAGAACCGGATCACGCGCCAGGCGGCCCAGGCTCAGGAACAGATCAACCAGGTCGATGAAGAGACCCAGCAGTTGGTCAACGAGTACCGCCAGGTTCTCGCCGAAACCGAGAGCCTGCGCCGTTACAACGAGCAAATGCAGGCGGTCGTCGACAATCAGGAAGAAGAGATTGTTTCGATCAATGATCAGCTCGAAGGCCTGGAGCAGACCAACCGCGACGTCGTCCCGCTGATGATCGAGATGGCCGAGACGCTGGAGCAACTGGTCCGGGCCGACGTCCCTTTTCGCCTCAGGGAACGCCTCGACCGTGCCGACAGCATCGTCGACAACCTGGATCGCTCCGATATTACCAACTCGGAGAAATTCCGCCTGATCGTCGAGTCCTACCAGGCCGAACTGGAGTACGGGCGCACGATGGAGGCTTATCGCGGTGCCCTGCCCGACGGCCAGCAGGTGGAATTCCTGCGTGTCGGTCGCACGCTGTTGTTCTGGCAGTCGCTGGACGGCGAAACCACCGGCTGGTGGAACCGGAACAGCCGCCAGTTCGAGCAGCTTGACAGTCGCTACCAGCGGCCCGTCAGTGACGGCTTGGCCATCGCCCGAAACCAGGTCGCGCCCGACCTGATTCCGCTGCCCGTGCCCGCTCCAGAGAGTGAATGATGACCAAGAATAGAATTCTTATCGCATTGCTGGCGCTGGCCATGCCCTTCACGGCCAGCGCGCAGGACAGTCTCGACGAGCTGCTGCAGCAGGTCCAGGAAGCCGCTCAGGAAGAGCAGCGCATCGACCAGCAGCGTCTGCAGCGCTTCATCAACGAGCGCAACAACCAGCGCCAGTTGCTTGAAGAGGCTCGCGCCGAACTGCGCGCCGAAGAGCAACGTTCCGATCGTCTTCAAAACGAGTTCGATGAGAACGAACTCGAGCTGGTGGAACTCGAAACGACGCTGGATGAGCGCATGGGTAATCTGGGTGAGCTGTTCGGCGTGGTTCGCCAGGCTGCCGGCGACATGCGCGGCAACTTGCAGGAGTCGATGGTCAGTGCGCAGATTCCCGGTCGTTCGGAATTCTTCGCGAATCTGGCCGAGGCACGTGAACTGCCGACCGTCAGCGAACTGCGCCAGATGTGGTACGAGATGGTTCGTGAGATTACCGAATCCGGTAAGGTCGTCGAGTTCAATTCCGACATGATCAATGCCGACGGCGATCTGGTAGAGGATCGCGAAGTGGTTCGCGTGGGTGTGTTCAACGTCGTCTCCGACGGCAAGTTTCTGCAGTGGGACGGCGACCAGGGCCTGCTCATTCAACTGCCGCGCCAGCCGGCCGGACGTTACCAGAACATGGCCGCTAACCTGCAGGAGGCTAGCGGTGACGAAGTGGTCGACATGGCCATTGACGGCACAAGCGGTGCGATCCTGTCCCAAGTCGTTCGTTCGCCCACGCTCGGTGAGCGCATCCGTCAGGGTGCCGAAGTCGGTTACGTGATCATTGCCCTGGGTATCTTCGGCGTGTTGTTCGCGCTGTGGCGCGGCATCGTGCTGACGATCAAGGGCAATGCCATCAAGCGTCAGCTCAAGCGTGACGAGGCCGACGAGGGCAACGCCCTGGGCCGCGTGATCAAGGTCTACCAGGACAATCCGGATCAGGATGTCGACACGCTCGAGCTCAAGCTCGACGAGGCCATCCTGCGCGAAACCGCGCCACTGGAGTCGGGCCTGCCCCTGATCAAGGTCATGTACGTGGTTGCACCGCTGATCGGCCTGCTCGGTACGGTTGTCGGCATGATCGTGACCTTCCAGCAGATCACGCTGTTTGGTACCGGCGATCCGCGCATGATGGCCAGCGGTATTTCGATGGCGCTGATCACCACCGTGCTGGGTCTGACGGTCGCCATTCCGCTGACGATTCTTCACAGTCTGTTGCAGAGCCGCAGCCATTCGCTGATCCAGATCCTGGAAGAGCAGTCGGCCGGCATCATTGCAAGACTTGCAGAGCGTCGCCATGGTAGCGCTAGCTAATTTTTTCGACTCGATCCGCGGGTTCATCGAGCTCGGCGGGGACGTCCTCTGGGCGATCCTCGTCGTGCTCCTGATGATGTGGACCCTGATCCTCGAGCGCTACTGGTACTACTTCCGTGTTCTGCCCACGCGTCGCAGGGAAATCCTCGACCAGTGGAAGGAGCGGACCGATCGCCAGTCCTGGCATGCCGGCCGAATCCGTGAAGAATTGATCAACCGGCTGTCCCAGGAAATGCAGCGCAATATTCGAACCATCCAGACGCTGATTGCCGTATGCCCGCTGCTCGGGCTTTTGGGAACGGTGACCGGCATGGTGGCGGTCTTCGACGTCATGGCCTTCTTCGGAACGGGCAACGCCCGCGCCATGGCTGCCGGCGTATCGCAGGCTACGATTCCCACCATGGCGGGCATGGTGGCGGCGCTGTCGGGCCTCTACTTCGGTTCCTTTCTCGAGCGCAAGTCGGAAGTCGAGGCCGAGCGTCTCGAGGACTTGCTGCGGTTCGACTGACGATTTGACCGACAATCAGCGTCGCAAACCGGTTTACTAGAACATGGCACGCAGACACGCAACCAGGGATGAACCGGAAATCAACATCACGCCGATGTTGGATATCGTGTTCATCATGCTGATTTTCTTCATCGTCACCACGTCGTTCATTCGTGAAACCGGGGTCGAGGTCAACAAACCCACGGCCATGACTGCGGAACCTAGACCGCAGGGCAATGTTCTCATTGCCATACGGGATAACGATGACATCTGGATGAATAAGCAGCAGATCGAACTTCACGAAGTGCGCACCGAAGTCGAGCGGGCGAAGGCCGAAAACCCTGAATCAGCGGTCGTGCTGATCGCCGATCGGGGTGCGCGTACCGGCATGCTCGTCGAGGTCATGGACCAGGTCCAGGCTGCCGGGATCAATCGCATTTCCGTTTCGGCCGAGCCGGAAGACGGGAGGTAACCATGAATCCCGCAATTCGATATGCCGTAGCCGTTGTTCTGGCCATCATCGTCACGCTGGTGACGTTTTACGTGATGCATCTGCTCATCTCCGGCAATCCGGGAGATCGCGAGGACAGGCAGCCGCCGCCAGGTATCCGCTTCGGCCCGGTGGAGATCGACGAGACCGTCGAGACGCGCGACCGTCGTCGGCCGCCGCCCCCGCCACCACCGAAAGAGCCCCCGCCGCCACCGGACATGGAAATCGCGGAAATGGAACAGCAGGTCCAGGAAATGCCCGATATGGACATGCCGGATCTGGATCTCTCGATGAGTGGATCGGGCCCGTTCCTGGGCAATATGAGTCAGGGCGATCGCACCGCCGAAGGCGACGCCGTGCCGCTGGTGCGTATTCAGCCTCAGTACCCGCGCGATGCCGTCGTGGCGCAGATCGAGGGTTACGTGACCGTCCGGTTCACTATCGACAAGACCGGTTCGGTGCGCAATCCACGGGTGATCGATTCGGACCCGCCGCGCGTATTCGATCGTGAAGCGATTCGCGCCATCTTGCGCTGGAAGTTCAAGCCGCGCGTCGTCGACGGCCAGGCGGTGGAACGTGAGGCGACCCAGACGATCGACTTCACTCTGGATCAGTCATGAACAAGATGGCCAATACGGTTGTGCTGTCGACGCTGTTCCTGCTTTCGGACCAGTCGCTGGCCCAGGAAACGGTTGCCGGGTATGAGTGCGGCGTCGAGCGAGATGTTTCCGCCGGCGGTTTGACCGAGCGGACCTACAACCGGCTCAGCGACGTCTACGAGCAGATCGGCGAGGAGCAGTACGAAGAAGCCTTTCCGGCGCTTGAGAGCCTGCTCGAGCGTAACGAGCGCGACGACTATGCCAGCGCCACGATCGTGCAGGCCATGGCCTTCGTTCGTGCACAGCAAGAGCGCTATCAGGAAGCGATCGATCTCTTCCAGCGTGCGATCGATCTCAACCGCTTGCCGAACAACCAGCATTACGAAATGATTCTGCAGGTGGCGCAGCTGCACTACACCCTCGAGCGCCACCAGGATGCCCTCGACCAGCTCGATATCTGGTTCTGCGTAACACCCGATGACCAGCAGAACAAGGTCACCGTGTGGGTCATGAAGGCCAGCATCCACGCCCAGATCGAGGAGTTTCGCAACGCCATCGAGGCGATCGATCGTGCCATCGCCCTTTCGGATGAGCCGAAGGAAAACTGGTATCAGCTCAAGCTCGGCATGCACTTTGAGCTTGAAAAGTTCAACGAAGCCACGGAAGTTCTGAAGATCCTGCTCCGCATGAGCCCGGACAAGAAGGACTACTGGGTGCAACTGGCTTCCGTGTACGCCCAGCTCGACCGCAATCGCGATTCCATGGCCGTGCTCTCCCTGGCCCATCGCAAGGGTCTTCTCGAGCGTGAGACCGAATACCTTCAACTTGCCAGTCTGCAACAGGAGTTCGATTTTCCGCGCAAGGCTGCGGAAGTTCTGCAGGAAGGGCTGGAGCAGGGCATCATCGAGAATACTGGCCAGAATTGGGAAATGGCCGGCGGCGCCTGGTACGAAGCCAGGGAACTCGAAAAGGCACTCGAAGCCTACGAGGAGGCGGGTGCCCAATCCGACGACGGCGAAATCGATCTTCAGCGCGCCTTTATCCTCAGCGACCAGGAACGTTGGGAAGAAGCCGAAGAAGCGCTCAGTCGTGCAGTGGATCTAGGCGGTCTTTCGGACAACCAGACCGGCAACGCCTGGCTGTTGTTAGGCACTGCCCGTTATAATCTGGGAAACATCGACGGCGCGATGGACGCCTTTAACGAAGCGACGGATTATGGCAAAGTAGAAACTGCTGCGAGGGAGTGGATGAATCATATCCGCACTGAAGACTCTCGCCGGGCGAGTAGTTAGATAATTCTGATCACGACCCAGGGAGGTCAGCATCATGCAAATTAACGAAGAAACCCAGCTGGAACAACAGGTGCCTGACCAGGGGACCGCGACAGCTTCGACTCCGACTTCGACTCCGGCATCGCCTGGTGCCCCCGCGCCGGCTGCCAAGAAGACCGCGAAGAAAAAGGCCGCCAAGAAGAAGGTGGCGAAAAAGGTAGCCAAGAAGAAGGCCTCCAAGAAGAAGGCTTCCAAGAAGAAGGCTTCCAAGAAGAAGGCCTCCAAGAAGAAGGCCTCCAAGAAGAAGGCCTCC
>NZ_QVMV01000010.1 GCF_003417465.1 Wenzhouxiangella sp. 15190
CGCACATACACTGCGGTTCCTGCGCTCCGGCGGCCACCGTCAGCCACCCGCTCGCTACGTTTTGCAGAGGCTTTCTACGTTAGCCGTAAAGGGAGAGTAGATAGCCGAGGCGGTCGCGGACCCAGCGGCTGACCGGCGTCAGCTCGACGCCCAGGCGTTGCTGCAGCGCGTCGGTATCGACAAGCGGGCCTTCTTTCAGGCTGGCATACCCCTCGTAGAGCCCGGCAAGCAGCTGCCCGACATGGGCGCTGCCGGCGAGATGACTCATGGAGTCGGCGAAACCATCGATGGTCTGAGGCGCAAAATGCACTTCGCGCTCGTATACCTCGGCCAGCAATCGGCACAAGTCCGGCCCCGTCAAGGCTTCCGGGCTGGCGATATCGATGGCTTCACCGGCGACGTCGGCGCGCAGACAGGCCACGGCAATGCGGCCCTGGTCTTCGGTCGAAGTCCAGTTCAGCCGCTGTGTGGGATCGAGCGGCGGATAGATCAGACGCCCGTAATCCCGGATCTGGCGGGTGATATGGGGCCAGACAAGATTGGCCAGATACAGCGTCGGACGCAGGATCACTGCCGGCGTTTGTGCCGAGAGAATCCGATCGGACAGACGACGCAGACCGTCAACGAAGTCACCCGGGGGCATATCGTCGCCGCAATAGCCGCCAGTGGTGAACACGATTCGCCCGAGACCCGCTTTTCGGGCCGCTTCCAGGACATTGTCGACCACCCGGTCGGCCTCGGGCTCGTCGGGCATGACAGGCAGATGAAAGAAGACCGCATCCATGCCTTCAGCGGCGTCGAGGACCTCCCCGCCATCGAGCAGATCGGCGCGGACCATTTCCACGCGACCCGGGAGCTTTTCCTCGGCCTCGTCGAGATCACGCGTCGCCGCGCGGACCGACAAGCCGGCCTCGAGCGCGGCTTCCAGGACGGGGTGCCCCTGGGTGCCTGTGGCACCGAAAACCAGCAATCGCGTCAAATCCATGTCTCGGAACTCCTTCGTTGACAATCTGCAGCATACCAAGCGCCGAAGCCCGCCTGATACAATCACGCATCAATTATCGATTAGCCGGCATGTCTGTATTCAAATTCGCCCGTTTCGGGTTGTGCTCTGTCGTCGTCGTTTCGCTGCTGATCGCCTGTGAATCCGATCAGGATCAGGGTCCAGGGCCCGTGCGCGAGACCGTTGACCGAACCGCTCCGCTCGACAACCCGATCGACTCGGCCTACGACACACCGTTCGGTGTCCCGCCCTTTCACAAAATCAGGTCCGAGCATTTCCGTCCGGCCCTGGAGTCGGCCATCGAGCAGGCAGAAAACCGGTTGGCCGACATTGCCGACAGCGATGCCGAACCCGACTTCGACAACACGGTCCGGGCACTGGAAGAAGCCGGCCGCGGTGTGGCCCGCATCGCCCGGCTCTGGTACGGCATGACGGCGGTCGGCAGCGAGTCGGCCAATGAGGCCGACGGTGAAAGGCTGACCCGACTCTTGAGTGAGTACGAGCAGCGCGTACTTCATGATCGCGCCTTGTTTGAGCGCATCAAGCAGGTTCGCAACGGCGAGGAGATGCAGCAACTCGACTCGCAACAACGCCGGCTGGTCGAGGAAACCTGGCGCCGCTTTCGACGGGCCGGTGCGCTGCTGGACGAAGCGGAGCGAAATGAACTGGCCGAACTCGATCGCCGAATCGCGGAACTGGATCGTCGCTATGCCCGGACCCGGCGATCCGCCACGCACCGCCACGAACTGTTCATCGAGGATGAGACCCGGCTGAGCGGACTGCCCGAATCGCTCGTGCTGCTGGCACGCCAGTCGGCACGGGACCGGGGACACGCCCAGGGCTGGGCGTTCACATTGCACGCGCACAGCTTCTATCCCTTCATGCGCCACTTCGAGGGTCGTGACGAGCGTGAGCAACTCTACCGGGCCTGGATGACGCGCTATCAAGACGTCACCCGCGACGACGAGGATCTGGGCCGATTGATCGAGCGACTGGCCGAGCTCCGCGCCGAACGGGCGAGTCTGTTGGGCTTCGACAGCCATCTCGACTACCTGCTCGACGACGCCGCCATATCGAATCGTGCCGAACTGGAGACCCTCCTCGATCGGCTGAGCGCGGCCGCCCAGAAGAAGGCCGAGCAGGAACGCGAGCGACTGGGCGACATTGCGGCCGAAGACGGCATCGAGGGCGAACTCCAGCCCTGGGACTGGTGGTACTACCGCGAACGTCTGATCGAATCGACCATGGAGCTGGAAGATTACTCCGTGCGCCGGTGGTTCGAGATATCACAGGTCCGAGACGGCCTGTTCACCCTGGCCAACCGCCTCTGGGGCCTGACTTTCCACCGCAGAAGCGAGTTGCCGACCTGGCATCTCGATGTGTCCACTTTCGAGGTGCGCGATCCCGCCGGATCGACTCTGGGCTTGGTCTACTTCGATCCAACCCACCGTAGCGGCAAGCAGGGCGGTGCCTGGACTTCACACTATCGCGTTCAGCGCCACGAAGACGGCGATCGCGTCAGTCCCGTCGCGGCCATCGTGACGAACGTGACACCGCCGGCAGCCGATATGCCCGCCCTGCTCTCTCCGCAACAGGTTCGTACCCAGTTCCACGAGTTCGGTCATGCACTGCACAGCCTGTTCTCGGACGTTGAGTATGCGGCGCTGGCCGGCACCAACGTGCCGCCGGATTTCGTCGAATTTCCCGCCCTGCTACTGGAGCGATGGGCGCTGGAACCGGAGATGCTCAGGGGCTACGCACGACATCACGAAACCGGCAACCTCCTGGACGACAGCGCCATCGATGCCCTGCAGAAACGCGCGCAACTGACCGCGGGGCTGGAAACGCTGGAACTGCTTGCTGCAATCGAGCTCGACCTGGCCCTGCACGGTGCGAGCGCCGGCGATGTGCCCGATCTGGAAACGGCTGAAAGGCGGGTACGGGAAAAACTGGAACTGCCCGCCTTCGTCTCGCCGCGCCATCATGGTGGCGGGCTGGCCAGTCTGTTCGCCAGTCAGCGTCGCGGTGGAGACTTCCAGACGCTGTGGTCCGAACTCCTGGCTGCCGACGCCTTCGCCGCCTTCAAGCAGGCCGGTCTGACCAATCGCGAGCTGGCCGAAAAGCTGCGCGACGAGGTCCTGTCCCGCGGCAACTCGCGCGACCCCATGGATTCATGGCAGGCGTTTCGCGGCCGCGACCCGCAAGTCCGCTTTCTGCTGACCGCGAGGGGCCTGGACGGCGATCAGTCGGACTGAAAATCCACGGCTCAATCGATATCGATGACGACGGCACCGCCCGAGTCCCAGCGCGGATCGTGGGCGGCTTCGAGTTCGCCGGTTTCCCGGTTCCACATCACGCCGTGCATGTTGCCCCAGGTGCGGTTGCGCACCGTGACTTTGTGCCCCTTCTCCTCCAGGGCCTCGATCTCGGCCTCGCTCAGCGCGTCAGGCTCGATCGAAATTTCGTCGGGCAGGTACTGGTGATGAACGCGCGGCAGCGAAACCCAGCTGTCCGGGCCGTTGCCCTCGATGAAATCGAGAATGCCCAGCAGCACCATCGTGATGATGCGCGACCCGCCGGGCGTGCCCAGCACCGCCGTGCGATCGTCGCCGACGACCATCGTCGGACTCATGGATGAAAGCATGCGCTTGTGCGGCTCGATGGCATTGGCGGAAAAGCCGATCAGGCCGTAGGCATTGGGTTCGCCGGGCTTGGCCGAAAAATCGTCCATCTCGTTGTTGACCAGCACACCCGTGCCCGGCGGGGCGAAGGCGGCCCCGAACGGCAGATTGACGGTCAGCGTGGCCGAGACCATATTGCCTTGCCCATCGATCAGCGAGAAATGCGTGGTGTCGGTGCTCTCTTTGCCCAGGCGATCCGGGTCGGCCGCCAGCATGGATGAAGGCGTGGCCTGATCGAGCCGCAGGGTCGTGCGCAGACCGGCCGCGTAGTCTTCGCTCAACAGCATGTCGGCAGGGATATCGACGAAGTCCGGGTCACCCAGGTAAAGTGCGCGATCGCGGTAGGCCCGGCGCATCGCTTCGGCCAGAACATGCACGCGGTCGGCCCGCGCCATCCCCGCCAGGTCGAAGGGCTCGACGATTTCAAGCATCTGGCCGATGGCGATGCCACCCGACGACGGCGGTGCGGCCGTTATCAGCTCGTAGCCACGATAGCTCGTGCGCACCGGGTCGCGTTCGACCACCTCGTAACCGGCAAAATCCGCCAGCGTCCAGAGACCGCCCGCGGCCTGGACGCCCTCGACCAGCTTTTTCGCCACCTCACCACGATAGAAACCGTCCGTACCCTGATCGGCCAGGGCCCGCAGGGTGTCGGCGAGGTCGGGGTTTCGAATCGTATCGCCGATGGCGGGCACCTCGCCGTCGGGCATGAAGATGGCGGCAGTTTCGGGCCAGCGCATCATCACGTGGGCCCGGAAATTCAACAGGGTCTGGTACTTGGCATCGACCGGGAAACCTTCCTCGGCCAGACGAATCGCCGGAGCCAGCAGTTCGGACAGCGGCAGCGTGCCGTATTCTCCGGCGATATGCGCCCAGGCCGCCGGCGCACCGGGAATGCCGCCGGCCAACGCACCGTTGATGGCACGGTCGCGGTCGACTTCGCCTTCATCGTCCAGGTACATGTCTTCGGTGGCCGCAGCCGGCGCCGTCTCGCGCCCGTCGACCATCACCGAGGCATCGTCTGATGCGCGGTGCAGCAACCAGAAACCACCCCCACCGGCGCCCGAGGACTCCGGCTCGACGACCGCCAGCGCGGCCGAAACGGCCACCGCCGCATCGAAGGCGTTACCACCCTTTTCCAGAATTTCGGTGCCGGCCTCGGTGGCCAGTTCATGCGAACTGGAAATCGCCGCCTTTCGGGGCCCATTGCCGCCCATCGCAGCAACGGATACCACCGTGAGCGAGAAGAAAACGATTGCAATCGACTTAAAGTTCATTATTCGTTCCAGATTTTTAAAGGGAACCACGGAAAACACGGAATGCACGGAAGTGAAATGGACCAATCATTACAGAGTAATAATCAAGCCTGTCGCAATTCAATTACCCGGCTGTTCAGGTTTTTCAAATCTACTGTTTCCGTGTATTCCGTGTCTTCCGTGGTTCCAAATCTTATGTTCAAAGTTGCTCAAGAGTACCGTTCGCGCAATGCCTCGGACACGCGCGGATGGACGAAACGGCCGACATCGCCCCGCAGGCGGGCGATCTCCTTGACCAGGGACGAGGAAATGAAGCTGTACTGTTCAGCCGGCGTCAGGAAGACGGTTTCGACATCCTCGATCAGGTGGCGGTTCATTGATGCGAGCTGAAATTCATACTCGAAATCGGACACCGCCCGCAGGCCACGCAGAATCACGCCCGCGTTGCGCTCCTCGACGAAATGCGCCAACAGGTTGTTGAAGCCGACAACCTCAACGTTATCCACTTTTTCTTCGTCGATCACCAGGCGCGCCAGCGCAATCCGGTCGTCCAGTCCGAAGCAGGGCCTCTTGTGTGGACTCTCGGCAATTGCCACGACGATCTTTCGATACATCCGCGATGCCCGCGCCACCAGGTCGGTATGGCCGTGCGTCATCGGATCAAAGGTGCCGGGATAGACGGCGAGGCCGTAGTCGGGCTGGCTCATCGAACGGGTCTCTAAGTGGGCGGACGCGCATTATAACGCCCGATCGCGGAACTGCCGGAAGGCGCCGGGCAACTCACCCGGCGGGTCTCGCTCAGCGTGGAGCGAGCAGGGTCAGACGAACCTCGCCCAGGATCTTGTCTCGCAGCAGCTCAAAACGTTCCCCGCTGTCGATTGGCGCTTCGCGCGCATCCTGCTCGACATAGACCAGGGCACTGGTCGACAGGTGCCCACCGTCGGCAAGTGCCTCTAGCGCCCGGTGCTGAAGCCCATCGGCAAAGGGCGGATCGATGAACACCAGATCAAAGGTTCGCGTGCCTTCGGCCAACCAGCGCAGGGCATCCGCCTGCACGACCTCCATCCTTTCCCCGCCCGGCCATTGACGGGAAACCTCGCGCAAGGCCTCGGCCAGACCCCGATCGCGTTCCACGAACACAGCCGAGGACGCACCGCGAGACAATGCCTCCAGCCCCAGCGCGCCGGTGCCCGCAAAAAGGTCGAGACAGCGCGCGCCGGCAACCGGAGCCTGTAGCCAGTTGAACAGCGTCTCGCGCACGCGGTCGCCGGTGGGGCGCAAGCCGGGTCGATCGGGCACAAGCAGTTTCCGCCCGCGCCACTGCCCGCCGATTATTCGAATCTTCCCGCTCATGACGGTGATAGCATAGCGTGCCACCGAGACGCGGCGGCAGCGACTTAACACTTAACACCGAACACTTCACACTCAATCAAGATGTTTTCGATTTTCAAACGCAAGAAATCCGGCAAGGGCGTCGAAACCACCCAGGTCCGCCCGGTCGAGCAGTCCGGCGTCGACCCGCTCGAGCAGCGGTTGGAGCGCACCCGGTCGAGCCTCGGCAGCCTGTTCGGACTGATCGGCTCGGCCGAACGCATCGATGAGGACCTGATCGAGGAGATCGAGACCACCCTGCTGACCGCGGACGTCGGTGTAGCCGCGACCACGCGCATCGTCGATCGCCTGCGTGATGGCGTCCAGCAGGGCATCATCAACGAGCCGGCCCAGGTGCTGCCGGCCGTCCAGGCCGAACTCTACGACCTGATCGAGCCCTGCGAGGACTTCCTGGCCATCGATGCGGACAAGAAACCGTTCGTGATCCTGATGGTGGGCGTTAACGGTGTCGGCAAGACCACCACGATCGGAAAGCTGGCCCGACGCTACCTCGACGAGGGCAAACGCGTGATGCTGGCCGCCGGCGACACTTTCCGTGCCGCCGCGGTGGAGCAGCTGCAGGCCTGGGGCGAGCGCAACGACGTGCCGGTGGTCGCCCAGGCTTCCGGCGCCGACACGGCAGCGGTCATCTACGATGCCCTTCACTCGGCCCGGGCGCGCGAAGTCGACATATTGATCGCCGACACTGCCGGACGACTGCATACACAGGAGAATCTGATGGCCGAGCTGTCGAAGATCATCCGCGTGATGAAGAAGATCGATCCGGAGGCGCCGCACGAGACCATGCTGGTCGTCGATGCCGGCACCGGCCAGAACGCCCTCGCCCAGGCGCGCCAGTTCAATGAGGCCGCCCAGCTGACGGGCATCACCGTCACCAAGCTCGACGGTACCGCCCGCGGCGGCGTGCTGTTCGCCATTGCCGAGGAAATGAAAATTCCCATCCGCTTCATCGGCGTGGGCGAGTCGGCGGCCGACCTGCGCCCCTTCGACGCCGGTACCTTTGTCCACGCTATTCTGCCGGTTGAATCCTGAAGAATGCCGATAATAGGATCACCACCGGCATACAACCGCAATGTGCTTCCTTTCCGGCGCTTCGTGAATGGTAAATCGTCAATCGTAAATGGCGCCAATAGAATCCATTCACGATTCACGAGTTACGATTTACGAAAGGTCTGATCAAGACCGCGATGACAGGCAAGTCCCCGGAATCCGATTTCGCCACCAGACTACTGAACTGGTGGCAATTCCACGGCCGTCATGACCTCCCCTGGCAGCGTCATCGGACGCCGTATCGCGTGTGGATCGCCGAAATCATGCTGCAGCAAACGCAGGTGGCCACGGTCATTCCCTACTTTGAGCGTTTCATGGCGACCTTCCCCGATCTTGAGTCGCTCGCCCGGGCCGATCTCGACGAGGTGCTGGCGCACTGGTCGGGGCTGGGCTACTACGCCCGTGCACGCAATCTCCATGCAGCCGCCGGGCGCTGCCTGGCCGAGCATGACGGTCAACTTCCCGACGACTCCGCGGCGCTCGAAGCGCTGCCGGGAATCGGCCCGTCGACGGCCAATGCCATCGTCGCGCAGGCCTTCGACCGGCGTGCCCCGATCCTGGACGGCAACGTCAAGCGCGTACTGGCAAGACATGCCGGCATCGAGGGCTGGCCGGGACGGACCGCCGTGCTTCGGCGGCTGTGGGCCGAGGCCGATACGCTCACGCCCTCCGACCGGGCCGCGGACTACACCCAGGCCGTCATGGACCTGGGCGCGACCGTATGCACGCCACGCCGTCCCGACTGCCGACGCTGTCCGGTCGCGGAAGACTGCCGGGCCCACCTCGAAGACCGAACGGATCAACTGCCCGCGCAAAAACCCAAAAGAAAGAAACCGCGGCGGAGCACCACGATCCTGATCGTCGAAAACCCGCACGGCCACATCCTCTTGCAGCGACGACCGCCAACCGGTATCTGGGGCGGCCTGTGGTCCCTGCCGGAAGCCGGGGATATCGATGCCCTGCCCGCCGGCGACGCCCTCGAACCGCCGGAACCCATTTGCCACCAGTTCACGCACTTTACCCTCGATATCCAATTCGAGCGCATTGGGGTGGACGAGGACACTTTGGTCGCCGACGGCGAGGATGGGTGCTGGATGTCGCCCGAGCGGGCGCTGGAATGCGGCCTGCCCCAGCCGATCAGGCGCGCCATCGAAGCACTGGGTCAAACCGCAGCGGGAAGCAAAGGGGCCGTATCATGAGCATTGTTAAGAAAAGGGACCATTCCCGATGAGCGAACGGACCGTACACTGCCGGTATCTCGACCGCGAAGCCGAGGGCCTTCCGCGCCCGCCGCTGCCCGGAGAACTGGGCCAGCGAATCTACGAAAACATTTCGAAGGAAGCCTGGCAGAAGTGGCTCAACCACCAGACCATGCTGATCAACGAAAAACGCCTCAGCCCCATCGATCCCGAACATCGGCGGTATCTCGAGGAACAGGCCGAAGCATTCCTGTTCGGCGGAGAAGTCGATAAGGCTGAAGGCTACGTCCCGCCCGAATCCTGATCCCCGTCTTTTTCGATGGGGAGGTCGGTGCGCGCATCCGGCGTTTCGTCACGCCAATCCAGCGCATCGGCTTGGGGTGCGGCCTGTCCGCGCCGGCATGGCGCCTTCAGAGCGCGAATCCGGCATCAAGAAGTCGCCACATATTGTCTGCATGTTGACTCCAGGGCACCTCGACCAGGCCCGAGGAGCAACCTTTCTCTGCGTTGATGTGGGCTTACTTTGAGTTGACAAAGATCAGGACTTTTCTCGACTTTAGCCCCTTTTTGGTTGGTACAATTTGTGATATAAATCACATTTCTACTCACTTCATATCATTACATAAGGGGTTCGATCCATGAAACTGCCGGGTACGTCTCCAACTAACAACAAGTTCCGCCACAACCTGCTATTGGGCTGCCTTCTGGTAGTCTCAGCCACATCGGTACAGGCCCAAACGGGTGTGGAAGATGTTATTCACACGGCCCTGGAATCCAATCCGGAATTACAGGTCGACTGGCATGATTTTCGCTCAGCTGGATACGCCACCGAAGCGGCTCGCGGAGCTTTCAAACCGCAGGTAAGCATCAACGCAGCCTATGGACGCCAGCGCGAGAACTTTATCACCGGTAACCCCATGAACACCGGTTTTGCCGAAATCACCATGACACAGCTGCTGTGGGACGGAGGAAGATCCAGCGCCAACGTGGCCGAGTTCAACGATGCCGAGTTGGTCCGGTATTTCGAACTACTCGGCAGTGCCGAGGAAACGGCTCTGGAAGCCCTACGCGCCTACCTGGACGTCTTGCGTTATCGGGAACTGGTCCGCCTGGCCGAAGACAACCTGGAAACCCACCGCAAGGTCTACGACCAGGTTGCCGAAAGCGCCGAGGCCGGCGTGGCTCGCGCCGCCGATCTCGAACAGATCAACGGACGTCTGGCGCTGGCGGAGGCCAATCTGGTCAATGAACAGTCCAATTTGCATGACGTTTCGGCACGCTATCAGCGAATCATCGGCGACATTCCGCCACACCGGCTGCGCGCAGTCTCGTTCGACGTCGACTTGCCCGACACCATCCAGGATGCGCTGATGCAAGCGTATCAGCATAATCCGAAATTTCATGCCAGCTTGCGCAACATCGAGGCGGCCGAGTCCGCCATTCAGGCCCAACGGGCCGAGAGAATGCCCCGGCTAAACCTGACCGCCAGCTATGGCGTCCAGACCCGCGACGAATTGGGTTTCCGTCAGAACCATACTGACGGGCGGGTCGGCATTGAGCTGACCTACGACCTGTATACCGGCGGACGCACTTCCGCCAATGTGCGCCGTGCCGTCGCTCAGCAAAGCAGCGCCATGTCCCTCCGTGACCGAGCCTGTGTCGATATCCGGCAAGAGGTGCAGATCGCCTTCAACGACCTGCAGCAAATTGGGCGGCGACTGCCCATCCTGAACCAGCACCGACTGTCTTCAGACCGCGTACGCACTGCCTACAGGCAGCAATTCGATATCGGTCAGCGCACACTGCTGGACGTGCTCGATTCGGAAAACGAATTTTTTGAGGCTAGCCGCGCATGGACCAACTCGACTTTCGACGAAACCCTGGCTGCGGCCCGCACATTGAGCGCCATGGGCCTCCTGCTTGAGGAGCTGAACGTGCATCGTTCCGACATTCCATCGCTGGGCGAACTGGGTGCTGAACCGATAGAGGTAGATCCGACTTCTGCCTGCCCCCCTGTCTCGAGCATGGAACGGGCGCCGGCCGTGGGCCAGCGCACCAAGGGGCGCGTCAATAGAAACAACAGCCCGACCGAATCCGAATCTGCATCCAGCGACTATGCCCTGCAGCTTGGTTCATTTAAGGTCAAGGCCAATGCCAATCGACTGATCAAAAAGCTGAAAGCGCAGGACCACGATGCCTTCGTGCTTCAGGCTCAGGCACAATCGCAACCCATCTGGCTGGTTCGGGTCCGTGCCCCGAATGGGGGGCAAGAAGCCGCCGTTGCGCTGCAGCAGGAGCTGCGGGGCCAGACCGGCCTGGACAGCTTGATCGTCAATAGGCAGACTTAGCGTATACGGTCGCCAGCAGCAACCAAAAGCAATATTAGAAGGCCGTCCATGTAACCGGTACCGACCGAAAGGATGCCTTCACCGATTCCGCGCAGGAGCACAACGGCGCGGTTTCCAGCAATAAGGGGAAAAAAATGCCGACTCACCAGCGCCAGAGCGAAAGCGGCGGCCCTCTGCTCACCGCTCTGATGACGCTTTGCGCGTATCACGGCAGGGCGGCACACCGCGACACTTTGATCAGCGGGCTGCCGCTGACCGACGGCAAGCTCACACCTTCCGTATTCGATCGGGCTGCCCGGCGGGCACAGTTCAGCAGCCGCCTGCTGCAACGCTCGCTCGCGGAGATCAATACCGCCTTGCTGCCGGCGATCCTGTTGCTGGAGAACGAGGAAGTCTGCGTCGTCACGCGCCTGGATCTTGACAAGGGCTTGGCGGAGGTCATCTATCCGGAGCTGGATGACGCCGCGGTTGAAGTACCGATTGAGCAACTTCAGGCTCAGTATGTCGGCCACGTGATCTATTGCCGACCGA
Source organism: Wenzhouxiangella sp. 15190 (assembly GCF_003417465.1). Lineage (GTDB taxonomy): Bacteria > Pseudomonadota > Gammaproteobacteria > Xanthomonadales > Wenzhouxiangellaceae > Wenzhouxiangella. The sequence goes on from NZ_QVMV01000010.1 coordinate 11,461, forward strand.
ATTTCAAGCTTGAGCGACAGCACGCCGACTTTGGCACGGACAGGAAGCAGCACTGGTTCTGGGGCATCATCCGCCAGAATCGTCGCCTCTACGGCGACGTCATCGTGGCGGCCGTCCTGATCAACCTATTCGCCGTGGCCATGCCGCTCTTCGTGCTCAACGTGTGGGACCGGGTGCTGCCCAACGCCGCAACCGAAACCCTCTGGGCGATGGCCCTCGGCCTTGTGATCGTACTGGTAGCGAGCCTCGTGCTCAAATCTCTGCGGGCCTGGTTCGTGGACCTTGCCGCAAGCCGTGCTGATATCCGCCTGTCCTCCCGCATCATGGAGCGGGTGCTGGCAATGAAAATGCAGGATCGGCCCGAAGCCAGCGGTGCCTTTGCCGCCAACATCCAGTCATTCGAGTCTGTGCGCAGCTTTATCGGCTCCATGACTCTAGTTGCCCTTGTCGACTTTCCCTTCGTGCTGCTGTTCGTCGGCATCATCGCCTGGATCAATCTTTTACTGGTCATTCCCATCGTGGTAGGGGCCGTGATCGTGCTGGGATATGCGTTGATCTCGCAGCGCAACATGCACAAACTGGCCGAAGCGGGGATGCAGGGCAGCGCCCAGCGCAACTCCACCCTGATCGAGAGCCTTGGCAATCTGGAGGCGGTCAAAAGCTTCAACGTACAAGGCGACGTGCAAGCGAAGTGGGAAGAAAGCACTATCTTCTTGAGCCGTAACGCAGCCAAAATGCGGTTACTGTCGTCCTCAGTCACCAATGGCGCCGGGTTCATGCAGCACTTCGTGGGCATGAGCATCGTCATCGTTGGTGTGTATTTGGCGATTGACGGCCAGCTGACACGAGGCGGCCTCATTGCAGCCTACCTCCTGTCATCACGAGCCATGGCCCCGATCAGCCAGGCTGCCGGCCTGCTGGCGCACTACCATCAGGCTGCGAAGTCAATGGAATTGCTGGAAACTATCATGGAACGCCCGGTGGAATACCAGGAATCCGACGACAAGATCGACCGACCGGTGATCCGCGGAGACATCGAATTCCGCAACGTCAGCTTTGCCTATCCCGGCGCTCAGCAACAAGCTCTGACAGACATAAACTTGAATATCAGTGCCGGTGAACACGTGGCCATCCTGGGCAAGAATGGCTCTGGGAAAACCACGCTGGAAAAGCTGATAATGGGTTTGTACCAGCCCACTCAGGGCAGCGTTTTGATTGACGGCATCGACATGCGCCAGCTCGACATCACGCAGCTACGCCGCAACATTGGCTACGTCCCGCAGGAGGTCAGTCTGTTTCAGGGTTCGCTCAAGCACAACATCGTGCTGACATCACCGGATGAAGACACCGAGCGCCTGCTACGCATAGTCCGCCTGACTGGCCTGGATTCAACGATCCGGCACCACCCGGAAGGTATCAATATGCCGGTGGGCGAGCGGGGGCAGCAGCTTTCTGGCGGTCAGCGCCAATCGGTTGGCATCGCACGGGCACTGATTAACGAACCACCACTTTTGCTGCTTGATGAGCCTACGGCGTCACTCGACCATACCAGCGAAGAGCAGATCAAGAAGAATCTGGCAATCGAGTCGCAGGACAGAACCTTGGTCCTGGTAACCCATCGCAGCTCCCTCTTGGAGCTCGCCCAACGGCTGGTGGTGATTGATCGCGGGAGGATCGTGGCAGATGGTTCGAAGGAAACCGTAATGGAGGCTCTGCGTCAGGGCCGTGTCAGTGGAGCGCGCTGATGAGCATACCCAAGCAAAACACAAAGGAAACTGCGACCAAAAAGACATTCGAACAGAAGCAGTTCGAAGCACTGGGCGGCTTGCAAAAAGCCAATCGGAAACAGAACGGACTGATTGACCGTCTGTTCAGCCGATGGGTTCGAACCTCGGGGCGCACTGACTGGATCTCGGATATCGAGTGGGCGCGCATCATGCAAGAGCCGCTGCGGGCAAGGACGCTTCTCTACGGCGTAATGCTTAGCCTTATCGCCCTGTGCACCTGGGCATCTGTGGCTGAAATCGACGAAGTCACTCGCGGCCAAGGTAGCGTGATTCCATCCCGTCAGCTGCAGACACTGCAGTCCCTAGACGGCGGCATGGTCGAGGAGATCCTGGTCAGTGAAGGCCAGGTAGTCGAACAGGGTGACCTTCTGGTACGGGTGGATCCGGTTCGCTTCAAAGCTTCACTCGGCGAGAGCAGGGCACAGTATCTTGCCCTGACTGCCGAAGTTACGCGACTGCGTGCACTGGTGGCCGGAATCGAACCAATATTTCCGCCCGAGCTGGTGGAAGAGGCTCCGGAGTTGATGGAGCATGAAATGCGCTTGTATCGATCGACCCTGGAAGAACTTTCGGAGCAGCAAGAGATTCTGTCCAACCAGCTCGAGCAACGTCAGCAGGAACTCGAAGAGGCCCGCGCTGCAGTATCACAGTACACCAACACTTTGCGCCTGACCCGGCGCGAACTGGAAGTGACACGTCCATTACTCGAATCCGGTGCCGTCTCCGACGTGGATGTACTACGGCTGGAACGCCAAATCGCCACCATAGAAGGTGAACTAAGCCGGGCCCGCGCGGCAGTGGCCCGTAGCGAAGCGGCGGTCAGTGAAGCGCGCAATAACCAGCGCGAGGCAGAACTTGCCGCAATCAACCGCTGGCAGAACAAGCTGTCCGATTCACGCAGCCGCCTGGCAGCCCTGACAGAGGCCGGTGAAGGCCTGGAGGACATGGTCCGACAGGCAGAGATTCGCTCCCCTATGCGCGGAATTGTGCGGCGCCTGCATGTCAACACCGTTGGCGGTGTGCTGACTCCTGGCCAGGAAGTGATCGACATCGTCCCCCTTGATGACCAATTGATGATCGAGGCGCGCATCCAGCCACGCGACATCGCTTTTATTCGACCGCAGCAGGAGGCCAGCGTCCGCTTGACAGCCTACGATTGGGACATCTACGGCAGCCTTGATGCTCACGTAGAGCACATCAGCGCCAGCACCATTACCGATGAGCGGGATAATACCTATTATCTTGTGCGCCTTGTCACCGAACCCGGTGGCTACGACGATGAATTGCTCATCATCCCCGGCATGACCGCAGAGGTGGACATCCTGACCGGCAAGCGCACAATAATGCGCTACCTTCTCAATCCCCTGCTACGCGCCGGCTCCAAGGCATTTACGGAACGGTGAGCCCATGAACCTGAACCATCTAATCCTGACTGAACCGAATTTCCTGCCTCCCAACTGGCAACAAGGCCTGAACGAGGTCTCGATCATTCAGTTCACGGGCGGTCAGCCCCCGGATCTGCCCAGCGATGAGGGCCGGCTTGTAGTCTGGATCCTCAGCAGCGCACCTGACTGGGAGATGTTAGTCCAGCACTATGGCGTCCACTGCCCGGTTATCGTAATTAGCAAGATGCCCAACCTGCCAGAGTTGCAAAGAGCCTTGGAAGCCGGTGCTCGCGGCTACATTGAGGCACTGGCCAATCCGGTGCAACTCGAGCAGGCAGCCAGCTCGGTGTCGCAGGGCGCATTGTGGATTGCCGCACCCATGCTTAGTCGCCTCCTGGGCATCCTTTCCAACGCCCTACCTGAACCGCACAATCCGCCAGAGTGGCAAGAAAAGTTAAGCAAGCGTGAGCGACAGGTCGCCGAACTCGTGGCCACGGGCGTAACCAATCGCGAGGTCGCCGAGAAACTTCACATCACTGTGCGCACTGTCAAGGAGCACCTGACTTCGATTTTCGCTAAGCTGGGCATTCAGGATCGCCTGCATCTCATTCTACTGACGCGAGGCGAACGACCGAGCGATAACTGAGGAACAGGACCATGTACGTGAAGCGTGATGACGAAGGCCAAATCGTCGCTGTCAGCGCCAACCCGGAGCCCGGATTTGACGAACAACTGGACCCAGGGTCTTCGGAATTGAAGTCATTTTTCGAACTTACTTCCGACGTTTCAAGCAAATCCGGCGATCAGATCCGGCAATTACGGACCTCGGACGTAGAGCTTTCCAGAGTGGTCGAGGACATTATCAACCTCTTGACTGACAAGGGACTTATCCAGTTTACTGAGTTGCCGGAAGCGGCTCAACAGAAGCTGCTACAGCGCAAAATCCTGCGCAGGGACATTCGCCATCTGGATCTGGTTGCCGACGACGACAGCGATCAGATGGTGCCTTGATGAAATGCGCTACCTTTGACCGGATCCACCAAACAAAAAAGCCGTGTGACCTGAATATATGTCCCCCAAAAAGATACAGAATAGGCGGCCCAGAGACCAGGCCAAAGGCGACCATCGCTCAAACCCGCGCAGCATACTTAGGCATTACAAAAAGACGACACTCGTTAATTTAATCGCACAGGCCAAAGCACCTCTCGAAAAAGCCCTGTCAACGCCTCAACATGAAGGATATTCCCACCCACTTATTTTATTCTTTTCATTTACCGACGGGATGGATCGAGCAACCGTTGTGCATTTTTCAGGCCAGAATGTTGATGAAATCTGGAAAAAGTTAGCCGATTGGCGCCGCAAGCTCAAGCAATCCATACAGGTACGCTGGCTAAGAATTGATTGGGTAACACACCGCCGTGAATTGCCGTGGGCAGATTGCCTAAAGGAAATACAGCGCGTAAAACGCAACTATTTCCGATACGGGATATCACTTGATACCACATTTCGCCATGCTTTCCTCGAACAGGAACTCAATGCGAACGCGATGCTATACCTTGGGTCCAAGGAACCAAAAGCCAAACTAAACCCGAAAAACTTCAGACGTTACGGCGCTAATCGTTTCGGCACCAACTTCGCCCTCCCCGACGACCCTCTACAAACTGTTGCTCTTTTCACAACGGAAGCTATTCTATTCCAGCCCGACAGCCCCCCCGAAACGCTGCATGGTTACAGCGGAGGCGAAGAAGGAAGAAACACCGGAAGGAGGGTCGTCAACCAGTTCACACCGCCACGGGTCAAGTCCCTAATCGAACAATCAAGCCAGTATCTGGCAGATCAAGTCGATGACAACGGTCGCTTTACATATGGAATTCACCCTTGCTTTGACCGCGAGATCAAGGCGTACAACACGCTACGCCACGCCAGTACGACATACTCCATGCTTGAAGCCTGGGAATTAACTCGCAGCATGAGCTTGAAGGCTGCGATAGATCGCTCAATTGGATATCTGACGAAGGAACTTATTTCTAAGCACACGCTGCCATCCGGTGAAGCTGTTGCCTACCTTCAAGATAGCAACGATGAAATCAAGCTAGGGGGGAATGCCGTCTGCTTACTTGCGCTGGTGAAGTATACAGAGCTAACAGAAGACGATCAGCATTTACCCCTTATGGAACAGATAGCTGCCGGAATTCAGCAGATGCAGAATGGGGAGACCGGGCAGCTTTACCATGTCCTGAACGCAAAGACGCTGAAGATCAAGACGAAATTCCGCGTCATCTACTATGATGGCGAAGCCGCTTTCGGCTTAATGCGCTTCTATGGATTGACCAGGGATCAGCGCTGGCTCGACACCGTCGAGAAGGCTTTTAGCTATTTCATCCAGCAGGAGCACTGGCGGATCCACGACCATTGGCTCAGCTATTGCGTAAATGAATTGACGCTCTATCGCCCAGAAGAAAAATACTACGAATTTGGCATAAAGAATGTCGCAGGGCATCTCGATTTCGTAATTGGAAGAATCACCACTTACCCGACGCTGCTCGAGCTAATGATGGCAGCGCACAAAATGATCGCACGACTCAGGGAAAGCGGCCAGCACCGGCACCTTCTCAAACAGATTGATACTAACAAGTTCTACCGCGCACTCGAAACCCGGGCCAAATATTTGCTCAACGGTTTTTTCTGGCCCGAATTTGCCATTTATTTCCAAAATCCCCAGCGAATCCTAGGAAGTTTTTTTATAAGGCACCACAGCTTCCGCGTTCGAATTGATGACGTAGAGCACTATCTATCCGGATACGTAGCCTACCTTTCTCACTACCTAAATACCCCCGATGATTCGTACCATTCCCTAAAAAACAGATCGAACATATCTGAGCCGCCATCTGGCAGCAGATCGAATTCGCAAGCTTCGAAGACTTCGTCAATCTTACACACTACCGATTTCGCCACCGTTATGTGGGGCGGTGACGTGAACCTTGGAAGGAGGCAGCACTATCGCGCCGCAAAGTTAGGTTATGAGAATGTCCTTCGGGTTCCGGAATTCAAGCATGCAGATCTCAGCATTGTCAATCTTGAATGTGTAATTAGTACTCTTGGTGAACAGGGGATCGTTAAAGGAGAAGGAGGACCTTACTATTACCGAGCACGGCCGGAGATGCTACGAATTTTGGCGACAACTGGGATTGATGCAGTCGCAGTCGCTAATAATCATAGTGGTGATTACGGACCATCAGCACTCATGCAACAGGCAAAGATTCTACAGGAAGTTGGAATCTCCAGCGTCGGTAGCGGCACATGCCGCGCGGCTGCGTTCAACCCCGTCTATTTTGAAGTGGGCGGGGTTACAGTAGCGCTATTTGCTATCGATTCGACCCAGCATCGCTTTGCTGCCGGGAAAAGCACTGCAGGCACCGCTTATCTGTCCCTGTCGAAGATTGAGCAGTGGAAAGGGCCGATTTCTGCTCTTTTTTCGCAAGCCAGGAAGAAAGCTGACGTAGTGCTTGTTTCAATTCACTGGGGAAGAAATCACGCACCTGAGCCAGAAGAGAGCCAGACACTTGCCGGCCATGCTTTGATTGACGCGGGTGCGGACGCAATTCTAGGTTCTTCAGCCCATCGATTACAGGGAATTGAGGTCTACAGACATAAACCAATAATTCATGATGCTGGTGACCTGCTTTTTGACGCTAAACGGGAAACAGAAAAAGACAGCGGCGTCTTTAGACTTGGCATTCGAAGAAGAGGAGTCTGCTGGGTTGAGTTTTTACCCGTTGGCGCAGGATTCGGTTTTAGCCAACGGCTTCGGGGAAAGGCTGCACAAGAGGCTATTTCCCGCTACCAGAAAGCCTCTGAAAAACTGGGCACAAAACTGAATTCGCGAGGTGATAGCGCGATTCTTAAATTGTCGGATTTCCCGGACAGCGCTTGGCCTCGCCGTTCCAATCGAAAACCTTTTTATAATCTGAATGCCCTGCAACAATTTCAACCTGACCCCGATTATGGACAGGTTCCGGCTGTACCAGAAAGCGCCCGGATATCACCGGTAGCGCTTGGCAAATTAACGCTTTTGGGTGTTCGCATAACGCCTGACCTGATCACACGCCGTCAAATCCTCTGGACGGAAACGTGGTGGACAGCCCCAAAACCGCTGCATGAGGATCTGCGCTTGACTCTGCGCGCCATTCCTCAATGTTCAGAAAGAATCCCAGTGTGGGGGCGGGGAATGGACCATGACCCCTGTGACTGGCTTCAGCCAACCAGTCGATGGCAACCCGGTAAAATCTACCGCGACTTTTACGGCCTGCGTCCGCCGCCATTTCAGCGCCTAGCAAACTGTTCCATGTTTCTTCACATAGGTGTACTGGGCGGTCGCCATAAAAGCTCAGTCTACGTTTATCCGATTCCAGTCCGCGTAGCGATCCCCAAATTAGTTAAGAACGTTCACCAAGACAAATTGGTGAATGCCAGGGAACTGAACCAAAACTACCGCACAAATTTCGAAGACCTGAATCTCACATCAGTTAACGGCAAAGCCTGGACAGCCGATGATCTCGCCAAAGTCACGCGGGGGACTTGGCTAACCGCTCCTCCAGAGGGCTGGTTTGTTCGCTCCGTCGTGAACGGAAAAAAGCACATATCAGCTCGAGATAAACCTGTTCTTTTTGTCGCGCACACTAATCGCGAGCGCGCGTTTCATGAAAGCATGAGTGAAGCATACAAAGGAAAAGGACTCGGAGATCGCCACATAATACTCCCCGATATAAAAGACAATATCGCCGGCGCAATTGTCGGGAAGCCTGTCTATGATATGGGATCCAACTTTCCATTGCTCTATGTTGAAGATCCAATTAAGGCGATTATCGAACTTGGAATTGCGTCGAGAAACCGCTATAAGGGGCCCGTTATTGCAATAACCGGCACAGTCGGGAAATCATCGACGCTCAACATGATCGGCTCACTGTTTCGGCCGGGAAAATGCCTTAAAACAGAAGGTAACTACAATTCACGAGTTGGTGCCCCTGTACAACTTGCTTCCCTTAGGCCGGACCATGAGGCTGCCTTAGTTGAAGTTGCTCAATCTGCATTATGGATGCGTCACGGCCCAATCACGAGAACAATTAGGCCAACAATTTCCGCAATCACCGAAATAGGACTATCTCAAACCACCAAAAGAGTGAAGTCCACGAAGGATACCGCCAAATGGAAATCACGTATTTTTGATGGCTTAACAAAAGACGGCACCGCAGTATTTGGGGAGCACCTTCTGCATTACGACTATATTCTAGAACAAGCCAAACATCATGCTAGCCGCATAATAACGTTTGGTACGAGTGAATACGCCTGCATCAAGATTAAGGATATAGCAGCAAACAAAACACACACTACGGTCACTTTATGCATTGCCAAACAGACGTTTGAAATAGACCTCCCATTTCTAAATAAAGGAATGGTTAATAATGCACTTACTGCAGTTGCCGTGGCCTATGCTCTTAACATCGATCCCAAAAAAGCCGGAGACGACTTAGCAGCATCTTATGTTCCAAACGAGGGGTGCGCCGAGGAGTTCACTGCAATTGTCAATAACACCACAATACAGGTGATTGATGATAGCTGGAACGCAACAGTCCTTTCAATGCTCAATGCATTCGATATGCTGCACGCACGCCAAGCTCTTGGAAACAAAATTGCCGTTCTCGGACGAATCGTTCACCTGGGTGAACTAGCTGAGAACCTCCACACATCATTAGCAGACCCCCTCATTCAAACGGGTGTTGACCTAGTCCTGACTCACGGAGAAGAAATGAAATACCTGCGAAAAGCGTTGCCTGAACGCGTTCTCGGGCCCCACTTTTCCAACGCACGTGAACTTATATCAGAACTTTCTGAACGACTGGACAGCGGTGATATAGTTTTATTAAAGGGTTCAAGGAGAGATTCGGATTTTGAAAACATTTCGTCTTTTCTTAAAAGAAACAGGATCCCGGGAGATTATTAACTTTCGCGCGCTCTTTTCTCCTTGCATTGGACCAACGTAATCTATTAATAACACATAATTACCGATATCCTAGAATCCGCTAGTTATTTTATTAACACTGTTAAAGAACTTTTCGGACCGCCTCGTGAAACACAAGACCAGAATCAAAATAGGAATACATGCTACCTTTTTCCTGACTGTTTTTTGGCTCTTCTCTTGCCAGGCGACTACCGACGCTAGTCAATATCTTACATGGAACACAAAAGCCAACGAGGAAAGCTGTTCGGATGGGCCTTCTGCCGTCTGGGCAGACTTTCATAGTGGCGCAGAGTGCATCCGATATTTTGCGTCCAGTTACGATGACCTCGACAGCGCTCCCTTTGTGTTTATACGGTTTTATGGAGACCGGACCGATTCCATGAAAAAGCGTCCTAACGAGATAGCCGCTAATACTGAGGAAGCGCAATTCGAAATCGCCCAACGAAGGGCAGATCAGATTGGAATTCCAGTCATCATTATTGCCAGGCCCGGCACGTATGGATCCAGCGGAAACCATCGGCTCCGTCGTCAAAGGAGCGAATTTTTAGCACTGAATGCCGCAATCGATGAAATCAAAAAAAGACACACACCAGGAAGACTGATCCTCTCCGGTCACAGTGGTGGCGCCACTGCCGTGGCGGCTTTGTTAACATTTGGAAGAACCGACATTGCATGCGCCATCATGACATCCGGAGCTTTCGATCTATTGGAGCGTGCGGCACGTCGTCGCGAGCTACGGGGCAATCCACCACGGCCCAATCTGGACAGCACGGGCCTGCCGTCTCCTTACGACCCTTTACACCACATAGGAGGCATTGCTCGTGACCCAGACCGCGCAATTGTCGTAATTGGCAATCGGCATGACACCATTACGCCCTTTGACCTGCAAATGAAATTTGCAGGCGGTCTTACTGAGGCGGGGCACCGAGTAGCGTTAATGGAAAAGCCGGCTGAGGGACCCTCATATCATAACCTGAAGGGAGGCATCGGCTACAAAGCGATTGAGTATTGCGGAATTGAGTCCCTTAGCGTGTCACAGTAGAGAATTTTATATCCTCTGAACGCCCCTATCCAATGACATTGATTCATTGCGCCTCAACCCTATCAAGTAAAAGTGCCGTCATTTGGTTCCTCAAGGTGATGGGATTCTTTCTCCCGCGAAGCCTTTTTAAATGTAATATCAGCGGACGCCCTATTTTTCATGATTGACTTTCGCTCGATGCATTCCCAGCTCGAAAATAGCTTCTTCTATGTCCGGAGCGAAAAGTAGATTGAAGCATCGCCGGGTCCAGCCCTTTACCCTTTTATCGATCTTGCCGGATCGTACACCGTTACGCCAGTAGATCAAGGCCTTATCGAGCGCGCGAGCAGTCTGCCACAGTCTTACGCGAGCTCGGCCGCGCATCTCCTCTTCAGTTGAGTGATCCGCAAAATATGCGGCTAAAAAAGCTTCACGTACGTCTCTACTCATGCGCGCCCGCAGTAGCACGGTCCCAACGTCCTGATGAGGGTCTCCAGAAGTGGAAGTTTCCCAATCAATCAGGTGCGCCCGTTCACCGTCGTCAATGATATTCTCGAGCACAAGGTCGCCATGACAGGCCGCGAGCGGCGGAGCGGTACGATGCAGCGCGTCCAGTACCGGTTCCAGCGCCTTTGCGGTCTCCGGCAGCCGCGGCGCATGGAGGCGCGCCGCCGCCTCATCCTGACAGACTTTTCTAACCCTTCTGTGAATGCGACGCAGGAAATCGGTGCCTCTGAGGAATGTAGGCGCGCCGCGATGGAGCCTGCTCAAACAACGTGCGATACGTACAGCTGATTCCCGCTCAACCTGCCTGCGCACGGGATGTCGTCCCTGCACAAATGGAAGCACGAGGAGACCATCCGATGGATCAGCAAGTAAAGGGGTTGGAGTTACACCAGCCTCTGCAGCCGCAGCAAGGTTATACATCTCTCGGGCGTAGTGTTCTTTTTTCCTTTTGGATTGCCCAGGTTTCTTCCCGGACAGCCTGATAACGGCTGTTGTGCCGTCATGACGTGCAATAAAAACCCTGTTTCGCTCTCCCTTTTCAGCACTGCGGACCCACTCAAGAAGATCCGCCCTCCAGCCGAGCTTCTCGAGACGCTTCCAGGCATCAGACAATTCATGCGGCACTTCGCTCATCGGTACTTCAGGCCCACTACACTCATCTCGAAAACATCTAGTATTGTCTACTCCGGCGCTTCGGGATGAACGCCCGGCCCGGTGAAGGCATCGAAGCCCAACTCCGTCAGCGCGGACTGATCGGTCTGCTCCAAAACGCCTTCAGCAATCATAGCTAGTCCCAACGAGTGACCAAGTTTGCACAAACCCCGTAAGAGACTGAGGACATCGGCGCTCTGCTGCTGAATCAGCGAAGCGTCCACTTTCATGTAATCCAGTCCAAGCGTTTCCAGCCGCGGAACAGCGGCTATGTTTCTTCCAGCCGACTGTAAACCCATAAGCACGCCATGGCCTTTGACCGTGGCAATGAACGATGCCAACGGTTCAGCGTATTGCACTGCGACCTGTTCATTGAGCTCGACCGACAAACGTTGCGTGACACTTCCGCTGTATCGCTGGATACAATCAATAATGGCCAGGTGACTAGTTACGTCGCGTAGGCTTTCCATTGAAAGGTTGACGGCGACCTGCCTGTCCGGCTGATCCACCAACATCCGAAGTACGCTATTGAGGAGTTGCAGATCGAGTTGCGGGAGGAGATTCAGCCGCCGCGCCCACCCGATCACCGCGCCGGCAGGCATATCCCGGTCAGCGAGACGCATGCGCAACATCGCTTCTTCGTGGAATATCGAGCCGTTCCCCGTGATCACGGGGTAGCAGGCATGAGAAACGGCACCATCCTCCAGTGCCCGCTCCAGGGCGTGGCGCCAGCCCTCGGCACCGTGAAACAGCGGGGCCTTGCGCTGATCGTCGGCCAATAGCAGGCGTTCGGTAGGTGCCTGTTCGGCACTGGCCAAAAGGTCGTCAAGACGCGCCATCAGGCGAGCACGCTGTTCGCCGGGACAGCAGGAACTTCCCACCAGGGCGATCGGATATTCGCCTTCCAGCTGCCATTGCTCCACCATTTCGGTTACCACACTCCACACAACCTCGGCCAAATCCGATAAAAACCCGGTGTCATTAACAAGAACCACAAAATCACTTCCATTGAGCCGACCCATTGTGTACTGGGAATAGCAATCCGATCGGGAATCCAGCACCATCCGAATACGTTTCAGCATGGCCGCGATCCATTCGTCCGTCTCCGCCCTCCCAAGCTTTGCATTAAGGGCCTGAAGCCCGGTAATTCGCAGCAATAACACAGCGTCACGCACACTATCGTCCTGCAGATTCAGGCGAACGTCCAACAAACGGAAAAACTGCTCCCGGTTAGCTACGCCGGTGGCCGGGTCCAGCTGACTTTGCCGACGGATTTCATCCAGGCGCCGGGTTTCGGTCTCGAGCATGGACCGGACGCGCTCAGTCAAGGAATTCATGGCTCGAACCACGCGTCGAAACTCGAGCGTTCTTGGCTCTTTGCTGGTCACAAACCGTCGGTCTCCAATCGCCTCGGCCTGTTTGACAACCGATTGCAGCGGTTGACTGATACGCCGCAACAGGAAGTTTCCGATGATTCCAACAATAAGCGCAATGATAATAATCCAGATTAAGAGTTGATAGGAAACGCGCCAGAGCGCATTCAACGCATAGGCACTTTGACTCTCCATGTACAGAGTACCGAACTGCAACCATCCATCTTGCACCTGGGCCACACCAGGCGGCACGTCAAGCGCCATCAGGTTAGCGAACCATGAAGGGACGTCTGGCGCCAACTCCGGGTGCTCACGCACCTGCAGGGTCTCGCCATTCGGATCAACCAACTCAATACGCTTGTAATGTCCGGAATCAAACTGAGCGGCAATCATTAACTCGATGGTTACCGGGTCTTTCTCCACCTGGGACAGCGACAAGGCCAGACTCGTAACATTATCGATATTCTTGACCGTCAACTGCTCCAGGAAGTAGTTTCGCGCCGTATAAACGCTTACAATAAAACTGCTGATAAATATCAGGGTGATCAGAACTCCAATGACAACCCATAACTGCTTAGCTAAAGTCATTAGACAATCACCTCACGCATAGTTATTCGGCTGTTGCCTGTAATCATTGTAGGCGTATTCCTTCCTGATGCATTCGATCAAGCACGTCGCGCCAGCGCGACAGGCGCGCCAGGGGCGTGCCAGCTGCACGATCTGATCCTTGCCCCACCCACAGCCCATCGGCATTGAAACTAAAAGTAGGGGATAGGTCTGTTCGCTCTGATGCCGGCATAACGCTACTGACCAGGCTGTCCAGAATCATCGGCTCCGCATCGGGCGTCTCGAAATAACCCAGCACCATGTGCGCCTGGCTGATCGGACTTCGCTGGCCACCGATCTTCGCGCGTACATAAATAAGCCGCAATCTCTCATCTGGAATACCAAGGTGACGCAGACTGGCGTATTTTGCTATTGCCCAATCTTCACAGTCGCCTAGCCCCTGGCCAAGAGTTTCCATGGGGGTTGCCCAATAATCATTCTCATCGTACAAAGTCGTGTCCGATTGGTAGCGCACGTTGCGATGAAAGAATTCATTGACCTTGATTAGTTGCTCCGATTCCGGCCTGTCAGCAATTTCTTCTAGCAATTGCCGCCAGCGAACTATGACCTCGACACGATCCGCAGAGAAGCGCTCGCGCATGTGTTCTGCTAGCAGCTGAAAATCAATTTTCAGCTGAGCCGAAATCACTACCGAACAGCAGAACAAAATGAAAGCAGTGCCAACCAACAGCAGACTTCGAACTAGCGTGGCATGCATACTGGAAAAGCTGCTGGAGTGAACTTCGCCATTGGATCGCACCTGCTGCATCAATCAAAATCAGGGGCAGTCCGGCTTGACGAACTGACGGACGCATATTGCAATACAGTTCAACCGAATCCCCCTGACTTTGCAGGGACCCTGGGAGAACCACCTTGCTCAATAATACCATCATCATCCCGTGCCGCCTTTCAAAGGCGATCCCGGAAAATCTGGCTGATCGAGAAGAGGGACACAAGCGCCGAAAAGGCACCTTCAAACGGCATTTCGCCCAGTTTGCAGGCCCTCGGCCGTCGGAAGGAATACAGGCGGAGGCTCCGAAGAGCCTCCGCCATTCCGCAACCTGGCGGAAGATCAATCAAGTATCGATCTTGAGCATACCGTCATCAATCATCTTGGCCAGGATTTCCTGGTCGCTGTCTCCCATTCCAGTAGGATCGACGCCTGCCAAGACGATCTGCTGCGGTGCCTCACCCGACTCAGTCGGCTGAACATCGATGAAGGTGTCGGTGCCGTCGAAATTCAGCGTCAGATAGTCGGAGATGGTATCGATGGTTGCACCTTCGACCAGGTCTCCCAAGTCCAGCGGCTCACCAGCTTGGCCACCATCCTCACTTACCGCTACGTCGTCGTCAGCGGTGCTGTCGCCGTTTCCGGCGTCTGCCAGCTCCAGGGCGATGGTGTCTTGACCTTCCGGCAAACTGCTCTCGATCTCTTCATTGTCCGAAAGATCCGAGACCGGCCTTGCCGGATCATCGGCGGAATCATCCGCCGCCATCAAGACCGATTCAGGAGTTGCGTCGGAGGCATTTTCATCGCTGCCATTTACGCTGACAGGCTCGCCCCAGCTGCTATCGGCAATTCTATCGCCGGCATCATTTGATTGTGGCCGCTCCGGGAGCTCCTCACTATGAGTCTCACTATCAGCTGAGCTGTCGAGGCCCGTTACGCTTTCGGCATCCCGGTCAGCCGCAACCCCACTTTCAGGAATACTCGCGTTGCCCGCGTGTTCCGCTTTGAGCGACTCATCGGCTTCTACCCCTTCTTCGACTGGGTAGAGAGCAGCAGATGCGTTCGCTGACGAATCAACCTTGGCGTTCGTTTCGGGGACCGAATGGCTCTTCGAGCCAGCGTCACCATAGCTGCTCAAGTTGCCACGTGAGTCTGAGTCTTGGCCCGATCCGGCGCCGCCGTCAGAAGCACTATCCAGATCCGCATTGCTGTCACTATCAGAGTCGGAATCCTTATCCGAATCAGCGTCGCTGTCAGAATCGGCATCCGAGTCACTGTCTGAGTCCGCATCGCTGTCGGCGTCTGCGTCAGAGTCCGCGTCGCTGTCGGCATCGGCATCCGAGTCCGCGTCGGAATCCGAGTCGGCGTCGCTATCCGCATCGGCATCGGAGTCCGCATCGCTGTCGGCGTCTGCGTCCGAATCGGCGTCGCTATCAGCGTCTGCATCCGAGTCGGCATCGCTGTCGGCGTCTGCGTCTGAATCGGCATCGCTGTCAGCGTCCGCGTCGCTG
>NZ_QVMV01000054.1 GCF_003417465.1 Wenzhouxiangella sp. 15190
TGAAGTGTGAAGTGTGAAGTGTGAAGTGTGAAGTGTGAAGTGTGAAGTGTGAAGTGTGAAGTGGCGGGCGTTAGGCTGGGAGTTCAGGTTTTGAATTTTGCGGCTTGCGGGTGTTGTGGTCCGTGTAGAGCCATCTCATTGATTCTTAACACTTCACACTTAACACTTCACACTCTCTAAATCACCCCCGCCAGCGCCTCTTCCAGTTCCTCCGCAGTCACCTCGCCGTAATGCCGCCACCGCACGATACCCTCGCCATCGACCAGCACGGTGTACGGCATGGCGCCGGCGCTGTTGCCCCATTCGCTCTGCGTGTCCAGCACCGCGTCCTGGCCGACCAGGATGGTGTAGTCCACGCCCACCTCGTCGATGAAGCGTGCAACCGGCTCGGGATCGTCCAGGGCGATGCCGACCACGGCCAGCGCCTCGCCGTGGCGCTCGCTGGCGGCCTGCAGGACCGGCATCTCGCGCCGGCAGGGTGCACACCAGGTCGCCCAGAAGTTGACCAGCATCGTCCGGCCCTTGAAGCGCTCGGAGACCACTCGCTCACCATCGAGGTCGGGCAGGCTGAAGCCGGGGTGAGCCTCACCGATTTCAAGGCCGGATTCCGCCCGCGGCTCGGGCGCCCGGGTGTTGTTGGTCACCCAGGCCAGCGCGGTGCCGAGCAGGAAGCCCAGCACCACCACCGAAACCCAGAGTCGCCAACTGCTCAATTTGCAACCTCGTCGAGCAGCGGCAGGAATTCGTCCGGCCCGAGGAAGCCGAACATCCTGTACTGCTTCAGTTCCTCGCCGTCGGCGAAGAACAGGTAGGCCGGCGGACCGATCAGATCGAAGTGCTGCAGCATGGCCTTGTGCTCATCGTTGTAGGCGGTGATATCGGCCTTGAGCAGCGTGAAGCCGGCCATCCGCTCGGCCACGGCCGGGTCGGGAAAGGTGCGCCGCTCCATCCTCACGCAGTCCACGCACCAGTCGGCGTAGAAGTCGAGAAAGACCGGGCGGTCGGAAGCCGCCACGGCGGCCTGAAGCTGATCGAGGGTCTCGACCTCGCGGAAGGTCGGCGATTCCGCCACGGCAGCCCCGCCGCCCGTGCCTGCCATGTGATGCATCGGCCGGATCCAGTCGCGGCCGCCGGACAGCGCGCCGACGAACTGCACGATACCGACGACCAGCAACATGACACCCAGGGCCTGCCAGAGCTTGCGCCAACCGCTCGCCTCGGGCGTGAGGCGCGTGAGTGCGCCCAGGTAGACGCCACAGCCGATGGCCAACGCGCCCCACAACAGCATGATGACCGCGCCCGGCAGCACCCGCTCGAGCATCCAGATCGCCAGGGCCAGCAGGCCGACCCCGAACACCGCCTTGACGGCATTCATCCAGACGCCGGCGCGCGGCAGCAGCTTGCCGGCCGAGGTACCCCAGACAATCAGCGGAATGCCCATGCCGATGGCCATGGCAAAAAGCGCCAGGCCGCCGAGTACCGCATCGCCGGTCTGGCCGATGTAGATCAGGGCACCCATCAGGGCCGGAGCCACGCAGGGGCCGACGATCAGGGCCGACAGCGCGCCCATGATCGCCGCCCCGATAAGCGTACCGCCCTCGGCACGGTTGGACATCTCGTTGAGACGCGTCTGCAGCTTCGAGGGCAACTGCAGTTCGTAGAACCCGAACATGGCCAGCGACAGCGCCACGAACAGCAGCGCGAAAGCGACCAGTACCGCCGGGTTCTGGAACACGGCCTGCAGGTTCTGTCCGAACAGGCCGGCGACGATACCGAACATCGTGTAGACCAGGGCCATGGCCATCACGTAGACCAGCGACAGGCGGAAGGCCCGACCGGTGGTCATGCGGTCCCCCTCGCCGGCGATCAGGCCCGACAGGATCGGCACCATCGGAAAGACGCAGGGGGTAAAGGCAAGCAGAATGCCGGCCAGCAGAAACAGCCCCATGGCCACCAGCGGGCGCCCGCCCAGGGCGGCGGCAAGGCGGTCTTGCTCGGACTGCGGCAGCGCGGTTTCAACCACTTCTTCTGTGGCTTCCCTCGGCCCGACCCCGGCAGAAACTTCGTCGTTTTCCGCCAGACCCGTCGCCTGCTCGGCCGGCGGCAGCGTGACCGCGATGTTGCGCGTCATCGGCGGATAGCAGATGCCCTCATCGAGGCAACCCTGGAAATCCGTCTCCAGCGTTATCTCGCGCTCGCCGCCTGCCGGCCGGGCCAGCTTCAGCGGAATCTCCACCTCCCCGAAATAGACCCGGGTATCGCCGAAGTACTCGTCGGTCTTGGGCTCGCCGGGGGGCAGTTCGGCACCGGCTACCTCGACGTCGGAATCGGCGACCCGGAAGGAAAACGTCTCGCGGTAGAGGTAGTAGTCGGGCTGCGCGGTAGCACGCAGCAAAATGGCGTCCGGTCCATCGGCGATCGCTTCGATACGAAACGCCTGCTCGGCCGGGAGGGCCTGGCGTTGCTCTCCAAGCAACGTGCCCAGCGCACTGCCGGACCCGCTGTCGCTGCCCGCGAGCGACGAGCTGGCGCCGCCAGCCGCCGATGAACCCGTTGCGGCCGGCATCGGAACGCTGATCTCCTGGCGATGCGGCGGATAGCAAACGCCCAGGTCGGCGCAGCCCTGGAAGGCGACGCGTGCGGTCAGCTCACCGCCGGCGGGTGCGCGCTCGACGGGTACGCGAACGGTCACGGAATCACGATAGGTTTCGGTCTCGCCGAAGAACTCGTCGACCGTCGGCTCGCCCGGTGGAATATCCGGCTCGCCCAGCACAACGGCTTCCCGCGTCGACTCGACCTCGAACGCGTGGCGATAGAGGTAATACCCCTCGGCGATCTCCCAATGCAGAACCAGCGCATCGTCCTCGACGCTCGCTTCGAGCGCGAAGGCTTCTTCCAGGGGCAGCAGGTCGTCGGAGTTGACCTGGGAAGTGGCCGAAAGCGGCCACAGGCAGGCAAGAAGGGCAACCAGGCCGGCAAGCCCGGAGAGTGATGTCTTCATTGAATCCAGTCCCGAATCCATTGGGTGTAATCGTCCAGTCCGTCGCTGACCGGCACGACCAGCAGTTCCGGCACGTCATAGGGGTGGTGCGCTACCAGCTCGTGCTCGAGCGCGCTCACCCTCGCCCGGGTGGTCTTGATGGTCAGCGGAATCTCGCTCTCGTGTTCGACCCGGCCCTGCCAGGGATAGGTCGAAACCACTTCCGCACCGGCCGACACACAGGCAGCCAGCCGTTGTTCGACCAGCATGGCCGAAAGTCGTTCAGCCGTCTCACGGTCCGGACAGGTCGTAAGCACCAGGCAAATATCGTCGTTCATGATCAATCCGCCTCCGTTCAGTCCAGTCAAATTCCGGCTATTCTGACAGGCCGCCGTCGCCGGCACAAAAATGGTGGACTCGAAAGCCTTGAAATGCCCGTCGGCGGGCTCCATTTCGCAATGCGTGTCGGCGCCGCATCGACAAAATCCGTTTTTGTCGGAACGCGCCCCAGGTCAGGCAGGGTCATCCGGTAGGCCAAGGGCCAATCCGGGCGACCTGCCATTAATCACAAACACATAGTTAGTCACAGGGAGAAAAACCCATGAAACTGCGTCCTTTGCATGATCGCGTCATCGTCAAGCGCGTTGAAGAAGAGCGCACCACCCCCGGCGGAATCGTGATTCCCGACAGTGCCACCGAAAAGCCGATTCGCGGCGAGGTGATCGCGGTCGGCAACGGCAAGATCCTCGACAACGGGGAACAGCGTGCGCTGGATGTGAAGGTAGGCGACACGGTGCTGTTCGGCAAGTACTCCGGCACCGAGGTCAAGGTCGACGACGACGAACTGCTGGTGATGCGTGAAGACGACATCATGGCCGTCGTCGAGTCCTGATACGACCGCCTGCAAATCAACCTGACATCCCAAGACTCAAGATTTAGAGGAAAACAATCATGAGCGCCAAAGAAATCAAATTTTCTGAAGAAGCCCGTAACAAGATTCTCGAGGGCGTGGACGTACTGGCCCGCGCGGTCAGCGTGACCCTCGGTCCCAAGGGCCGCAACGTGTTGCTCGAGAAGAGCTTCGGTGCGCCGACCATGACCAAGGACGGCGTGTCGGTCGCCAAGGAAATCGAACTGGAAGACAAGTTCGAGAACATGGGTGCACAGATGGTCAAGGAAGTCGCTTCCCAGACTTCTGACGAGGCCGGTGACGGCACCACCACGGCAACCGTGCTGGCCCACGCCATGCTGCGCGAGGGCGTCAAGTCGGTCGCCGCCGGCATGAACCCGATGGACCTCAAGCGAGGCATCGACCAGGCCGTGCGAGCCGCCGTCGAAGAACTCAGGAAGCTCTCGACCCCGTGTGACACCGACAAGTCCATCGCCCAGGTCGGCACCATCTCGGCCAACGCCGACGAGGAAGTCGGCAAGATCATCGCCGAGGCCATGGGCAAGGTCGGCAAGGAAGGCGTGATCACGGTCGAGGAAGGCCAGTCGCTCGACAACGAACTGTCGGTCGTCGAAGGCATGCAGTTCGACCGCGGCTACCTCTCGCCCTACTTCGTCACCGACCAGCAGACGATGCAGGTCGAGCTCGAAAACCCCTACATCCTGCTGCACGACAAGAAGATCTCCAACGTGCGCGAGCTGCTGCCAATTCTCGAAGGCGTGGCCAAGCAGTCCAAGAGCCTGCTGATCTGTGCCGAAGACATCGAGGGCGAAGCCCTGGCCACCCTGGTGGTCAACAACCTGCGCGGCACGGTCAAGGTCGCCGCCGTCAAGGCGCCCGGCTTCGGTGATCGCCGCAAGGCAATGCTGGAAGACATGGCTGTCCTGACCGGTGGCCAGGTGATTTCCGAGGAAGTCGGCATGAGCCTGGAGAAGACCACCGTCGACCAGCTCGGCTCGGCCAAGAAGGTCCAGATCGACAAGGAAAACACCACCATTATCGACGGCTCGGGCGACGCGGCCGCGATCGAAAGCCGGGTCGGCCAGATCCGTGCCCAGATCGAGGACGCCAGCTCCGACTACGATCGCGAAAAGCTACAGGAACGCGTGGCCAAGCTGGCCGGCGGTGTGGCCGTGATCAAGGTCGGTGCCGCTACCGAAATCGAGATGAAGGAGAAGAAGGCCCGCGTCGAAGACGCCCTGCACGCAACCCGTGCGGCCGTCGAAGAAGGCGTGGTCCCCGGCGGTGGCACTGCCCTGGTACGTGCCCGCGCGGCGATCGAGAACCTCACCGGCGACAACGAAGACCAGACCCTGGGCATCAAGATCGCCCTGCGCGCCATGGAAGAGCCGCTGAGGAAGATCGTGGCCAACTCCGGCGGTGAATCGTCCGTCATCCTGGCCCAGGTCACCGAGGGCGAGGGCAACTACGGCTACAACGCCGCCACCGGTGAATTCGTCGACATGATCGATGCCGGTATTCTCGACCCGACCAAGGTAACGCGCACTGCCCTGCAGAACGCCTCCTCAGTCGCCGGCCTGATGATCACCACCGAGGCCGCCATTGCCGAAATCCCGCAGAAGGATGAAGGCGGCGGCGGCGCCCCGGACATGGGTGGTATGGGCGGCATGGGTGGCATGGGCGGAATGATGTAACCACCGGGACCGAATCTCCTGGCCCCATGCGGCGTTGCGTGGCGGCTGGCAATGCTCACGTACCATTGAAGGTACGCTGCGCTTACCAGCCGCCCCGCGCCTTGCCTGGAACCAGGACCTTCTAGTCCCTATGCATGCGCCCATAGCAACGCCCGTATGCATCGAAGCCCCGGCCACAGTGCCGGGGTTTTTTGTTTGGTCTGCGGTGAATCACCAACCCTTCAAAGGGTGGTTTGTGGCAGTCTGTAGCACGATGTTTGCCTTCCCCGATTCGATTTAATGAACGAGACTGCGCCGGTCGAGCACTCGCGCGCTCCTGAGACGCTGCTGCGGCAGGTCTTCGGCTACAGCGAATTTAGGGGCCGGCAGCGCGAGATCATCGAGCACGTCGCCGGCGACGGCAATGCGCTGGTGCTCATGCCCACCGGGGGCGGCAAGTCGCTTTGCTACCAGATTCCGGCCCTGATTCGGCCGGGCACGGCCATCGTCATCTCGCCGTTGATCGCCCTGATGCGCGACCAGGTCGAAGCGCTGACCCACAACGGCGTGGCCGCGGCCGTGCTCAATTCCTCGCTGGACGCCGAGACCCAACGCCGTACCGAGCAGGATTTGCTCGATGGCCGACTCGACCTGCTCTACATCGCCCCCGAGCGTCTGTTACGCGAATCGACGCTGCGAATGCTGTCAAGGAGCCGGGTCAACCTGTTCGCCATCGACGAGGCGCACTGCGTCTCCCAGTGGGGCCACGACTTCCGCCCCGAATATCTCAAGCTCGATGTGCTGGCCGCGCGATTTCCCCAAGTACCCCGCATCGCCCTGACCGCCACGGCCGACGAGCGCACCCGAAGTGAAATCGTCGAGCGCCTGCTCGGACGCGAAGCCCGGGTGTTCGTCGACAGCTTCGACCGGCCCAACATCCGTTACGCGGTCGGGCTCAAGCGCAATGCGCGCCGGCAGCTGCTGGCCTTCATCCGGGAGCGACACCCCGGCCAGTCGGGCATCGTCTACTGTTTCTCCCGCCGCAAGACCGAGGAGACGGCGCGCTGGCTGGTCGAGCAGGGTCTCGACGCGATTGCCTACCACGCCGGCATGGAATCCGGCGATCGCCGCACCGCCCAGGACCGCTTCATCAACGAGGACGGGCTGGTCATCTGCGCCACCATCGCCTTCGGCATGGGCATCGACAAGCCCGATGTACGTTTCGTCGCGCATCTCGACCTGCCCAAGAGCATCGAATCCTACTACCAGGAAACCGGACGCGCCGGCCGCGACGGCCTGCCGGCCGATGCCTGGATGGTCTACAGCCTGGCTGACGTGGTCCGGATTCGCCAGCTGCTCGAACAGTCAAGCGCCGGCGACGGGCAGAAGAAGCTCGAACGCGAACGCCTCGAAGCCTTGCTGGCCTATTGCGAACACGCCGGCTGCCGCCGCCCCGCCCTGCTGGGCTACTTCGACGAGCGCCATCCGGGCGACTGCGGCAACTGCGACAACTGCCAGAACCCGCCCGAGACCTGGAACGCCACCGAAGCCGCGCGCATGGCGCTGTCGTGCGTCTATCGCACCGGGCAGCGCTTCGGCGCCGGTCACGTGGTCGACGTCCTCACAGGCAAGCCCACCGACCGCGCCGAACAACTCGGCCACGACCGCCTGAGCACCTGGGCGATCGGCGAGGACATCGATCGCTCGACCTGGCACTCGGTGCTGCGCCAGCTGCTGGCCGCCGGCTACCTCGTCCCCGACCCTGAAGGACACGGTGGCCTGCAACTGGGGCCCGACTGCCGCGCGCTGCTGCGCGGCGAACGTGAAATCGAGATGCGACGGGATGCCGTACCCGCCAGGCGCGGGAAGTCCCGCAAGACCAGCGTCGAGATCGACACGGAATCACCCCAGTGGCAGGCGCTCAGGCAATGGCGGCTGGAGACGGCGCGCAGCGAGGAAGTGCCGCCCTACGTGATCTTCCATGACGCCACCCTGGCGGCCATCGTCGAGGCCCGGCCGCGTACGCTCGAGGAACTGGCTGGCATCAGCGGCGTGGGCGAACACAAGCTGGCGCGCTACGGTGAGGCCGTCATCCAGATGTTGTCGGCCCTCGAGGAGTAAGTGGCTGGTCACCCGCCTGCGCGAAAGAATACAACCAGCGGCGAAAACAGCACCATCAACACGAAGATACTTCCGGCCACGATCAGCAGCGTCTTCAATGGATGCCGCCGAATGATCGACGACAGGGTCTCGGCCTCCCCCCGCTCGTGTGCTGCCTGCCATTGCGCTCGTGCACGCTCGGCACGTTCGGCCTGGTAGCTGTCCATCAACTCGCGGGCACGCGCGTAGTCATCGGGATCTTTCAGCCAGATACCACCGGCGGTGATGCCGAACGGTCCCGGCGGCGTGTCGTAACACTCGATACCGTGCTCGTTCATCAAGGAACGGACTTCCTCGATCTCGTCGTCGGGTACGTTGCGTAGGTTGAGCAGTAAACGGGGCACCGGTCTTCTCCCGATTGCATGCGTATAATCAAGTGCTCTGCCGGCAAGTCAGGGAGGCTTGCGGGCGGGCGCAAACAGCAAAAAGGGAGCCTACCATGTCCGAACGCTATGATCTCGACACGCCCAAATCCGACGGCACCGTCCGGGCTTGCGAGTAGCAGTTTCATTTCGACTTTCCCGGCCGGCTCGTCAGGCGAGCCGGCTGTTTGTTGCGAGTGCGTTGCTTCTCCTGAGCGGCATGATCTGTGCGCAGTCGGCGGACCCACCCTCACTCGAAAGCCAGCTCGAGCGCGTGCAGGAACTGAACACGACAGCGCCCTGGCGCGAGACCAGGGCCCTGCTCGACGAAATCGAACCCCGCCTGGGCGAGGCCACGCCCGAGCAACGCGCGGACTTCTGGCTCATCCGGGCCCGTAACCAGACGCTGGCGGGCAATATGGAGCGGGCGCTCGGCCAGCTTGAAAAGCTCTTCGACAAACCACTGACCCGCAAACAGGAGGTCCGGGCCTATGCCCTGGCGGCCAACATCGCCATACTGCTGCGCCGCTGGGAGGACACCTTCGATTACCTCAATCGGGCCCTGCAACTGGCCGGGCGACTCGAGGCGGCAGGCTCGTCAAATGTGCCCTTCAGCCTGGCCGCCTACGTCTACGCCAAGATCGGGGAAACCGGGCAGGCCATTGACTACGGCCAACGTAGCGTCGATCTCGCCCGGAAGCACGGCAGTGCACGCGATGTTTGCATCAACCAGGGCCGACTCGCCTTCGTCTACAAGACGGCCGAGATGTTCGAACTGGCGCGTAGCCACTATCGTGAAGCCATCGAAACCTGCGGAGAAACGGGTGACGAACTGGTTACGGGCACTATCGAGAGTGGACTGGGCGACCTGCTTCGCGCCACTGGAGACTTCGAGCGGGCCGAAGAATTGTTCCGGCAGGCCCTCCCTCGGCTCAGGGAAACCGACTATCAGTTCGGCCTGGGAGAGGCGCGGTTTTACAAGGCTCGGCTTCACTGGGAACAGGGCGAGCTGGAAACGACCGAGCAACTACTCGAGCAGGCCCTCTCCCCACTCGAGGACGACGAGGCCTGGGACTACGTTGCCGAAGCGTATGGCATGCTCAGCGAAATCGAGACGGGAAGAGGAAACCACGAGCAGGCGCTGGCTTACACGCGCCAGCAACTCGAAGCACGCGAACGCTTTCTCGACCTTGAACGCGCTCGCCAGCTCGCCCATCTGCAGGTTGCCTTCGACATGCGCTCACGCGAGCAGGAACTGGCCCTGCTGCGGGAACAGCAACGGGTCAGCGAGCTTCAGGCCGAGTCAAGACGCCACCAGGATCGGCTTCGCTGGCTTGCTTACGGCTTCGGTGGCTTCCTGTTTCTGACCCTCACCCTGCTGTTGATCCGCGTGCTGCGGGAACGACGGCACTTCCGCCGCCTGGCCGGGCTCGACAGCCTGACCAAACTGAACAACCACACCCGGTTCTTCGACAGCGCACGCATGATGGTCGACAAGGCGCATCACGATCACAGCCCCCTGGTGCTCGCCCTCGGCGATATCGACTATTTCAAGCACGTCAACGACGAGTTCGGACACATCGCCGGTGACCGGGCGCTGAAAGAAGTGGCTCGAGTACTGCGCGAGACTTTCCCGGGCTCGGCCAACATCGGACGTATCGGCGGCGAGGAGTTCGCGCTGTGCCTGCCGGAAGAAACGATCGAATATGCCTTGCCCAGACTCGACGCCTTGCGGGAGGCGCTCGAGATGATCAACTACGGCGGCAACAGCAAGCCCCTGACGATGAGCTTCGGGGTGGCTGAGCTCGAGCCGGACGAACCGCTCGAAGAACTCCGGCGTCGTGCCGACGAGGCACTGTACCGCGCCAAGCACAGCGGCCGGAACAGCGTCGTGATCGCCGACCCTGATTGACCCCGGTACGGACTCGGCAGCGCACCCGCCCGGAAGATCGCCTCGGCGTCATCTCGATCCCGTTCCATTGCGAATGATCGCAAACGCCGCGGCAAGCAATTAGAATGCAGGAACACAAGGGAGGCTCAACCATGGAAACACTCAAGCAACTTCTCAAGGACCTCGGCAGTGACGCCAAGCTTGCCGCGGAGTACGAAAAGGATCCAGACGGTGTGATGGAAAAGCGGGATCTCTCCGACGAGGCACGTGAGGCCATGAAGCGCAAGGATCTGGATGCGGTTCGGCGGCTGTCCGGTCTGGATGAAGTCCACCTGACCAACAGCACTGTCAACGCGCACGACTGAATCGATTATCTTGCGGCACTCACCCTGGCGAATGATTCTGCGCGCGCTCGGCCTGGCGCTCGCATTGCTGGTGGGCGGGGCGCAGGCACAGGACGAGGACATCGCGGAGGCCATTGAGCGCGCCCGACACCTGAGCGTGACCGAGGCCGTGCCCGCTTCTCAACCGGCCATCGATGCGCTCATGGAAAGGCTCGACGAGGCAACGCCGGGCCAACGAGCGGAAATCCGCCTGCTCCATATCCGGAACCTGGCGCTACGGGGCGAGAATTCCGAGGCCATCGACCGGCTCGAGTCTCTGCTGGCCAGCTCGCTGTCGGACGACCAGCGCCTTCGGGCCTTTCGGCTCGCGGCCAATGTCGGGATCAACATGGGCCAGTACGAATGGGGATTCAAGCGCCTTCAGGCCGCCCTCGAACTGCTCCCCCACACCGACATCCCGGCCGAGGAAGTCCCCATCCTCACGCTGGCCGGTTTCGTTCACAGCATGGTCGGCAATCACGAGCGCGCCATCCGGTATAGCAAACAAGCGCTCGAAATCGCCGAACGGACCGAGAACATCCGCCGGCGCTGTACCGCAGGTCAGGCCTTAGCGGTCGCCTTTCGCTACGCCGAGCAATTCGAACGGGCACAAGCGGCCGCCACTGCAGCGCTAGAGAACTGCCGCCGGGCAAACGATCAGGTTTATCTGGGCGTCGTGGAACTGGAACTGGCCTACGTCGCCCTCGAGCACGGTGAACTGGACACCGCGGAGCGCTGGATAAACCAGGGGCTCGAACGCTTACGCAAGGCGGTCTGGGTCGATGGCGTCCTCACCGGGGAGCATTTGAAGGCCAGGCTGGCTGCCGCCAGGGGACAACACGAAGCGGCCATCGAGCTCGCCGAGCCGCTGATCGAGCGGGTCCGGGAGCGACAATTCTGGGAAAGGGAAGCCGCCCTGCACCGGCTGGTCGCTTCACAGGTGGCCGAAATGGGTGCATTTGCCGAGGCCTATGAACACATGGTCGCGCATAGCGAAGCGCGCGAGCGCTTTCTGGATGAGGACCGCAATCGACGCCTCGCCATTCTGGAAGTCGAATTCGATGTGCAGCGTCAGGAGCAGGAACTCGAGCTGCTCCGGGAACAGAAGCGCGTGGCCGAACTGGAGGCCCAATCCCGTCGTCAACAGGCGCGGATGCGCTGGCTGGCCGCAGGATTCGCGCTCATCCTGTTCCTGATTCTCTTGCTCTTGCTGATTCACGTGCTGCGGGAGCGGCGACACTACCGGCGGCTTTCCGAACTCGACGGCTTGACCCGGGTCAGCAACCACACGCGCTTTTTCGACACCGCCCGCATGCTGGTCGAGGAATCGCACCGGAGGGGTCAACCTCTGGTCCTGGCCTTGGGCGACATCGATCATTTCAAGCAGGTCAACGACGAACACGGTCACATGACCGGCGACAAGGCGCTGCGCCAGGTCGCCCGTGTCCTGTGTACCAACTTCCCGGGGCTCGGCCACGTGGGTCGAATCGGCGGCGAGGAGTTCGCCATCTGCGTGCCCGACAGCCAACTCGAGCCGGTACTCGGGCAGCTGGAGCAGGTCCGCAAGGACCTGGCTGAAATCCAGTACGGGGGCAACGGCAAGCCCCTGACGATGAGCTTCGGCGTGGCCGAACTGGTAGCGGGCGAAGCATTGGAGAACTTACGCAAGCGTGCCGACGAAGCCTTGTACGAGGCCAAGAGCAGGGGTCGAAACACCGTGGTCGTCGCCGACAAGAAGGGTGCCGACTGAGCATGCAACAACACGGCGAACTGGTGGTGGTCGGCTGCGGCATCCAGCTCGGACGCCACGTCAGCGAGCGCGCGGTCAGCGAGATCATGGAAGCCGACGCGCTGTTCGTCCTCTCCGACGCAGCGGCCTTCGACTGGATCGCAGGCCAGCGACCCGATGCCATCGGCCTGACAGATTGCTACGACGATGGTACCGACCGGCGCGAAACCTATCGCCAGATGACCGCAATGATCGTCGACTCGGTGCGGGCTGGCCAACGGGTGTGTGCGGTGTTCTACGGCCATCCCGGCGTGTTCGCCCAAGTGCCCCACGCAGCCATCGAGCAGGTGCGCTGCGAAGGATTTCGGGCGCGCATGGAGCCGGGCATCTCGGCCGAGGCCTGCCTCTACGCCGACTTGGGGCTCGACCCGGGCACACGGGGCGTTCAGAGCATTGAGGCCACTCGCCTGCTGGCCTATCGCCACAGGCTCGACCCGACCGCACTGGTACTGCTGTGGCAGGTGGCATTGGCCGGCAACCTGGCCTGTATCGGATTCGAACCGGACCCGGAGCGACTCCAGGTCCTGGTCGACAAGCTCTCGCAGTGGTACCGACCCGACACGCCGGTGATTCTCTACGAGGCCGCGCAACTGCCGATCGAGGAGTTCCGGGCCGACTGGATGATCCTGGCCGACCTGCCGACAGCACGCTACAAGGAATACACCACGCTTGTCATCCCGCCGGCCCGGGAGGTCGAGCGGGACGAGCATTGGATCGCAAGGCTTGAGGCACTGGACTGAGCCAGGCGCTCAGTCGCTCGCTTCTCGATCTCGCTCTTCGGCAAGGATGGTCTCGCCCGAACCGAAATCCACCGGCGCCTGGGCACCCAGCCAGGCGAGCACAGCGTAGGCTGCGGCATTCTGGGCCAGCGCTTCGGGCTCGATCTTGTCGAGCGTGTCGTTGACGGTGTGGTGGTAATCGAAATACTCGGTGCCGTCCTGGTGCAGGTCGACCGCCGCCACACCCAGCCCGCTCGCGGGCGAGAAATCGGGGCCGCCGGAAGCCTGGCGTCGGCCCAGTTCGATGCCGAGCGGTTCGAGCTCGGACTGGATGGCCTCGATCACCGGCCAGACGGCATCGCGCACCCGTGCGCTGATGGCATAGATCTCGCCGGCGCCGAAGTCGGATTCGGCCACCAGTTGATAATGCTCGATCTCTTCCTCGCGCGCTTTCGACCAGGCGCGACCGCCCCACAGGCCGATCTCCTCGGCGGCGAACAGGATAACGCGAATCGAGCGGTCCGGACGCCGATCGAGTTCCTGGATCAGGCGTGCCGCCTCGGTGATGATCGCCACGCCGGCGCCGTCATCGATCGCGCCGGTGCCGACGTCCCAGGAATCCAGGTGCGCGCCCAGGGCCACGATTTTCTCGGGGCTTCCACCGCCGGTGATCTCGGCGAATACGTTCTGAGAGGTATAGGCCTCGACCGTTTCGGCGTCGACTTCGACCTGGATACGCACCGGCTCGTCGCCGGCCATCAAGCGCTCGAGCAGGTCGGCATCGGGGTTGGAAATGGCCACCGCCGGAAGCAACCGCACGTCGGAATCGAAACGCTGCATGCCGGTGTGGGCGAATCGGTTGTTAGAGGTTCCGATCGAACGGATGACCAGCGCCAGGGCGCCCTTCTCTTCCGCCACCCGGCTGCCGACCGAACGCGCCCCCACCGCACGACCATAACCGGCACCGGTACGTGTGCGCTCCATGCGGTTGCGGATAAAGACGATGCGGTCGGCGACTTCGGATTCATCGGCCGCCTCGAGCGCAGCCAGGTCGTCGAACATCACCACCTCGGCCTCGATACCACCCTTGGGCGTGGCCGGCGAGAAGCCCAGCGCCAGGGTGACCAGTTCATGGTGCGCCGGCGAGACGATTTCGGTTCGCTCGAGACCGCGATGCCAGGTCGGAAAAGTCGCCGGCTCGGTCCAGACCCGGTCGAAGCCCATGTCCTCGAACAGCTTCACGGCCCACTCCACCGCCTTTGCATCGGCCTCGCTGCCGGCCAGGCGCGGACCGATGCGGGTGGTCAGATCGGCGACGATCTCGTAACCGCCATCACCGGCCAGAGCGGAATCGCGCAGCTCGCGCGCGACGGCCAGATCTTCATCGGAAAAGGTCTCGGCGACCAGCGGCCCGGCCAGCAGCAGGCCGGCGGCCAGCGACAATACACGCTTCATCAATCTACTTCTCCATCGATTCGGCGACCGTGGGGTGCGCCGGTTTTTTGGGGCATGACCATCGGCCGAGTTGGACGCAAAGCGGGAAGAACCCGCCTGTTTCGAACCTTCGGATTTCGGTCATTCGAATTTGTTTGGTACTTGGTGCTTCGAATTTGGAATTTCGACCCGATCAGCCGTTCCGCCGCTCGACTTTGGGCAGCATGGGTTCCAAATACCTAAGCGCCCGCACATAGACCCGCCGTTTAAATGGAATGACATGTCGCACGGGGTACCAGAAATCGACCCAGCGATAGCGGTCGAATTCCGGCTTGTCGGCCGCCTCGAGATCGACAGCATCGTCGTCGGCCAGGAACTGCAGCAGGAACCAGACCTGCTTCTGGCCGATGCACACGGGCTTCTGGTGGCGACGGCGATAGCGGCGCGGCAGGCGATAGCGCAGCCAGCCGGGCGTCTGGCCCAGCAGTTCCACGTGCTCGGGGCCGAGCCCGGTTTCTTCGCCGAGCTCGCGATACATTGCTTCGATGGGCGTCTCGTCGGTATTCATGCCGCCCTGGGGAAACTGCCAGCCATCCTTGCCGGCACGGCGCGCCCAGAAAACGCGCCCGTCTTCCCGAGCCAGCACGATCCCGACGTTCGGCCTGAAACCGTCTGGATCAATCATGGTGATGGTCGTCGCGGCCGGCTATCATACCGGGCCGCGGAAAGATTCAACTGTCCCGAATGGTAATCAATTCATGGCGAGAGCACCAGACACGAAGCAACTGATTGTCTGGGCGGGCCTGCTGGCCCTGCCCCCGAGCGCCCTGTTGCTGGCCGCCAGCTGGGGCAGTGGCGGCTGGGCCTGGCCGCCGAGCGCCGGTGAAGCCATGCGGCACGTCATCGCTGAGCTGCGGATCCCGAGAGCCGTCGCCGCACTCGTCACCGGCGCCTTGCTCGCACAGGCCGGTTGCCTCATGCAGGTGCTGCTGCGCAATCCGCTGGCCGACCCTTACGTACTGGGCCTGTCCGGCGGTGCGGCGGCCTTCGCCCTGATCGGCATGAGCTTCGGCCTGAGCTTCCTGCCCACGCCGGTGCTGGCCTTTGCCGGCGCCATGCTGACGATGATCATCGTGTTCGTGCTCGCCCGCGGACGCGGCGCCTGGAGCACCACGCGCGTCTTGCTCACCGGCGTGGTCGTCGCCGCCGGCTGGGGTGCGGTCATTTCACTCATTCTCGCCACCGGCCCGGACGCCAGCCTGCGCTCGATGCTCTACTGGCTGATGGGTGATTTGAGCTACACCACCCTTTCGGCCTGGTGGCTGTTACCGCTGGCCGCGGGCGTGGGGCTGCTGTGGCTGCGCGCGCGCAGCCTCAATGTGCTCAGCGGCGGTGAGCTGCAGGCCGCGCTGCTGGGCGAGTCGGCGCGGGCGCGTTTCTGGGAAATCTACGTCGCTGCCTCGTTACTGACCGCCCTGGCCGTATCCCTGGCCGGGGCGATCGGTTTCGTGGGGCTGATCGTGCCGCATCTGATGCGCCTGCTCGTCGGTGGCGATCATCGCGTGCTGCTGCCGGCCTCGGCACTCTTCGGCGGTGGCTTCCTGGTTCTGGCCGACACCGCCGCGCGCAGCCTGCTCGGACCGCGCCAGCTGCCGGTGGGCGTGCTCACCGCATTGATCGGTGTGCCGCTGTTCCTGCTGCTGCTCTACCGCGCGGTGAGAATCCGCTAGATATGTTCCCCGCCAACGACAGCCCACTCATCATCGAGGATTTCGACGTTCGCATCGGCTCGGTCGATGTCGTGCGCGACCTCAACCTGGCCGTCGGCCGGGGCGAATTCTGGGGGTTGCTGGGTCCCAACGGGGTCGGCAAGACGACCCTGCTCAAGGCCTTTGCCGGCGTCTTCGAACCCGAACGCGGCGGCATCCGCCTCGACGGCCGCCGTCTGGACGAGCGCAGCCGTCGCGACATCGCGCAACGCCTGGGCATGTTGCCGCAGCACACCCATTACGCTTTCGACGCCACCTGCCTGGAAACCGCGCTGGTCGGCCGCCATCCCCATCTCAAGCCCTGGGCGCGCGAATCGACGCTCGATCATGAGCGCGCCCGCGACGCGCTGGCGGACCTGGAAATGCTGGAGCTGGCCGAGCGCAGCTGCATGGACCTGTCCGGCGGTGAATCGCGACGCCTGGCCCTGGCTACCCTGCTGGTTCAGGATCCCGCCGTAATGCTGCTCGACGAGCCGACCAATCATCTCGACCCGGCCTACCAGGTGACCATTCTCAACGTGCTCCACCGCCAGGTCCGCGCTCAGCGCAAATCCGCGCTCATGGCCCTGCACGAGGTCAATCTCGCAACCTGCTACTGCACGCACGTGCTGCTGCTCTACGGCAACGGCGAATGGGACGCCGGACCAACAAGCGAACTACTCACGGCCGACAACCTATCGCGCCTGTACCGCTGCCGGGTGCGCCTGGTCGACGACGGCCATCAGCGCGTCTTCGCCGTCGCCGGTGGGGCGGGCCAGGGCCGCGAATGAACAGCCGTGCGGTGCCTCAGCCGTTGATGATTTCCACCGCCTGACCGTCCCGCAGGCGCTCGTTGCCGCGTATGACAACCCGGTCGCCGGCCTGGATCGGTCCGGCCACCTCGATCCACTCACCCTGGCCGATCCCGGTCGAGACAGTGGCGCGCCGGGCCGTACCATCCTCCCCGATCACGAACACGGCCGTACCCGAGCCCCGCAGAACCAGGGCGTCGCGCGGTACGGCGAGCACTTTGCGCAGGTCCGCGGTGGGGACGGTCACGCGAACGGTCTGGCCCACCGGCAACGGCTTCTTGATATCCAGCCTGAGTTCGAACACGTGTAAATCCTCGTTGCCCACGCTGACGACCGTCCGAAGCGGCGCTTCGAAGACCTGGTCCTCGGTGTCG
Organism: Wenzhouxiangella sp. 15190; assembly: GCF_003417465.1. Classification (GTDB taxonomy): domain Bacteria; phylum Pseudomonadota; class Gammaproteobacteria; order Xanthomonadales; family Wenzhouxiangellaceae; genus Wenzhouxiangella. The sequence continues at coordinate 17,236 of NZ_QVMV01000054.1, forward strand.
ACCGTGAGCTCATCGCCCGGCTGCACAAAGCGGTAGTAGCGCAGCGGGGCACGGGCCACGGCCTCGAGGCTGTCCGGGTTGACGAGACGCAGGATGCGCGCGCCGACGCCGACCCGCTCGCCGGCCCGGGCGACACGCTCGACCACCACGCCGGGAAACGGCGCGCGGACGCGGGTGCGATCGATCTGGTCCTTGAGCTGGGCCCGGCGCGAGCGGGTAACCGCCAGATCGCTCTGCGCCATGTCGCGCTCCGAACGGGTCTGGTCGATCTGGCTGGCCGCGGCCAGGTTGGTTTCGGCCAGGCGCTCGAACCGTTTCAGCTCGGCATCGAGAAATTCCAGGCGGGACTCTCCGCGAGCGATTTCGGCTTCGAGCTCGGAAATGCGCAGCCTCAGCGTGGTGTCTTCGATTCGCGCAACCACATCACCTTCGGCCACGCGTGTGCCCACATCCGCGACCTCGACCAGGCGGCCCTCGACCTCGGCCGACAGGCTGGCGTCGGAGCGCGACAGCACGGTGCCCGACACCTGCATGGTCGGCGCCATTTCACGTTGCTCGGCCACAGCCACTTCCACCTTCGGCTCCTCGCCGCCGAACTGGGCCCAGACCGGCGCGGTCAACAGCAAGCCTGCGGCCGCAACAATCCATCTGTTCATTCGGTCAATCCTTGTCATGCCGGCACCACCTCGCCTTCGGCGGCGCCTTGTTTGTCTTCGTTGGTTCGCAGAAGCGACGGCAGCAACACCAGCGTGAACAGCGTGCTCACGGCCATGCCACCGACGATCACCGCGGCCAGGCCGCGATACAGTTCCGTACCCGCGCCCGGCAGCACCAGCAGCGGCATCATGCCGAAAACGCTGGTCGTGGTGCTCATCAGGATCGGTCGCAGGCGCAGGCGAACCGCGGTTTCGACCGCCTCGCGGCGGCTCATCCCCTCCTCGCGTTCGCCCTCGCGGGCGCGATAGACCAGCAGGATGGCGTTGTTGACCACCAGGCCCAGCAGGATCACGAAGCCGATCATGGTCAGCATGTCCATCGCCTGGCCGGTCACCCAACCAGTGATGCGCAACGCGACGATACCGCCGACGGTCGCCATGGGAATGGTCATCAGGACCAGAATCGAGTCCTTGAACGAGCGAAACAGCGCCGAAATCAGCAGGTAGAGGATCACGATGGCCAGCAGAAAGCTGCCGGCCAGGTTCGACAGCGTCTCGTCCAGGGCCTCGGCCGTTCCGCGGTAGGCGATCACGCCGTCGGGTGGCAGCGCATCGCGAATCGTCGGCTCGACCTCCTCCTGCAGAAAGGCCAGCGCGGTCTCCATCGGCATGCCCGATGGCGGGGTCACCTGCAGCGACAGCGTGCGGCGCCGGTCGACGCGGCGGATCTGGTTCGGTCCGGCCGTGCGTTCGAGTTCGGCCAGTTCACCCAGCGTGGCGATTCGCCCGGACGGCGTGGCCAGCGGCATGCTCATCAACTCCTCGGGCGTGACCCAATCGGTGCCGCGCAGGATCACGTCCAGGCGGCGGTCGCCGTCGAAGTAATCGCCCAGGTAGGCGCCATTGCCGAAGGCGCGCACCAGGGTGGCCACGTCGCCTCGCGTCCAGCCCATCTCGGCAATACGCCGGTCGTCGGGCTTCAGTCGCAGTTCCGGCTCGGCCAGTTCCAGGCCAGGCTGGGGGCGGATGCTTGCCTCCGGCATTTTCTCCTGGATCAGCCCGAACGCCGTTTGCCCGGCGCCGAGCAACTCTTCGACGTTGGCGGCCTGCAGGTCGATGTCGATCTGCCGGCTGCCGCGGCCGCCGAAAATCGGCGAACGGTTGGCGCGGCCGAAGGTATCGGGAAAGCCGGTCAGGATCTCCTGGTTGACGACATCGATCAGCTCGTCCACCCGGTCCTCGTCGGCGGCACGCATGCCCAGAAAGGCTCCGGTTCCGAAAAAGCCGAGAAACGTATTTTCAATCGCCGGCTCCTTTTCACCGTTGATGTACGGAATCAGGCGTTCATTGATGGGCTTGATCAGCTCTTCCTCGGCGGTATCCGGCCCCATTCCCGAAGGCGTCTGCAAAAACCCGAATATGAAGTTGCGCTTGCCCTCGGGCAGGTAGTCGGCCGGTGGAATCAGCAGCGCAGCGATCAGGATCGGCACGATGGTCAGGCCGGCGATCCAGCCCCAGCGCCGCCGCGGCGTGTCGGTCAGCGACATGATGAAGTCCGAGCCCCGCTGCCACCAGGAGGCATGCCGGTCCTCCAGCGAAGCCTCTCCCAGCAGCCGGTAACTGGCCGTCGGCAGGACGACGATGGCGACCAGCAGCGAACAGACGATGGCCGCCGAAATCACCACCGCCAGGTCGGCGAACAGCTGGCCGGCCTCGTCCTGCAGGAACATCACCGGCAGGAAGATGGCAACGGTGGTGGCCGTGGAGGCCAGCAGCGCGCCCCAGACCTGGCCGGTGCCGCGGTCGGCAGCCTCCAGCGGGGCGCGACCCTGCTCGCGCTGGCGCACGATGTTCTCGAGCACGACGATGGCGGCATCGAGCACCATGCCGGTGGCAAACGCCAGGCCGGCGAGCGAAATCACGTTGAGCGTTCGCCCCACCCCGTCGAGCACCAGGAAGGCGAAACAAAGACACAATGGAATGGCCAGCGCGACCATCAGCGTCGCGCGCAGCTTGCGGAAAAACCACCACAGCACCAGCACCGCCAGGCTCATGCCGACTATGAGGTTGGTGGCCACCATGCCCACCGACTGGCGGATATAGACCGTGTCGTCGCTGACCTGCTCGATATCCAGGCCGGCCGGGGTGAGATGACTGTTTCTGAGTTCCTCGACGGTCGACTGAATCTCGCCCATGACATCGAGCACGTTCACGCCCGGCTCGGCGATCACGTTCATGGCGATCGACGGTCCGCCGTTCTGGGTCATCACGCCCGAGGAGTCACGCATGACGCGTTCCACGCGGGCGACATCGCGCAGGTAGACCGGCCGGCCCTCGCGCCAGTCGAGCACAAGATTTTCGAGGTCGGCGATCTCGTACTGGCCGGCGAAGCGTAACGTGTACTGTCGCCGCCCGACCTCCTGGAAACCGCCGGAAACGTCGTTGTTCTGGCCCAGGCGCTGGCCGATGCGGGTCAGATCCACGCCGATGGCGGCAGCCTGGTAGGGGTCGAAGGTGATGCGGACCTCGAAGGGACGACCGCCACGCGGGTTGGCCGAGGACACGCCGGAAATCCGTTCCAGGCGCTCCTTGACGACTTCGTCGATGAAGTCCTGGTATTCGATGATCGGCCGATTGTTGTCCGGCATCGGCCGGATGGCGAACCAGGCGACCGTGTCTCCGAACTGATCGGATCCCACGCGCACCGTCGGCTCGGTGACGTCGGCGGGGTAGCGCGGCACCTGGTTGAGCCGATTGATGACCTCGATCAAGGCCCGGTTGAGGTCGGCGCCGACGTCGAATTCCAGGTTGATCGAACCGCGGCCCTGGCTGGCCGTGGCGGTCATGCGCTGCAGACCGGGCACGTCACGCAGCTGGTTTTCCTGCGGCTCGATGATTTCCGATTCGACCTCGGAGGGAGCGGCGGCCCGCCAGCCGGTGGAAATCGAGATCGTCGGCCGGTCGATATTGGGCGTCATCTGCACCGGCAGGCGCGACAGGCTCAACAGCCCGAAAATCACCAGCAGGATGCAGCCCACGGCCACGGCTACCGGATTGCTCAATCCGAGTCGAGTCAGAGGCAAGGTGGATTCTCCGATTTCATTCTTGTTGGCGAGTGGGCATCATCCCGCACTCGCAGTCAGTGAATTGACAACGAGATTGACGAATGGTGCCGACGAATTGACATGAATTTCACGTCGCCGACGCGGTGGCGACACGGCGCACGCGCTCGGCGTGCACGGCCTCGGCGATGGCCGGACCCTTCAGGCCGCGCTCGACGAATACCCGGGCACTCACGGCCGAAGCTTGCGAATGGGCGTGACGCAGGAAATCGGCCTGTGGATAAGGCTCGTCCTCACGACCGGTGCGACCGCGCCGGTCGGCCTCGCAGGCCAGCAGGAAGGGTTCGAGACGTTCGGGGCGCCGAAATGCGTCGATACGCTCGAAAAGCCGCACGACGGTCGAGGGCCTGAGTTCCAGCGCACGATGCGCTACGAGGTGATGCTCACCGACCAGCAAGGCCATGTCGCGACAGGCCACGCTCACGCGCAGGCGCTCACAGACCTCGCGGATAGGCGCCAGGCCGGCCTTTTCATGGCCGACATGCCGGGGCAGTTCGTAAGCCGGCGTGAGTCCCTTGCCGAGATCATGCACCAGCGCGGCGAAACGGGCCGGAAGCGTTCCCCCCAGGCGCGCGGCCTGATCGACGACCATCAGGGTGTGGACGCCGGCGTCGATCTCGGGATGGTGCTCGGCCACCTGCGGCACGCCGAACAATCGCTCGAGTTCGGGCAGGATCACGCCCAGCGCACCGGTCTCGTGCAACAGCTCGAAGCACCTCGACGGCCGGGTTTCCATCAGCGCCGAAGACAGTTCCTGCCAGACCCGCTCGGAGACGAGATGGTCGACTTCGCCTTCCTCGACCATTTGCCGGCACAAGGCCCGGGTCTCCCGGGCGATGCTGAAATCCGGGAAACGCGCATGAAACCGGGCCAGGCGCAGAATCCGCACCGGATCTTCGCGGAAGGCCGGCGAGACGTGGCGCAGCACGCGCTCGGCAAGATCGCGGCGACCACCGAAGGGATCGATGATCCGACCGTCGGCGTCCTCGGCCATGGCATTGATGGTCAGATCACGACGCTCGAGGTCTTTCTCCAGGGTGACCTCGGGCCCGGCGTGAAAGACGAACCCGTGATAGCCGGATCCGGTCTTGCGTTCGGTGCGGGCCAGGGCGTATTCCTCGCCGGTATTGGGGTGCAGGAAGACCGGGAAGTCGAGGCCCACGGGGCGAAAACCGCGCTCCAGCATGGCCTCAGGCGTGGCGCCGACCACGACATAGTCGGCGTCCGAAGCACTGCGGCCGAGCAGGCGATCGCGTACCACGCCGCCGACCCGATAGACCCGCAGACCGGCCGCCGGATCCCGTTCAGCGTCAGGTTCGCTCACGCCGGGCCCGGCGGCGAAACTGCTGGTAGCGCGCCTGCTTGTCGACCGGCGTGAGCCAGCCGGTGGCGCGCTCGGCCAGACCCCAGGGGCGAATACCCAGGGCCTCGAAGCCGTTGCTCCGGCAGACACTGTCGAGCTTGAGCGACTTGAAATTGTCGCTCGAGAACGGCTTCCCGGGCACGAAGTCGAAGACCATTCCCTGCAGGCGGCCCAGCATGTCGGGAAGTCCAACAACCGCACGCTTGAGTTCGAGCTGATCGCGCAGCCAGCGGACGAGATCGATCAAGGGCCACTCCTCGGAGCCACACAGTTCATACGTCTGCCCGTCGGCGTCGGCGTCGGCCAGCACGCGCATGAAGGCTTCGACCACGTCGTCGACGAAAACCGGGGCGAACTTTGCCTGCGGCCGGGCCAACGGCAGCACGGGGCTGATCTTCAAAAGTCCGGCGAAGCGGTTGAGAAAGCTGTCGTCGGGTCCGAAGATGGTCGAGGCGCGAAAGATCGTGCCGGAAAGGCGGCCGTCGCGGTCGGCAGCGCGCACCCGGGCTTCGCCCTCTCCACGTGTGCGCAGATAGTGGCTTTCGCCTCGCCCCGCATTGAGTCCGCTCATCTGGATCAACCGAGGCACGCCGGCCTCCACACAGGCGTCGATGATCCGCTCGACCAGTTCCACGTGCACGCGGTGGAATCCGGCACCGCTGAAGCCGCGTTCATTGAGAATGCCGACGAGGTTGATGGCTGCATCGTGGCCGCCCAGTTCCTCGCTCAGCCGCTCCGGATCGAACGGGTCGAACTGGCGAATGGTGGCCCGCGGCACGATCCATAGATGCTTGCACCCCGGCGCGTAGCGAGTGACCACGGTCACCTCGTGGCCCTCGCGTGAAAGCCGACGCGTCAGATGAGAACCGACGAAACCCGAGCCGCCCAGTATCAGAACCTTCATGATCGCTCCAGCGTTTACCTGTTGATCATTCTACTGCCCCGACGGTCAAGGCGAACAGGCGAAGCCTGCCGCGGGACCCGAACCGGGCATGACCTGTCCGATCAGAAGCTGCGGTTGGCGTTCGAGCTGCCACTCGTAAATCGTGGCGAAGGCCAGGACCTTCGGCACGTAGTCGCGGGTCTCGTAATAGGGCATGGTCTCGATCCAGACATCCGGCGGCGTCTCGGGCCGCTCGTCGAGCCAGCGCTCGACGGCGTTGGCGCCCGCGTTATAGGCGGCGGCCACGCGCACCCAGTTACCGTCGAAATCACGAAACAGCTCACCCAGGTGGGCAATACCCAGCGGCACGTTGATCTCGGGATCGATCAGCGATTCGGATCCGTCATAGCGCAGGCCCTGGCGCCTGGCCACCGCCCGGGCCGTACCCGGCATCAGCTGCAGCAGGCCCAGCGCGCCCGCCGAAGAGCGCGCGTCAGGCTGCATGGCCGACTCGGCGCGCATCAATCCGTAGGCCAGGGCCGGGTCCACACCATGGCGCCGTGCCTCGGCCAGTACTGTTCCCTTGGCCGCCATCGGAAACCGCCAGGGGTAGGCCTGCCGCCGGCCGGCCTGGTTGAGCGCAAGGATCGACAGGTGGTGCCAGCCCTGACCGGCTGCGATCAGTGCCGCCTGCTCGATTTCGCGGTCGATCAGACGGCGTGACAAGTGTCGCCAGGTTCTGCGGGCATGCCAGGGCAACCCGACCTCGAAAAGCTCCAGCACGCGCTCGAATTCAGCGTCTCGTAACAATCGGCGCTGGACGGCATCGTCGGCCTGCAGGGTCTGCTCGCACAGGCTCAGGGGTTGCCCGAGGTGGCTGGCGGCCAGAAAGCCGTGGTAATGGGCCTCGGTGCTCAGCGACGTGAAGGCCACCATGGCCTCGGGACGCTGCAACTCCGCCAGGGCCCGGCCACGCCAGTAGCGCCAGCGCGAGTCGGCCTGCTCACGCAGCGACATGGCCTCGATACTGGCCAGAACCTCGTCCCAGCGCCCCTGCGCCATGGCGGCGCGGGCCCGCCACGCCCGCATCTGTTGATCCCTGGCCGCCTCGGGCACTGCATCGATCGCCGCGACGGCGCCCGCATCGAGTGCCACGGCGCGAAACAGGGCGATATCGCGCTCGATGTCCGCACGTTCCCGGTCGGGCCACTCGAAGTGACGACCCAGGCTCTGCCAGAATTCGCCAGCGGCCTCCCAATCGCTACGCGCCAGCCGCTTCAGGCCCCACCCCACCATCAGGCGTGCGTAGTCCAGATCACGCCATTGGCGGGCCTGTCGAAGCGTGACGTGGGGGCGCTGCGCCATCGCGACCCAGCGATCGGCCCATTTACGCTCGTCCGAGGGGATGTACCGTCTCAGGTAGCGCGCCAGATCGGTCTCGCCGGCATTCAGCGCCAGGCGGAATCGATGCCAGGCCGTACCGGCATCGGGATTGCCCTGTCGGCGCCACCAGGAGAAGGGCTCATCACAGACATCGGGTTGCGAACGGCCGACCAGCCAAAGCTCGCGCAAGACCGGTTCGAGCCCTTCGGTCTGCCCGCGCCGAATCCTGGCGGTCGCCACATGACAACGTAACCGGGTGTCGTTGCTGTCACCGGCATGGGCCAGGAGCCGGTCGAAATCCTCGCGCTCACCCAAGCTGCGCAACCAGGATCGCTCGAGCTGAGCGTGAAACGACCAGTCACGGTAGCGGGCCAGGAATTGCGTCATAACGTCGGCAGGCACCCGGTCGATGCGCTGCCGAAAGAGTTCGAACTGAAGGTAGGGTGTCAGCGGATAGTCCGGCAGGGCCGAAATGGCCTTAACAATGGCCGGCTGGTCGCCGCGCTTGGCCGCCTGCCAGCCCTGACGAAACGTCTCGCGTTCGGCCTCGCGATCGGCAAGGGCGATCGGTGCCCAGACGCCCACCAACAGGGCTACGAAGATGATCCTTGCTTTCATCGCCTCAACGCTCCACCATTCCAGGCATCCTGCAACGAGTCGGTCATCCTGACAAGTGCTCCTTTCCTTCGCCCTGCTGCTTCTCATCGGCCTTGCGGCCGGGATCCTGGCCGGACTGCTGGGCATCGGCGGCGGGCTGGTGATCGTACCCGCGCTCACCTTCCTGCTTACCCTTCGGCAGGTCGACGAAAATATCGCCGTCCCGGTCGCCGTCGCCACCTCGCTGGCGACAATGTTGCTGACTGCAGCCAGTGCCGTCTGGTTCCATTACCGGCGGGGTGCCGTCGACTGGCCGACGATCGCTCGACTGGGCAGCGGCGTAGCTGTCGGGGCCGCCGCCGGGGGATGGCTGGCCACGATCATCTCCGGCGAGGTGCTCGCCCGTGTTTTCGCACTCATCGCGGCCCTCATCGGCCTGCGCATGATCGTCGCCACTGCGCCGAGGCCGGCCTCGCGGACGCCCTTCCCGCGCTTGTGGTGGCTTGCCGGTCCGGTCATCGGAGCGGCCTCGGCGCTGGTCGGCATCGGGGGCGGAACCTTCAACGTCCCATACCTGGCCCGCAACGGCTACACCATGGTCCGGGCAGTGGCCAATGCATCGGCCTGCGGCTGGCCGATCGCATTGGCCGGATCGATCGTGTTCGCCCTGCTTGCACCCGCTGGTCCGGGGCCGGGCCAGCAGCTGGGATACATCTGGATTCCGGCCATGTTGGTCGTCGGCGTGGGCGGACTGGCGGCCGCCCCCCTGGGCGTGGCGCTGGCTCATCGCTTGCCGGCGGCCGGCCTACGCCGAGTATTCGGTGGTGTACTGATTCTGGTCGCCGTCCGCATGGCCTGGTAGGTCGACGTCGTCGTCGATCTCCACGGTCATCGCCAGCGGTTGATGATCGGAAAAGGTCACGGGAAGTGCCCGCAGGTCGCTCACCCGCATATTGGGCGAGACCAGGATATGGTCGATGGCACGCTGCGGCTGCCATGAGGGAAAGGTCAACACCGGCTCACCGGGCCGCACCAGGCCGGCCTGGTCGCAGAAACGGCGCACTTCGCGCGACCCCGGGCCGCTGTTGAAATCGCCCATCACGACCACGTGCGGAAAGGCGTGCACCAGCGAGGCCACGTAGTCGAGCTGCTGCGATCGCGCCCGGCGACCGAGCGCCAGGTGCAGAACCACCAGCCACAAGGCGCCCTCGCCCTCGCCGAAGCGCACCACCATGGCTCCACGTCCGGGAATGGCACCCGGAAGGCGATGTTCCTCGATTTCGCCGGGCTCGATACGGCTGAGCAGACCGTTGCCGGCGTGCGCGACAATGCCCACCTTGCGATTCCCCTGGTGGCTCCACCAGGGGAACTGGGCGTGTGTGGCGAGATACTTGGCCTGGTTGAGAAAACCGGAGCGAAGGCTGCCGCAATCGACTTCCTGCAGCGCGACGATATCGTATTCGCGCACCAGTTCGGCGATCGCATCCAGGTTGGCGACGCGCTGATTATTGGGCAGAACCTGGCGCCAGCTGCGAGTGACATACTCGCGATAGCGGCCGGTCGAGGTGCCAGCCTGGATGTTGTAGCTCAGCAGCCTGAGCGGCCGACGCGGCTCGCCCACGATGATCAGCTGGTGGCGTCGTCAGTCTGCTCGGACGTCGCAGTCTTCCCGCTTTCACCCGCCTCGGCATCACCGCCGAGACCGAGGGCTTCGGCCTCGCGTTCGATCAAGTAGTCGACGACCGAGAGCATTTCGTCGTAGCTGCTCACATCATTGGGGCTCACGCGCCACTTGCCCTGGACGATGACAGAAGGCGTACCGCGGATGCCATAAGTGCGCACGTCGTTGCGGTTCTGGCGAATGCGCGCGTCGACAGCGAAAGACTCCGAGGTATTGATGAAGCTGTCCGCTTCGACGCCGTGCTCGGCATAGAAGCCGGCGATGTCCTCGAAACTGCGGAACTGGCGGCGTTCATCGTGCAGGGCCTTGAACATGGCTTCGTGCGTTTCCTCGGCAATACCCATGATCTCGGCGGTGTAGTACGCACGTGCAAACATGTCCCAGCCAGGCTGCAGGGCAACGGGAAGATGCTTGACCTCCACATAATCGGGCAGGTCGTCCTCCCAGGCTTCCAGATAGGGCATGAAGCGGCGACAAGCCGGGCAGGGATAACCGAAGCCGTCGGTGACCACGATCCGGTCATCCGGCATGGAGACGGGGTTGCCGACCGGCTGGAAATGCTCACCTTCCTGGAAATCCTGGGCCAGCAGCGAACCGGAGCCCAGTAGGGCAGCACCTGCCATCACGATGAGAAACTTGCGCATTGATTACTCCGCTGTTGTCTTGGTGGTATGGCCAAGTCAGACCCGCCCGCTGCGGACGAGTTCCGACAACCGCTTTTTCCGCGAGTCTACCAGCGCGCCGTGTGCAACCCTTCGATATAGGAACTGACGGCCTGGATTTCCTCGTCGGTCATGTTCTCGGCGACGGCAACCATGATCTTGCTGTAGGAATCGTCCTCGCCGCTGGTCACCCCGTTTCGATAGTCGTTGAGCCGCTTTTGGGTGTAGTCGGCGTGCTGGCCACCCAGTCGCGGAAAGTGAGCACCCTTGATGCCGCTGCCTGAAGGGCCATGACAAGCGCCACAGGCCGGTACACCGGATTCCGGGTTACCTGCCTGGTAGATTGCCTCACCCTGGTCGACCAGCGCCTCGTCGGCCACTCCCGGCTCGAGCGCCTGCTGTTCATAGTAAGCGGCGATGTCGGCCAGGTCCTGATCGCTCATGTCGGCCACGATCGGGTACATTTCCGGCGCACTGCGCTTCTCATCGCGAATGAGTCGCGACTGGCGGGCCGCGTAACCGGCGTGCTGCTCCGACAGTTTCGGCCACATACTCACTTGTGAATTGCCGTCCATGCCGTGGCAGGAAGAACACACGGCCGCTTTCTCCTGACCGGCTTCGGGATCGCCCACGATCTGGGCCTGTGCCAGAAGCGGCGCCGACGCAAGCAGCATCACCAACAATCGAGCCATTTGAATCCTTCTCCTGATTGGAAGTCTGAACCTGATATTATCGCCTCTCCGCCCCTGCTGTGCCAGCCTTGTCGCGCCCATGAAACCCATCCAGACCCTGCTCCACCGGGCCGAATACCTTATCAGCGTGCATGAACGCTCGCAGTTGCCGCCGGACGAAGGCGCCGAGGTCGCCATCGCCGGGCGCTCCAATGCCGGCAAATCCAGCCTGATCAACCGCCTGTGCCGGCAGAAATCGCTGGCGCGCACCAGCCGCACGCCCGGCAGGACCCGCCAGCTGATCTTTTTCCGCCTGGACGACTCCCATCACCTCGTGGACCTGCCCGGCTACGGCTTCGCCCGCGTCGGCGGCGAACTCAAGCACCACTGGAAGGGCCTGATCCAGGGCTACCTCGAAACACGCCGGGCGCTGGCCGGCCTGGTGATCGTGATGGATATCCGCCACCCGCTCAAGCCCGGCGACGTCGACCTGGCCAACTGGGCCGCCGGCCGTGAATTGCCGATTCACCTGGTGCTGACCAAGGCCGACAAGCTCGGCCGGGGCAAGCAGAAAGAGTCCTTGATGAAAGTCCGAAAGGCGGTTGAAGAAAGCGTCGGCGTTCAGGTCTTCTCGGCGACGACGGGCCAGGGTCTGGACGAACTCGAAGCCGTCATGGCCGGCTGGCTGCTCGACGGCTGAGGAAAGCCCTGATCAGTCCGCCCCGGGCGAGACCGACAGCCCGGGCCAGTAATCAAGCTGGGTCAGCTCGCGATCAAGCATGGAAAGATCGCCCAGGTTGGCGGCCACCAGATTCTTCAGGTTTTCGAAGGCATCGGGGTCGACGTCAACGAAACGGCAGGCAATGCACCGGTCCTCGATCCGCACGGCCCGTACCCCGATGAGCATCTCGGCCTTGCCGTCATCGGTCAGCCCGCGCAGCTTGAGCCCGAGGTCACCCGGACGCTCCGAGTCGAATTCCGACGATCCATCGAGTTGCACAAGTGCCCCGTTAATCGACAGATCGAGCAATTCGCAGGGGTGGCCCTGCCCGTCTTCGACCAGCAATTCGCAGTCGGCGTGAAACGGAAAACGGTGAAAACGGCGGCGTTCCTGGTTTGAAGTCATGCTCGCAGAGATACCGGGCACGGCCCGGCCGATGAAAATGGGAACTCCCGACATCATACAATGAAGCATGGCTACTGCGCTCACGACAACGACAACCGGAAGCGCTCTGCCGATTGGCGGGTATCGCGTCGAGCCCGCGCTCGCCCTGGCGCCGATGGCGGGCGTAACCGACAAGCCGTTCCGGCTACTGTGTCGCCGCCTGGGTGCAGGCCTGGCCACCTCGGAAATGACCAGCTCCGATCCCTCGCTGTGGCATACCCGCAAGTCGCGCGAGCGCATGGACCATACCGGCGAACCCGGCCCGGTGAGCGTGCAGATTGCCGGCACGGTACCCGAGCGGATGGCCGAGGCCGCACGCCACAACGTCGATCAGGGCGCCGAGATCATCGACATCAACATGGGCTGTCCGGCCAAGAAGGTGTGCAAGGCGTGGGCGGGTTCGGCCCTGATGCGCGACGAGGGCCTGGTCGCCCGGATCCTCGAGGCGGTGGTCGCCGCCGTGGAGGTGCCGGTCACGCTCAAGATCCGAACCGGTTTGGATGGCGAGCATCGCAACGGCCCCAGCATCGCTTGCATCGCCGAGGAATCCGGCATCGCGGCCCTGGCGGTTCACGGCCGAACGCGCGACCAGAAGTACGGCGGCCGGGCCGAGTACGACACGATCGCCGGGATCGTCTCGCAGCGATCGATACCCGTGTGGGCCAACGGCGACATCGATTCGCCCGAAAAGGCCCGACAGGTATTCGAACAAACCGGCGCCGCCGGCCTGCTCATCGGCCGTGCCGCACAGGGGCGTCCCTGGATCTTCGGCGAGATCGCCCATTTCCTGGCTACCGGGGAACACGTGCCAGAGAAGCCGCTGAGCGAAGTACGCGACATCCTGCTCGGCCATCTCGAGGCACTCTACGCCTTCTACGGGGAATTCCGGGGTCTGCGCATCGCGCGCAAGCACCTGGGCTGGTACGCCAAGGATCGACCGGAAAATGCGGGATTCCGCCGGATCGTCAACCGGGCTGAATCGGCCCGGGAGCAGTTCAATCTCACGTGTGACTATTTCGACGCGCTGGCCGCGGGCGTCGACCCGTCTGTGCCGGCCGCCGCCTGAGTCACGACATCAGGCAGCCGGCACTTGCAACCTGGCCCCCGCTTCGGTAACGGCCGTCGCACAGCAGGCATCGACCTTGAAGGTAAGTAACTCATCAGCCCGTGTACGACCCTGATTGACGGCGACCACGGGCCGCCCCCGGGCGGCGGCATCTCGCACCAGCCGATAGGCCGAACCGACTACCAGCGAACTGCCCAACACCAGCACGGCGGAAGCATTCTCCACCGCCTCGGACACCGCCCGGCGAGTAGCCGGCGGCACGGTCTCGCCGAAGAAGACCACCTGCGGCTTGAGCGCGCCACCGCAGGTCGGACAGTCGGCGACCCGAAACCCCGGCCAGTCGTCGTCGTCGAGCCGGGCATCCCCGTCGGCGTTGATGCCGCGCACCTCGGCTGTCCAGTCGCGGTTGAGGTCGATCAGGCGCTCCTGCAACTCGGCACGACTGCCGATAATTCCACAGCCCAGGCAATACACCCGGTCGAGCCGGCCATGCAGTTCGATCAGCCGTCGTTGCCCGGCGCGCCGGTGAAGCCCGTCGACGTTCTGCGTGACCAGGCTGCCGAGCCGGCCCACCGCCTCGAGCGCCGCCAGCGCTTCATGCGCGGCGTTGACCGAGGCCCGCGCCATGACCGGCCATCCGAAGAAACTGCGCGCCCAGTAGCGCCGGCGCGTGTGTTCGCAGCGCAGAAAATCCTGGTAGAGGATGGGACGCCGCTGGAGCCAGCGCCCGCTGCCGTCGCGGTAGGCCGGAATGCCCGACTGCGTGGACACACCCGCGCCGGTCAGGACCAGAAGATTCTCTTGCGCATCGATGAATTCGACCAGCCGCTCGACGTCGCCGGCCGGCACATCAACCGGTTGGCCGGGGCGCATTTCGGGTATGCGAATCTGGGCTGGCATGCCTCGGAGATTAGCATCTCACGCTCTAAGAGGCGTCGTAATGCGTGGTGCTGGCGGTTCGCTTGTTGCCGACCGGCCGCGGTGCGGGCTTCGACACTTCAAAGGCGGTTTCGCCCGGCCTGCTTCGCAGGCTCTTGCGGTGGCTCCTTCAATGTCTTGTCGGCAAACAGCTCGTTGCCCCGAGGTCGCTGTGCGGGCTTCGACAAGTCAAAATATATTCCGCCCGCCTGC
>NZ_QVMV01000021.1 GCF_003417465.1 Wenzhouxiangella sp. 15190
TTCATCGACCGCCGGATCCAGCAACCGTTCGCAGGTCGCGTCGATGAGTTGCCTGCTCGATTCGCCGTCAACGATCAGCGCGTAATCCACCTCCCCGCGCTCGATCATGCCCGCCACGATATCCATGGCATTGAGAAAGCCCAGGCAGGCATTGGCCACGTCGAAGTTCAGGCAGTCGGGCGCCAGGCCCAGGTTGGCATGCACCACGCAGGCCGTCGACGGCTCGAGAAAGTCCCGTGACACCGAGGTGCTGATGAGCACGCCAATACCGGAGCGGTCGACACCACTTTGTTCGATGACCTTCTCTGCCGCAAGCGTGGCGGCATCGGATATCCGGGTGCCCTCTTCCCACAGCCTTCGAGACTTGATACCCGAAATTTCCTCCAGCAGACCTTCTCGAATACCCAGACGATCCATGGTGGGTTTGAGGCGCTGCGATATCTCTCCAGAGCTGAGACGGATCGGCGGCTCCACGGCGGCCACGGACTGGATGACGACGTTGTTGAAATGCATTGGCGGAAACTCTTGGCTGCGCAGCCCGCACAGGCCGCGGTGAACAGGTGTTGTCGGTGTCGTAGCCCGGGCGACTACCCGGCACCCATGCTAACAGCTGATACCCTGGTAACGCCCCGCTGACCAAGACTTCCCTCAGACCAAGCGGCTCCGGGCACCAGCCCATGGGCGAATTCAGGCCCAGACCCCCAACGTAGCCGACGACAGGTCAATTCGGGCCATTTCTGGGCCCATTCTCAGAAGGTTCCGAGGTGCTGCCAAATGACAAGAGGCCGATTTACCCAGGCAAATCGTGGGTGTCCTCGTTTCTGTCCTTGTCCTGGTTCCGACTGGATTCGGCCGGGGTCGGGCGCCTCCCGGGCACGGACTGGCCAATAGCGCGCCATCAGCCACGCTCCGACGGACGGTCTGTGGTGCGCGCCTTACGGTGCGGAGCAGTCGGGCCCAAGCTCGTTCAGGTCCGCGTCGTGGACGGCATAGCACTTGGGCTGGGCCGCATCGACCACGCCAATTAGCTCGCTGTGGGCGATGGTTGGTGACGATGGGGTCGGCGAACTCTGTACGCCATAGACGCTTACGCCATCCGACTCTATGGTCGACCGGCGGATCTTGGGTGAACCGCCGTAGGTGCTGATCCCGTGGTTGTCATCCTCCGACCCGGTGACACTGATATGAGTGTGGAGAATGGTTGGATCATTGCTGCTGACCCAGATTCCAGTGCTCCCACCGCTTGTCGGCCCGCTGACGTCAACGGTGACCCTATTGACGACGGAGTCGTCGTCCAGGTTGTAGATGCCGTAAGCGTTGAACGTCTCGTTCGTCGTAGTGATGACCGTGATGTCAACGTCGACCAGCCGCGGGGCACTCGACGATGAGGCGGAGATGCCGTAGTTCTGGCTCGAAGGCGCACCCTCAAGGTGAATCTCGACGCGCTCGAGCGACGGCGAAGACAAAGACGGGAGTTTGACGCCCCTGTGAAAGGTTGCCCCGTCGGTCACGACGACTGCGGCGTCGACGACACGAACGGACTCGTCGACGCCGTACATGTCGATTCCGCAGGCGGCTTCGTCGCCACCGGTGTTCACGACGGTGAGGTCGCGCAGCTCGACGCCGGTGACGCCGGTCATGTCGACCGTAAACGCCTCGTTGCGCGTCTCCGCACCGGTCGCGGTGAGGGTCGTGGCGCCGCGCCCCCAGCCCACCAGGTGGACATGGTCAATCAGCTTCACCCGACCATCGAAGGTGCCCGGTCCGACTTGCACGACGTAGGGATTGGTCGCCGAGGCGTCGTCGATTGAGTCGATCGCGCTCTGCACATCGGTGAAGTCGCCACCGGAAGTCGCGACCACCACGACGTTGTCGGGATTCGGAGCATCGCTCATGGGTTCGCAGTCCACCGTGCCGTCCTGTTTGATCCCTGCGATGGCGCTGCCGGTGGCGCATACGCCGTCAACGCGGCGCTGAACTTCGTTGCTGTCAATTTCGGTGTTGCCTACTGCACCAACGGCAATCTCGCTGTTGGAAATGCTGCCGGCGGCCACACCCAGGGCCAGCGGCACGCCGGTCAGGCGCTGGCGTGGCAGGGTGGTGTCGTCGTCGATGATGATTTCCAGCCACAGGCCGTCACCCCAGGGCTGCTGGCCGAAGTCAAGTTCGGCCTGGAACAGTCCATCTGTGACCGTGATTGCGCGCGGGTCGTCCGAGTCCAGCGGGGTGGTCGCGCCCTCAGTGTCATAGAGATGGAACTCCATGACGACCGTGTCATTGACTGGGCCACTATTATTCTGAAGCTGGCCCTGGTAGGTGAAGGTGGTAGACGCAACGACCTGCCCCGAACCGATTACGGCGGCGATCAGTAGTGCACGAACAAGATGTTTCATGGTCTCCCTCTACTCGAATGGATTGGTGCTGACTTTTCCCCCTTACGTAAGACTGTCTGAAATCCTGCCAACCAGTGGATTCAGGAGCCAAAACCACAAAACCAGGACACCCACGAATCCTGCCGAGTCGCGCAGGTCGGATAATGTCGCCTGCGTTCGTAGGAGATTTCCTGCAAGTCATGGGTGGACCGGTCTTGGGTTCCGCTTCTCGCCGATTTAGGAGACAGAATCGTGGGTGTCCTGGTTTTTCCGGGTTATGCCGAAAATTCCGTATTTCCCGGCGGCCGCGTGCCGGAGGGGATGCGGCTGCTCAACAAGCCCTATCGGCGTAGCGAGCTTGCTCGATGCATGCGTGAGGTGCTGAACAAGACCTCGTGACCCGCCGCCGGGCGGCGCGTATCAATGCCGACTCAATCCCTTGAAGACGGGGTTCCATTGATTCGGCTTTCTCTTGTGTTTTCATCCCGCTGCCTGGTGGACCATGCGACCTTCTTGAAGCTTTTTAACATCTTCCCGTTTTTTTGCTCAGCTCACCTGACCATGATGCCGCGCAGGGAATGAGTTCATTCTCGCGGAGGGCCGCTGCGGTCGGCGCGATCGGGGGAAGCCCGTGCTGCCCGCGTGCGCGCCTTGCGCGCTGCACGGCGTCGCTTTTCCGGCGCCAGGGCCATCGCCTGCAGGGCCTCAAGCACATCGACTTCGCCGTCGCGCAGCAGACGGCCGAAGCTTCTTCGGCAGGCCGTCCAGGTGCCGCCAATGATGGCCAGGTAAATGGTCGTCATCAGCACGGCATAGGTCAGCTCGTCGGCGAACTCGCCCAGCCAGTCGGGCAGGTCGATGCCCAGGATTCCTTCGATGAAGGCGCCGAGAATCGGCCCGACGACTCCGATCTCGACGAACACCAGCACCATGAGCCAGACCATGATCTTGAACACGATCAGTCGGCGGGCCAGCGCCTTGACGGCATCAGGCCAGGCCTTGCTATAACACAGCGAGGCGACCGCGATGGTCAACCCGGCCGCCACGCCCAGCGAATCGGCCAGCGCATCGAACACACCGCCGATCATGGTCCAGCCCGGTGCGCTCGGCAGCATCTCGAACCCGTCCAGACCCCGGCCGATGAAGCTGACGAGGACCAACGCGACCCCCGGCGGAATCAGCGCCGCGGCCAGCCAGGGGAAGTCGTCTTCGCTTGCCGTCGGATCACTGAACAGGTAGTGGCGATAGGCAAGGGCGTAACCGGCCCCGAACAACACGGCCGCGACGTTGATGAAGCCGAAAACGGCAAATCGTTCGAGCGCGGCCTGCAGCCCGTAGCCCAGCAGGATGCCGATGGCGGTGACCGCAAGCACCGTGATGCGAGGCCTGGGGCCAAAGACCCGATCGAGACGGTCGTCGTCGTGGCGGTCATTGAACGCCTGCGCCAGTGCTGGCAGCATGTCGCTCAGACCGCGCCGGGCAACGCGGAACAGGTGACGCAGGTTGTACATGGCCGTATCGATCTGACTGGACTGAAGAAAGCATCACCTGCCCGGACATTCCCGTCAATGGCCGGTAGTTCGAGCCGCCCGGCGTGACGCCATCATTGCGTCATGGCCTATCCACGCAGCCAAGAGCCCAGCTTTTACCATTGCGTGAGTCGCTGCTACCGGGCAATCGGATCAGCCGAAGCGCTGATGCTGAAAGCTGCCGATCTGGGCCAACAGCATAGGCAATGGAGCAGTTGCGGTTTGCGCGACACGCGCAAGCAGCGAGTGCGGATGGAATGAACCGGGCGCCAGCCCGTTCGTGAATTCGACCTCAGACGCTCTTCGGACTATTCGACGCGCCAAATCGCGGCCGGTTTCGTTCCCACTTTCAGAATATTCCGATGTCCCGCCAACCACGGAGAGGCTGATTCAGCCTGGAAAATCGTGGGTGTCCTGGTTTTTGTATGTCCTGGTTTTCGTTTGGCTTGTGGCGCCCCGCTCACCCCTCGAATCTGTCGGCGAACAACTTGCCCGGCTTGGCCGTCGGCGCCAGCGAATAGGCGTCGAGTCCGACGGCACTCCAGCCCGGATCAGCCGCCGAGGCGTCGAAGTCCATGTTCCAGGCCGCCGTCGTCGCATCGAGCTTCAGCACATCCTGGTCGCGAAAGGTTACGCCGTCGATCTCCCCGGAACCTTCGAACGAGACGTACAAGGTGGTCTCGGAGGCCTCGTAATGCGCGGCGTCGACATCCAGCGAACTCGCCGCACCGAAATCCGATAAATCGAACTGGTTCGAGAAACCCGGGTCGTCGAAGCGCACCAGGTCCTCGTCGGCCACAAACGTTCCGCCCAGGTCGACGGCTGTGTCGAACGAAAGCAGAAGATCGCCGCCCAGCACGCTGACCGCGTCGATCTCCACGCCGCGCGGCACGCCTTTCGCGAGCGGGTCGAATTCCGACACGTAGGCGTTGCCGTCATAGTGGATCAACTCACCGGCGCGAAACCGTTGGCCGCCCAGTTCAACCGCCACGCTCAGCGCAAACAGAGCATCGCCGTTGTCGTTCGCGTAGTAGGCGGTCACGTCGGCCTCGGCCGGAACCGCACCCAGATCCAGCACCGAGACTGCACCCGAGCCACCATCGGCAGCCAGCGCCTCGTCGGCAAGCACGGTTCCCCCGAGATCGACCGTGTCGTCGGACGAGAAGCGGAATTCCTGGCCAGTCGCCGCCAGCGGAACGGCAAGGAGACTGGCCGCCAGTATTGCAGTCGAGATTGGAATGGTTCCCCGCGGTTCTACCTGTCGCAACTGCTGCGTCCAGTTCACTGACATGCGCCCCCAAGGCACCGATTCGGGCCAAGGAAGAAATCTGGAGAGTCGCTGTTGATGGCAACGTCGACCCCGACGATGACATTGCCGCGAAAGGTATTGTTGCCAGACTCCGCTCGCACTCCCGTTTGGCACTGGCTCAAATGATTGTCGATGATCAGGTTAATGATGCCGGAAATGCAGTATAACGCTGACGCTTCGTCGGCCCTTTCAACCCGCCTGGGTATGCTTTTCATCATCATTCGGCTTGATTCCTCGTTGAAAGATTGCGGTACGGGCTCGATATCTCCCGTTCAGGATGCGACGTCATGGGCAGGTGGTGTCGCCGTCACACAGGTTGGTGTCAATCTCGGTACCGCCAGATACGGTTCCAGTCTGATTGTCCAGGATCACGTTGTCCCTGTAGCCGCTACCGTCACTGAGTTGCAGCCCCCAACCGGCATTCAATCGGATACGGTTTCCCTCGACCCACGCGCCCCCGCATCCGCCAATGCCGTTCCCACCATTTCGGGTGACGCTGTTTCCGACGATGGTGCATCCGTCCCCATTCGCGTTAATACCCACACTGTCATTGCCCGCCACGTGGTTGCCACGAATAATCGAATCCGTGAAGGTCGTGACCCCCGGACCGTCATTGGAAATGATGCGGTTATTCAGGACGCTGCCATCTGACTGTAGCCTCACGCCGCTCGGCCCCAGATCTTCAGCCCAGGCATTGCCGAGGATGATCGAATCCTCGATGCGACCGCGCCCAGCCATCTCGACACCGGTGTAGGCACACAATTTAACCGTCATCCCGACCACAGATGAGGAGTTACCGAGCCGGATGCCACGGTTACTCGATGATTGCACGGTGCCGTTTCGCACGGCGATAAACCCGTAGCCAACACTCTCTTCTTCATCGATGGAGGTCACCAGGTCGTGCGAGCCGCTGCCGGTGAATTCGACGGTGAAACCACGCAGGTCCAGCTCCACATCATCCGAGAAGATCTCGATGCCGGAAGCCGAAGCATTTACATCCAGGTTGCCGGTCAAAATGTAGCGGCCCCGTTCCGTGATCGTCACCGGAAACCCCGGATCGTCGCCCGGCGTGACGCCACCCTCCAGCGCCAGTGCCTGGTTGATCTCGATGACGCCCCCACCGGCCTCGGCCGTGGGGATGATCGCCGCAAGAGCTGCAACCAGGGCCGCGCCAGCCATCATTCGGTTCTGCATAATCTGCTAATCCCCGCCCGATTCGGTGTATTCGGCGAAAACCGTAGCAAGCCGGAACCTTGATGGATTGTAAAAACCGGACATCGGGACCGGACTGGCGAGGATCAACAGTGCGTCTTGCGTCCCAGGTACATATCGAGGAAGCGGTCGCCGCTGGCGAGGAATGCGGTGGGGTTCTGGCCCACGTGCCGGGTGAAGTCGCGGATGAAGTGTGCCTGGTCGTAGTAGCCGTACTCGAGCGCCAGTCGCTGAAGTTCCTCGGGTTGCGCCGGCCGCATGGCGGCCAGCACGGTGTTGACCTGAACGATTTTGGCAAACTGCTTCGGCGAAATGCCGACCTGCCGAGCGAAAATACGCCGCAAATGGCGCCGCGTGAAGTTCATCTCGTCGGCCAGCTCGGCAACGGAAACGCGGCCCCGGGTCTGGCGAATGCGCGCAACGGCCCACTCGGCCAGCGAGGTTCGCGAATTAACGGACAAGCGCTCAGCGATGGCCTGTTGCATGATCTCCGAATGGCGCGCGGCCGAGGCCGCCTCAATCCGTGCGCACAACACTGCGGCGAAATCGGCATCGATCTCGTCCAGATCAACCATGCGGTCGGTCAGACGCGAGCAGTCCCCGCCGAAGACCTGGTGGAAACCGGTCGGGGTGAACTCAAGCCCGACAATCTGCATCGGCGGTTCCAGCAGGGCCACCGGCATTTCCGAAACCAGTTGCCCTCCGCAATACAGCGGAGTAGCTTCGCGAACGGAGCCGTCGCCGAAGCGGATGCGCATCCTCCCGGGCCCGCAATAATTGAGATAGATCGCTCCGCTGGGCGGGACTGGAATCTCGGCAGGCTCTCCCTCGAAAAAGCGCGTCGTCAGCACCCGCTGGATGATGCCTTCCAGTCTCGGGTCGTGCTTTACCTCTTGATGAGATATAGCCATGTTCGCTCTCACAAAAGATCCTGTCGAGTCTCTGGTCTTATTGTAATGCCCCTCGTTTACGTCGATCTCAAGCCGGTCGCCGGTCTGGATGACGACGCCCTGGCCGAGCTAGCGGAATCCAGCCACATCGATCTGATTCGCTGGACCGGGCTCCAGGCCCATCCTGGAAAGCGCGGCAAGCTTTCCGCCGCTGAAAAAGCGCCCCCCCCCAAGGCCTCTGGAGCGTCACCAACCATCCCCGCGAGTGGATGCGGCGCGTTCAAGGGACCGAAAGCCGCTACTACCGGGCAATCGGGTCGGCCGAGGCGTTGATGCTCAAAGCTGCCGACCTGGGTCAGCAATGGATGAAGGGCGTTTCCGGGGAATTCGCGCTCAAGAAGCTTCGGGAACAGTCAGTCCCCTGGTAGCGCACTCATGACCTGAATTTCCGATTGACCGCAATGAGCCGGGCGCCAGCCCGTGCGCGAAACCGGCCTCAGACGAGCGGCGGACCGCTCTATACTCCGAATCTCAGCCACTTGGGCCAAACTTCCGCAGATCTCGATTTCCGGGCAACCACGCCGAGGCTGATTAAGCCGCGAGAATCGTGGGTGTCCTGGTTTTCGGTGTCCTGGTTTTCCCTGGGCAGCGCCCGTTACCTCGAGATGCTGGTGTCAGGGGGCAGTTTTTGCACTGGATTGGCGATGATGTGATCCTGGCGTGGCGTGATGCGTTTGCTCAATACGTTACTGTGACGGCCCCTCTTTGAAGGGTGAGCTTTTACGCAGGGAGAGAGAATGTTGTCACGATATTTTGCAGTGGATGGCAAAACGCTTTTAAGTGGCGTCGCCGGCGTCATGCTGATGATTTCGCTCAATGCGAGTGCCGCGATTGTGGGTACTTTGGTGGTCGATAGCGTCAACGATGCCGGGGGAGACACCACGCATGGTGATGGTTCCTGCGCCAACGCCAATGGCGACTGCACGCTCCGGGCGGCCATCGAGGAAGCCAACGCATTGTCCGGCTATCAGACGGTCGAATTCAACCTGGGCGGTTCTGCGCCATACCGGATTGCACTCAACGACGAACTGCCTGCGATCACCGGTACCGTGTTTATTGACGGCGATAGTCAGGGTGGCGGCGGCTCTCCGGAAATCGAGGTTGATGGTAGCGCACTGGGCTTTAACGACGTCGGGCTTGAAGTCGGTGGCGATGGCAGTACTATCCGCGGCCTGTCGGTCATCAATGTCCCCAGGGCCGGGATCCTCGTGACGGCGGACAACTGCTCGATTGTCGGCAATTGGGTGGGACTAGATGCCGCCGGCAACGCCGCCGGTAACGGTTTCGGCATCCTGGTCGAAGGAATCGGCAACGTGATAGGCGAAATGGTGCCGGGTGGTGGCGGAAATGTTGTCAGTGCGAACCAGTTTTATGGCATCTTCATCGGTGTTGGCGGTGGCAGTGCCGACGATAATTCGGTTCAAGCCAATATCATCGGAACCGACCCTTCGCGTTCCGAGAAGCTCGGCAATACCTATCAGGGCATTCTGGTCAATGCCGGCGACAACGTCCTCATTGGCGGTGACCGCAGCCTCGGTGCTGGAAACCTGGTGGTCAATAATGGACGCGGTGGCATTGCACTGATCAATTCGGACAGCTCGACCGTCGAGGGAAATGTTGTAGGCACGAACGCCAACGGTGAGGATTGGGGTAATGACGGCCCCGGCATTGAGGTCAAGCGCGGCGGCAACAACCAGATCGGCCAGACGCCGGAGGATGATACGGGCAACACGGTGGCTTTCAATACCGAAGAAGGCATCCGTCTGGATTCGACCAGCGGCAATGTGGTGTCGGCGAATCTCGTCGGCGGCGTCGAGACACCGGCACTTCTTCCGGCGTCCAACGGCGGCCCCGGACTCCGCCTGATCGATGCCAATGGCAACACAATCGGTGGCGGGAATGACGGTGACGGCAATCTGTTCTGGACCGAGACGGTGGAGATCAACGGTGGCAACAATGACCTGTGGGACAACGATGTCATGTTGTGTGGCGAACCGGCAATACGCATCGACGGCCTGGGAAACCGGGTAGGGGCCGGTTTCGGTGCCCGGGGCAATACGGTGAAGCAGTGCCTCGGCGCTGCAGTCGCGGTGGTCGGAATCGAAAGCAAAGGCAACGCCATCCGATTCAATGTCTTCGAAGACAACGGGGGCCCCGGTATCGATCTCGGCGAGGACGGTGCCGATACCAATGATCCCGATGATGCCGACGCGGGGCCGAACGGGCGCCAGAACGCACCGGAAGTGACCGGCATCGACTATGACTACGCCAATGATCAGGTCAGCGTCGATTACCGGGTCGACAGCAGCGCCGCAAATTCGGCCTATCCACTCGAAGTTGACTTGTACGTAGCGGATCCGAACAATCCGGAAGAGGGGCTGGTCTGGATCGGTAACGACACCTATCTCGAGGCAGACGCCCAATCGACCGTCACGACAACGGCGAATTACCCGGGCGACCATATCGAGGGACACCTGGTGTTGACGGCAACCAATGCCGATCAGAGCACCTCGGAGTTTTCACGCGCCGTTCGATACGGCGGTATATTCGAAGATCGGTTCGAGCAGTGATCTTGACTTCCGACACCGCGAAAATCCAGGACACCCACGACTTGTAGGAATTTTCCTGCAGCCTGACACGGCAATCTAAGGATTGGCCAGCTAGGGATCTCGTGGCAGCATCGGCGCATGGCCTATCCACGGAGCCAACTGGTCAGCGACGAGGAGCCCGGCTTCTTCCATTGTGTGAGTCGATGCGTCCGACGGGCGTTCTTGTGCGGCATCGACGAGCGCTCGGGCAAGAGCTTCGAGCATCGACGCCAGTGGATCGAGGCTCGGATCTTCTAGCTCGCGGATCTGGGCCAACGCTGGATGAAAGGGGTTTCCCGAGAGTTTGCGCTTAAGAAGCTACGAGAACAGCCAGTCCCCTGGTGACCCTCTCCTGACTTGGACTTCCGGTTGAACGGGAATGAGTCGGACGCCAGCCTGTGGGTGTCCTGGTTCTAGGTTGGAGCGTTTCAGGGCGTAAAAGCCCTGGCACAGCGCCCCCTGACTGCAAGGGTCTTGTCAATGGCGAGCTGCGTGCCACCGGAAAAGTTTTGGCTCCAGACAGACAACTGCGGATTAGCGGAAAACTCGGTGGAGCTCCAGTAGGAATCGTTGGCGAAACCACCCAAGCTATTCACATGCAGAGTCGTGTATAAGTTGGGATTGGTAACACCACATCCGGCATCCGTTCCCAGGCCCACAAACCTTCCTGCTTCACAAATGGCTGGGAGATACCAGTCAGTAAAACCACCGTCAGATGAATCTTCACAGAGTTGGGCAGCAACGGGTGGCACCAAGCCGGCAGCAATGGTTCGGGACGTGTTGCACTGTCCGTCTCCACTGCCATTGCAGGCATCTGGAGCGGCCGTAGATGTTTCACTGATGCCTCCTACCATTTCCAGCGGGCCCCAGCGAACCCCCGTTGACTGATCACTCAGTGCCGCCACCTTGCCTCCGATCGAAGTGGTATTTGGTGTCGAGTCGTCAACGGCAAAAAGAAAGCCTCCCTGGTAAATGCAGCCGTAGCCTAGTATCAAAACATTTATATTCGTGGACGGCGCATTGTCTGCAGTGACTGACACAGTCGTTGGTACAGGTTCAGTACCGGGTGCTGTCGTACAGGCATTGGCTGCAACATCGGGACTCGCACTACCACCCGGGGTCACAGTAATGTCACAGGCATCTCCTACATTAAGTGTCCCCGTGCAGGCATTGCTGGTGATGGAGGTACCCGCGGGAAATCCAGATGTACCAACCTGCACATTGCTTGCGGGCATTACACCCGTATTTTCGATGCGGATGATACGTGCATTGCCGATCAGTGCTGGGTCAGCACCCGGAGCATTGACTGACAAGGCCAGATTCTGAGTCAGCGGAGACAGGGTTGTCTGGCCAAACGTTACCTGGACTGCATGATTGGCCTGGATGTTGTTTAGTTGATAACTGGTTCCACCGGTTTGTACCAAATCACCATCGAGTCTCCACTGATTGACTGCGAACCCTGTATTGGGTGTTGCCTCGAACGTCAGACTGCTACCGGCATTGACTACTTGCGCGGTTGCCGGGGAAATCGAGCCGTTTGCTCCCACTGATGGCGTTACTGTGAACTGCAACGGGTTGACGGTGACCGCAACCAATACGGTATTGGTGTTGCTGCCGGCAATGGCGATGTCGGTCGGCCCTTCAGGTGCCGGAGCGGTGAAGGTGATCTGACAACTATCACCGACCGCAAGACTGGCGCCGCAAGTCGTGCCTTGCACGCTGATATCGCTGCCGACTGGAATGGTTGCAACGACATTCTCGGCTGCTACCG
>NZ_QVMV01000019.1 GCF_003417465.1 Wenzhouxiangella sp. 15190
TGCGGCGCATCCGCAATCTTTTCAGCGCGCTTTTGGTTACTTTTTTCGCGCGAGAAAAAAGTAGCTCGCCGCAAGAGCGCGCGAAGCGCGCCGGGCGAAACCGCAGTTGACGTGTCGAAACCCGCACAATGCGCGGTGTCACCAACCACCAAGGGGCCAACCACCCGGACGGGACTCTCAATAAGCCGTCCGCCAGGGCGAGGTTGCGATCACGTCCAGCGATCAGCTCGCGCGTTCTTCCAGGCCTCGCTGAACAAGCCCTTGCCGTTGTGCTGTTCGAGCAATTGCCCGGGCTCGAGGAAATCGTAGAGATCGGCGTAGGTTGCGACGCTGAGTTCGCCGGAACGGCGATAGATGTGTTCTGGCCGGATCTCGTCGGTATGGCTCAAACCCATGGCCGAGAGCATCTTGATGAGTCCCTCGATCGTCTTCTTGTGGAATCGGGTAACGCGCGGTGCCTTATCGTCGACCACCAGGCCGCGCACCAGGGAGGGATTCTGGGTTGTGACGCCGGTGGGGCAGGTGTTGTTGTTGCAGCTAAGCGACTGGATGCAGCCGAGCGCGAACATCATCGCCCTGGCGCTGTTGCAGCCGTCGGCGCCGAGTGCCAGGGTCCGGATCATGTGAAAGGCGCTCAGGATCTTGCCGCTACAGATGATGCGGATATCCTCGCGCAGGCCGGTGCCGGTGAGAATGTCGTGAACGATCACCACCGCATCGCGCTTGGGCATGCCGAGCGAGTTGGTGAACTCCAGCGGGGCCGCGCCGGTGCCGCCTTCACCGCCGTCGACGGTGATGAAGTCCGGCTGGATGCCGGTATCGAGCATTGCCCGGCACATCGCCAGAAAGTCGCTGACCCGGCCCATGCAGAACTTCACGCCCACCGGCTTGCCACCGGACAGTTCACGCAGTTGTGCGATGAACTCCATCATCTCCAACGGCGTGGAAAAAGCGTTGTGGGCGGGCGGCGAGATACAGGCTTCGCCGACTTCCACTTCGCGCGCCCGGGCGATCTCGCGGCTGACCTTCGGTCCTGGCAGGATTCCACCGGCGCCCGGTTTGGCTCCCTGCGAGAGCTTCAATTCGATCATCTTGATGCTGTCCCCGGCGGCTACTTCCTCGAAGCGGTCCGGGTTGAAATTACCCTCGGCCGTGCGGCAGCCAAAGTAACCCGAACCGATCTGCCAGATCAGGTCGCCGCCATGCAGGTGATAGCGCGAAACGCCGCCTTCGCCGGTGTTGTGGGCGAATCCGCCTTCGGCCGCGCCCTTGTTGAGCGCTTCCACGGCGTTGGGCGACAGCGAGCCGAAGCTCATTGCCGAGATGTTGAGCAGTGAGGAGGAATAGGGCTGCTTGCAGTTCTTGCCGCCGATGTCGATACGTGGTTCTTCATCGAGCATGGGCGCCGGCGTGGTCACATGCGCGGCCCATTCGTAGCCGGGACGATAGACGTCACGCTGGGTACCGAAGGGCCGGGTTTCCAGTTCGCCCTTGGCGCGCTGGTAGATGAGTGCGCGATACTCGCGCTCGACCGGGTAGGCGTCGAGATTGCTCTCGATGAGGTATTGCTGTATCTCCGGCCGGAAATGCTCGATCAGGTAGCGGAAGTGGCCGATGATCGGAAAATTCCGCAGTACCGTGTGCTTGGTCTGCATGGCATCGCGCAGACCCAGCGCCAGCAGCGGCACGATGATGAACAGCAGGTACCAGGCCGGCGACCAGGCCATTCCGACCAGGCCGACGACTGCGAAGCCGATGAGCAGGAATACAAAAACGGATTGTCTCGCCATGCGGGGAGCCTAGCCGGAATCGCGACCGAATTGAACCCCTGCCATCAGAAGGTCAGCTCGGTGCGTGCATGGATGAACCGGCCGTTGAGCCCGATCGGGTTGATCGGATCGTAGGCGAAGTTGCCGAAGAAGTCGTTGGCCTCCCCGGAACGGTCGGGATAGCGGTCGGTCAGGTTGCTAGCGCCCAGACTGATCCGCCACCGTGGTGCAACGCGATAAGCGGCCTCGACATCGATGGCGTACTGCTCGTCGAATTCCTGCCGGGCGAATACGAATTCACGCACCACCGAAGAATAGGCCCGCAGTCGTGTGGAAAACGACCATGCACTGCCCTGCCATTTCACGCTGGAAATCCAGCGATGTTTCGGCGTGGCGGTCTCGATGGTGTTGCGCTCTTCCACGCCCAGAAGATCGATGCCCGGTACCAGCGCGGCCAGTTCACCGGGTGGCTCGGCGGTGTCCGTCACTTCCGTGCGCGCGTAGCTGTAGTTGCTGTCGATGCGCCAGTCGCCGCGTTCACCAGGGAGGTCGAGGCTAAACAGCAACTCGCCGCCGCGTGTGCGGGTATCGGCGGCATTGGTGAAGAAGCTCAGGGCCTGTACACCCTCGGCGCCGGGGAGGGGGGCGATGAAGTCGATCACGGCCGGGTCGCGGATGAAGCTCGACAGGGTGATGCGGTCGTCCACCTGGATTTCGAAAACGTCGGCACTCACGCGCAGGTCGCGCGTTGGTTGCCAGACGAGTCCGGCACTGAAGTTGATCGAACGTTCCTCGTCCAGGGACGGTATGCCCAGCGATTGCGCGATGACCGAGTCGTTGGAGACCAGCCGCGAGGAAATGCGGCCGCCCTCGGAAGAGAAGGTATTGTCTCGCCGGGCCCACGCAAGCTGTGCCAGCGAGGGCGCGCGGAAACTGTTGGACACCGACGCCCGCAGGCTCAGGGTATCGGTGGTTTCGTGGCGAAGCGAGAGCTTGCCGGTCAGGGTGCTGCCGAAATCATCATGGTATTCGTAGCGTGCGGCCACGCTGCCCTCGAGACGTTCGGACACGTTCGTGGTCAATTCGGAGAAGGCGCCCAGAACGTGGCGTTCCTCGTCTGTCGCATCGGCTGGTGCCAGGCCCTTGGCGCCCTGGGCACCGATGTCGGGCAGGCCGACCAGTGCGGCCAGTTCCTCGGGGTAGCGGAACTCGCCCGCGGTGTAGGCGGCGAGGTCTCCGGCATCGGACTCGAAGCGCTCAAGCCGATAGTTGAGCCCGGCGGCCAGATGGGCCGGTCGACCGAACGGGCCCTGATCGAACCTTCGGCGTGCCTCGCTCGAGAGCGCAACCAGGCTGTTGGTGAAGGTGCCCGAATCGAAGTGCGTCGGGCTGTCGGACCCGAGCGAGGGGTTGACGGAGTTTTTCACCCCGAATTCGAAGCGGTTATAGCCGGTACTCAGGGAATGGTCGAATTCCCATCCGGCGAGTTCATGTCGCGCACCGAGGCCCAGGGCAATGTCCTCGTTGTCGCCGATGGTGACCGGGCGAAAGCCGTCGGGGTAGAGGGTCGGCACGTTCTGGTTGCTGTCGGGGTAGCGGTAGACGGCCGCGCCCTCGGTTTCACGCAAACTGGCGGTGCCGAAACCGTAGAGCGTAACCTCGCCGAGGGGACGCTCGGCGTTGAACCAGGCGCCCACGGCGTCGCTTTCGGGATCGCCCACGCGGTGGGTCCGGCGGCCTCGAAAGGCGAGGTTGGCTTCGGTCTGCGGGATGAACGGTGAGACGCGATCCGGTCCGGCGCGGTTGGTCGCCCCGCGGCGGATTGCTTCCAGGCCGAAGGACAAGAAGCCGCCGCTGTCAAGGGCAAGCCCACTGTTGAGCCAGGTGCCCGTCGAGTGGCCGTCGGTGATCGTCTCATCGACGGGTGCGACGTCGGTATGGTGCAAGCCGTGGCTCAGGCCGATGCTGGTTGCGCCAACGCTGTCGTCGAGGACGATATTGATCACGCCGGCAATGGCATCCGAACCGTACAGTGCGCTCGCCCCGTCGCGCATGACTTCCACGCGCTTGACGGCACTGAGCGGAATGGTGTTGAAGTCGAAAGCGTTGGTGCCGCGGCCGATCTTGGTGTTGTCGTTGACCATCGCCGAAACGTGACGGCGCTTGCCGTTGACCAGTACCAGCACCTGGTCGGGGTTCATGCCCCGCAGCTGCGCGGCACGTACGTGATCGGAGGTAACCGAATTGGACTGGCGCGGAAAACTGAACGACGGTGCAACCAGGGCCAGCGCCTCGCCCAGTTCATTGCCCACCGCGCCGGCACTGCGCAGCGTCTCGCCGGTGACGATGTCCACCGGAATGAGCGTCTGGCCGGAAGTGGTGGCGCGGGCGCGGCTTCCGATGACGGTCACGGCGTCGAGTTCGAGTCGCTGGCCATCATCCTGCGCGGGGATGGGAGTGCTCGCGCCGGCCCCGAGCGCCAGGATCATTGCCAGCGCCGACAAGCGATGGATCGGGATGTTCACTGATGGTTCTCCAGCCATTGGCGGATGTTGGACGGCGAATTCAACTGCCAGTCATAGTCGATGAAGCGGGATTGTTCGGTGGCCTCGAACTCGGCAGCACGCTCTTCATCCAGGTGGTTCTTGATGAAGGCATCGACGCTGCCGGCAGCCCGCTCGAAATCCGGGCCGTACCAGTCGAACAGGCTGCTCAGCCGGGCCGTGTCGCCTGCGATATGAAGGTGCAGTGGGGTGCGCAGTGCGCGGCGGGTATTTTCGTCCAGCAACTGTTCGACGCTGGCGGTCGTGTAGGGGGTCTTTCTCAGCGGCGGGCAGCCCACCGAGGCGCAGTTGACGGCAAAATGCACGCGCGCGTCCTTCCAGCCGCGTTCGGCAAAATCCTCGCCGAGGAGGATTTCCTTTTCCATTTCATCGAGCGAACGCTTGCGCCCGGCGACGTCGTAGCGCTTGCGCTCGAACACGCGGAAGGGCTTGAACAGGCTGCCGTAATCCTTGACCGAGTCGACCGGTTCGCCGTCGTCGGGATGGTCAACGATGTGGGCGATCATGAAGAAGTTGTAGGCATTGATCCAGAAGGCCAGGGCGACTTCGCGGCTGTCGAACGCGTCGCTTTCGAGCCCGGCCAGGCGCTGTCGCTGCCGCTCGATCAGTTCCCGGCTTTCGCTTTCGGCCATGGCGCCCCGGTAATCGAAGGATGAGACCAGCCCACCCGCATCGAGATCGTGTTCGCTCACGTGGTGCTCGAGCAGCTTGCCGTAAGACTCGAATATTTCCGCCACGGTGCCCGCCGGGGCAGGCAGGGCAAAAAGTGATACCAGCAGAAAGACCAGAGGACGAATCATTGCGTGCATAGAGACTTCCGGTTAAAGGCGCCGTGTTTCAGGGCGCCATTGTCGCCAAGTGCGGTGAATGCAGGGCGAGCATAGACCACTGCGTGTGCCATCGCCATACGCAGTTGTGCGTAACCACCCGGCGGCGCCCGTCAGGGGCGCAGGACGAGCTGTCTGGCGATCCTTTCCTCGACCGCGCTGCGCGACCAGGGAACGACCCATGGATCGCCGGTCAGGAAATCGTCGAAGAAGTCGTCGAAATGCGGGCTGAAAGGGTTGCCGGATTGCCCGAAGGTCAGGTTGAGCGTGAAGGCGTCGGGATCGGACCAGTCCATCACGAAACGCATCGAGGCGGCACCGCCGACTTGCAGGCTGCCCGCTTCGGGATCGAAGCCGACATAGCTGACGTTGAGGGATCCGGCATCGCCGCCGCGCGGTACCGGCCCACGCGAGAGATCCAGCCAGGCATCGAGCAGCGCATTGTCGGCCAGGGGATGGCGAATGCTCAGGGTCTGGATACGGCCGAGCGGATGAATGCCGATCTTGAGAGCATCCTCCAGCGCTTTCAGGGCAGCCTGGTCGCGATCGACATCCGGCGGGAAGGCTTCTTCGGGGGCGGAGTGCAACCAGTTGTCGAGCAGGGGACGCTGCTCACGCCAGCTTGCCCCGGGCTCACCGTCATTCGGCTCGAACACGGCGCGGGCCAGGTAGTGCCACCAAAGCTGAAACAGCCCGGCCATGTCGCTTTCGGCGCGCATGACGCCGTCCCACTGACGTAACTCTGAAGCAATGGCGCTGCGCCCGGATTCCTCGGCCACGTCGGCCAGCCAGTCGCGCCAGCTCAGGGCGCGGTCGGAGCGCTGGTCGAGCTGGAAACGTCGCATGTCGGCCCGGTCGAAAGTATCCCGTGAGGAGAGATGGTCGCTGATCCGGCGCATGCGCAGGTGCTTGTAGAAACCGGGGACCGGATACGGCCAGTCCTCGCCGACGGCATTGTTGTTGGAATTGGCCAGCCAGCCCTGCTCGGGATTCAGGGCCCAGGGCAATTCCTCCGGGGGATGAAAGCCGTCCCAGTCGTTGAGCGGATCGGTTGCATCGAGCACGGTGAAGAAGCGTTCATGCCGGCGGTCCGGGATTGGCGTGGATTGTACGTAGCCGATGTTGCCGTCGCGGTCGGAATAGCTCCAGTTGACCGACAGGGCACCCATGTCGGTGGCCGCACGGCGAAAGGTCTCGAAGTTGTCGGCCCGGTTTAGTGCCAGGCCGCTGGTGACGATGTTGGCTAGCGGCAGTTCGAATCCGGCCCAGCGCATGGTGACGACATGATCGTCTTCGATGTCGATGACCCGCCCCAGCGGGGTGTAGTGAAACTCGCGCTCCAGGGCTTTCTCGCGGCCGCGGATTTCGATGCTTTCGCTGCGAACGAGCAGGTTTTGCCAGCCCTCGGGACCACCGATACGTTGCGGATCTTCAGGATCGCGCGGCTGGCGGTAGAGCTCGAAGACGTCCACCGGCGCGACGGTGAAGGCCCAGGCGATTTGCCCGTTGTGCCCCATGGTGATAAAGGGCAGGCCCGGTGTCGTGACGCCCAGGGCATCGAAGGTCTCTTTCGAGTGCAGGCCGACGGCGTACCACGTGCCAGGTGCGCGATCGATCTCGAGATGCGGATCCGAGGCATGCATGGCCGCACCGCTTTCCGATTTTTCGGGTGCGACCACCCAGGTATTCGAGGCTTTGGTGATCGACTGGCGGGGCAGGGTCGATCGCGTCCATTCGGGCAGTTCGCTGAGCCAGTCCGCGGCCGGTTGCCCGTATTCGAGCGTAATCGCGTGCCAGGCTCGGCTGAGCCGCCGTACGAGGGTCGTGGGATAGAAGGTCTGGTAGTAGGCGATGGTCAGGACGTCTTCGCGCGTCCAGGGTTCCGGTTCGGCGCCGAGCATGATCAGCCCCGGCGGCAGGCGGTCGACGGCGTCGATTTGCCGGTTGATGCCCTCGACGTAGGCGTCGATCAGCCCGGCAGCTTCGGCGTCGAGATCGGGCTTCTCATCCGCCACCCGCCGGGCGAACCCGAAGGAGCGGTGCAGGATATCGAGTTCCACTGCCCCTTCGCCGACCAGGGCGGAGAGCTCTCCACGCGCCAGGCGCCGGATCAGTTCGAGCTGTAACAAGCGCTCCCCCGCATGCAGCCAGCCCAGGGCACGCATTGCGTCGGCGTCCGTTTCGGCATAGACACGCGGAATGCCACGCTCGTCGAACAGGACTTCGACACTCGCGTCGAGGCCGGGCAACCCGGTTTCACCTTCATAGGCCATGACCGAGTCGTCGAGCCAGCGCGGCCCGCCGAACCAGACTGCGGCGGCTGCCGCGAGGACGGTTGCCAGGCTGACGAGCAGGCTGCGTTTGAGAATGCTTTGGCGTCGGGGCACTGCACGATCCCTGAGGGATTTGTGCACACATTGTGCCTGCATGAGGGCAATATGTACGCACCTATTGGGAATGACAAGTGGAGCCTGACCGATGGATGACCCGGAACTCACGCAGCGCCTCAAGGCCTTGCGGGACGAACTCGACGGGGTAGACGCCGATCTGATCGAACTGGCCACGAAACGTCAGCAATTAGTCTCCGACATCGGCAGCATCAAGAAGCGGCACGGCCGGCAATTGCGTGACTTCCGACGTGAGCGCGAGGTGCTTGACGGCGTGCGCCGGGCCGCCGAATCGAAGGGGCTGGACCCCGAATTGGCCGAGGATATCTTCCAGCGCTTGATCCAGGCCTCCTTGACGCGTCAGGAGCAGGAGCGGCTGCGTCTTGCGGGACACGGCCACGGACAGCGCGCCCTCGTGATCGGTGGGGGCGGGCAAATGGGGCGCTGGCTGGCGGCGTTCCTCGATGGCCAGGGGTTTGACGTGCTGATTGCCGATCCGGCCGTGGAATCCGATGGCAGGACACGTTTCTCCGACTGGCGCGAGGCACCGACGGACGTTGCCCTCATCGCCATCGCCGCCCCGCTGCGTATCTCCGCCGATGTGCTTGCGGAGCTCGCGCGGCAACCCGTCGATGCTCTGGTCTTCGATATTGGATCGCTCAAGTCGCCGCTGCTTCCGGCCCTTCGAGCGGCCGCCGATTCGGGGCTGCGGGCATGCTCCATTCACCCCATGTTCGGCCCCGATACGCAGTTGCTGTCGGATAAGCATGTGCTGGTAATGGACGTCGGCTGCTCCGAGGCTGTTGAGGCAGTGAAGTCGCTTTTTGTGGAGACCCTGGCCGACGTCGTCGTAATCGAGCTCGACGAGCACGACCGTCTCATGGCGCCGGTGCTGGGCCTTTCGCACGCACTGAGCATCGTCTTCTTTACCGCCCTGGCCGACTGCGGCGTGCCGGCCGAGCGCCTGGCGAAGCTCTCGAGCACGACGTTCGATCGTCAGTTGGCCGTGGCACGGGGCGTGGCCGGCGAGAACCCGGATCTCTACTTCGAGATCCAGTCGCTCAACCGCCACGGTGAGGGCATTCGCGAGGCGCTGCTGGCAGCCGTGCAGACCTTGGTCGAAAGCATCGAGAACGATGATGCCGATGCGTTTCGCCAGCTTATGTTGCGGGGCAGGGCGTATCTGTCCGATCTGGAGTAGATGGGGCGCGCCCCGCTTCGGAGCGTCGGCTGGGTCGGTGACACCGGTCGCGGTGCGGGCCTCGACAAGTCAAAATATATTCCGCCCGCCTGCTCCGCAGGCTGATGGCGGGTGGTTCTTCAACTCCGCTGCCGCTGGGCTGATTGATGCCGCCGCAAGAGGTGCGCGAGCCTCGACAAGTCAAAGGCGGTTTCGCCCGGCGCGCTTCGCGCGCTCTTGCGGCGAATTCCTTT
>NZ_QVMV01000001.1 GCF_003417465.1 Wenzhouxiangella sp. 15190
CTACCGGCGCTGGCTCTCATCGGTTCTGGTCTTCAAGTGTCGCGGTTATCCTGGGAATTCACCCACCCATGATTTGTAGGAGGGGCCCCTTGCCAATCTTCCAACATGACCTATCCACGCAGCCGATTGCTCAGCAACGACGAGCCCGGCTTCTTCCACGCATGACGGCATTCAGCACTCGCGGTTTGCGCGACACGCGCAAGAAGCGAGTACGGAATGCCGTCATGCGTGGCTGAAAGGAGTATCCAGGAAAATCGGGGGTGTCCTGGTTTTCCGGTTTTCGTGCGAAGAAGACGCGGCTAAGCCGGGATGATGTCCGAGTCGGAACGGTGCTCAGGTGCGCCAACGAACAGACGACCAAGCGTTGAACCACCGATCATGACGCTGTGCGTTTGCGCTGTCAGGTTGAAGTGGCGTTTGCCGCAATACGATTCGCGCCACAGTTAGTGGCACGCCTCCTGACCTTACCCTGTATCAAGCAAGGAATTTCTCATGATCAAATTCAAAACGGCAGTAGTTACTACTTGCCTATTCGGTGTGCTGTCCATGGCAGCAACCGCCCAAACCGCGGAGTTCGGTCCAAGTCATGGCGACAAGGAGCTCTCCATCTCGGGAACCGGCAGCAGCGATCGAGACTTCGATAGCGGCAGCTTCGGTATGACCGGCGACCTTGGCTGGTATCTGAGCGATCAGATGGTTGCTGGCATCCGCCAGAGCATTAACTACGCCAGTATCGAAGGCGAAAGCATCAAGGACGATTTTTGGAACGGCTCAACCCGTGGATACTTCAATTACCAGTTCCTCACCGACCGCACGAGGCCATTCGTTGGTGCAAGCCTCGGTGGGGTCTATGGCGATGGGGTCAAGAACAGCACCTTCGCTGGCCTGGAGACAGGTGTAAAACACTACGTGCAGACGAAGACTTATTTTCTGGCTCGCGTCGAGTACCAGTTCTTGTTCAGCAGCACCAACGACGCTGACGATGCCTTTCAGGATGACGGATCCTGGGCCTATACAGTCGGACTGGGCTACAACTTCTAAGTACCAAGGCCCTACAAAAAGCCCGGCGGTGATGTTGTCGGGCTTCACTACTGTTTCTATTAAGCTGGCCGCTGGCCCGGCTGCTGGGCTACCGCGACCGCACTACTTGATGGAATCTGTCAGTCAGGTCATTAGCCGCGACGCATGAATCGTGGGTGTCCTGGCTCTTTGCCGGTTCGCACACCGATCAGCGTCTCGGCCTCACCCGGTGTTCGTCGATCGGCAGCCGCAGTCCGCTGGCAATATCCATGAACCAGATGTGCCCGCTGCCATACTCGTCCGTGGGAAGTTCACCCTCAAAGGGCACCATACTCATTCCCTGGGCCTTCATTGGCTC
Source organism: Wenzhouxiangella sp. 15190 (assembly GCF_003417465.1). Classification (GTDB taxonomy): domain Bacteria; phylum Pseudomonadota; class Gammaproteobacteria; order Xanthomonadales; family Wenzhouxiangellaceae; genus Wenzhouxiangella. The sequence goes on from NZ_QVMV01000001.1 coordinate 1,379, forward strand.
CAGCTCCCCAACCTGGGTCACAACGTCGCCGCGGCGGTCGCGCAGCTCGAACGCGGCCGTTACCTCGCCATCCTCCTCCGAAAAGACGAACCGGAAGGTGTACCAGCCTGCCTCGTCGATCTGGTGGTCGAAGACGTCGAGCGCCTGCTGGTCAGGTACGGCGTCCACGGTCACGATCCAGTGGGGGAACGGATGAATGTCCGGGATCTCGAAGTCCCGCTCGAAGACGGTCGCTCCGAGTTGAATGATGCGCTTTTGCGAGAGCGTCCCTTCGTAAGCTTCGCTCCATGACGGGCGCAGATACACGTCCAGCTCGGTGACGTAGCCCCCATCGGGCCACTCGTCGGAGACCAGGCTTCCTTCCGGGCCGGGAGCATATGGAGCACCTCCAGGGAGAGTCTCCCTCCAGTAATCATTGCACGGTCCAGCGCTCACAAGGGCGTAGCCTTGGCCGGCCGAGGGGGCGACGTCTACGGGGCCGCCGCCTCTCTCCTCTACGGCCTCGATGACGCCGCACCATCCCCAGGGCCCCTCATCCTCACCGTCGTACCACCCCTCTGTTCCTTGTTCGAAGCCTTGGTGCCAATTCATCAAGGAGGTGTCTTGCTCGCTGGTGGAGGCGGGGGAGAACAGGGCGCACCCGGCGAGCGCCAGCATGAGCGTGGCGACTATGAATGAGACCGGTAGCAAACCTTTCACAACGTATTCTCTGTGGGGAAGACTTTCGGTGCGGCGTTCTTGGGTATAGGAAGTATAAGCGCCCTATTTCCTGACTTCCAGCGGTATCCGGAGCCGTACCACGCTGACGTTTGACCCCGGTTGCAGGCCGCTGCAGGCCGAATTTCACCCGATTTTCCCCTGTCGTGGCCAATCGAACGGCGAAGCCAACCTGGTTTACCGCCATGGACCGTCACGGCACGAGCGGCACCGGGCCGTGCCGAATGGAGAGCAGCCTGATATCAGATTCCTGCGATTCAGTCAGACCGAGGCAAGGCTGACTTAGCCAGCAAAATCGTGGGTGTCCTGGTTTTCCCCATCCGAAAAAAATCGTGTGTCCCGGTTTTGCCAGAGCTGCAGGACAAGGACTTACGGATCGGGATTGTTCAGGAACAGCATAATAATTCCGCTGGTTACCGCGACTGTGAACGCATCGCGAAATGACCCTGCACCGACATCACTTTGCCATATTTGAAAAAGACCACCACCAAACACCATAAAGCCGCCAAACCAGACCACCACCGCCATTCCGCATCCAAGTATCGCAAACGTCTTGGCCGAATTGAACTCGTACGCACGCCCCTTCCGCTTGCACCAAAGGTCCCACGCTCCCTTTAGTGATAGCACGCCGACAAGCAACTCTCCCGCAATGATGACCACATAGGCCGTGGTCACTAATACGGGATTAGTGATAGGTAGAAAGATGCGGTTGGTATAATAGTCGTGTGCTTCCATTCCAAGTACATACGCTACGGCCCAGAGCCCTGGGCCCCAGTTCGCGATGTTTGCTGCAGCAAAGAACAAAGCCAGTAATCCGACAAAGATCACCAACACAATTTTCAAGATTCGGATTTCGATTGTTCCCTCCTTTACCCGGTAGCTAGAACCATCCCCCGCCGGCCCGCTCAGCACGGTTCGCAGATGAGGTTGACGTGCTCGTGATCCGGCCCATTTCCTGATTTCCAACAGCACCCAACCCGGGACGAATCCGGGAAACCCATGATTTGACACTCTCGGGATTTCACTGCGATCAGCATTATTCAATTATGTGTGTCCTGGTTTTTTCGACCGTACCGGCCGCGATCGGGGCTTGCCGTGCCCGGCTTCCGGTAGGATGATCACTCTTTCAATCAGGAATTCTGGAAGAATTGGCGATGGCAATGGACGACCAGATAGCCCGGATCGGTGCGATCGGGCTGTTGCTTGTGGGGTTTCAGGCATCGTCGGTCGCGGCGGTTACCGAAGATCCGGCGGGGTTTGACGATTGCCTGGTCGAATTGCGCCGGGCGGCGCTTGACGAGGGTATTCCCGGCGCGCTTACTAACGAGGTGCTCGATAGTCTGGAGTTCCAGCCGCGCGTGATCGAACTGGACCGCGCTCAGCCGGAGCTCCATCAAACTCTGGCCGCCTATCTGCGCAGTCGGATCACGTCTGCGCGTATCGAGCGTGGGCGTGAACTGATGGAACAGCATCGCAATCTGCTCATGCGCCTGCATCATGACTACGGGATTCCCGGTCAGTACCTGGTCGCCCTGTGGGGGATGGAATCAAACTTTGGCCGCAATACCGGCAATATGCCGACGCTGGATTCCTTGGCAACACTTGCCTGCGACCCGCGCCGCAGCACCTTTTTTCGCACCGAGCTGCTGTTTGGGCTCAGGCTGATCGAACGCGAGCGACTGCAACCGGAAGCGATGCGCGGTTCCTGGGCAGGGGCTATGGGACAGACCCAGTTCATGCCCTCGGCCTACTATGAGCATGCTGTCGACGGCGACGGTGATGGCCGGATCGATTTGTGGAACAACCCGGCCGACGCCCTGGCCTCCGGGGCCAAGCTGCTGCAAAGTCTGGGCTGGCAGACCGGTCAGCGCTGGGGTCGGGAGATCAGGCTGCCAGAAGACTTCGCGTATGAACGCATCGGCGCCGGGCAAACAAGATCGCTGACCGAATGGGCAGCGCTGGGCGTGCGCCAAGCCGATGGAAGGCCGCTGCCCGAGGCCGACATGAGTGGCCCGGTGCTGGTACCCATGGGCCATGCCGGTCCGGCATTTCTGGTCTACGCCAATTTCGAGGTGATCATGGGCTGGAACCGCTCGACGTCTTTTGCCATTGCCGTTGGCCATCTCGCCGACCGCATTGCCGGTACCGGTCCTCTGCGCGCCAATTTCCCTAAAGCTCGGCAACGCCTCGCTACGGCCGACATCGCGACACTGCAGAATCAGCTCATCAGTCTCGGCTATGCACCCGGCAAAGCCGACGGCATTCTCGGCCCGTCCACCCGCAGCACATTGCGTGAATTCCAGCTCGATCACGGGCTGGTGCCTGACGGCTATCCGGACGAAGCCACCACTACCGCGTTGACCGGGCAGTCGGAAACCGAACCCGAGTCGGATGAATAACAGGCCTTTCAAACAAGGCCTGCCCCGGGGTTTTTCCCGGTCTTTTTCGAATAATGTGTGTCCCGATCTTTCTTTCACCGGAGGCAAGCATGGATTCGCTTACACTGGTGAGTATGAGTTCTGTCAACATCGAAATCTGGTCCGATATAGCCTGTCCGTGGTGCTGGATCGGTAAGCGCTCGCTGGAAGCGGCCATCGCATCCTCGGACCACGAGGTCGCACTCCGCTGGAGAGCCTTCGAGCTTAACCCGGACGCGCCGGCCGATGCGCCGGAAGCGGTCGACTACGTGGCCCGATTAGCGGACAAATACGGCACCAGCCGGGACGAGGCCGAGGCCTTCATCGCTCGCATGGTCGAAGCCGGCCGCGGTCACGACCTGGAAATCCGTTTCGATTGGATCAGGCCGTCGAATACCTTTGATGCCCACCGGCTTCTGGCGTTCGCCTATCAGCACGATCGCCAGACCGAGTTGAAGGAAAAACTGTTCCAGGCATATCTGCATGAAGGGCGGTCCATCTCCGACCCCGATACCCTGTTGGCGATCGCCATTGAAACCGGTCTTGCCGGCAGCGACTTGTCGGCGCTACTCGATGGGACCGATTACGCCGAGGACGTGCGCAACGACGAAGACCTGGCTCGCAAGCTCGGTATCACGGGCGTGCCCTGCTTCGTTTTCACACAGCTCAACGAGGGCATCTCCGGCGCGCAACCGCCCGAGGTGCTGGGCGATGCAATGAACAGGGCCGCACAAAGATAGACCGAGAGGAAAATCTGGTTGTAGAAAATTCAGTAGAAAACTCAGAACAGCCACAATTTGTAGGTGATCTCCTAGGAATCATGGCGTACTGATTCCCGGCCCCGGCTCCAGTTGATTTCGGAGAAAATCATGGGTGCGTGAATTCACGGTGCTGTCAATGAAAAAATTCGCCATTGCCCTGGGTATATCGCTGTCATCGTTCATCGCTTTGCCGGGATGCTCCTCGGAGTCCGAGCCGCAGCAAGTGCCGGAACCACGCTGTGAACCTCGCAGTACCACCGAACCATCAAGGCTTACGCTTGAAACGTTGGCGGAAAACTACGGCGCAATGCCGCCATGTGAAGCTATCGTTAACTTCGCCGTCACGGGCAATTCCGCAGTCAGATCGGTCGCCGGTGAGGTCGAAATCATCGGCCCGGCCGGCGACGTTCTTCATTCAGACGCAATAGAGGCTGCGCTGCAGGGACCAAGCTTCGGCGTCTTCCAGAACGATGTTCACATCGGTTCGGTTGATGAACATATCTGCAGAGAGCTGAAGCTCAATGTGGAACTGCTGCATTGCGGCAATGAAGATGGCAATCGCATTGAATGTCCGGAGGTCCGGGTGAAGAAAAGTTTCGTCCTCGAACGGTTCACGGCACATGGCGCGGAAATTGACGTGTGCTTTGACGACTGATTTTTACGGGATGATGAGGCTGGGGGTCGGAAAGTGCCCTGAAATCCAGGACACTTGAAATCCAGGACACTCACGATTTGTAGGAATTTTCCCACAGCCTTACACGGCAGTCTAAGGATTGGCCGGTTCTCAGCCTGGTGGCAGGATCGGCGCATGAAGTATCCGCGCAGCCAACTGGTCAGCGACGAGTAGCCCGGCTTCTTCCACGCATGACGGCATTCAGCACTCGCTTCTTGCGCGTTCCGCGCAAACCGCGAGCACTTCATTGCCTATGCTGCGCCGCCGCTGCGTCCGGCGCGCGTTCCTCTGTGGCGTCGACTAGCTCACCGGGATTTATCCAGAAACCGCACCACGACCTCCGCCAGGGTTGCCCCCTGGTCTTCCTGCAGGAAGTGACCGCCCTGGTTGATCGTGACGTGGTCCTGTCCCTGGGCTCCGGGGATGACCTTCTGGAAGATCCTGTCCGCGCCTTGGGTCACGGGGTCGGAGTCACTGAACGCCGTCAGGAAGGGCTTCTGCCATTGACCGAGTACTTTCCAGGCCTGCCGGTTGGGTTCGGTGGCGGGGTCATCTGGCGTGGTCGGGACCAGCATCGGGAACTGACGGGCGCCTTCCTTGTAGGTCTCATCCGGGAAAGGGGCGTTGTAGGCGTCCATGACGTCCTGAGGCAGCGGGGTCACGGTGCCGCTCTTGATCACGCCGGCAATGTGGAACTCCGGGGTTTCCTGGGAGAAGCGCCGCCACTTCTCGAAGGCGGGTCCCGGGTCCGTGTCGCCGGTTGGGAGAAATGTATTGGCGGCAACCACGGACGCAAAGCGGTCCGGGCTCTCTCCCACCAGGCGCAGCCCCAGCAAGCCACCCCAGTCCTGGCATACAAGGTGGATATCCCTCAGGTCGAGCTGGTCCAGGAAGGACTGCATCCAGCCCATGTGGCGAGCGTATGTGTAGTCCTTGCGATCGGCCGGTTTATCGGACCGGCCAAAGCCGATCAGGTCCGGTGCGATTGCCCGGTAGCCGGCGGCGGTGATGATCGGAATCATCTTGCGGTACAGGTAGCACCAGGAAGGCTCGCCATGCATCAGCAGGACGATCGGCCCGTCCTGCGGGCCCTCGTCCAGGTAGTGCATGCGCAGCTCGCCGCCTTCGAAATCATCCACGTTCAGGTAATGGGGTCGGTAATCGAAACCCGCCAGATTCTGGAAACGGCTGTCAGGGGTGCGCAGGGCTTTCATCGAGTCTCCTCGTTGCTGTCGTTGGAAAAGGAGGGCATCTCGCCGGGGTCGGCGATTCGATCAGTGAGCTGGTCGTCAGCTTCCGCGCAGCCGCACGACGTGGCCGACCGCCGGGTCGGTTTGGCCATCGAGCATTTCGCCGATGATGTCGCGCGCCGCGTCCAGGCCCTGCTGCTGCCGGACGTCGATCAGCTGTTTGCCACGCACGTAATCGAAAAATCCGGCGGTCGCCTGACCGATTCGCTGCTCGAAGCCCGCCGCACCCCAGTCGGCCTGGCGCTGCGCCACCCAGTCCGGGGCGAAGAAGAATTTCGGCGCCGGGCCGGGCAGATCGTCGGGCGCCTGGGGCGGCTCGTGGCGATGGGCGGCGCCCAGCGCGGCGTCGTGGACCAGCTTGTCGCCCAGATGCCGATGGATGCGCTTTTGCACGTCGGCATTGCCAGCGACGTCCACGTACACGGTCGACTTGTCGGCTTCCAGATCCTCGAGGTCGTCGTAAGCCAGCGCGCTGGCATAAAGACCCAGCCCGTCGACGAACTCGCGGTGCCCGGCCGACGTCAAGCCGATCGTTTCGGTCGGCTTGAGCTGGCTGATACAGAACGCGACCGCGTAGCCGGTCCGGCTCGATGCGCTGGAGAGCACGACGCGTTCGGCGCCGAAGAAATCGTTTTGAGCGAGAAAGTCGGCAAGCCCATAGGCGGTGACGAACAGCGGCCGGAAGATCGCGTTCAGCGGTTCGGTGGCGTCGTCGTGGAAGCGGTTGTCGTCGGTGCGCTGATACCAGTTGTAGACCGCCGGCAGTTCGCGCCGGTGCGGCGCGTCGTCGCGGAAGCTTTCCGAGCCGGACTTGCCCGGATGCACCGACAAATGCGTGGCGGTGGGGTAATAGCCGAAATATCGCTGGCCGACGTCGATGCCGTCGACGCCGGAATCGACCACGTCTGCGTAGCCCCAGACCGGCAGCAGACCCCAGCCCTCGACGCCGGTGGGGAAGAAATCCCAGTAGTGCAGCGCGTCGCCGAAGGCTGCGTAGGTGATGTTGTTGACGGTCAGCGCGAACCGGTCCAGCGCCAGGATCACCTCGCCTTCCAGCGCGTCGGGCCGCTGGCCGGGCGAATCGGTCTTCATGTCGGAAAACCGATCGCGATTCATCAGAAGACGGGTCACGGCCTGCTTGTCGTTCATGGTTTCGGCTCCGCTCGAGTGTGAAAACCATCGTAATGGATGGGTCGGGAAACCCAGGGCGATTCAGTCAGACCGAGGCAAGGCTGACTCAGCCAGGACAATCGTGGGTGCCCTGGTTTTCGTCCTGGTTTTAGCTTTTCCTGTGCCTGCAGACCATGAAGCCCAGATACAGTGCGCCAGCGCCCAACAGGATACCGAGCAACACGCCCCACAGGCCCATCCCGCTGCCGGATTGGGGGGTATATGTCTCACCGTCGAGAATCGCATTGATGGCGCGGCGGATCTCGAAGCGTGGTGTCTTTTCGGAGTTGGACAGGATGACGATTGCCCGCTCCGTGTCGGGATAGAGGGTCAGCAGTGCTGCGACCCCGTCCATGCCCCCGGCGTGGCGCAGGACAGGCGAGCCTGGCGGGCCTTCTACCTGCCAGCCAAGGGCCATGCGCACACCGTCCCATGCGGTATCCGTGCGCAGTTTATGCACAGTGGCGTAATTGCCCGGCAGCAAAAGGCGCGGGTCATTGTCCAGATTGGCTTTGGCCCATATCAGCATGTCGCGTGCCGAGCTGTGCAGTCCCTCGCTTGGCGCAAAGGCAACATCCCATGGCCGCCCGCCGCCGGGGCTGAGCGTGAGCCAGCCGGTATGCGGCAGGGCAACATTTTCCATATCCGCGACGGGCCGAAAGCTGCTGCGTGTCATGCCCAGCGGCTCCAGCAGCTTGTCCTTCGCGTAGTCGGGGAAGGGTGTCTCCGTCAGCGACTGCACTACCGCGCCGAGGATGTTGAAATGGGTATCGGCGTAGGCCCAGTCGGTGCCGGGCGTGAAATCAGTGCCGTCATAAGCGACTTGCGCGACATAGGCCGGCACGGCCTCTTCTCCGCTGCGCCCCGTCGGCGCGTAATCATCCGGCAGACCCGCCGTATGGGTCAGCAGATTGAGGATGGAAATGCCGCTGTGCCGGAACTGCGGCAGGTATGTCGACAACCGCGCATTCAGGTCGACGGCCTGCCGCTCGGCAAGTTGCATGATCGCCGTCGCCGTGAAGGTCTTGGAGATTGAGGCGACCGGAAACAACGTGTCGGCATCGACGGGCGCGTCTGTCTCAAGGCTGCGCACGCCGAAGCCCTTCGCATAAACCGGCTCGCTGTTCTCCAGAATGCCGACGGCCAACCCGGGCACGTCATGCGCCGCGCGCAGGTCCTCCAGCACGCTGTCCAGCCGTGCGACGGTGTCGTCCGCCAGCTCACCCGTATGCCCGGTATGGGGAACGCAGAGGCATGCGCTCGCAATCATGCAAAACGCCAGCAACCGCCGCGTGATTATGTCCTGTCCGGGAAATGGCATCAGTTACGAGGCTACCGGTTCGAGATCATCCAGATCGAGGGTCAGGCTGTCCGCCAGCGCGCGCAGCGTCGTCAGAAAATCGTGGGCATCCTGATTGTTTCCCGGAGGGAATCGCGGATTAGCTTACACTGGTGAGTATGAGTTATGTCAATATCGGAACCCGTGCCGCTCGACGCCCGCTGGGCGCTGGCCGTTCTTGCCATGATGATCGTGCTGCTCGCGGCCCGGCGGATTGTCGGACCGAGCGCCTGCTAGCTGGCAAGTTCGGGGCACCCACGATCTATAGGAGTTTTCCTGCAGCCTGAAGGGGTATCCTGGTTTTCGTTCAGCTCTCTCGGGACAGCCGGTCGGGCTCGCCGCTCATCTCGAGTATCGCCCGCCGCGCACGGTCGCGCAGTTCGACCGCCGACTTCCAGTCGTCGCCTTCTGCCTCGATCGCTTCTCCAACCAGCACGCTTACCGGACCCGGCCTCGGGTTCCAGCGATCTGCCGGCAGCTTCTGCCGGGTTCCCTTCAGGGCGATGGGTACCACTGTCCCCTCGAGCACGGCCGCAGTCACGAATGCGCCCATGTGAAACGGACGCAGCCCCGGCGCTGCGTCGAAGCTGCCTTCGGGGAAGAACAGAAGCCGGCGGCCCTGGGCGCGCTCGGCAATCCGCCTTGAATCACGCACCTTGCTTTCGGCACTCGTCCGCTCGACGGGCTCGACACCAGTGCGCTTGAGGAAACGTTTCAGGCCGCGAACGTCAAACAGCTCCGCCTTGGCGACGACACTCACCGGCACGGGGATGGCGGCGGCCAGCGCCAGTGCGTCGACATAACTGGCGTGGTTGGCGACAATCACGCAGCTGCGCGGCAGTTCCTGCAGCCTTTCGGCGCCGTCGACCTGCAGCCAGGTACCGGTAAGCAACGCCACCAGCCTGGCGCCCCGATGGGCCAGCTGCCACCGCAGGCGAAGTCCGGGCAGGACATTGACCAGGATCCACAGCGACACGAAAACCACCCCCAGGGCCGTCCACGCCCAGGCCGAGTAGGCCCAGCGACCTGTGCTTTGGAGCCCACGCCGCGCCTGTTGCCGCCAGGTACCCCTTGCCAGCCTTGCCAGTTGCCGCCAGACCGGCTCTTCCTTGGGCTCGAGTTCGTCCCGCTCGTACCGAAGCCTGCAGTCATTACGCCGCAGCTTGCCGCTGGATGTCTTCGGCACCGTGTGCGGCCGAGCCATGACGATCTCATCCACCTCGATACCCAGTTTGTCCATGGCAATTCGATGCATCTGCTCCTTGAGTTCCGCGATCCTGCTCTCGTTGGCCTCCCGCGTCTCGGCCACGACGATCAGCCTCTCCCCCTCGCTCTCTCCCATTCCGGAGGCGAAGGCAGCGACGCAACCGGCCCGGACGCCGTCGAGTTCGCCAACGGCCTCTTCGATCTCGCCCGGGTAGATATTGCGGCCCGCCCGGACGATCAGGTCCGTGTTGCGGCCGCTCACATACAATTCGCCGTCGGCGATATAACCCCTGTCTCCCGTATTCAACCACTTGCCGTCGAACAGTTCGTCGGTCTTTTCCTGATTCCGGTAATAGCCGCTGGTGGCGGACGGGCCTCTGAACTGCAGGTTGCCCTCCCGGCGCTCCTCCAGCTCTTGGCCATCATCGTCCACGATGCGGATTTCATGCCGGGGAACGGGCTTGCCGCAGGACACGAACCTGAGCGCCGTCTTATCCCTCGGCGAAACCGGTTTCGCCTCCCCGGTCTTCTGGAATCGATCCCGGTCGATGCTGTCGATAACCGGCTCGCGTGGTTCTTCGGGAAAGGTCAACGCCACACAGTTCTCGGCCAGGCCGTAGACCGGGGCCATGGCATCGGGCCGGAAACCCCACTTGCCGAAACGGTCGATGAAACGCTCAACGGTAGCGGGGCTGACCGCCTCGGCGCCGTTGAAGGCCACGCGCCACGAGGCCAGATCGAGTCCTTCCATGTCTTCATCGTCGAGCTTCTTCAGGCATAGCTCGTAGCCGAAGTTGGGCGATGGCGAGAGGGTCCCTCCAAACTCGGCAATCGCCCACAACCAGCAACGGGGCCGGGTGATGAACAGCAGCGGCGACATGATGACCAGGTGCATGCCATACCAGAGACTGGACAGACAGGTGCCGATCAGGCCCATGTCGTGGTAGAGCGGCAACCAGCTGACGAACACATCGTCCTGGTCCACATCGATCACTTCGTTTCCGGCCTTGATATTGGAAAATAGATTGGCGTGGCTGAGCTTGACGCCCTTGGGATCCCCCGTACTCCCCGATGTGTACTGCAGAAAGGCGATATCGTCCCCTTTGATGCCTTTTACGGGCCGGTCCATGGCGTTGCCCCAGACCTCATCCGGCGTCAATACATGCTCGAGCGAGGGCACCATGCCCTTGACCACGGCGGCAAGCTTCTTCGCTTCCGGCACCGTGATCATGACGCGCGCCCCGGCGTTGTTGAGAATCGACGCCTGTCTCTGAAGGTGCTCTTCGATCTGGGATGCCCTCATTGGTGGGTACAGGGGCACGGGTATGGCGTTGGCGTAGAGGGCGCCGAAAAAACCATGGAAGTAGTCGTGGCCGGTGGGCAGCATGAGTGCCACAGTGTCACGTCGATCGATATCGTGCTGGAACAGGCCGTTGGCGACGCGCAAGGCACCGCGATGAAGGTCCCCGAAGCTCAGAGGCCTGACATCGTCGTAGCCCTTTACCCAGTGCAGGTAAGTCCGGTCGGGATGCTCCCGCGCATGCCAGCTCAAGGCTTCCTGAAGGGTCTCGAAATCGGGAACCGAGAAATGCTCGCGATCCTGCTTGCCCACTTCGAGACCGGCTTCCGACTCCTCGTCTTCAGCCCGCTTAGCTTCGGCTCGCTTCCGGGGTTCTTCGCCCAGCAGACGCATGACCTCGTCGAGGATGTCGCGCGGGGTATCCGCATCGCCGAGCAGCCGCTCCGGCAGCTGCACGCCGAATCTTTCCTCGACCGTCACCAGCAGTTCGGCGCGGGTCAGGCTGTCGAGGCCCAGATCACTCTCGAGCCTGCTATCCAGCGTGACCTCTGGATGTCGCCCACGAGATTCGGGCATCGTTTCGGCAATGGTTTCCGAGACCGCCGATACCATGCGCTCTTCCAGTTTCCGCCGATGTCTCGACTCTGCCATGGGCGCTCCATAAGTCCCTTTGATGCACGGTTATGGTGAGCGATTACACAGGTGCTGACAACTGCGCCTCGAGCGGAGGAAAATCCAGGACACCGGGAGTTCACGGTGTCCTTATTTTCCGGGCTGCTTCAGCAAACGCCGGATCGGTCAGTCGTCGTCAACTTCGGTGCCGAGCGAGTAGCCTTCCGGCACGGCCAGACTGATGCGGTCCGGGTCCACCGGCTGATCGAAGTCGAACCGGATTTCCGTGGTGGCCGCGGCCCCTTCGGGTCCGGTTTCCATTTCGAGCAACACGGGCCGACCTTGTTCGGTGGCCCACAGGGTCATGTCGATGGCCCGGTCGGTCAGGCGAAAGCCGAAAACCTCGTCACCGTCGATCATGCGAACTTCCTCGATGAGTCGTGACTGACCCTGGTATTCGCGGATCTCCGCCAGCCAGTCGAGCGCCGGGGCCGATGCAGCCGAATCGTCAACCTGCACGTGGGCGAGCGGGAATATCCGTTGCGCAGCACCATTTCTGGCCTGTCGGAACAACTGCCCCCGGAGCATTTCGAGCGCGTCCACCGCAGCTACATCGTCAATCTGGACCAGGTGTCGTCGATCGAGCCGCTCGATACCGGAGACGCCCGGATTCATATGCGCCAGGGTCAGATCATTCCGTGCAGCCGAAGTTATCGCGATAGCCTGATGAATCGCCTGAGTCGGGGGGAATCGCTACGCGATGGTGGGTGTCCATATAACTCCAGCCCGTGGCTGAAATCGGCTTTGGACAGCCTGCACACCGTCCGATGCGCAGAAAAGACCCCTCTGAAAGACCGACGCCACCCAAACCAGCCGCCCAACGGACCGAAAAACCAGGATACCCACGGTCTTTAGCAATTGCTGGGTGCCCTGATTCTTATTCGACGATCAACCGCCGACCGCCTGCATCAGCAGAGCAATGGCCCACCAAGCGGCGATGACGAGCTGAACAAAGAACAGGGTCGGCCGGATATAGGCCGCCACCCCGACCGAAGAGATCAGGTGGATAGTTGACTGCCCGATCCGGGCCGCCAGCAACCACGGTGCCAGCGGATCCGTAACTCCCGAATTACCCGTCAGGATTGCCAGCAGCAGAAGCCCGCCGATGAACGGAAAGCTCTCGTAACAGTTGGCATGCGCCCGAGCCAACCGATGCGCAAAGGGCGAAACATCCGAGCCATCCGGTCGAAAACCGTCATCCGGATCCCAGCGACCGCTAAAGACAAGAAAACTGCGCATCAACTCCATGGAGATGATCAGGGCGAGTATCCACCCGATAAACCCCAACAGTACCAGCGCGGAAATACTCATAGCTTCCTCCCTCCCGAAACGCCCAATATCCCGCTCAACCGTGTGGCTCAAAGCGTACCGAATCAATACAGTCACTGGGTATACGGAAGTATAAGAACCCTATTTATTGATTTCCAGTATCCGGATCCGAGTTAGCCCATGGAGCAATCCAGAAGAGCAAATCCAGGACAGCCACGATTTGCAAGAGGTCTCCTACAAGTCATGGGTGCACCGATTCCCGGTCCCGGATGCGGCCATCAGCGCGGCATCGCACAGACGGGCAGTCTGGCCCTGGCGTATCGTCATGCTTATTCCATAAAACAGGCAGGCTCGCATGAACAATCATTCCGGCAAGACCCTCGTCGCCACCGTGCTGGCCGCCAGCCTCAGCCTGGCCGGCTGCGCCACTCATACCGGGCAAACGACCGATCCCGATGACCCGAACCGTACCCGCAGTGGCGCCCTCATCGGAGCAGGCATTGGCGCGGTTGCCGGCTTGCTCAGTGGTGGTGACGCCACTGAGCGGCGCCAACGCGCAATGATCGGAGCAGGCGTGGGTGCAATCGCAGGTGGTGCCGTAGGCGTCTATCAGGATCGCCAGGAGGCGGAGTTGCGACGCAGCATGGCTGGCACCGGCGTGGATGTGGTGCGCGAAGGCGACAACATCACGCTATCCATGCCGGGTGCCATCACTTTCGGTTTTGACTCAGCCGAGGTGCAACCGCGGTTTCTCTCGGTGCTCGACACGTTGTCGGACACACTCAACGAATACAATCAGACCGTTATCGAGATTGCGGGCCACACCGACAGCACCGGCTCGCCAGAATACAACCAGGGTCTTTCCGAACGTCGCGCCGCTTCAGTCGACAGCTACCTCGGCAACCGCGGCGTGCTGCGCGATCGCACCATGGTCGTCGGCGCCGGACAAGCGCATCCGATCGCAAGCAATGCAACCGAAAGTGGTCGCGCGCAGAATCGCCGGGTCGAGATCACCCTGGTGCCGATGCAAGGCTGAGTTATCGCTACCAGTCTTGGGGTGTCCTTGTTCTGATTGATTTTCAGGGACTGCCCAGCCTCCTGACATCGAGTCTGCGTCGCCTGATTCTCTTGCGCCAAGTACGCTACCGTACAGACCCGCCCCCGGCCTGATTGGCAAGCTACCTGCCCAAATACGCAGCGAGATCGGAACAGCATGTATTGCATGAAACAAATGATGGTCGGCGCCGCGCTACTGGCGACTATCGCCGGCTGCGCCACCATCCAGGGCACGGGAAGCATACCGAACACCACCAGGACCGGCACGGTTCACGACGTCAGTTTCGAAGAGCGTATGACCCCGGTCAACCTACGGGTGCGGCCCGGCGACGAAGTCCGTTGGGTGAACAAGCGGAGCACGCCTGTCACGGTCGAGTTTCTGGACGACGCGCTGGCCGATGTAACCTGTCAGAGCGGGTTTTCAAGCCTCCTGCGAAGGCAGCAGGAAACGGCCACCATCCAACCCAACGAGAGCGCCAGCCTCTGTTTCGGGAAAACAGGGACGGTGACGTACAACGCACGGATGGAGTCCCCCGTGGCCGGCGGTCAGATGATCAAGTCGGGCACAATCCGCGTCAGCCAGTAATTGACGAAAGCTCGGATATCCACGATTTTTAGGAAATTCCCTAATGAAAGTCAACCAACCCAAACTCAGCCGACCAAAGGTCATCACGTTCTGGATCGCTGTCATCATCGTGGTGCTGGGCGTTCTGTCGGCCCTGGGAACGATCCCCGCGCTTGCGGCCTATGCCCTCTGGATGGTCGTGGTCGGATTCGTCCTGCTGGCGCTCGGAAATTTGCTCAAGAACCTTTGAGGAACACCGTCCTGGCCGTCGCTTTGCTGGCCTGGCTGCCGATATCGGGCGGCGCCGCGTCGGCTTCCGTCAAGTCCGACATTCATCGATGCATCGGCGAAGACAACGTGAAGATCTTCACCGATCGCGCCTGCAGCGCGCTGCAGGCGCGGGACCGGGTAGAAGAACCTGTCCGGCCAGCAGAACTCAACCCGCCTTCGCCGCATTATGACTGCTCACGGCAGATCGATATTTTCCACGCCCAGGTCAGTGCCGTGCTTGATTCAGGCGACGTCAACAAGCTCTCGGGCATCTACCACTGGATGGAAGACACCCGAAGCAGCGCCGACATACTGATGGGCGAACTGAAAGTCATCAGCAGCCGGCGCCTGCTCGGCGTCAAGGTCGAGTCGATCGAACTCGATGGCGAGGAACAGCCGACCCGGCTCTGGCTGGACCAGTATGTTCCAGAGCGCCCGGGCCAGACCATTCGCACGGATTTCAAGCTGGTCATGAACGGCGGTTGCTGGTGGCTGCATCGCTGATGACAGTGCAGCCAACTGGTACGCGGCTGACCGCTACGAAGCCGATTCAGTCAGGAAAATCGTGGGTGTCCTGGTTTTTTCTGGTTTTTTCGAGCGACTTTACATTACGGCGGGAACTCATTTAACCTATCTCATTGACTTTAAAACCATTTCACCCGCCGACGAAATGAAATACCGCGATCCGCTGCCTTACGCAAAACGCCTTGGATTCACGGCACTGGGGGGCGCGTTCCTCACCGTTGCCGGGTGCGCGGCTCAACCACCCGTGGACAAGGATCCGGGACACCACCGGGAAGATGCCACCGAGATCGTGCTGCTGGGAACCACGCACTTCGCCGGCAGCACAACCGACCGCCACGGCACCGGCGTAGCCGACATTCTTTCCGAAAGGCGCCAGCAGGAACTTGAAGATCTCGCTTCCCGTATCGCCGACTGGGAGACTGACCGATTCTTTGTTGAATGCTCCCCCGAGAACCAGTCGATTTTCGATTCTGACTATCGCGCCTACCGCAATGGTGACCTGGACCTTGCGAAGCCCGGATCGCGCTCGGGTCGCGGGGAAATCCACCAATTGGCTTTCCGGGCGGCTTCAGCCCGCGACCTGGACGGCGTGGACTGCGCGGATGCTGAAGTATTGGTGCCGGACAGCCGTGCACGCCAGGTAGCGAAAGAGCACAACCCCCAGTTGCTGAAGAGCCATCGGCAATTCGCCAAAGACTTCGCCGCCACCCGCCCTTCCCTCGCCGAGCACTCGCTGCGGCAATTTCTCCTTGAGATCAATACCGAATCCAGCTTGCGGGAAAACCACAAGAACTACATCTACTATTACGCCCGCATGGGAAGCTTCGAGGGATCCGGGGCAGAAATCCGCCGGGAAAGCGACCTGGCCGGCAGCACCTTCCGCGCCGACCTCGAGCTGGAACCGCAGCACATGGAGGATCTGCGCGGCGCCATCGAAAGTGTCGACGCCCGCCTCGTCGATACCCCCGACGCGGAAGTCGACTATGTCATCGTACGGGACCGCGACGGGACAGAGAGCGAGGGCCGGCACCCGGAAACCAGGGTTCTGAGCCTCCGGGAATTCTCAAGCCTGCTCGAGCGCACCTCTACCAACTGGATCGGGTTCACCGAGCACCATATCGGCGCGGACATGGTGGCACAGTGGTACAAGAGAAATCTCCGCATCTATGCCAATGTCGCACACGAAGTAGAAGAAAAAGATGATCGAGTGGTGCTCATGATGGGCCAGGCCCACATCTGGACCCTTCGGCAGTTCTTCAGGGACAACCCGGACTTCAAAGTGGTTCCGGTAGCAAAGGTTCTTTAATCTCGAGCTCAGCCGACCGGCGGACCGATTGATACGCTCAATCGCAGCCACTTCCGCCCTAACCTTTTCCATCTCTGAGCGGCCACGGAGAAGCTGATTCGGCCTGGATAATCATGTGTGTCCTGGTTTTTCGTTACCAGACGATCTCGGCCATGGAACAGTTCAACCCCGAGCCGATGCCTAGCAGGGCGACGCGGTCTCCCTTTTCGAGCTTGCCGGCCTCGGCGACCTGCGCCAGCACGATCGGTGCCGAGGCG
>NZ_QVMV01000006.1 GCF_003417465.1 Wenzhouxiangella sp. 15190
CAGGCTCACTTCTCGTTGGAAACGCGGTCCCCGTTCAGGCTCATGTGTCATTGGACAAGGCTCGGGCTTGCAAAGAATGGGAGTCGACCATATAATTGTGAATTCGATTGCGGGGTGGAGCAGTCTGGCAGCTCGTCGGGCTCATAACCCGAAGGTCGCAGGTTCGAATCCTGCCCCCGCTACCAGGTTTTTGGAGATGAAAAAAGCCCCTGGTTTAAGGGGCTTTTTTCGTTACGGGCCGGAGAGAACATCGTGGCTGTTAGCGACAAGCTGGAAACGTTGCTGGCGCCGCTGGTCGAGGATCTCGGTTACGAGTTCGTCGGCATCGAGTACCAGTCCAACCCCAAGAATCGGCTGATCCGGCTCTATATCGACCGGCCGGAAGTCGGCATCGGGGTCGACGATTGCGAACGAGTCAGCCACGAAGTGTCGGCCCTGCTGGATGTCGAAGACCCGGTCAGCGGTCAGTACACGCTGGAAGTCTCTTCCCCGGGTATCGAGCGGCCGCTGTTCACCGGCGCGCATTTCGCCCGCTTTGTCGGCGAAGTTGCGAAGGTGATGTTGGCCGTGCCGATGGACGGGCGCCGCAAGTTCAAGGGCCTGATCATCGGTGCCGACGACGAACAAGTGATTATGGATGTGGACGGTGAGCAGTACACGCTGACCATTGCCGACATTCAGCGCGCCAACCTGGCGCCGGACGTGGATGCGCTGTTGGCGCAGAAGCGACATTGAAACGGATTCTTATTTGCGGAACTTGGCAATCATGAGTAAGGGCAAGGAAATTCTGCAGGTAGTCGAGGCCGTCTCCAACGAGAAGGGCCTGCAGCGCGAGACGATCTTCGAGGCCATCGAGGCCGCGTTGGCATCGGCTGCGCGCCGACGCCACCCCGAAGACATCGAGGTGCGCGTTGCGATCGATCGCAGCACCGGCGATTACGAGGCTTTTCGCCGGTGGGAGGTGATCTCCGACGACGAGGAGGAGGCCGAGCTGGAGTCCGAAGACCGTCAGATTCGCCTGGCCGACGCGCACAAGCACGACCCCGACCTGGAAGTTGGCGACTACATCGAAGAGCCGATGGAGCCGCCGGAGTTCGGGCGCATTGCCGCACAGGCCGCCAAGCAGGTCATCGTTCAGCGCGTGCGCCAGGCCGAGCGGGCCCAGGTGGTCGAAGCCTTCGAAGAGCGTGTCGGCGAACTGGTCAGTGGCCAGATCAAGCGCATGGAAAAAGGCGGCATTATGCTCGATCTGGGCGAGAATGCCGAGGCCTTCATTCCTTCACGCCACACGATTCCCGGGGAAACGGCGCGCATCAACGATCGCGTACGCGGCTATCTCTACGAGGTGCGTCCGGAAGTGCGCGGACCGCAGCTGTTCGTCAGCCGCACCATGAACGAATTTCTCATCGAGTTGTTCAAGCTCGAGGTGCCCGAAATCGGCCAGGATCTGATCGAGCTCAAGGGTGCGGCCCGCGATCCGGGGCGCCGAGCCAAGATCTCCGTCAACGCGCTCGATGAGCGTACCGACCCGATCGGTGCCTGCGTGGGCATGCGGGGTTCGCGCGTGCAGGCCGTCTCGAACGAGCTGGCCGGTGAACGCATCGACATCATCCTGTGGGACGAGAACCCGGCCCAGTTCGTGATCAACGCCATGGCACCGGCTGAAGTCCACTCGATCGTGGTCGATGAAGACACCAACAGCATGGATATCGCCGTCGAGGAAGAGAATCTCTCGCAGGCGATCGGCCGCGGTGGGCAGAACGTGCGGCTCGCTTCCGAGTTGACCGGCTGGAACCTCAATGTCATGACCATCGAGGAAGCCGAGCAGAAAAGCGAATCGGAAGCCACCACGCTCCTCGAGATGTTCAAGATCAAGCTTGATGTCGACGAGGAGGTTGCCACCATCCTGGTGCAGGAAGGTTTTACCAATATCGAGGAAGTCGCCTACGTACCGGAAAGCGAACTGCTCGAGGTCGAAGAGTTCGACGAGAACATTGTGGCCGAACTGCGCCAGCGTGCCCGCGATGCCCTGTTGACGCAAATGATCGCTTCCGAGGAACAACTCGAGGAGCACAAGCCGGAGCAGGATCTGCTTGATCTGGAAGGCATGACCGATACCATCGCCTACCGCCTGGCCGAGAAGGGCATTCGCACGCGCGACGATCTGGCCGAGTGCGCGGTCGACGAACTCGAGGAAATCGAGGAGCTCGATCCCGAGCTGGCCGCCGAGCTGATCATGGCCGCGCGTGCGCACTGGTTTGCCGAGGAATAAACGAGGTTCGAGGAATAGACATGTCTCAGGTCACTGTTTCACAACTTGCTGATGTATTGGGCGTCGAAGTCGATCGCCTGATTACCCAGCTCAAGGAAGCCGGAATCGAGGTCAGTGAACCCGATGCCGCGGTGACCAATGAGGACAAGATCAAGTTGCTCACCTATCTGCGTTCGAGCCATGGTAAGGCCGAATCGGAAGATACGACGCAGCCGCGCAAGGTCACACTGACGCGCAAGAGCGTGAGTGAGTTGAAGGTGCCCACCGGCGGCGCCGGTCGCACCCGTTCGCGTGGTGCCGTGCCGTCGCGCACGGTCAATGTGGAAGTGCGCAAGCGTCGCACCTACGTCAAGCGTGGCGAGATTTCCGAAAAGGAACAGAGCGACCCGGAACGCGAAGCCGCGGCCCAGGCGCTGGAAGAAGCCAAGCGCCAGCGCGAGGAAGCCGAACGGGCCGAACGCGAAGAGGCCGAACGTCGCCAGCAAGAAGCCGAGGAACAGGCACGCCTCGACGAAGAGGAGCGCAAGAAGCGCGAGGCCGAGCAAGAAGAGCAGCGCAAGGAAGCGGATCGCCAGCGCGCCGAAGCCGAAGCGCTGAAGAAGGTCGAAGAAAAGGTTGCCCGCCAGGCCGCTCAGAAGGAAGCCGAACGCAAGGCTTCCAAGACCAAGGGCGAAAAGGCCGACGCCAATACGCGCTATGGTCGTGAAGAACTGCACATCGCGCCGAAATCCAAGCGCCGCAAGCCCAAGCGCAAGGGCGGCGCCAAGGCGGCCCGCGTGGCCAGCAGCGTCGGCGGTGAGCACGGTTTCCAGCGGCCGACCGCGCCGGTCAAGCGCGAGATCGAAGTGCCCGAGACCATCACCGTCGGTGAGCTGGCCAAGCTGATGGCCGTCAAGGCCGGTGAACTGATCAAGGTGCTGATGAACATGGGCACCATGGTCACCATCAACCAGCCGCTGGACCAGGACACCGCCATCCTCGTGGTCGAGGAAATGGGTCACGAGGCCAAGCGGGCCGAAGAGAAGGACATCGAACAGCAGCTGGCAGCCGCAGAAGAGGATGCCGCCGCCGAAGGTGAAGAAGTCCCCCGTCCGCCGGTGGTTACCGTGATGGGCCACGTCGACCACGGCAAGACGTCGCTACTCGACTACATCCGTCGTGCCAAGGTGGCCTCCGGTGAACAGGGTGGTATCACCCAGCACATCGGCGCCTATCACGTGAAGACCGACAACGGTGTGGTGACCTTCCTGGATACCCCGGGCCACGCGGCATTCACTTCCATGCGTGCCCGCGGTGCCGATGCGACCGACATCGTCATCCTGGTGGTGGCCGCCGACGACGGCGTGATGCCGCAGACAAAGGAAGCCATCCAGCATGCGCGTGCCGCCGGCGTGCCGCTGATCGTGGCCGTCAACAAGATGGACAAGCCCGAAGCCGATCCCGATCGCGTCAAGTCGGAGTTGGCCGCCGAGGAAGTCGTGCCCGAGGACTGGGGCGGTGAGGAAATATTCGTGCCGGTTTCGGCCATTACGGGCGACGGCATCGACAACCTGCTCGAGTCCATCCTCCTGCAGTCCGAAGTGCTCGAGCTCAAGGCCAACCCCGAGCGCCGCTGCCGCGGCGTGGTGGTGGAATCCTCGCTCGACAAGGGCCGCGGCCCGCTTGCCACCATCCTGGTCCAGGACGGCACATTGCATCGCGGCGACATGATTCTTGCCGGCGAGGAATTCGGTCGCGTGCGTGCGATGTTCGATGAAACCGGCCAGGCCATCGAAGAAGCGGGTCCGTCCATTCCGGCCGAGGTGCTGGGTCTGTCGGGCGTACCCAACGCCGGCGACGACGTATTGGCCGTGGCCGACGAAAAGAAGGCCCGCGAGGCCGCAGAACAGCGCAAGCAGTCTGCCCGGGAAGGCCGCCTGGCCGAGAAGCAGGCCGCCAAGCTGCAGAATCTGTTCGAGCAGATGGGCGAAGACAGCGAAGAGCAGCAAACTGTCAACCTGGTCATCAAGGCCGATGTACAGGGTTCGGTCGAGGCGCTACGCGATGCTTTGACCCGCTTGTCCAACGAAGAAGTCAAGGTCAACGTCATCGCCTCGGGCGTAGGCGGGATCACCGAGTCCGACGCGAGCCTGGCGCAGGCCTCGGATGCGATCATCATCGGTTTCAACGTGCGCGCTGATGCTGCCGCGCGCAGGATCATCCAGGAAGCCGATCTCGACCTGAATTACTACAGTGTCATCTACAACGCGATCGACGACGTCAAGAAAGCCATCTCCGGCCTGCTCGGTACCGACACCAGGGAAGAGATCATCGGTCTGGCCGAGGTCAAGGATGTGTTCCGGTCCTCAAAGCTGGGCGCGATCGCCGGTTGCCTGGTGGTCGAGGGCGTGGTCAAACGCGCCAACCCGATTCGCGTGCTGCGTGACAACGTGGTGGTCTTCGAAGGCGAGCTCGAGTCGCTGCGTCGCTTCAAGGACGACGTCTCTGAAGTGCAGGCCGGCACCGAATGCGGTATCGGCGTCAAGCAGTACAACGACGTCAAGCCGGGCGACCAGATCGAGTGCTTCGAGCGAATCGAAGTGCAGCGAACCCTGGACGACTGATGGGAACGGGCCGAGCCGAACGCGTCGCCGGGCTTCTGCGGCGCGAACTGGCCGACATCCTCCACAGCCAGTTCGAATACGAGATTCCGCGCGGCCTCATCAGCGTCACCGACGTCGAGGTCGCGCGCGACATCGCGCATGCCAAGGTCTACGTCGCGGTACTCGAGATCGAGCAGGCACCCGAAATCATCCGGTTCCTGAACGAGCACGCCGGCCAGGTTCGCCACGAATTGAGCCAGCGAGTCCGCCTGCGCCATACGCCCGAACTGAAGTTCCTGCACGATACCTCCTCGGAAACCGGCGACCGCATCGAGAAGTTGCTTGCGGCTGCGAAAAAGAAGTAAATCGTGAATAGAAAATAGTAAATAGAAAATAGTAGGAAGGTCGGGGCATAGCCCCCAGCGCGCACCAGTTCTATTTTCTATTTTCTTTTCTCTATTTTCTTCCCTTACCCCAATGACCGACGGCATCCTCCTCCTCGACAAACCTCCCGGCATTACCTCAAACGCTGCACTCGGCCGGGCCAAGCGCACTATCGGGATCAAGAAGGCCGGGCATGCTGGCACACTCGATCCGATGGCTTCCGGCCTGCTGGTACTTTGTTTCGGCCAGGCCACCAAGGTCGCCGCCTTTCTGCTTGATGCCGACAAGACCTACGAAGCCGAAGTCCGGCTGGGTGTGACCACCGACAGCGAGGATGCCGAGGGCAAAGTGCTCGATCGCAAGTCCGTGCCCGTGTTCGAAGAGGCGCAGATCGAAGCCGCGCTCAAGCGTTTCCGGGGCCCGATCGAGCAGATCCCGCCCATGCATTCGGCCCTCAAGCACAAGGGGAAACGGCTCTATGAACTGGCCCGCAAGGGTGAATCCGTGGAGCGGCCGCCGCGTTCGGTCGTCATTCACTCGCTCGAGCTGACCCGCCGCGACGAAGAAACCCTGTGCCTGCGGGTGAGTTGTTCCAAGGGCACCTATATCCGTTCACTGGCCCGCGACATCGGCGAGGCACTCGGCTGCGGCGCACATCTGGCCGGACTCCGCCGGACCGCCAGCGCACCCTTCGACATTGCGGACGCGGTGGGATTGACGGCACTGGAATCCCTCGCTCCCGAGCAGGCACGAGTCCTGTTGGTGCCGCCGGATCGCGCCCTCGAGCATCTCCCGGCCCTCGAGCTGGACGATCAGCAAGCCCACCGGATCCGCCACGGCCAGCGCCTGGCGGGTTTGAAGGCGGCGCATTCCGGGCTGGTTCGCATCTACGGTCCCGAAATCTTTCTCGGCGTCGGCGAGATGGACGGCATGGGGCATCTCAAGCCGGTGCGGCTGTTCGCCACGGGCTGATGACGGCAGTGCAGTAGACTGCCGCGATGGCGGTTTCTTCCGAACGATTCGAACACGCGGACGTTGTCATCATCGGCGCCGGCGCGGCCGGCCTGATGTGCGCGATCACGGCCGCTCGGCGCGGCCGTTCGGTGCTGGTGGTGGACCACGCCAACAAGATCGGCAAGAAGATACTGATGTCCGGGGGTGGGCGCTGCAACTTCACCAACATGTATTCCTCGCCCGACAATTTCCTTTCGGCCAACCCCCATTTCTGCAAGTCGGCGCTCAGCCGCTACACGCCCTGGGACTTCATCGCCCTGGTGGAGGCTCATGGTGTGCCATATCACGAGAAGAAGCTGGGTCAGCTGTTCTGCGACCGTTCCTCGAAGGATATCGTGCGCTTGCTTCTGGACGAGTGCGAAGCCGCGGGGGTGGAGGTGAGAACACACTCGCCGGTCACGGTCGAACAACTCGGGCCGCCGCATGAACTGACCGGCCCGAACGGACCGATTCGCTGTGAATCGTTGGTGATTGCGACCGGCGGCTACTCCATTCCGCGCATGGGCGCGAGCGGTTTCGGTTTCGACTTCGCACGCCAACTGGGCCTGAATATCCAGCCGACGCGCGCGGCACTGGTACCCTTCGTCTTCGAGGGCCGCAAGCTCGAGCAGATTCAGGGCCTGGCCGGTATTTCCATCGAAACCTACAGCGAGGCCGGCGGGACGGGGTTCCGGGAAAACATCCTGTTCACCCACCGGGGTCTTAGCGGCCCGGCCATGCTGCAGACCTCGTCCTATTGGCATCCCGGCGAGCCGGTGACGATTGACTTGCTTCCGGATACCGATCTTGAAGCGCATCTTCGAGAATGGCGCGGCAAACACCCGCGGTCGAGTTTCAAGAATGCGCTGGCCGATCTCCTCCCTCGTCGCATCGCGGAGCGATGGTGTGAACTGTGGCTGAAGGACAAGCCAATGGCCGAAGTTTCCGATGCGGAGATCGAACAGGCCGTACGGAGGCTCCAGCCGTGGTCTGTGTGGCCTGCCGGAACCGAGGGCTACCGTACGGCCGAGGTCACGATCGGCGGCGTCGATACCGCTGCGCTCTCATCCAAGACGATGGCATGCCGGGAGCAGCCGGGCGTGTACTTTATCGGAGAGGTTGTGGATGTGACCGGCCATCTCGGCGGCCACAATTTCCAGTGGGCCTGGGCATCGGGGCATGCTGCCGGGGAGTCCGTCTGAACTGCCATACGCCTTGGTCGATCAACGATGAACTTATTATTGGACTTTCCGCGCACAAAGAAATCGAACTTGGGTCGCTGAGCAACATTCGGCGGGACCGCAGGAAGCCCTGACGGCGAGCTTCTGATCGAGTCAGTCTTCAGTTGCAGCCTGCTTCTTGACGCGGGCCTTGATGCCCTCGGTGACGTGCGGTTCGATGGCCGCGCGCATCGGGGTGATCAGCTTGAAGGGGGCGGCCAGGATGTGGCCGGACTGCAGCCACTGGTCGCCGCCGGTGACGTCCATGACGACGCCGCCGGCTTCCTGGACGAGCAGGGCGCCCGCGGCAATGTCCCAGGGCTTGAGGTTGAGTTCCCAGTAGCCGTCCAGGCGTCCGCAGGCGACGTAGGCCAGGTCGAGCGAGGCCGTGCCGGCGCGCCGGAAATCCTCCACCTTGTCGAACATGGCGTCGAACATGCCCTGGTAGGCCTCCATCAGCCGGCGCTGACGGAACGGAAATGCCGTAGCGACGACCGCAGTGGCCAGCTCCTTCCGGCCGGACACACGCATGCGCTGGCTGTTGAGGAAGGCACCCTGGCCGCGGCTGGCGGTAAACATCTCCTCGCGCATCGGATCGTAGACCACGCCGGCCTCGATGCGGCCCCTGACCTGCAGGGCGATGGAAATGGCGAAATGCGGGATTCCCCGAAGGTAGTTACTGGTGCCGTCGATGGGATCGACGATCCACACGTGGTCGCTGTCCCCGGTCTGCCCGCCTTCCTCGCCGAGGATGGCGTGGTCCCGGTGGTGTTTGAGGATGTGCTCGCGGATGGCCTGTTCGCAGCCGCGGTCGACGTCGCTGACGTAATCGTGCCGGGCCTTTCGCTCGACCGGGATGCCTTCCAGGCGAGAGCGGTAGCGAAGGGCGATATCACCGGCGCGGCGCGCGGCCTCGACGGCGATGTTGAGATGGGGGTTGGACATTGCGGGCGCTGACTGAAGTGCCAAACCCGTAAGGATAAAGGATTATCGGGGTAAAATCGCCCGCATGACGAATCCAGCGAGCAATATTCGGGTCGTGCTGGTCGGTACGACGCACCCGGGCAACATCGGCGCGACGGCGCGGGCGATGAAGGTAATGGGGCTGGAGCGCCTCTACCTGGTCTCGCCGGCGAAGTTTCCCTCTGGCGAGGCGACCGCCATGGCGTCCAGCGCCGACGACATCCTGGCCAATGCGGTCGTCGTCGACGATTTCATGGAGGCCATCGCCGGCTGCCCGCTGGTGCTCGGCACCACGGCGCGTCTGCGTTCCCTGCCGCAGCCGCTGTTCGACCCGCGAACAGCCGCGGAGAAGGCAGTAGTCGAGGCCGGCAAGCACGACGTGGCGATGGTTTTCGGCCGTGAGAAGAGCGGGTTGAGCAACGAGGAAGTGCGCCACTGCCACTGGCTGGTCAATATCCCGACCAGCGAACAGTACTCCTCGCTCAACCTGGCCCAGGCGGTCCAGATTCTGGCCTACGAGATGCATCTGGCCGCGCTCGGTGGCGGTCCCGGTGAGACGCTGCCACCGGACTGGGAGCCGGTGGAGCCCGAGCGCCTGGAGTTCTTCTTCAACCGGCTCGAGGAAGCGCTTCTGGCCATCCGTTTCCTGAATCCGCGCCAGCCAAAACGCCTGATGCAGCGCCTGCGCCGCCTCTACCTGCGCGCCCGGCCGGACGAGAACGAGCTCAATATCCTCAACGGCATCGTCTCCCATACCCTGGGGATCGTTCGTGAGCGAACCGATGAACAGCCAGACCAACAAGAAGACTGATCCGGTCTCCGATGCCGACCGTTACCAGCGCATCTGGGACGTGGTGGCCGGCATTCCCCGGGGCTGCGTGCTCAACTATGGGTCGGTTGCCCGCCTGGCCGGACTGCCGGGTCGGGCGCGCCTGGTCGGCATGGCGATCGGCCGTGCCCCGAAGAAGATGGCGCTGCCCTGGCACCGCGTCGTCAACGCCCAGGGCAAGATCAGTTTCCCCGAAGGTAGCTCCAAGGGTGCTGAACAACGCCGGCGACTGGAAGAAGAGGGCGTGGAATTCGAGGACGACAAGATCGACCTCGATCGCTTCAGCCCGGAACGGGCGCTGGACAGGATGCTTTGGGGACCGGGGAAGGAGTGACCTCGACAAGCCGCCATGGCGCCTGGCGGGGAGTGGCTTCGGTGAGGGTGGAGGTGATTGGGGTAAAGCACGAAATCCGAAGCACCAAATTCGAAACAAATTCGAAATTCGAATGACCGAAACGCACCATGATCCAGGTGGTTGGCCGAGGGCGATGTAATGCCAATCGAGTCGGGCTTCAATAGGCCGCCGGTTGTTGTTTGGATCATTCGAACATTGGAATTTCGAATTTGTTTGAGATTTGGTGCTTGAGCTTTGGAATTTTACAAGTTGGGTGATAGCTCATACGTCCCTGCCCCTGTAAAACGCCAACAGAAGCCTGAAAACCCCCGGCTCATGTTGCTCCAGCCAATCGGGGGCATCGAAGAAATACTCGCTGGTAACGGCGAAATACTCGGCGGGTGACTCGGCCGCGTAGGGGTCTATAGCGGGTTCTTCATCGAGGTCGAGCGTGTCGTTGAGTCGCTTGAAGGCGTCGGAGAAAGTGCTCGTCCAATCGGCCGGGTCCATCGAGCGATGCAGGGGCGGGAAGCCGTCCATGTCGCCGTTTCTCTGGTCGATCTGGTGGGCGAGTTCGTGGACGACCACGTCGAAGCCCTGGCCCTGGGCGGAGTCCATCACGTCGGCCATCGACAACACGACCGGCCCGCGCGCCCAGGCCTCGCCGGCACGCAGGTCGCGGCCGTGGCTGACCACGCCGGCTTCGTCCTCGATTTCTTCCTCGGCGATGAACTCATCGGGATAGAGGATGAAGGTGTGGAAGTCGCCGTAGGCGTCGATGCCCAGATCGAGGATCGGCCGGGCGGCGAGCATGGCGATGGCCAGGCAGTCGAGGTGTTCCGGTTCCATGCCCCCGGCGCCCAGAAACGTCTTGCCGGCCAGAATTTCCGCAGCCCGATGAAGCAGGCGCTCGACGGAGTCACCCTCGATCGCCGCCAGAGCCGGGAAGTGGTCAATCACCGCCGCAATGTCTTCGCGCGACGGCATGGCCGCATCGACCTTGCGCTGCCAGCGTCGTTGGCGCAAATTGTGGAACATGCGAGAACTCGAGTGGTCGGCAGAGGTTCAATTATCAATCATTTTCCGGGCCGCTACAGGGAACTCAATGCACCGCTCGCAGGTGTTTGGGTCATTCGAACATTGAGATTTCGAATTTGTTTCGGATTTGAGATTTCGGATTTGGTGCTTCCGACGAATGTCGGTCAATACTGTAAGCTTCACCCCCATGGCGACTGCTCCCTCCCAAGCCGAACGCGATGCCGTGCTGGACCTGGCCCGCGAGCTGATCGCGCGCGAGTCGGTCACGCCCGAGGACGCCGGCTGCCAGCCGTTGATCGCCGAACGGCTCGAGCGGGCGGGGATGACGGTCGAGTCGTTCGATGTCGAAAGCGTGCGCAACCTGCTGGCGTATCACGGCAGCGGCTCGCCGCATTTGATGCTGGTCGGTCACACCGATGTCGTGCCGCCCGGCCCCGAGGCGAACTGGACTTCACCGCCGTTCGAACCCGAAGTTCGCGACGGTATGCTCTACGGTCGGGGTGCGGCGGACATGAAGTCTTCCGTGGCCGCTTTCGTGGTGGCGCTCGAACGGTTCCTCGCAGACGTTCCGGACCATGCTGGAACCATCTCCGTCTTGCTGACATCGGATGAAGAAGGTCCGGCGCGTCACGGCGTTCGTGCCGTGGTGCCGCGGCTCGAAGAACGCGGCCTGATGCCGGATGCCTGCCTGGTGGGCGAACCATCCAGTCGCGATCGACTGGGCGATGTAATTCGAATCGGGCGGCGGGGGTCGATCCAGGGGCGGCTGCGGGTTTACGGTACGCAGGGACACACCGCCTACGCCGATCCCGCGGAGAATCCGGTTCACCGCGCCGGACCGTTGCTGGCCGAGCTGGGCCGGCTGGACTTCGATGACGGCGACGAATTTTTTCCAGCGACAAGGCTGCAGATTTCGAATGTACGTGCCGGCACCGGTGCGGACAACGTCACGCCTGGAGAACTCGAAATCTGGTTCAATCTGCGCAACAACCCGAACAGCGGGTCGGATGCACTGCAAAAGCGCTTGCGAAATCTCGTCGAGCGCTTCGACCCGGGACGCTGTGAACTGGATTGGCGCGTGTCCGGAGAGCCATTCGGGCCGGCAACCGGGCCGTTGCCCGAGGCGGTTCAAGCTGCCTGCGGTGAACTGCTGGGTATCGAGACGCAGCCGGATACCGGCGGCGGCACTTCCGACGGACGCTTCTTCGGTCCGCTCGGGATTCCGGTCGTCGAACTCGGCCCGGTCAATACCACCATCCACCAGGTCGATGAGCGCATTACCGTGGAAGACCTGGTCTTGCTGCCCGGGCTCTATCGGCGCATCATCGATTTGATGCTGGGTTCCGAAGGTGCCACATGCGCGTCATCCTGATCGTTCTGCTGGTGATTCTCGTCTTGCTGCAGGTGCAGCTTTGGCGGCAGTACAGTGAAGTGCAGACCCTGCACGAGCTGGTCGAACAGCAGCAGTCCGAGAACGAGGAACTCGAAAAGCGTAACGAGGCCCTGGCGGCCGAGGTGGAGGACCTGCGTGCGGGCCTGGATGCCATCGAGGAGCGCGCCCGCTCCGAGTTGGGCCTGATCCGCGAAGGGGAGGATTTCTTCCTGATCGTCGATCCGGAAGATGCCGAGCCCGAGAGCTAGAACTCAAAGCCGGATGCAGACTTATCGTTTTGCCAAGCTGATCTTTACGGCCGAGGACGGTCGGCTCCGCCACGAACGCGAAGAACTCGAAACCAATCTGCGGCCCCAGGCCGCACGCTTGCTCCAGCACCTGCTCGACAACGCCGGCGAGGTCGTGCCACGCGAGCGTTTGTTCGAGGTCATCTGGGGTGACGAGACCGTGGTCGATTTCGAGTCGGGGCTGGCAGCACTGCTACGCGAGCTGCGCCAGGCTATCCGCTCCGTCGCCGGGCCAGGGGACCTCATCGAGACCGTGCCGCGCCGGGGCTATCGACTCAATGCCGAGATTGACCAACACGCCGGTGGGCGGCAGAACGCGCGGCGATGGCGGCTGGCCATGCTGCTTGCCGCGTTGCTTCCAGTGCTCGTCGGTACCGGTTACGGCGTCTGGCTGGCGCGCGATAGCTCGGACGTACATCAGCCGGCCGTGTTCAGCCTCGCCATTCTGCCTTTCGATGACTATGAAAAGCCGGCCGATCTTCCAGATCATGTCGGGCTGCTGATTGCGGATACACTTCTGGCCGAGTTGTTGACCCGGCCGACCAAAGGCCTCCAGATGCTCGGGCGCACCAGCTTGCGGCCCTATCTTGACCGGAATGATGTCGTCTCGGCCGTGGCCGACGATCTTGGCGTCGATCTGCTGATCGAGGGATCCGTGTCCGGCCGGGAAGGAGGTGAATGGCGTGCAGAGCTGCGCTTGCTGGATGTACCCCCCGGACGAGTGATCTGGTCGACGACAGCCGGAAGCGGGGCGGATGAAAAGCCGGAAGTTCGCGCAGTGGCAGCCGCTATGGCCGATGAACTGGCGAAAGCCTGGCCTGAGATTCGTCGGCAACTGAGCAGCGACTAGTCAATTCATTGAATTTTCGGATCTTCTTCGGATTTCAGGAAAATTTCAGGGTAATTGCAGGGTGGATCCATGGCATGTGAGTCGGCGCAGGCTCATTGTAAGGGCACACTCAATGCTACGGCTCAACGAGGAGATCGTTATGAAGGAACGCAGATTAATTCTCATTCTGGCAGGGTGCTTGATCGCGCTCTCGGCATTGCCCGCACTGGCGGACTCGCCCTTTACGCAACCCGGTCCCGAATCGGGGATGGTTGTCGGCACGCCGGGACGGCCGGCAAATAATATCTACCCGGTCAGGGTCGTCGAGATTGACGGCCAGAACATCAGTCCGCGCGAGGTGATGTGGCTCAAGCCGGGCAAGTATACGTTTACCGTTTCCGCCCTGGTCCGTAACCCGCCCGGTCTCAGCGCCATGCGCGGGCGCGTTCGCACGCAGGAAGGCATGAACGAGATCGAGGTCGTGGTCGAGGCCGGCAAGGCCTACTACATCGGTGCCCATTACGAAGGCAGGGAACGCGACAAGCCCTATAACCTGGTGGTCTATCGCGTCGAGGAGCAGGAGTGAGCGAGGAAGACAGTCCCCAACCCGGGTTTGCCTGGGGCGGGCCGCTCGCCACCGGGCAAATCCGGGTCGAACCCGAGGATTTCGTGGTCAGCGAGGAGCTTGGACACCAGCCGGACGGCGAGGGCGAGCATCTCTGGCTGTGGGTGATCAAGCGCGAGCGCAATACCGTGGATGTGGCCGCCGACCTGGCGCGTGCCGCCGGCGTGCATATCCGTCAGGTCGGTTTTGCCGGCCTCAAGGATCGTAATGCGGTTACCCGGCAGTACTTCTCCATCCATCTTCCGGGGACGGACTCGCCGGACTGGAGCGCGTGGTCGATTCACGGCGTCACCATCGAGTCGGCCTCGCGCAGTTCTCGCAAGATCAAGCGCGGGCGCCTGCGCGGCAATCGCTTCGAACTCATCGTGCGGGACGTGGACGGCGACCGGGCGGCGCTCGAGCAGCGGCTGATCGCTGCGCGAGATCACGGTGTTCCCAACGGTTTCGGTGAACAGCGTTTCGGCGGCAACAATATTGCCCGGGCCAGGGCGCTTTTTCGTGGGGAACTGCGCCGCAAGCCGTCAAAGATCAAGCGTGGTTTCTATCTTTCAGCGGCGCGCAGCCTGGTGTTCAACCACGTGCTGATCGAGCGCCTGCGCCGCGGCGACTGGAACCGGTTGATCGACGGCGACCTGGCGATGCTCGACGGCAGCCGTTCCTTCTTTGAAGCCGACGCGGATGATCCCGAGCAGGTGCGTCGTTGCGCCGAGCTCGATATCCATCCTTCCGGCCCGCTATCCGGCCAGGGTGACAGTCCGGCAGGCGGAGAGGCGGCCGAGCTCGAGAACCGAATGTTCGACGCCCACCACGAACTGGTGGAGGGGCTGGCGAAGTTCGGTATGAAGCAGGAGCGCCGCCCGTTGAGGATGCGCGTCGGTGAGCTTGAGTGGGATTTCCTCGACGACCGAACCCTGAAGCTTGCCTTCTCGCTGGGCACTGGCAGCTACGCGACGTCGGTACTGCGGGAGCTGGTCGACTACGACTCGGGCTGATGGGCACCGTAGGTCGGGATCACATCCCCGACGGACGAGGCCTGTATACCCCCACTGGGGCGCTATGCGTGTTCGTGGGTCGAAAGTGGGAAACACATGAGCGCCGAGTGTGGGTGGACGAAATGTCGTCCGTCGGGGATGTGACCCCGACCTACGGTGTCTTCGATACAGGTCGTCGTTACCCCATCAACGAGGGCCAATAGATATACGCCGCGGCCGCAATGCTGCCGGCGGCTATCACGCCCAGCGAAATCCACAACCACGCCCGGCTCTTGCGGGGTTCGGCTTCCTTGAGAACGCTGGGGGGACGCAAGCCCGGTGCCTGCAGCACGAAGCGGTATTCGCCCAGGCGGATCTCGTCGCCGGACTTCAGTGGCCGGCGCTGTGCCGGCTCGCCGTTGACCCAGGCTTTCCCGGCCGGTTCCAGCATCAGGGTCTCGCCGTCGTAGACGATCCGGGCGTGGCGCTCCATCAGGCCGTCCAGGCTGATATCGGCGTCCTTCGCCGAGCCGATGGCGGTGTCTTCGACGAGCGGAAAGTTCTGTCCGGTAATCGACCCGGAGGCGGCTTTCAGGCGAAATTGCATCGGTGCCTCGGCATTCAAATCTGGTGGTTATTCTAGCGCTCTGGGAGAGGGTTCACGCCAAGGCGTAAGGCCTGACGGGATTTCGGAACAGCACGCGGCTGGCTACACGTGGTCGAGCGCTGTCGAGAGGTCCTCGATCAGGTCGTCGACGTCCTCGATGCCCACCGACAGGCGGATCAGGGTGTCGGTGATGCCGAGCTTGTCGCGGTTCTCCTTCGGAACCGACCCGTGGGTCATGATGGCCGGGTGGTTAACCAATGACTCGACACCGCCCAGCGACTCGGCCAGGGCGAACAGGTGCGTGTTCTCCAGGAATCGCCGGGCGCGCTCGAGGTCGCCACCAATGTCGAAGCTGACCATGCCGCCGAACCCACGCATCTGCTTTTCGGCCAGGGCCTTTTGCGGGTGGCTGTCGAGACCGGGATAGATGACCTTTTCGACCTTGGGGTGCTCGCTCAGCCACTCGGCGATACGGCCGGCGTTCTCGCAGTGCGCCTTCATGCGCAGCGCCAGGGTCTTGACCCCGCGCATCACCAAGAAGGAATCGAACGGTCCCTGCACGCCGCCGGCTGAGTTCTGGATGAAGGCGATCTCCTCGGCCAGCTTGTCGTCCTTGACGACGACGGCACCGCCGACCATGTCGGAGTGGCCATTGAGGTACTTGGTGACCGAGTGCACCACGATATCGGCGCCGAGTGCGATCGGCTGCTGCAGCATGGGGGTGGCAAAGGTGTTGTCGACGACCAGCAGCGCTCCGGTTTCGCGAGCCAGTTCGGCCATTGCGGCGATGTCGACCAACTGCAGCATCGGGTTGGTGGGCGTTTCGACCCAGATTATCTTCGTCTTTTGGGTGATCGCCGCGCGCGCGGCGTCGGTATCGGCCAGGTCGGCAAAACTGAATTCGAGCCCGGAGGAACGGCGGCGCACACGCTCGAACAACCGCCATGTGCCGCCGTAAAGGTCGTGCATGGCCAGTACGTGGTCACCCGGCTCGAGCAGATGCATGAGCGCGTCGGTCGCGGCCATGCCCGAGGCGAAGGCAAAACCATGGCTGCCGCCTTCCAGATCGGCGACGCAAGCTTCCCAGGCCTTTCGCGTGGGATTGTGCGTGCGCGAGTACTCGAAGCCCTGGTGGTCACCCGGGCTCTTCTGAACATAGGTCGAAGTGGTGTAGATCGGGGTCATGATGGCCCCGGTCGAGGGGTCCGGTGACTGGCCGGCGTGGATGACGCGTGTGGCTAGTTTGCTCATGTTCGTTGCTCGTTGGTTGACTTGTTCGTTGCTTTGTCGAGGCCTGCGTAGGTCGGGGTAACATCCCCGACGGACGACTGCGCAGGTAGTATGCTAGGTCGTCTACCGGTCCGCTCTCCGGCGCAGATAGTTGAGCAGGTCCACTCGCGTGATCAGGCCCATGAACTCCTCGCCGTCGAGCACGATGGCGACGAGGTCGCGGTTGAAGATCGGCAGCAGGTCGTCGATGCTGTCGTTGACCTGTACCGCTTCGAGCTTGGTGACCATGGCGGAAGAAACCGGTTCTGAAAAATGGTCTTCGTGCCTGTAGACGGCCATCAGCAGATCTGATTCGTCGACGATGCCGACGATGCGCTTGCCGTCGATGACCGGCAGTTGCGAGACGTCGTAGAGTTTCATCCGCTTGTAGGCGTTCGACAGCGGCTCGTCGGGACCCACGGTGATGGCATCGCGCGTTGCGGCTGGTCGCGCGATCAAATCGCGCAGGTCGCCGTGCTCGTCGGTGTCCAGGAAGCCCTGCTCACGCATCCAGGTGTCGTTGTACATCTTCGACAGGTACTTGTTGCCGGTGTCGCAGACGAAGCTGAGCACTTTCTTTGGTTCCGTCTGCTCGCGGCAATATTTCAGCGCGGCCGCCAGCAGAGTGCCGGTCGAAGAGCCGCCGAAAAGCCCCTCCTTCTCGAGTAGCAGACGTGCGGTGAGGAAGCTCTCCTTGTCGGAAATCGAGTAGGCCTTGCGCACGCGCGAGAAGTCACTGATTGAGGGCAGGAAGTCCTCGCCGATGCCTTCGACCATCCAGCCGCCGGCGTCGTCGCGCACATTGCCGGTGGCAACGTAGTCGGCCAGGATCGAGCCTTCCGGGTCGGCCAGTACGAGCTCGAGCTCGGGTGCGGCTGTGGCAAAGTGGCGCGAGAGGCCCGTGATCGTCCCGCTGGAGCCGACGCCGAGGACTAGGGCATCGAGTTCGCCGTTCATCTGTCGGATGATTTCCGGGGCGGTGTCTTCTTCGTGAGCCTTGGGGTTGTCCGGATTACCGAACTGGTTGATGAAATAACTGTTTTCCGTCTCGCCGGCCAGTTTTTCAGCCAGGTCCTGGTAATACTCGGGATGACCCTTGCCGACGTCGGAGCGGGTGATGATCACTTCCGCGCCCATGGCCTTGAGGTTGGAAATCTTCTCCCGGCTCATCTTGTCGGGAATGACCAGAATCAGGCGGTAGCCCTTCTGGGCGGCGACCAGGGCGAGACCCAGCCCGGTATTGCCGGCGGTGCCTTCGATGATCGTGGCGCCTGGCACGAGGTCGCCGCGGCGCTCGGCCTCCTCGATCATCTTCAGGGCGATACGGTCCTTGATCGATCCGGCCGGGTTCTGGTTTTCGAGCTTGAGGTAGAGCTCGCAGGGCCCGGTATCCAGGTTGTTGACGCGCACGATCGGCGTGTTGCCGATCAATTCGAGGGTATTGCTGTAGACGTTCATCCCGGGGGTCTGGTCATATGGGGTTGCCAGCCGGCCACGATAGCCCAAGTGGCGGTGCGGGGGCAAGGAAAGTCGGGAAGGGACAATGCAAACGCCCGGCGCGGCGGCCGGGCGTTGGCGGGAATCAGTTGGGCCGGATTCAGGCGGCCTGCGATTGTTCCATCATGCGGGTGAGTTGGTCCTTGGTGCGGAGCTTTTCTCGCTTGAGCTCGTTGAGGGCCAGATCTTCCATCGGCGCGGTGCCGTTTTCGGCGGCCAGTACCCGTTTTTCGAGCTGCTGATGCTGGTTGTAGAGTCGACGGAACTCATCATTGTTCTTGAGCATGACTTCCACCTGATCCTTCTGATTCTCGAACATGGGCAGACTCCTTCTGTTGGGTCCGTGAGTGCATGCGAGCGCTTCCGCCCGCACATAGAACGACGGGCCGCACTGCGGCGGCCCGTGTGAAATTCGGGGATGAGATGCTGCGCTACAGGGTGCGCTGGTTCAGAATCGTCCCTGCGGCGGCTGGATGCTGCGAGCAAAGCGCTCGAAAAATCAACCATCACAATTACTTTATAGCGCCGACGCTCGCAGAGTTCAAGGGCCAGCTCGGAATCCATCAGTCGTTCAACAGAATCACGTCCACACGGCGGTTCTTGCGTCGGCCGTCAGCGGACTCATTGCTGGCAATCGGGAAGTCTTCACCCATGCCCACGGCCTGGATGCGGTCGGCGTCGATACCCTGTTCGACGAGGGCGTCACGCACCGCCTCGGCGCGCAGGCGTGAAATGCGCATGTTGGCGCTGGAAGAGCCGGTCGAGTCGGTGTGACCCTCAATGCGGATCTGCTTGTCGGGCTCGCCCTCGACCAGCCTGACCACGTCGTCGAGGTGATCGCGCGCCTCCGGCTGGAGCGTGGTTTCGCCGCTGTCGAACAGTACGTCGCCTAGGGTGACGACCACGCCGCGGTCGGTTTCGCGCAGTTCCAGGTATTCCAGGCGTCGACGCATGGAATCGGCGGCCTCGGTAGCCAGTTCGGCTTCCCGGTGCGCGAGTTCGATTTCGCTGGCCTGAGCCTCGGCCAGGCGACGGGCGGCCTCGGCCTCCTCGCGCGCCTCGCGCTCGCGGCGGGCCGCTTCCTCGCGCAGATCCTCGGCAGTCATGGCTTCGAGACGAGTGCGTTCGACTTCCTCGCTGGCCGCCTCGCTCTGCAATATGGCGCGCTCGGCTTCGCGACGTGCCTGCTGGACTTCGAGCCGGCTGGCGCGCAGCAGAAGCCGCGTCCGTTCGGCTTCAACGGCATCGATCTCCTCGCGCGCCTGGGCGCGGAAGGCCTCGGCGCGCGCGATCTCGAGGCGCTTGGCCGCCAGCTTGATCCGGTGTGAAAATTCGGCTTCCGAGAGGCCTTCCGCGCCGGCGGCGCGCACGGCGCGTTCGGTATCCGACAGCGCGAGCGGAACGCGATCGGACAATTCGGTGTTGGCCCGGAATTCCTCCAGATCGCTCTGCAGGTTGCGCAGTGCGGAATTTTCCCTGGGCTGCTGCGTGGCGCAGGCGGTTAGGGCGGCGAGTATCAGTACCACGAGGGTTGTGCGGATGGCTCGATGCAGGAAGATCATGGCTGGATGGCCTCCTCGCCGAAGACCTCGACCAGGTCAGAGCGAACCTGTTCGAGATCTTCCTGCTTGCGCTGAAGTTCCGCGCGGACGAGCGCGGCCCGGGTACGGGCCAGTGCCAGCTGTGCTTCGATTTCGGCCTGCTCGGCCAGGCGCCGGGCGTCGTCGGGGCGATCGTTCTCGAGTGCCTGGGCAGCTCCATTCAGCCGTTCGCGCGCGTAGCGCAGTTCGATCGGCGCATATTCCTCGGCATCCGCCGCCTCGGCCTGCTCAATCGCGTCGCGTGCGTTGTTGAGCATGGAAGGATCAGGGGGCGTGGTGGCGCAGGCGGCGACCAGCGTCAGCAATGCTGCGCCGGCAAGCAGACGTTTAGTCATCATCAAGTCGGTCACTGGCTTCCTGTTTTCAGGTGGGGACGCGGATCAGGCCGCGTCCGGCTGGTTTTCCGGCATGGCCCTGCGAACGGGCTCGATGGCCTTGAGTTCTTCGCAGATGCTTCGAATGCGCTCGAGCGGTTCGATATCACAATCGAACCTCTCGGCATTATAGACCTGTGGCAACAGACAACAATCGGCGAGTGTCGGTTCATCGCCGTGGCAGAAACGGCCGGTGCGCGGATGGTCGAGCATGCGTTCGACAGCGGCCAGGCCGGCTTCGGTCCAGTGCCGGTACCAGGCCAGCTTGGCGTCCTCGTCCAGGCCGGCCGGCCCGGTCAGGTACTTGAGCACGCGCAGGTTGTTGAGCGGGTGAATCTCGCAGGCGATGGCCTGGGCAATGGCGCGCACCCTGGCGCGCCCGACGGAATCGGTCGGCAACAGGGCAGGCCGGGGATGTAGCTCTTCGAGGTACTCGAGCATGGCCATCGACTGGGTGATCACGACCTCGCCGTCGACCATCGTGGGCACCAGCTGCTGCGGATTGAGCGCCGTGTAGTCCCCCCCGTACTGCTCGCCACCACCGCGCACCAGGTGCACGGGCCGGATCTCGTGGTCGATACCCTTGAGGTTGAGCGCCATGCGCACCCGGTAACTCGCCGATGAGCGCCAATACGAATACAGAATCATCTTTCGTACCGCACGACCTTCTGTTCGATGGCGCCGAAGATGGACTCGCCTTCGCGCGTTTTCATTTCGATGCGGACGACGTCGTCGAACTGCATGAACGGCGTCTTCGGCTCGCCGCCGGCGATGATCTCGAGCATGCGCTTTTCCGCCAGGCAGGAGGCGCCGCGGCTGGTGTCCTGGTTGGCGATGGTGCCCGAACCGACCAGTGAGCCGGCCGCCAGCGGACGGGATTTGGCCGCATGGGCGACCAGTTCGGCGAAGGAAAACTGCATGTCCTCGCCGGCTTCCGGTTCGCCGAACAGCTCGCCGTTGAGATGGGTCAGGAGCGGCAGGTCGAGCTTGCTGTCCCGCCATGCGTCGCCCAACTCGTCGGGTGTGACCACCACCGGCGCCAGGGCCGAGCGCGGCTTGGACTGCAGGAAGCCGAAGCCCTTGGCCAGTTCGCCCGGGATCAGGTTCCTCAGTGAAACGTCGTTGAGGATCGTGACCAGCTGGATGTGCCCGGCGGCCTCGCCGGCATCGACGCCCATCGGCACGTCGTCGGTAATGATGCCGATCTCGGATTCGAAATCGATGCCCCACTCGGTCGAGGCCATGGTGATGGGGTCGTAGGGCCCCATGAAGCCGTCGGAGACGGCCTGGTACATCAGGGGGTCGGTGAAGAAGCTCTCCGGCACCTCGGCACCGCGCGCCTTGCGTACGCGCTCGACGTGCGGCAGGTAGGCCGATCCGTCGACGAACTGGAAGCAGCGCGGCAGCGGCGCGGCCAATGCCTGCACATCCAGGTCGAAGCTGCCCTCGGCCGTGCCGTTCATCAGGTCCTCGAACAGGCTGGCAAGCCGTGGGGCGGCGCTGTCCCAGTCGTCCAGGGCTGTCTGGAGCGTCGGTGCGATGTCCGTGGCCAGGACCGCCCGGGTGAGGTCGCGGTTGACGACGACCAACGTGCCGTCGCGTCCGCCTTCTTTGAGGGTTGCCAATTTCATGTGTTGTTGCCTCTAAGTTCGTTTGTGTGGCTGCTTTTCGGCTAGCGATCTGGTTTGGTCGAGAAAATAGTGAATAGAAAATAGTAAATAGAAGCGGGCTTTCGGGGAAACGGTGTGCCATCTATTGTTGACGGATGCTTTCGGCTTGCCGTGACGAAGGTGTCATTCCTTCGCAATGCCACAGAACGCCCGAAGCCGAACTATTTTCTATTTTCTTTTCTCTATTTTCTAATCCTTCGGTTTCCAACTATCCACATACCCCGTCCACTCGATCTTTTCGGCATCGTCGGTGACATCGAGTGCATCGCGGGTGTCGAGCATGACGGCGACTTCCTCGGTCTTGTCTTTCTTGGGCGTGAACGCATTGTTCATCGCCTTGGGATGGGGGCCGTGGGTGAAGCCACAGGGGTGGTGCGTCATCATGCCGGGGTGGATGTTGTCGCGCGAGAAGAAGTTTCCGGCGTGATAGAACAGTACCTCGTCGTAGTCATCGTTGTTGTGGAAGAACGGCACCTTGAGCGCGTCTTCGTCGGACTCGAACGGACGCGGCGTGAAGGTGCAGATGACGAAGCGGTGCGCCACGAAGGTGGTGTGCGCCGACGGCGGCAGGTGATAACGATGGCTCATGAGCGGCCGGATGTCGCGCCAGTTGATGCGCACCGGCATGAGATCACCCTTCCAGCCGACCGCATCCAGCGGGTTGAACGGATAGGTGATGGTCGAGACCTGCTGGCGCCGCTTGACGTGGACTTTCCACTCGTCCTCTCCCTGCTGGTCGCGGAAGGCATCGTCGATTTCCGGGCTGTCGAGGATGGCCGGGTCGAAGATGGCATGCGGGCCGACCAGGCCTTTCTCCGGAAGCATGTAGCTGGAGTTGGTCGCTTCGATGAGCAGCATCTCGACCGGTGCGTCGGACTCGATGCGCCACATCGTGCCGCGCGGCAGCATGATGTAGTCGCCGTCGCGAAAGCTCAAGTGGCCGAAGTCGCAGAACAGCTCGCCCGCACCGTCGTGGATGAACAGCAGCTCGTCGCCGTCGCCGTTGCGGACCAGGTGGTCCATCTTGCCGTCGGAGTGCCAGCAGCGGAACTTGCAGTGCGCGTTGCTGAGCAGCTCGGCGGCCTGCCACGGCGAATTCAAGCCATCGTCGAGCTTGGTCGTATCGAAGGCGCGGGGCTGCAGCGGCCCTTCGAAATCGGTCCAGCCGGTGGGCATATGCGTGTGGTAGAAGTGCACGGCCGGGCCGAAGAAACCTTCCTTGCCCATCTCGCGCTCATAGGTTCCCTCGGGCAGGTTGGTATGCGCCTGCCGGCTGGCCCTGCCTTCGACTTTTGAATGGCTGATCCACTTTTTCATTGCTGCCTCCGGTTGGGTCTTTGCTGTAGAGCGTGCTTTGGCTTTCGGTGGAAGTTTAGAAAATAGTAAATAGTAAATAGTGAATAGAAGCAGTACCAAGTGGCGACTGGCAGATTCCCGGGCCGGCCGCGGGGAATCTATTTTCTATTCACTATTTTCTATTTTCTTGCTCAAAGCACGCCGCGCTTTTCCTGGTCGCGCTCGATCGCCTCGAACAGGGCCGTGAAGTTGCCCTCGCCGAAGCCTTCGTTGCCCTTGCGCTGGATGATCTCGAAGAAGATCGGGCCGATGTTGGTCTTCGTGAAGATCTGCAGCAACTGCTTGTCGGCATCGTTGGGATCGGCGTCGATCAGGATCTTGTTCTTGCGCATGCGTTCCACGTC
The DNA here is from genome assembly GCF_003417465.1 of Wenzhouxiangella sp. 15190. GTDB lineage: Bacteria > Pseudomonadota > Gammaproteobacteria > Xanthomonadales > Wenzhouxiangellaceae > Wenzhouxiangella. The sequence continues at coordinate 23,439 of NZ_QVMV01000006.1, forward strand.
TTCGCCATGGTTCGGAATGCGCTCGTCGATCGCGTCATAGTAGGTGTCGGGTGTGTCGAGGAAGTCCACGCCTTTCTCGCGCAGCCCCTCGACGGTCTCGTAGATGTTGTCGGTGTAGAGCGCGATGTGCTGGACGCCTTCACCGTTGTATTCGTCGAGATACTCGTTGATCTGGCTCTTGGGATCTTCCGATTCGTTGATCGGGATGGCGATCTTGCCATTGGGCGCGGTCATGGCCTTTGACTTCAGGCCGGTGGCCTTGCCCTTGATGTCGAAGTACTTGACCTGGAAAAAGCCGAACAGGTCTTCATAGAAGTCCGACCACTGCTTCATGTTGCCGTTGTAGACGTTGTGCGTGAGGTGGTCGATGAAGTTCATGCCCATGCCTTCGGGATGGCGATCGACCGCCGGGTCGAATTCGAAGTGCTTGTCGAGGTCCTGCTCGCCTTCGGTCAGGTACAGCACGGAACCACCGATGCCCTCGATGCAGGGTACGTCGATCGGCAGGGTGTCGGGCTTGTTCTCGACATCCTTGGCGCCCTTGCCACGGACGGCTTCGTAAGCGGCTTTCGAATCCGACACGCGCATGGCGAAGCCGGTGCAGCAGGGGCCGTGGGCGGCGCTGAAGTCGCTGGCGAAGGAGTCGCTGGTCTCGTTGACCAGGAAGTTCATGTCGCCCTGGCGGTACAGGGTGACCGGCTGCGACTTGTGGCGCGCCACGGCAGTGAATCCGAGTTGATTGAACAGGTCGTGCAGCATCGCCGGTTCGGGCGCGGCGAATTCGATGAATTCAAACTGCTCGACGCCAAGCGGATTGGGATGGGACTGGCTCATGATTCGGTCTCCTTGCAAACTGGTGCGTTTCGAAGAAAGGCGATACTCGGGACAAATTGGCAATGAACTTGCCGGATACCCATGATATTAGTTACATTTGTAACTGTTTTCAAGCCCGACGGACACTGATTCGACCATGCTCGACCTCGAGGAATTCCTTCCCTATCGCCTGTCCGTGCTTTCCAACCGGATCAGCAACGGCATTGCCCGCACTTACCAGGAGCGCTTCGATCTGAGCGTGACGGAGTGGCGGGTGATCGCCATCGTCGGCCGCTATCCCGGGGTGACGGCCACCGAAGTGGCCGAGCGCGCCGCAATGGACAAGGTCGCCGTCAGCCGGGCGGTCAGTCGATTGCTCGAGTCCGGCCGGCTCGAGCGTCACGACAACCATCCGGATCGACGCGCCAAACGGCTGTATCTGAGCGGGGAGGGCGAGGAAATCCATGAGGCGATCGTGCCGGCGGCCCTCGCCTATGAGCGTGATCTGCTGGAAGTGCTCGAGCCCGAAGAGCGGCGCCGCTTCCTCGACAGTCTCGAACGCCTGGCCAGGGCCGCCGAGCGCCACGGCTGAGTGCCGGAAATGGCCTTCGATATTCTCTTTCGCGACGACTGGCTGTGCGCCATCGCCAAACCGCCGGGCATCCTGGTGCACCGTAGCAACATCGCCACGGACCGGGAATTCGTGATGCAGAATCTGCGCGACCAGCTGGGGAAGCGCGTCTGGCCGGTGCACCGGCTTGATCGAGCCACCTCCGGCGTACTGCTTTTCGCGCTCGATCCCGAAACGGCCAGGCGGCTTGGTCAGGCCTTCGTGGATCGGCATGTCGACAAGCGCTACCTGGCCGTGGTGCGCGGCTGGACGGACGAGGCCGGCACGATCGATCACCCCGTTGCGCGGCACGAGCGTGCGGAGGCACGCGAGGCAAGAACGCATTATCGGCGCCTGGCTACCTGTGAACTGCCGGTTCCAGTCGGTGGCTTCGAGACGGCGCGCTATTCGCTGGTGGAGGCCCGCCCCGAAACGGGACGGCGCCACCAGATTCGCAGGCATTTCAAGCATATCTCGCATCATCTGATCGGCGACACGACCTATGGCGATGGCCGGCACAATCGTCTGTTTCGAGAACACCTGCATTGTCACCGCATGCTGTTACACGCGAGCCGGCTCGAATTCGATCACCCCCGTGAAGGTCGGCTTGAAGTGACGGCCCCCCTGGCCGGCGAGTTTGCCCGCCTGGCCGAAGCGGTCTTCGGCTGGACGGAGGGGGAGGAAGCGGTTTGACGCTTGGGATAAAATTCTGTTGTGGTCGGTTGTCTGTGATCTGTGGCCCGACCATTGACCCTGATTACTGACTACCGAGTACAGACTACTGACTACTGCAACCCCTAACCCGAGCAAAGTCATGCACATCCATTCCAACTTCGACAGCGGCAACATCGAGGTACTCGATGCCGAAAGCCCGGACAATATCCGCCTGAAGATTCGCCCTGACGCTGGTGGCGAGCACATGCAATGGTTCCATTTCCAGCTTTCCGGGGCGCGTGACACGCACTGCCGGATGGCCATCGAGAATGCCGGAGAGGTGTCCTACGTCGACGGTTTCGAGAACTACGAGGCCGTGGCCAGCACCGATCGCATCAACTGGTTCCGGGTACCCACCGAATTCGACGGCAAGCAGCTTGTTATCAAGCACAAACCCGACAGCGACATCGTCTATTACGCCTACTTCGCCCCATACACGCAGCACGAGCACGAGCAGCTGATTGTCTCCGCCCTGGCCGACGAAAGGGTGAGCGCGGAGGTGCTTTGCACCACGCCTGACGGTCGTCCTCATACCATGTTGCGAATCGGCGAGCCGAGCAAGCAGCGCAAGACGATCTGGGTCATCGCACGCCAGCATCCCGGCGAAACCATGGCCGAATGGTGGGTCGAGGGCTTTCTGGAGCGGCTGCTCGATCCCGAAGAGCCGGTTTCAAGACAATTGCTCGAGCATGCGGTGATCTACCTCGTGCCTAACATGTGCCTGGACGGCGCCGTTCGCGGGCACCTGCGCTGTAACGCGAAGGGACGCAACCTCAACCGTGAATGGGCCGAACCGTCCGAGGAAGAATCCCCCGAGGTGTTCTTCACGCGGCAGATGATGCACGCTATCGGCGTGGACATGGCCTTCGACGTGCACGGTGACGAGGCGTTGCCCTACAACTTCATTGCCGGTGCCGAAGGTACGCCGTCCTGGAACGAGCGCAAGCAGGACCAGCTCGATCGCTTCAAGAACCTACTGGCCGAACTCAGTCCCGATTTCCAGACAGAGCACGGCTACGAGGTCGGCGCGCCCAACAGCTCGGACCTGAAGAAGAATACCGATTACATGGCCGAGACCTTCGATTGCCTGGCCATGACTCTGGAAATGCCGTTCAAGGACAATGCCGACCTGCCCATGCCGGAAATCGGCTGGTCGCCGGATCGCTGCAAGCACCTGGGCGCGACCTGCGTCGACGCTTTCTGGCGAATCCTGCCCAGGCTCTGAGCAGGGATACGCTATCGGGCCGTTCTGGCCTGTAGATCAGGCGGCCTGAAACCAGAAGTTGGATGCCACGGTGATTCGTTCGCTCCTGCCGTGGTAGGGCGCGACTTCGTGCATTAAGTGGGAAGGGAAAACGATCAGCTGCCCGGCCTCGAGCCGGTAGTTGATCGAACCGTGTCCGTAAGGCCGGCGCATCCGCATGTTGCCGGGATCAAGGTACATGCTCGATGCGGGGCGCGCGTCCAGGAAGCGGAGCACTCCGTTGTCGGGGTTCCTGGCCCCTTCATCGTCACCGGGTGACACGCAGTAGATGCTCGACCAGGATGCCATCGGATGATTATGGACCGATGCATAGCCGGCTTCGCGGGTGATATGAAACCAGGTGTGGTTGGAAACCCGTAGCTGTTGCATCTGTTCGTCGCTGTAGCCGTTGAGGTTCTGAACCACGCGGATGACACTGCCGACCACGAATTGTTTCAAAGTCTGAACGCAGTCGTCGGGCCAGCTAAAGAGGCTGAACTCCGACTCGAACACGTTGTGCTTGAGCGTGGGGGTCTTCGGCTTTGGTTCGATCTGCGCTCCTTCGCGTTCGAGAAACAGCGCCTTCAGCGCCCGGTTCAGGGAATCGGGATCGGGATGGCGTGTCTCGACCATAGGGGCCGCGAAAGCCGGTGTCACATTGAGTTGGGGAGGTTCCGGCATATGATGCTCAGGCTACTTGCGCAAGGGGTTGGATATTCTATAAAAAGAGCGGCCCGCAGGTGATGTGCCTGCGGGCCGTTTCAGTCAACTTCAGCCGAGTTCGTCAGAAATCGACATTGACCCGAGCATAGTAGAACTGCCCGGGAATGCGATGCTGAGTGGCATCGAAGCTGTTGGCGAAGGCCGACATCGACACCGGCGGATCACGATCGAAGACGTTGTCCAAGCCAAGGGTAAATTTGGCGTTTCCAAAGTCCATCTGGTCGAAGTAGTACGACAATTGAACATCGTTGTAGACCACCGATCCCAGTTTGTTGGTTGGATTGTCCGGGTCCGGGTTGGAGCACAGGCCCAATTCCACAAAGCTCGGCGAGAGCCCGTCGCTACAAGGTTCGGTGTAGTTGTGGATGTACTGGACATTCCAGACGGCTTCCCAGTTGCTCATGGTCCAGATCAGGTCCAGGTTGCTCCGCCACTCCGGGAAGCTGCGGTCAGGCTGGCCGGGCAACAGCGTACCGAGCAGGTCACGTGTTTCTTCGGCCGCATCGGGATCGCCAAAATCAGGAACAGACTCCTCGAACTCCGAGACGTAGGTTCCGCGCCAGACCGAGCGCAAGACCCCCCAGGGCAGATCGCTGAAGGTATAGTCAATCGACCAGTCGACGCCGGCGGTTTTCGTGCCGCCGATATTCACCTGGGTGTCGAGCAGTCGGGATACTTCGCCCGACGACGAGCGCTCGATCAGGTCGCAAAGCCGCGACGAGAATGCACAAGCATCGAGAATGCTCTGGGCACCAATCGAGGTAATCGAGTTCTCCAGCTCGATGTCGTAGTAGTCGATTGCCATGTTCAGGCCCGGCACGGCTTGCGGGCTCCAGGCAGCGCCGACGGTGAAGGAATCGGAAGTTTCCGGTTCCAGATCCGGGTTGCCGCCGGTGGTGATGCGAATTTGCGTGTTGATCTGCTCAAAGCTGCCGTCTGCGGGCACGCCCTGATCGATGCAGTTGTCGATCACTTCCTGGGGTACGCCGCTGTCGAGGAAGTTGGAGCACGGGTCATTCAACTCGGGGTCGGCGACGCCGAGACCGCCGAACAGCTCCTGGACGCCGGGCGCCCGGAAGCCTTCGGAGAAGCTTGCCCGCAACAACATGTCCTCGTAGGGTCGCCAGCGTACCCCGACCCGGGTAGTGGTGTCCGAACCGAGCCGCTCGAAGTCCGATGAGCGGATTGACGCATCGAGTTCGAGTAGTTCGGCGCCCGGGGCGCCGGCCAGCAGCGGAACATTGACCTCCGCGTACCAGGCTTCCAGGTTGAGTCGACCGGAAGTGGGCGAGCGCTGACCCCCGCTGACGCTGGACGCGCCGGAGCCGGCCTGGGCCAGAGGGTCGGGTGTGTCGGCAGCAAATTCGCGACGCTTTTCGAAGCCGGCAGCGAAGGACAGCGGCCCGGCCGGCAGTTCGACGATACTGCCGCTGATGTTGGCGAGCCAGTTGTGCATCTCCTGCTCGTTTTGCTCCAGCGCCGTGTAGGTGACGTAATCGACCATTTCCTGCGTGATCGAGCCGCCGCTGCCGGGAGCCGTACCGGTGTTCTGCTGGCCGCCGAAGATGTTGAACGGCACGCACTCGCCGGTGCACTGGTCGGCCGGGCCCAGAGCCCGGGCCAGCCGATCGTGATTGAGCAGGTTCTCGATCGAGGCATTACGCTCCGAGCGGGAATAAGTGTATGAGACGTCCCAGTCGAATGGGCGGCCTGCTACGTCGAAGCTGCCGTCGAAACCGCCAGTCCAGCGCCAGGTGTCGACCTCGCCGTTGTAATTGCGCGTACCGGCCTCGACGAATCGGCGGCCGATAAGGGTCAAATTCTCGCGTGGGTCAAGATCGATGCCGAATGGGTTGTAGGGGTTGTCCGCCGACACGCCGACATCAAGCGGCAGGATGCCGGCCGACCCTAGGAAAATGGGCACCGGTGCCTGCAGTTGAACGGAGTCGCGCCGGTTGTAGAACCCTTCGGTGAAGAAGCGGACCTGCGGCGAGAACTCGTGCGTGGCCTGGATATAGGCCGAAGTCTGCTCGATTGGAATCTGCAGGTAGTTGTCGGGTGCGAAGTTGAAGCGGTCGGCGGTGCCGTCGAAATCTCGGAAGTCACCGATGGACGGCATGCCCGTTCCCGGATCACGCGTGAGGTCGAATTCCTCGCCAGTTTCGGGGTTCGCGAATAAAAAGCGACCTTCGGGCGTTGCCGAGGAGCCGCGGCTGATCGGCCCGCCGAAGATGTCGGCACCGAACTGCGGCACGCGCGAGATCTTGCGGTCGGCCGCCATGATTTCTTCCTGCTTGGTGTAGCTGAGATTAACCAATACATTGCTTTGGTCGTCCCCGCGGCCGATAGTAAAGCTGTAGGCTTCCTCCTCGCCGTCGCCTTCACTGGTCTGGCCGTACTGGGCGCTTGCCGAGGTGCCGGAAAAATCATCGCGGGTGATGATGTTGACCACCCCGGCGATGGCGTCCGAACCATAAACCGAGGAAGCGCCGCCGGTCAGGACCTCGATCCGCTCCACGGCGGCGGCGGGAATGGTGCTCAGGTCGGCGGCGTTGGCCACCCCGGCTTGCGTGGTTGCTTTGACCCAGCGGCGCCCGTTGACCAATACAAGGGTGCGCTCGGGGCCGAGATTCCGTAGTGACACGCGCACGCCGCCGTCGCCGCCCTGGTCGGGCGAATTGAAGGCGGTGTTGATGGCCGATCCCGAAGCCGACATCTCCTGAAGGAGATCGCCGACTCGGGTATGTCCGGAACGTTCGATCTCTTCGCGGTCGATCACCGTTACCGGTGCCGGTCCTTCCAAGCCTGTTCGTTTTATGCGTGTGCCTGTGACCTCGACGCGATCGAGTGCGGTCGACTCCTCGGTTTCCTGCGCGCTCGCAGTGCCCGCGACCATGGCGGGCAGCGCGGTAGCAAAGGCCGCCGCAAACACGCTCAACCTGGGTTGAGATTCTTTCATCGGTATTCCTCCCATCGTTTTTCGAAGTTTTTTCGATCAAGCCCCCCTCGTAACGAAAATGTCACAAATGTCGATGCAATTGCAACTATGTAGAACTACGGAGTAGCTCCTGGCAGACTCTTTGGCAAACTCACTCAGGCGTGGAATGGCCCTCTGCAGTGAGCCCGGACGGTGCCGCAGCATCGTTACAGCGGGCCCGGAGCAGGGCGTGAACGGTCTGCCACGTGGCAGGACTCATGCCGGGCGAGACCATGACGTGCGAAGCGGCCGATGAGGTGGTTCAGGCGGACGTCGATGCCGGCAGCTTCACCAATACCGCGAAAGCAGCAGCGACGGGACCATCATCGCAAACAATCGAAGATTCAGATACGGCCCAAGCCATGACCGATCTGATCCACACAGACCGCTTCGAGTCTCCTTGATCAGGCCAGGCGCGAGGCCGGGTCGACCAACTCCAGGCGCCTGAGGGCCACGCCGGCCTGGGTACGGTTGCGAACGTCCAGTTTCTGCAGGATTTCGCTCATGTGTGCCTTGACGGTGCGTTCCTGGATGCCCAGTTCGTCGGCGATCTGCTTGTTGAGCCAGCCGTCGGCGACCAAGGCCAGCACGCGGAACTGCTGGGGCGTGAGGGCGGCGATGTGTTCGGCCAGCACCAGATCCTCGTCGTTGGAGTCCAGATCGGCGACGGCCCGCTCGAGGTGCGGCGGCACCCATTCGCGACAGCCGAATACGGCGTTGAGCGCAGTCGTCATGTCGTCCAGCCCGGAGCTTTTGGGGATGAAGCCGGCGGCGCCATGGTCGAGTACGCGCCGGATCACGCGGGGGTCCTCGTTGGCCGACACCACCACGACGGCGACGGCCGGATGATGGCAGCGAATCGAGGCCAGGCCGGCCAGGCCATGGCTGCCGGGCATGTGCAGGTCGAGCAGCACCAGGTCGATGTCTTCGTGTTCCTCGAGCAGGGAAGCAGTTTCGGGCAGGTCCCGGGCCTCGAGAATCTCGACATCGTCCAGGCAGGCGCCGAGCGCCTGCACCAGGGCGCCCCGGAAAAGCGGGTGGTCGTCGGCAATGAGCACGCGCGTAGCCATGATGCCGATGTTAGGGGTTTCCAACCGCTATTGCACCGTCCAGCCACCGTCGACGACGATGCACTGGCCGGTGATATTGCGAGCCGTCGGTCCCACCAGGAAGGCGCAGATGCCGGCCAGTTCCTCGAATGAAATGAACACCCCCTTGGGCATGGGCTTGAGCATAATTTCGTCGACCACTCTGTCCTCGGAGATGCCGTGGGTTTTTGCCTGGTCGGCGATCTGCTTTTCCACCAGCGGCGTCTTGACGTAGGTCGGGCAGACGGTGTTGATGGTGATGTCGGTATCGGCCGTTTCCAGCGCCAGCACCTTGGAGAAGCCGGTCAAGCCGTGCTTGGCCGCGACGTAGGCACTCTTGAACGGGCTGGCAACCAGGGAATGAATGGAGCCGATGTTGACGATGCGGCCGAAACCCTGCTCGCGCATGCCCGGCAGCAGGGCGCGGGTCAGGCGGGCGGTGCCCGTGAGCATGACCTGAACGAGCTGATCCCACTTGTCCATGGGAAAATCTTCCAGGCGCGCGACATGCTGCAGCCCGGCGTTGTTGACGAGTACGTCGACGGGGCCGTCCAGTTCCGCAACCAGGCGTTCGACTTCCTCGTCGCGCGTGACGTCCACGGCGTAGCCACTTGCATGGCCGCCAGCTCCGTTGATCTTTTCGGCGGTGACCTCGGCGGCGCGGGCGTCGAGATCGGTGGCGAGTATGCTGTGACCGGCCTGTGACAGGTGGTATGCGATGCCGGCACCGATGCCGCTGCCGGCTCCGGTGATCAGGATGCGCAGGGTGCGATCGCTCATGGTCGGTACGAACTCCCGGACAGTTTGTCGTCTACAGGTTGAAGCCTAGCAAAGCCATTCGCGGTCGGCTGCTGTACCAAAGTCCATTGCGCTCGCCCGAGCGCGCCCTGCTAGAGTGTCGTTTCCAAGTCGAACCCTCCTCAAGGCGAGAGAAGAAGATGCGACTGAAACTGACCGCCGCCGTTCTGGCCGGCCTGCTGCTGGCAGCCTGTGATTCCGCCCAAGAACCCGCCACCGACGGACGAGAGGTCGCCCCGGAACTCGATGTCCGGATCACCGAACACCGCGATGGGGACGATCTGCTCACGGCCGGCCTGGGACTGGAAGGAATGGCCGGTATGCCGCCCCAGCCGGCTGACCCGGCGGCGCCGACACCCGATGAGCTTCGCCGCATGGCCATCCACAAGTCCTGGACCGGCATCCAGTCATTCACGCCGGCCGGCGGTCTGGGCGGGCTGCTGGAAGAATTGCCGACCGTGCCCGGTCGTGAATTCCAGGCCTTCGTCACACTGGCCGATGCCGCGCATCCGGTCCGTGTGTTGCTGCAGTTGCCCGATGATTTCGACGCCGACTCGCCCTGCCTGGTCGTGGCCCCGGCGTCGGGCTCGCGCGGCGTTTATGGGGCCATCGCCCTGGCCGGCCCCTGGGCACTGCCCGCCGGCTGCGCCGTCGCCTACACGGACAAGGGCGCCGGGACGGACTTCTACGACTACTCGACCGAGACCGGCGTGGCACTGGACGGAACGCGTGTCGCCGGTCGCCAGGACAACGCTCTGGGCTTTCAGGTCGAGACGCGATCGGATGACGCCGATGAAGCGACCGTCGCGCTCAAGCACGCCCATTCCGGCGACCATCCGGAAGCCGACTGGGGGCGGCACGTCCTGCGCGCGGCCGAGTTTGGCCTCCGGGTACTCTCCGACGAGTTGGACGGCGAATTCTCCGCTGAAAACACGCGCGTGATTGCCGCTGGCCTGTCGAATGGTGGCGGCGCGGTGCTGCGTGCGGCCGAACAGGACGGTGACGGCCTGCTTGACGCAGTGGTTGCCGTCTCGCCGAACGTGACCGCGCCCGATGCGCCGCCGTTGTATGACTACGCCACGGCCGCGGCGCTCTACCAGCCCTGCTTGCTGGCGAATCTCGACGCGGTCGATGATATGCCGCTGGGCAACCCGACGCAGGCGGCCATGGGCGAAGTGCGCTGTGCGTCCCTGGTTCGCGCCGATTTGCTGGACGAGGCCGGTTCGGAGACGGCGCGAGCGCGTCTTGAGGCGTTGGGATTCGAGGCGGCCGCGCTTCGCCAGTCGGCCGTCAATGTGGCTCTGGATCTCTGGCGCACGGTCGCCGCCAGTTACGCTTCGGCCTATCTGCAACGCGGGCCTTTCGACATGCCCTGCGGCTTCGCATACAGCGCGCCCGGAGCCACCGCGGCCCAGCGCAACGGCTGGTGGGCACTGCATTCGGGCATCGGTGCGGGCGCTGGTATCGTGTTGACGGATTCAGGTGAGGAAAGCCAGGACAAGCAGCTGCCGGCACTGAGATGCCTGCGCCATCTGTGGACCGGCAAGGGCAGTGAAGCGCGCCGACTCCACGAAGCCGTCGAGGCCACGCGGGCTTCGGCCCGCCTGCCGGGTGACGCACCGGTGATTGTGATCCACGGCGCCGACGACGGTCTGATTCCGCCAGCTTTCAGCAGCCGCCCATGGGTCGAGCAGGCTCGTGAGAACGGCGGCAATCTGACCTATTGGGAAGTCGAAAAGGCTCAGCACTTCGATGTGCTACTGGGCGCGCCCGGCGTGGCCGGGCGCTACGTGCCGCTGCTGCCCTATGGCTGGCGGGCCTTGGATAGCGTCAACGAGATACTCGATGGAAGCGGCCAACCTGGTGATGACCGGATTATCGACCCCGATCCCGCACCGGTCGGTGAACCGCTGCGGTGGGAGGATCTGGGGCTTTGAGTTGACTTGGAATAAGGCTGTACAGGCTCGTGCTTCGGGCAAGGATTATGTGTGCGAAATTCCAAATTCGAAGCACCAAATATCAAACAAATTCGAATGACAGAAATTCAAATGTTAGAAACGGAATGGCGCGGGCATTTGACAAAGGCGCTCACGAATTAGTTATTCCGTGGTTTCTAGCGGAGAACGCCGCGTTGGAGCATGGCGCGGTTGTAGAAGATCAGGAAAATTCCGATGGCGACGATCACGCCCGAGAAGATGAGCCCGGCGGCACCCATGATCTCGGCGCCGTTGGAGAGCACGAAGTTCTGGAATGACGTCATCAGCATGGCGATAAACGAGATGATGAACAGCTCGTAAGCCCTGCGCAGTCGCAGTAGCATGGCGACCGACCCCAACAGGGCGCTGACAATAGCAATGCCCCAGGTGGCGACCGCCCAGGCGGGTATTCCGTAAAAGTACGCCAGTTGCTCTTCAGTGAAAGCCGACATGTAGGATTCCAGCCGCATCTGGGTGGCGATGAAGTCGAACGCGCCAACGGCATTCCAGAGTACGGCAATCACGGCAATGATCCAGAAGTGCACCGGCGGAAGGGAGACGGGTGCATCGATCATGGTGGGTCCCTCTTTTCACGTTTTCGACATTTTGCGCCTGCCTGTTGGGCACGGCAAGTCAGTGGCTGCCGAGAGCGACGCGCTTGGCCGGCGTGTCGAGTCGGTCTGGCCAGCGATCGATGAGTCGACCGTCCTGTTCGACGTGTCCGGCGGTCTACCGTCATCGGGTATGCTTCCAGACATGTTGGAGACGGTCCGCAAGCACATTCCCGCGCCGGTGAAACGCTGGCTGGGGATCTTTGCGTCCGCCGGCCAGAATTGGGTCCAGAGCCAGGCCTTCATCTATGCCGCGGCCCTGGCGTTCTTCACGGTCTTTTCGATCGCGCCGGTCATGATCGTGATCGTTGCCCTGGCGGGCCTGGTGCTGGGGGAGGAAACCGCCAGAGCCGAGCTGATGAGCCAAATCGAGGCCGTGCTCGGCTCTCAGGCCACGGGTGCGGTCGAGACCGCCATCCAGAACTCCCAGATCGAGGGCGGCGGCTTGTGGCCGACCGTGGCGGGTATCGCGGCCACCGCAGTGGGCGCGACGACCGTCTTTGCCCAGATGCAGAAGTCACTCAACCAGATCTGGGACGTGGCGCCGCGGCCGTCGCGCAACAGCATCTGGCTGTTTATCAAGACGCGCGTGCTGTCGCTGACCATCGTGCTGGCGATCGGCTTCGTCCTGCTCGTGTCACTGCTGCTCAGCGTCGTGGTTCGTGCCGTGATGATGTATGCCGAACAGTGGCTGCCCGTTCCCGGCTGGGCCATGCTCGGCCTCGAAGTCCTGTTGTCCTTGTTGGTGGTCACGATGTTGTTCGCGGCGATCTTCCGAATCCTCCCGGATGTGGCGCTGCGCTGGTCCGAGGTGCTGGCCGGGGCGTTCATCGCGGCCTCGCTGTTCACGCTGGGGCGGTCACTGATTGCCTGGTACCTGGCCAACACCGCGGCGGCCTCGGCCTATGGGGCGGCCGGTTCGCTCGTGCTCCTGTTGCTCTGGGTCAACTACTCCTCGTTGATTCTGCTCTTCGGCGCCTCCATTTGCCGGGCGCGCCTGGAAGCCGACGACCGGCCGATCCGACCACGCAATACGGCCGTACGGGTGCATCGCGAGTTGATCGAGGACCCGAGCCCGGAAAAAGGGTCCTGACCGGCATGGCCAGAAACATCGAGATCAAGGCCCGCGTGGCCGATCCGGGTCAAATGGCCAGGCGCATTTCAAGCGTGGCCGAGGAGGGCCCCTGGACCATCAAACAGGACGACACTTTCTTTGCTTGCAAGAGCGGTCGCCTGAAGCTGCGCGATTTCGGTAACGGAAACGGCGAACTGATCTTCTACCGGCGACCGGATCAGGCCGGGCCGGGCCACTCGGAATATCGCATAACACCCACCGAAGATCCTGAGGGCCTGCGCGCGGTGCTGGCGGAGGCACTGGGTGTTACCGGGCGGGTGCGCAAGCAGCGCGAGCTCTATCTGGCCGGCCGATCACGGATTCACCTTGACCGCGTCGAGGGACTGGGTGACTTTATGGAGCTTGAAGTTGTGCTTTCCGACAAGGAGTCGTCTGCGACCGGCGAGGCGGAGGCGCGGTTCCTGATGGAGCGGCTGCAAATTGCCAAAGAGGACCTGGTCGAGGTGGCTTATGTCGACATGCTCGAGGAAGTGCCGGCTTCGTCCGACAACACGGACTGAGTAGGATCATGCATTAAGCGCGTCGCGCCAGAGTTGCGTGAGATTCCGGCTGGTCCAGCGGCTCACGTCGGGCGCTTTGCTCTGCTCGTCGCATAGAATGGCGTGCAGCCGAGAGACGAGCCCTTCGATGTCATCGGCCGGGTAGCGAAAGCGGTCAGGGTACTGTTCCGGATAGCACAGCGCGTCCGGCACGACGGGAATCGCGCCGGCACTGACGGCTTCGAGCATGGACAGCCCCTGGAATTCGTGCGCAGCGGTGCTGACCACGATGCCGGCGTGGCCGAGCAGGGCGCGATAGTCCGTTCGCGGCAGCAGGCCGTCGGCCACGATGTGCTCACCCAGTTCCTTCCGGATCCGCGCGAGTGCGGCGGGTGTTCTGCGTGGGCGTTTGCCCAGCAGGGCGAGCCGGAAATCGACGCCTTCGTTGGCTAGGCGGCAGACGGCTTCGGCAAACAATTCAGGCCGCTTGTCGTACTCCCAGCGGTGATTCCACACGATTAGCCGTCGGTCGCGATTGCCGGCCGCCGGCACGGGCTCGACCGGAACCGGCAGCACGCGGCACTTCGGCGCCAGCCGGTCGGCGAGGTCGCGTGGTGCGCGATCGGGCATCTTGTCGGCGAATTGCCCAACACCCTCGAGAAAGGTCCGTCGGTTGTAGTCGGAGTTGAACAGCAGTTCGTCGGCCGCCAGGGCACCGTAGATCTGCACGATGGCGTGCTCGATGGTCCTGACCTGGTTGCGGCTGACCGGGTAGGCGAGCTGGTTTTCGTGGAAGTAGTAAATCGTTGGCGCGTCGGTCAGCTGCGGATGAAGGCCGCGCAGGGTGGCCAGGTCGACCATCGAGGTGGCCAGTACACGATCGGGCGGTTCGGCCGGCATGTCGTCGAGCCAGCTCAGGGGGTTGCCACGGATGCGCCAGGCGAAGTGCCGGTCCGGCAATTCCCGCACGGTCCAGTCGATACCTTCGATATGGGTGACCAACCAGTCCACCCAGGCGGCGTGGCTGTCGGAGCGGTAGGCGGACAGGAGCAGTATGCGGGTCACTTGCCAGTTCGGTAGTTGGGCCTGCTCAGTCCTCGAACTCGACCCGGTTGTCGGCCCGGGCGACCAGGTGGGCGTACTTCGCCTCGATGACGTCGCGCTTGATCTTGAGCGTGGGCGTGAGCAGGCCGTTGTCGACCTCCCAGGTTTCGCTGACCACGATCAGGTTGGCAAGGCGTTCGTGCGGTTCCAGATCCTCGTTCAGCCGGTCGAGATCGGATTCGAGCTGCCGGGATACATGCTCCTGATCGTCGGGTGCATGTTCGGCCAGTTGCACCAGCGCCACGGGCTGCGTCATGCCGCTTCCGAGCACGCAGGCCATCTCGATCCAGGAATTGCGCGCGATCAGGCTTTCGACCGGCACCGGCGCGACGTACTTGCCCTTGGCCGTTTTGAACAACTCCTTGACGCGGCCGGTGATGGTCACGTAGCCGTCCTCGATGAAGGCACGGTCTCCGGTGTGGAAGAAGCCGTCTTCGGTCATGCTCTCGGCGGTGAGCTCGTCGGCCCTGTAGTAGCCGTCCATCAGGCAGGGGCAGCGAATCAGCAGTTCCTGCTCGTCGCTGACCTTCAGCTCGGCTTCGGGCAGGGCGCGGCTGATGGTGCCGAAGCGCGGCTCGACATCGAGTCCGATCTGCGTGCCGTAGGCGAAGGTCTCGGTCATGCCCCAGCCTTCGCGGATGGTCACGCCGATGCGATCCCACCACTCGAGCAGCGAGACGGCCATCGGTGCGCTGCCGCTGGCGAACCAGCGCACCTGGTCGAAGCCGAGCTGTTTCTTGATCTTGCGCTTGACCAGCGTCGAGACCAGCGGAATACGCAGCAGCCGGTCGAGCTTTTCGGGAGGCAGCTTCTCGAGCACGCCGAGCTGGAAGCGCTTCCACAGCCGGGGCACGGATCCGAACAGCGTGGGCCTGGCGTGGCGCAGATCGTCGGCAAAGGTGTCGATGGATTCGGCGAAGTAGAGCGAAGTCTGGGCGTAGAAACTGGCGGCCTCGACGTAGGCACGCTCGGTGCAGTGCGATAGCGGCAGGTAGGAGAAAACGCGGTCGCCCGGCTCCACGCCCAGCGCGTTCGGAATTGTGTGACCGACGAATGCGAAGTTCGAGAAGCTGTGCATGGCGCCCTTGGGCGTGCCGGTGCTGCCGGAGGTGTAGAGCAGGGTGGCCAGATCCCGTTCGCTTCGTCTGCGGGTCTGGAAGTCTCCGGCCGGACGCTCGATCAGTTCGTCCCACGAATGCTCGCCCTCGGTGTCGGGATAGGGCATGGCGATGGTCGTCACGCCTTCCGGCACGCCGGCAAGGCGCTCGGCGGCCTGGTCGATCTTGCCGACGAAGCAGGCGCGACTGCCACTGTGCTCGAGGATCTGGCGAATGGTGTCGGCCTTGGCCGTGGGGTAGACGGGCACGCTGACCAGCCCGGCGAGAATGATGGCCATGTCGGCCAGCACCCAGTGCGCGCAGTTGCGCGAGATCAGGCCAACCCGGTCACCCGGCGCCAGCCCCAGCCGTTCCAGCGCGGCGGCCATGCGGCGCGCCTCGTCGAAGGCTTCGGCCCAGGTCCAGGTGTGCCACTCCCGTTCGATCGGCTGGGACAGGTAGCGCTGGTCGGGCGTCGTTCTGGCCCGGTGCGCCAGTTGATCCTGAATGCCGCGCATGCTGGGTTCTCCCCTCTTGAACGGATGTTGCCGGGAGTATAGCAATCACCGCCGCAACCGCCAGAGCCGGCCGCCACGAGGCGTAAAATGACGTGTCATGAGCGACCTGTTTGCGACCGAAGAAACCGATCACGCACCCGGCGGCCCGCTGGCCGACCGTCTGCGCCCGAAGCATTTCGATGACGTGGTCGGGCAGGATCATCTGCTGGGCGATCAGGGGCCGCTGCGGCGCATGATCGACTCCGGCCGGGTTGCCTCCCTGGTCTTCTGGGGGCCGCCGGGTACGGGCAAGACCACCCTGGCTCGCCTGCTCGCCCAGGTCGGGGACCTGGCCTTCGTCCAGATCTCAGCCATTTTCTCCGGCGTCGGTGACCTCAAGAAGATCTTCGAGGCCGCGAAAATGCGCCGGCGCAACGGCCAGGGCACCTTGCTGTTCGTCGACGAGATCCATCGCTTCAACCGCGCCCAGCAGGACAGCTTCCTGCCGCATGTCGAGGACGGCACCATCATTCTGGTGGGCGCGACCACCGAGAACCCTTCCTTCGAGCTCAACGGCGCGTTGCTCTCACGCATGCAGGTTCTGGTGCTGCAGCGTCTGGATCACCAGGCACTCGACCGCTTGCTCGAGCGTGCCGAGGCGCACGTCGAAAGGAAATTGCCGGTCGATGACGAGGCGCGCGAAATGCTGCTGGCCATGGCCGACGGCGATGGACGCTACCTGTTGAACATGGCCGAAGCAATCTATGAGTTGGCGGCCGACGGCGAAACGATCGATAGCGAGCGACTGATGGGCCTGGTGCAGCGGCGTGCGCCAGCCTACGACAAGGACCGGGAAGAGCACTACAACCTGATTTCGGCCCTGCACAAGTCGCTGCGCGGTTCCGATGCCGACGCCGCCCTGTACTGGCTGGCGCGCATGCTCGTCGGCGGCGAGGATCCGCTCTACGTCGCCCGGCGGCTGATTCGCTTTGCCTCCGAGGACGTCGGCCTGGCCGACCCGCAGGCGCTCACGCAGGCTCTGGCGGCGCGCGAGGCCTACGAGGTGCTCGGCTCGCCCGAGGGCGAGCTGGCCATTGTCCAGGCCACGCTTTATCTGGCCACGGCGCCGAAGTCCAATGCCATCTACACGGCGGCCGGAATGGCCTGGCGGGCGGCGAAGGAATCCGGGTCGCTGATGCCGCCGGCGCATATTCTCAATGCGCCGACCGCCCTGATGAAGGATCTGGGCTACGGCAAGGATTACGTCTACGACCACCACACCGACAAGGGATTTTCCGGGCAGAACTATTTTCCCGACGAGATGGAGCGGCAGCGCTTCTATCGCCCGGTCGAGCGCGGATTCGAGCGCGAGGTCCTCAGGCGACTGGACTGGTGGGAGCGGCAGCGGGGCCGCTCCTGAGCGCCATTTCTGCCGACGAATGGATCACATTCGTGAAGGAGCGGTTTCGAGCGACCTGCAATCTGGGTTATATTGCAATTGAATACCGCAGTTGTGACCGTCGTCACTGATCTGCAGGAGGGCCGAAGGATGCGCCGTGAAGACGACGACAATGTTTACCAATTCGTCACCGACGATACGATCAAGCGTGCCGAGGAGATGTGTTCTTCGCTGTCGAGCAATATCGGGCTCGAGCGGCGCGGCCAGACGACTTACTACCAGGGCGCCATCTCCGACATGAGTTCCATGTCCGGTCGCTTCAGCAAGGTGACCGTGGCCGATTCCGGCAGTAGCACCGATCAGCTGACGCTGATTTCCGATCAGCCCCTGGCCTCATCCAGAAACGCACTGCTCGTCTTCCGGGCCGGCCCGGGCGAGGACATGAAATACCTGGGCAAGCATGACGACACTCGTACCGGTCAGCGTCAGGAAGACGAGGGCGAGACGAAGTACATTGCTCGCTATACGATCCTGCGCGACGTCCGCAAGCGTTAAGAAGCCTCTGAAAACTACTGCGCGTGCGCCTGACGGCGTCCGGCGGCCACCGTCAGCCACCCGCTCGCTACGTTTTCAGAGGCTTCTTAAGAGGCTTTTTGATGGGGTATCGAGGGCATTCTGCGGAAGGTCAGAAGGACGATTCCCAGCAGCCACATGGCGCAGACGAAGTCGATCGTGGTCGCGCCGTAGTAAACGCCAGACACCCCGATCAGGGTCGGTAACGTCAGCATGACCGGCACGTAGAACAGCAGTTGCCGCGAGACGGAGACCAGGGTGGCCTTGCCGGGCTGTTCGATTGCCGGCAGAAGCGCCAGGGCGGTGAACACGATCGGGAGTACCGGCAGCACCAGCATCAGCACGCGGAAACGGTGCAGGTCGATCGCTGCCAGGGCGGCATCCGGCAGCATCAGCGCCAGCGTGGCCTCCGGGAAGAGATTCATGACGATCCAGATCGGTACGATCATGGCCGCACCGGCGGCGACGAAGGTCCAGTAGCTGTCGCGGATGCGTTGCCACTGCCCCGCGCCGTAGTTGATGCCGGCCACCGGCTGGAAGGCGCGCATCAGACCGAACAGCGGTGTGATCATGAAAAGCAGCACGCGCCAGGCCGCGCCGAAGAAGGCGATGTCGGCCTCATCGCCGATGCGGCTGAGCATGTTGAACACCACCACGGCCTGGACCAGGCCGGTCGAGCTTTGCACCATGGCCGGCGTGCCCAATCGGACGATGCGTCCGGCCAGGGCCCGCGGCAGGCCCAGGAAGCGGGCGTCCACCGGGTAACTGGCGCGGCCCCGCGCAAAGCGTTGCCAGACCAGCAGGCCGCCGACCGCACCGCCGATATTCGTCGCCCAGGCCGCGCCGGCCACGCCCCAGTCGAAGACCGTGATGAAGACCGGCGTGAGGAGAATGTTGATCAAAAGTCCCGTGGCCATGTAGGCGGCCGCCAGCTTCATCTTGCCCTCGCCCCGGATGAGCATGTTGAGTGTCATGCCGCCAATGGCACCGAAGCCGCCCAGGGCCGATGCCCGCAGATAGGCGGCGGCGATCGGAACCAGGTCGTCGCGCGCCCCCATCGCATAGACCAGCTTCTCGGCCAGGCTGCCGCCCAGCAGGGCATAACCCATGGAGAGAAGAAATGCGACGGTGATGGCCGTTCCGGGCAGTTGCTTGACCGTCTCGCGGTCGCCGCGTCCGATGGCGATCGACAGCGCCACACCGCCGCCGATGCCGGCCAGGGAGCCCAGTCCCAGGGTCAGCTGGGTCAGCGGATAGGCGAGCACCGCGCCGGCGAGCGCCTGCTCGCCGATGAGGTGCCCGATGTAGACGGCGTCCATCACGGCGTTGAGGCCGAAGGCCATCATTACGGCAATCGCCGGCCAGGCCATGTGCCACAGCACCCTGAGCCGTGAGCCGTAAAGGATCAAGTGGGCATGCGGGTCGGCGTGCTCCTTCGGCAGGGCGGTTTCGGGCGTGGAGGCCAAGGGGCGTCTATCCGCCCGCGCGCAGGATGCGGATGGGCGAGGTTTTGAGCACCGAACGGTTGCCCAGCCAGCCGCTGCCGACGACCAGCACGAACGATACGACAAAGCCGCTCGCCAGCAGCAGAGCCGAGGGCCGGTAGGCGAATTCGAACAGCTCGCGCGCCAGCAGCCAGCCGGTCAGCGCCGCGCCGCCGGTGGCCAGCACGGCGGCGATCAGCGCCATGGCGCCGTACTCGATCAGCAGCCCGCGTCGTACCAGGGCATCGTCGGCACCCAGTGCGCGGATCAGGGCCGCTTCCTGCCGGCGCTCGTCGCGGGTGGCTTCCAGAGCCGCCAACAGCACCACCAGCCCCGCGATCAGGGTAAAGAAGAACACCACCTGGGCCGCGCTCGAGACCCGGTCGATGATCTCTCCGATGCGATCCAGCAGGGCGCCGATATCGATGATCGATACGTTGGGCCAGCCCTGCTGGATATCGCGCAGGGGGCCGGCGTCTTCGGGCAGGCGGAAGCTGGCGATGAACTGGTGCGGCAGCGACTCGCCCGCCGAGGGCGTGAGCAGGATGAAGAAATTGACGTTGAACGATTCCCACTCGACCTCGCGCATGCTCGTTACCGTCGCATCCAGGCGCTGGCCGCCGGCCTCGAAAAGCATGGTGTCGCCCATGCCGACGCCCGTTCGCTCGGCCCAGCGCTGGGCCAGGGAAATCTCGCCGTCGGCGTCCGGCGCGAAGAACGTGCCTTCGATGACGCGATTGGCCGGCGGTAGTGTATCGATCCAGGAGACGTTGGTTTGCCCGGCCCAACGGTGATCCGGTGGCGGTTCGCCGTTGACCTCGATGAGGTTGACGGTGGCCATTGGGCGAATCTGGAGGTTGAGCGCGCCGGCCTCGACCAGGGCTTCGTGCACGGCCTCGCGCTGGTCGGGCTGGATGTTGACCACGAAGTGATCGGCGGTGTCTTCCGGCAGGCTGCCGCGCCACTGCTCGAGCAGTTCGGCCCGCACGATCATCAACAGCAGCAGCGCCATCAGACCCAGGCCCAGGGCGGTGATCTGGATGATGCCCTGGCCGCGGCGGCGGTGCAGCCCGGCCAGCCCGAAACGCCAGTCGGCCCGCGTGCGCTTTGACAGTTGCCGGCTCAGCCCCATCGCGCCCCAGGCGGCCAGGGCCAGGACGGCGGCCAGCGTGGCCGAACCGCCGAGCACGATCATTGCCAGGCGCAGGTTGCCGAGCTGCAGTACCGGAATCGCCAGCGCGCCCAGAATCGGTACCAGCCACAAGCCGCCGGCCAGCCCGGGCCGGGTGTCGAGTGATCGGTTGAGAATGCGCATCGGCGCGACCGATCTGAGCGCCACCAGCGGCGGCAGGGCGAAGCCGGCCGCCAGCAGCAGGGTGAAACTGCCACTGCCGACAAGCGGCATCAGGCGGGCCGGCGGCAGTTCGCCGGCGGGGCCGTCGGCCAGGATCGAGGCGATGACGGTCTGCGCGCCGAAGGCCAGGACCCCGCCGGTGGCGATTGCCGCCAGCGCCAGCCACAGCAGCATCAGGCTCAGTGCGCCGAGAATCTGGCGACCTTCGGCGCCGAAGGCCTTAAGGAGCGCGACCAGGTCGCGCTGAGAGCGCGAATACCTGAGTGCGGCCAGCAGCACGGCGGCGGCGGCCAGGATCACGGCGGTCAGCGCGGCCACGCCCAGGAAGCGTTGGGCCTGCTCGAGCGCCTGGCCGGTGTCGGCCTCGGCCTCGGCGAC
Organism: Wenzhouxiangella sp. 15190; assembly: GCF_003417465.1. Taxonomy (GTDB): domain Bacteria; phylum Pseudomonadota; class Gammaproteobacteria; order Xanthomonadales; family Wenzhouxiangellaceae; genus Wenzhouxiangella. The sequence goes on from NZ_QVMV01000006.1 coordinate 44,492, forward strand.
GGTTTCGATGTCCTGGCGGTCTTCGACTCTTGGTTCGACCCAGCGGCGGAATTCGGCCACGCCCGATTCGCTGCCGGCGACCAGAAGGCGCCAGCGCACGCGCGAGCCCGGGCCGAGCAGTTCGCTGTCGAGCAGGTCGTCCATGTGGATGATCAACCGCGGGGCGAGCATGAAGCGGCTGCCGCCACGGTCCGGCTCCCAGGTCAGCACGCGCTCGATGTTTACGGCGCGGCGACCGATGTCGACTTCCACGCCGGTATCGGTCTCGAACAGGCGCAGCCCCCGGGCTGCCATCCAGCCCGTGCCCGGCCGGGGTGCAGTCGCCAGGGTTTCTTCCTGATCGCTACCGAGTCGGTCGGCCAGCTTGAGCTGCCCGCGCAGCGGGTAGGTCTCGGTGACGGCCTTGAGGTCGACCAGGTGGCTTTCCTCGCCGACGAACAGCACCGTGCTCAAAAGCGCGATCTCGGCCGTATCCAGGCCCAGTTCGCCGGCCTTTTCCCGGTATTCTTCGGGCAGGCGCTCGCGCCCGGTTATCACCAGGTCGGCGGCCAGCACCTCGCCGGCCTGTCGCTCCAGCGCCCGCCCGACGCGGTCGGTAAACAGGCTCACCGCAGCCAGCGCGGCCGTCGCCACCACCAGTCCGGCGAACAACATCACCAGAGCGCCGGAGCGGGATTGGCGGGTCAGCAGTTTTAGCGAGAGAGCTGCTGAATTCATCGGGAGCAGGCTTCGCTATTGGGCGCAAATCCGAAATTCGAAGCACCAAATTCGAAACAGGCATGAAATTCGAAATTCGAATGACAGAAACGGATAGGTGCCGAGGTGTCAAGCGCCCGCCGTTTCAAGCATTCGTGCTTCGTATTTGTTTCGGATTTGGTGCTTCGGATTTCGAGTTTGCGAGCGTCAAGCATGCTCAGTAGCTCCCTCGCCGCCCGTAAGCACGCCGTCTTCAATCTTGTCCACCCGTCCACACCGCCGAGCGAGCTTCATGTCATGTGTGACCAGAACGAGCGCCGTGCCGTGATGTTCATTGAGTTCGAACAGCAGGTCGGCCACCGCCTCGCCGGTGCGCTGGTCGAGGTTGCCAGTCGGTTCGTCGGCGAACAGGATTTCGGGCTCGCCGGCGAAGGCCCGGGCAATCGCCACGCGCTGCTGCTCGCCGCCGGAGAGCTGGCGCGGGTAGTGTTCCAGGCGGTGGCTCAGGCCGACCTGGTCGAGCGCTTCGAGGGCGCGCTTGCGTGGGTGTTCGAAGGCGGCGATCTCCAGCGCCAGCATCACGTTCTCCAGCGCGGTCAGGCTGGGCAGCAAGTGAAAGCTCTGGAAGACGAAGCCGACGTGGCGTTTGCGCAACCGCGCGCGGGCGTTTTCGTCAAGCGACTTGAGTTCGGCGCCGGTCAGCCGGATATCGCCACTGGTTGGGCGGTCGAGGCCGGCCAGCAGACCGAGCAGGGTGGTCTTGCCCGAGCCGGAGGCCCCGACGATCGCCAGCGTTTCGCCGGCGTTCAGGTCCAGGCTGATATCTTTGAGAATCTCGAGTCGCCCGCCGGGGGCGTCGACCGAAAATCCCACCTGTCGGGCCGACAGGATGCTTTGTGTGGATTGATCCATGTTCAAACTGTTCCCGAAAGGACTGTTCATTGCGTTGCTGAGCGCATCATTGTGCCTGCCGGTGAGTGCGGCGACGGTGATGGTCGTCGGCGACAGTCTCTCCGACGCCTATTCCATCCCCCGTGAATCGGGCTGGGTGCATCTGCTTTCCGAACGCCTCGACGGCGAGCACGAAGTAATCAACGCCAGCATCTCGGGCGAAACCACCGCCGGGGCGGTCACCCGGATCGACGGGCTGCTGGAAACACACCGGCCGGATGTCGTGCTGATCATTCTTGGCGGCAATGACGGCCTGCGTGGGCTATCGCCGACGCAGACCGAAGACAATCTGGCGGCCGTGATCGAAAAAGGCAAGTCGGCCGATGCCACCGTGGCCTTGATGCAGATCCGCCTGCCGCCCAATTTGGGCCCGGTCTATATCGAGCGCTTCGAGGCGATCTATCCGCGCCTGGCCGAGCGCTATGACATCGAGTTCCTGCCGTTCTTTATCGACGATATTTTCGACAAGCCCGGAATGCTCCAGGATGACGGCATTCACCCCACCGCCGAGGCCCAGCCGCTGATGCTCGAGGCCGTCTGGCCGAAGCTGCAGGCGCTGCTCGCAGGTTAACGACTGACAGCGTTAGCGGCCTGGGAGTTTCTCAGAGGCTCCCTTGCCTGTATGCTTTGAAACTTGGCCCGAGACTCCCAGCGAATCCCATGTCCGAACGCGAAATCATGGAATACGACGTCGTGATCGTCGGTGCCGGCCCGGCCGGGCTGGCCTGTGCGATCCGGCTCAAGCAACTCAAGGACGAGCTCAACGTCTGCGTGATCGAGAAGGCTGCCGAGATCGGCGGGCACATCCTCTCCGGCGCGGTTATCGAGCCCGAGCCGCTGGATGCACTCATCGACGGCTGGCGCGACGATCCGCCGCCGATCTGCGTGGAAGCCGGCAAGGATCAGCTCATGCATCTGAGCAAGACCGGCAAGCGCAAGCTGCCCACCCCGCCGCAGCAGAAGAACCACGGCAACTTCATCGTCTCGCTCGGCGCACTGAGCGGCTGGCTGGCGCCGAAAGCGGAAGCGCTGGGCGTGGACCTGTTCCCCGGTTTCGCCGCCGCCGACCTGTCCTATAACGACAAGGACGAAGTGCAGGGCGTGATCATCGGCGACATGGGCGTCGACGCCGAGGGCAACGAGAAGGACACCTACGTCCAGGGCATCGAGATTCACGCGCCGGTGACCGTGCTGGGCGAAGGCTGTCGCGGTCACTTGACCAAGCGGGCGATCCGCAAGTACAAGCTCGACGCCGACAGTGACCCGCAGACCTACGGCATCGGCATGAAGGAGCTGTGGCGCCTGCCCGAAGGGCGAGTCGAGCCGGGCCGGATCCAGCACACCGTGGGCTGGCCGCTGCCCAAGGAGATTTACGGCGGCAGCTTCATCTATCACCTCGACAAGGACCGCGTGGCCGTCGGCTTCGTCTGCGGTCTGGACTACCAGGACCCGAAGTTTTCGCCGTTCGAAGCCTTCCAGCAGTTCAAGCACCACCCGATGATGCACGAAATGCTCGAGGGCGGCGAGATCCTGTCGGCCGGCGCCCGTGCGCTGGTCGAGGGCGGTTACCAGTCTCTGCCGAGGGTCGAGATGCCCGGTGCGGTGCTGATCGGCGACTCGGCCGGCCTGCTCAACGTGCCCAAGATCAAGGGCGTCCACCAGGCGATGAAATCGGGCATGCTCGCTGCCGAGCACCTGGCCGGGAATCTCGGCAGCGAAGGCTTCGACAAGCGGCTGCGCGAGTCCGACGTCATGGCCGAACTGAAGAAGGTGCGAAACATCCGCCCGGGGTTCAGCAAGGGTCTGTGGCGCGGCATGGTAACGGCGGCCATCGAGACGGTCACCGCCGGCAAACTGCCGCGCACGCTCGAAAACCACGCCGACTATGAGCAGTACCGCAAGCTCGACGAACCGGGTCTGAAGTTCGATCATGTCGACCGCGACCTGCCGCCGCGCGATCGCCTGGCCTCGGTCTACTTCGCCCAGACCGCGCACGACGAAGACCAGCCAGTGCACCTGAAGATCATCGATCCGGACGTGTGTTTCACCCGATGCGAGGAAGAGTACGGCAACCCCTGCACCCGCTTCTGCCCGGCCAACGTCTACGAAGTGGTCGAGGACGAAGGCGGCAAGCGCCTCCAGATCAATGCCGCCAACTGCGTCCACTGCAAGACCTGCGACATCGCCGACCCCTACCAGGTTATCGACTGGGTCACGCCGGAAGGCGGGTCAGGGCCGAACTATACGAACCTTTGATCGGGCGTTGAATATGGACCTACCCTTTGTGCCTCAGCGTCCGGTTTCCGGTTTCCGGTTTACGGTTTACGGGAAGGCTTGGGATCAGTCTGTCTGTCTTGATGGCATAAGGGCGTCTACCAGACCGGCGCTTCATTCCTCCGTGCTCGAAGCCGTGAACGCCGGAATCCGTATACCGGAAACCGGAAACCGTAAACCGTAACCATGTCCACCAACTCCTTCGGCCACGTTCTGACGCTCACGACCTTTGGCGAAAGCCACGGGCCGGCGATCGGGTGTGTGATCGACGGGTTTCCACCGGGGATGGAGATCACGGCGGAGGAGATTCGCGACGAGTTGATGCGGCGGGCGACCGGGCAGAGCCGCTGGACCTCGCAGCGCAAGGAGGCCGAGGACGTCCAGATTCTCTCCGGCACCTTCGAGGGCAGGACGACGGGCGCGCCAATCGCGCTTTTGATCTACAACACGGATGCGCGCTCGAAGGACTACTCGAAGATCGCCGAGCAGTTCCGGCCCGGGCATGCCGACTACACCTATCACCACAAGTATGGTATTCGCGACTACCGCGGCGGCGGGCGCTCTTCGGCGCGCGAGACGGCCATGCGGGTCGCCGCCGGTGCGTTGGCGAGGAAATACCTGAAGGACCAAGTCGGGGTCGAGATCACCGGCTGGCTGGGCCGGATCGGTGACGAAGTCTGCGACGAGAAATTCGACGCTTCAGTGATCGACTCCAATCCCTTCTTCTGTCCGGACGCTTCCAGGATCGAGGCGCTCGAGAATTACATGAAAAAGCTCTGGAAGTCGGGCGACTCGGTGGGTGCACTGGTCAAGGCGCGCGCCACCGGCGTGCCCGTCGGGCTGGGTGCGCCGGTCTACGCCAAGCTCGATGGCGACCTGGCCGCGGCGATGATGAGCATCAACGCCGCCAAGGGCGTGGAGATCGGCGCTGGCTTCGATTCGGTGGCACAGAAGGGCACCGAGCACCGCGACGAGATTACGCCGGAAGGCTTCGAGTCCAATCACGCCGGTGGCGTGCTGGGCGGCATTTCGACCGGGCAGACGGTCGAGTGCGCGGTGGCCTTCAAGCCGACCTCGTCGTTGCGCCTGCCCGGGAAGACCGTGGATATCCGGGGTGAACCGGTTGAAATCGTGACCACCGGCCGCCATGACCCATGTGTCGGGATTCGCGCCGTGCCCATCGTCGAGGCCATGCTGGCCCTGGTGATCATGGACCACTATTTACTCAACCGCGCCCAGTGCGGCGACGTAGGCGAGCAGACGCCGCGCATCCCAGGGTAAGTGGGAAGTGCAAAAAGTGTGAAGTGTTCAGTGTGAAGTGTGAAGAAGGCGCGGCTATGGGCGGTCGTTCTTTACACTTCACACTTTACACTTAACACTCGCCAACTAATTCCCATTCGAATCAGAAGCAAACATCATCATGAGCGAAGCGAAGCAAGGTTATCGAGTAGCCGTCGTCGGTGCGACCGGGGCGGTGGGGCAGGTCATGCTGGAACTGCTGGCCGAGCGCGAGTTTCCCATCAGCGAGCTGGCGGTGCTGGCCTCGAGCCGGTCGGCCGGGAGCATGGTCGACTTCAAAGGCCGGTCCGTGACCGTCCAGGATCTGTCCGAGTTCGACTTCAGCGGCTGGGACTTTGCGCTGTTTTCCGCCGGCGGCAGCGTGTCGGCCGAGCACGCCCCGCGTGCGGCCAGGGCCGGATGCACGGTGATCGACAACACCTCGCATTTCCGCCTCGACCCGGACGTGCCGCTGGTGGTGCCGGAAGTGAATGCCGGCGTGCTCGACGACTTCGGCACCGACGGCGGCATCATCGCCAACCCCAACTGCTCGACCATCCAGATGCTGCTGGCTGTCGCGCCCATCCATCGCGCGGCCGGCGTGGCGCGCATCAATGTGGCGACCTACCAGTCGGTCTCCGGCGCCGGTCACTCGGCGATGGAGGAGCTGGCCCAGCAGAGCAAGGACCGCTTCAACTTCAAGGATCCGGAAGTCGAGGCACTGAACGCGCCGATCGCGTTCAATGTGATCCCGATGATCGACAAGCTGCAGGACAACGGCTACACCAAGGAAGAGATGAAGATGCACAACGAGACCCGTCGCATCCTCGATTCCGACGAGATTGCCGTCAACGCCACCGCGGTTCGCGTGCCGGTGTTCTTCGGTCACGGCGAGGCGGTGCACCTGGAAACGGTCAGGCCGCTGGAAGTCGACGAGGCCCGCAGGCTGCTCAGCGAGGCGCCGGGCGTGAAGGTGGTCGGCGACGACGAGATCCTCACGCCGCTGACCCACGCCAGCGGGCACGACGAGACCTTCGTCAGCCGCATCCGGCGCGATCTCAGCCATCCGCAGGGACTGGATTTCTGGGTCGTGGCCGACAACGTGCGCAAGGGCGCGGCGCTGAACGCCATCCAGATCGCGGAATACCTGATTAATCGCCGATGAGCTACTGCGCGTGACGGTGGCCACCGTCACACAGCCGCTCGCTAAGCTCCTCGACGATTAATTCCAGTCAGCGATCCCTTGAAAGCGCCGCCCCCTGGCGGCGCTTTCGCATTATGTGAACACATTGGTATACTCGCTTGAATTGAAATAATTTTGATCAAGCACTAGAGGGACTCGGCGCTCATGGCCAACAATGCTGTTCGATGGATCGCACCCGTTCTGCTGGGTGCACTCATGTTGCTGTTTCCTGCCGATGGCTTGCGGGCGCTCGGGCTCGGGGAGGCCCGCGTCGATTCCTGGCTGGGCCAGCCGCTCGATATCTCCATTCGCCTGCTCGACGTCGAGTCCGAAGCGGTCGAATCGGTCAGCGTGGCGCCGGCGTCGCTCGAGGACTACGAACGCCTGGGCGTGCCGAGCGATTCGCTGGGACTGGGGCTCGAGGTAACGGTCGATCGCAGTACCGATCCGGCCACCGTCCGGGTCCGCTCGAAGCAGCCGGTCGACGATCCCGTCGTCCAGATTCTCATCGATGCGCGCTGGTCCAGCGGTCGCGTACTGCGTGAATACACCCTTTTCCTGGATCCGCCGGTCAGGGATTCCGCTGCACCGGTGCGCGATGTCAGTCAGCCGGCCGCCGAGTCCGCCTCCGAACCCGCGTCCGAAACGGAGCCGGCGCCCGCTGAGCGCCAGGAACGTGAGGCAGCCCAGCGGGCCGACGAGCCGGCGACGCAGCCGTCGTCCAGGCCCTCGCAGCCGGCGGACGATTCAGCCGCGACAGCGCCGCGCGCCGGCGACACCGTACGAGTTTCCCGGGGCGATACCTTGTGGCGTATCGCCCAGGATTGGCGCAGCGACCGCTCGCTGAGCATGGACCAGGTCATGCTGGCCATCTTCAATCGCAACCGGGGCGCTTTCCTCGGCGAGAACATCAACCGGCTGCGCAGCGATGCGCTGCTGGACATGCCGGGCACGGACGAGGTGCGGGCAGTGGACCGCGCCGAGGCCGAACAGCGTGTGCGCGAGCACATGCGGTCGTGGCAGCCGCAAGTGGCCGAGGATGTCCCCGTCGTATCGGATGCGGCCACGCCGGAAACACCGGAGCCACCTGCAGAGGCTGATCAGGAAGCTGTTGCCCAGGAAGAACAGGGAGCTGCCCAGGAAGAAGAAGCTGGCCCGGAAGACGGGGCGGCCGAGACAGCCGAGAGCGAAGAGGACTACCGGCTCGATGTCGTCCCGCCTGAAGACGACCAGTATTCGGAAACGTCGGCGGTATCCGAAAGCGAGGTTCAGCGTGTGAGCCAGCAGCTGGCCGAGGTTGAAGAGGAGATCGCCGCCAGCGGTGTCGAGAACGAGCGCTTCGAAGAGCATGTCGCCGAAGTGCGGGACGCCCTCGACCAGCGCGATATGGCCGGTGTGGCCGTGGCCGAGGAATCTCTGGCTGAACTCGAGGACCGACTGCGCGAAGCCCGTGAGACTCGGGCGGAACAGGACGAGCTTGCCCAGGCCGACGATGGTGGGGAATCCACGGACGGTGATGCGGGCGACGAGGTCACCGAGTACATGAGCGAACTTGAAGAAGAGTTCGGGGTGGAGGACGGCGAAGAAGCCGCTTCCGAAAGCGAGGAAATGGCAGCGGTGGATGAGGCCGGCACCGGGGAAGCAGGCGAATCCGATGGTGGCGATACCCGGACCGAAGACGAAAGCGAGGCGATGGCTGCCGCCGACGATTCGGCGGGTGATGAATCCGGCCAGGCGGAAGAAGCAGAGGATTCCATGCCGGTTACGCGCAGTTCCGATGGCACGTCCGGCTGGCTGTGGCCCGCCGTTGGCCTGCTGGTGCTGGTGATCGTCGTCGTGGCCGCCTTGTTGTGGCTGCGCCGTCGCCGCGAGGGGTCTGAAACGGGCGAGGTCGCTTCGACCGCCGGCGATGCCGTCGCATCGGCCCGCGCTTCGGTGGCCCGGAAGCCGGGTGACCTGGCCGCGCACCTGGCACTGCTGAAACTGCTGGCCGACCGGGGACGCGAGCAGGAATTCACCGACGCCTTCGACCAGATGTATCAGCATGTCGAAGACGAGTCCGCACCGGAATGGCAGGAGGCGCTGTCGCTGGCGTCGGCGCATGTTCCCGACCATCCGTTACTTACGCCGCATGAAGCGCCGGAAGAGGATGACTTCGACCGGCGGGCTGACGAAATGCTCGGCATGCTCGACATGGACGAATCCGATGCCGAATCCGAAGACGCTGCAGACACCCAACAGCGCGAGTTCGGCGATACCGGCGACGAGGCGTTCGATCTCGGCCTGGAGGAAGAAACGCGTGAACCGGCGCCTTCCGGGACCGAAGGCGACGCCGGTGAAGCCGACCAGGAAGAGACATTCGATGAAGACATGGACCTTGCCGTGCTATCCGACCGTCTCGACGATCAGAACAGTGATGCCGGGTCAGTCACCTCGGTCCCTCAGGACACGGGAGAGACCGATTTCGGCACGTTCGAGGAATCTGACGAGGAGGCCGCCTCGACCGAAGAAGCCGCAGACGAGCATTCCGAAGCCCCGGTCGATCTCGAGGATGAAAAGGCAACGGGCCCCGACCTGGACTTCACCCCGGCGCGTGAACAGGAAGCCGAGGAAGTTCTGGGCGAAGCCGGTGCGCGTGAAGACGAGGATCTCGATCTCGAGTTGAGCTCGGATGTCGAGGACTTCGATTCCACGGCCCCCGACGAAGGGCTCGATTTCGACCTCGGCGAATCCGATGAGACCGGGGCTGAGACATCCGAACCGGAGGAAGTGCCCGGCGCGGGTGAGTCGGCGGATTCGGCCGAGGAAGAATCAACGGAACAGGCAGGCGGCTCACTCAGCGACGAAGATGCCGACGTCAAGCTCGATCTCGCCCGCGCCTACATCTCGGTCGACCTGGCCGATTCGGCGCGGCCGGTTCTCGAGGAAGTGATCAGCGACGGCAGCGAATCCAAGCGCGAGGAAGCCAGAAAGCTGCTCGACGATCTCGATTAGGCCGGATGCCCGAATGCGACTGGCCGCCGGCATCGAGTACGACGGCAGCGGTTTCTACGGCTGGCAGCGACAGCGCCAGTCGCCGACCGTCCAGGCCTGCCTCGAATCAGCCCTGAGCCGGGTGGCCGACCATCCGGTGACCATCCATTGCGCCGGTCGCACCGACACCGGGGTGCATGCCCACTGCCAGGTGGCCCACTTCGACGCGCAGGCCGAGCGCCAGGAGCGCGCCTGGGTACTCGGCGCCAACACGCATTTGCATCCCGGTATTTCGGTACTGTGGGTGCGCCCGGTCGACGAGGCTTTCCACGCACGCTTTTCGGCCACGCGCCGGCGCTATCGTTACCGCATGCTCAATCGCTGGGTGCGTCCCGCTATCGATCGGGGGCGGGTCGCCTGGATTCGCCAGCCGCTTGACGCTGAACGCATGCACGAAGCCGCTCAGGCCCTGCTCGGCGAGCATGATTTCTCCAGTTTCCGGGCGGTGGGCTGCCAGGCCAGGTCGCCGGTACGCGAGATCCATCATGTGTCGGTGACTCGTCAAGGCAGTGAAGTCGTCATTGACATCGAGGCCAATGCCTTCGTCTACCATATGGTCAGAAATATCGCGGGAACCCTGATTCCGGTCGGCAAGGGCGAGCAGCCCGTATCCTGGCCGGGCGCGGTGTTGACCGCGGCCGATCGCACCGTGGCCGGGCCGACGGCACCGGCAGACGGGCTTTACTTCGTGGCGCCGACCTACCCGGATCACCCGCAGCTGCCGGTCGGGCGGGAAGTCGACTTTCCAGCGCGGGATGATCAATAGGCCATCGGGCATCAAGACCATGATTCGCATCAAGATTTGCGGCATCACCCGTATCGAGGACGCGCTGTCGGCGGCAACGGCCGGCGCCGATGCCATCGGCCTGGTCTTTGCCGAGAAGAGTCCGCGACTGGTCGACATCGAGCAGGCGGTTACCGTGTGCCGGGCGCTTCCGCCTTTCGTCAGCCGGGTCGGTCTGTTCATGGATGCGACGGCTGAAACGGTGGCAGAGACGCTCGAGCAGGTGCCGCTGGACTGGCTGCAGTTCCACGGACGCGAGGATCAGGACTTCTGCCGGCAGTTCGGCCGGCCGTGGATGAAAGCCCTGGCCATGGGCGGTGAGCGACCCGAGGACCCAACGGACTATGAACGGGCCGACGCCCTGTTGCTCGACGCGCACGCACCGGGAAAGGCCGGCGGCGGCGGCGAGGTTTTCGACTGGGCCCGGGTGCCGCGGCTTGATCGCCCCTGGGTGCTGGCCGGCGGCCTGAATCCCGTAAATGTAGCCGAGGCCTGCAGGCTTCTGCAGCCCGATGCGGTGGATGTTTCAAGCGGTGTGGAAGTCCGCCCCGGGGTGAAGAGTGATAAGCTGATTCATGACTTTATCAAGGCGGTGAAAGATGGCTGAAACAGCCGAAAAGACAGCGATTCCGACCCAGTTGCCCGACGCCGGCGGTCATTTCGGCGTATTCGGCGGACGCTTCGTCTCCGAGACCCTGATGGCCGCGCTCGAGGAACTGGAAGCCGCCTGGCGCAAGTACCTGGCCGACGACGCGTTCGTCGCGAGACTCGACTCCGACCTGGCGCACTTCGTCGGCCGTCCCTCGCCGCTTTATCTGGCCGAGAACCTGACCCGCAAGGTGGGCGGGGCGCAGATCGTGCTCAAGCGCGAAGATCTCAATCACACCGGCGCACACAAGATCAACAACACCGTCGGCCAGGCCCTGCTGGCCCAGGCCATGGGCAAGCAGCGCGTGATCGCCGAAACCGGCGCCGGCCAGCATGGCGTGGCCACGGCGACCGTGGCAGCCCGGCTGGGCATGAAGTGCGTGGTCTACATGGGATCCGAAGACGTCAGGCGCCAGTCGGTCAACGTTTTCCGCATGAAGCTGCTCGGTGCCGAAGTCATCAGCGTCGAGGCCGGCTCGAAAACCCTCAAGGACGCCCTCAACGAGGCCATGCGCGACTGGGTCACCAACGTCGACGACACTTTCTACGTGCTGGGTACGGTCGCCGGCCCGCATCCCTATCCGGCCATGGTGCGCGACTTCAATGCCGTCGTCGGGCGCGAGGCGCGCCAACAGGTACAGGAAGAATACGGTCGGCTGCCGAACGCCCTGGTCGCCTGCGTCGGCGGCGGCTCCAACGCCATCGGCCTGTTCCATCCCTTCATCGGGGATGACGAGGTGGCCATGTACGGAGTCGAGGCCGCCGGTCACGGACTGTCCGGCCATGAGCATGCCGCCAGCCTGTGCGCCGGACGCATCGGTGTTCTGCACGGCTCGCGCACCTACCTGCTCGACGACGACGCCGGGCAGATCATCGACACGCATTCGGTCTCCGCCGGACTCGATTATCCGGGCGTCGGTCCCGAGCACGCCTGGCTGAAGGATTCCGGGCGGGCGGCGTATGTCGGCATCGACGACGAGGAGGCGCTGGCCGCCTTTCATGAGCTGACCCGCTCGGAGGGCATCATGCCGGCACTGGAGTCCGCCCATGCCGTCGCCTACGGCATGAAGCTCGCGGCCGGACGCAGCAAGGACGAAATCGTCCTGGTCAATCTCTCCGGCCGGGGTGACAAGGACATCAACACCGTGGCAGAACTGGAAGGAATGACGCTTTGAACCGTATCGACGCGCGATTCGGAGACCTCAGGCGGCGTGGCCGCTGCGCCCTGATTCCCTACGTGACAGCCGGCTACCCCGGCCCGGATGCGACCGTCCCGGTGATGCACGCCGCCGTCGAGGCAGGCGCCGACCTGCTCGAGGTCGGCATGCCGTTTTCCGATGTCATGGCCGACGGCCCGGTCATCCAGGAGGCCTGCGCTAGGGCGCTCGAGCAGGGCACCGGACTGCAGGAAGTGCTGGCGATGGTCGCCGAATTTCGCCGCAGCGACGCCGCCACACCGGTCGTCCTGATGGGCTATGCCAACCCGATCGAGCGTCGCGGCGTGGCGCGCTTCTGCGAGGAAGCCGCTGCCGCCGGTGTCGACGGCCTGCTGATCGTCGACGTGCCGGCCGACGAAGCCGCGGAAATGCGTGCCGAGCTGGCCCGTCACGATCTGCACCAGATTTTCCTGGTCGCACCGACCACCACCGATGCGCGCTTGAAGCGGGCGGCCGCACTGGCCGGCGGATTCCTCTATTACGTCTCGATCAAGGGCGTGACCGGAGCGTCTACCCTCGACACCGCCTCTCTGGCGCCGGCGGTTGAACGAATTCGCAACGCCGCCGGTGTACCCATTGCCGTCGGCTTCGGCATCAGGACGCCGGAACACGCGGCGACCGCGGCCGAGAGCGCCGATGCCGTGGTCATTGGATCGGCCCTGGTCGAGCGCCTGGGCAAGACGGACTCTCCCGCGGCTGCCGTGGATGCGGCGCGTGAATACCTTGCTCCCGTTCGCGAGGCCATGGACAATAACGCCTCTTCCAAACGCGACGCGGTGAGCGCCTGAAATGAGCTGGTTCCAGAAATTGATGCCCGGTCGGATCCGTACCGAAGGTTCAAAGAGTCGCAAGGTGCCCGACGGGCTCTGGACAAAGTGCAAGGCCTGCGAAGCAGTGCTGTATCGGCCCGAGCTGGAACGCAATATCAACGTCTGCCCGAAGTGCGACCACCACATGGCCCTGTCCGGTCGGGCGCGCCTGGATGCTTTCCTTGACGAGGGCGAGCACATCGAAATCGGCGCGGATCTGGCGCCGGTGGACATACTGAAATTCAAGGACACCAAGAAGTATCGCGACCGTCTGGCGGCCAGCCAGAAGGCCACCGGTGAGAAGGACGCGCTCGTGGCCTTGCGCGGCAAACTGCTGGAACTGGAGCTGGTGGCCTGCGCATTCGACTTCCGCTTCATGGGTGGCTCGATGGGTTCGGTCGTCGGCGAACGCTTCGCCCTGGCCGCGCAGGATTGCCTGGAGCGTGAATTGCCGCTGGTCTGTTTCGCCGCCTCCGGCGGCGCCCGCATGCAGGAGGGCCTGTTCTCGCTGATGCAGATGGCCAAGACCTCGGCAGCGCTGGCGCGCATGGCCGAAGAAGGCCTGCCCTATATCGTGGTGCTGACCCATCCGACCACCGGTGGTGTGTCGGCCAGCCTGGGCATGCTCGGCGACATCAATCTCGCCGAACCCAACGCCCTGATCGGTTTTGCCGGCCCCCGCGTGATCGAACAGACCGTGCGCGAGAAGTTGCCGGAGGGTTTCCAACGCTCGGAGTTCCTGCTCGACAAGGGCGCCATCGACCAGATCGTCGATCGACGCGAGCTGCGCCAGCGCATTCACGGCCTGCTGACCATGCTGATGGCACCGCGTCGGGACGAAGAGACTCGCGAAGGCGAACTGGTCGACGAGGATCGGTAACCGACAGCCCCGCCGGCCTGACTTGAACACGTCTTCCAACCCGAACCTGACAGACTGGCTCGACCGGCTTGAGCGGCGCGCACCGGCCTCGCGGATCGAGCTGGGACTCGAGCGCGTGCAAGCGGTCTGGCGGCGTATGGATGCCGAACTGTCGATGCCGGTGATCACTGTGGCGGGCACCAACGGCAAGGGCTCGGTGGTGGCCATGCTCGAATCCATGCTGATCGCCGGCGGTTACCGCCCGATGGCCTACACCTCGCCGCATATCCTGCGGTTCGCCGAGCGCATGCGCATTGCCGGTCGGGAAGCCGAAGAGACGGACATCGTCGATGCGCTGGAGCATGTCGAACGGGCGCGAGCCGACATCGCCCTGACGTATTTCGAACAGACCACCCTGGCCGCGTTCCGGCTGGCCGCGCGGGCCGGCGTCGACGCTATCGTACTGGAGGTCGGCCTGGGTGGCCGGCTCGACGCCGTCAACGTGGTCGATGCCGACGTGGTCGTCATTACGTCCATTGATATCGACCATGCCGAATTTCTCGGCGACACGCGTGAGCGAATCGCGTGCGAGAAGGCGGGCGTGGCCCGCGCTGGCCGCCCCGTGATCGTCGGTGAGCCCGATCCACCTGCCAGTCTCAATGAGGCGCTCGAATCGATCGGTGCGTGCGTGATTCGCGCCGGCGAATGCCTGGGTCCTGCGGGTGCAGTGGATGCCTTGCGAATCGTTCACGGTGATTTCAGTCTCGAGCTGCCCCGGCCGCCCCTGCTCGGGGATTGGCAACGTGGCAACGCGGCCTGCGCGGTGATTGCCTTGATCGAGCTGGCCGACCGTTTGCCGGTCACCGAGGCGCAGATGGCCGCCGGGTTGCGCGACGTCCGGTTGCCGGGACGCTTTCAGATCGTCAGGCGCAATCCCGAGGTGATCCTGGACGTGGCCCACAACCCGGCCGCGGCCGCCGCGCTGGCTTCCGCCCTGGGTCGGGCACAGACAAACAGCATCGCGGTCTTCAGCGCGCTGGCCGGCAAGGATGTTGCCGGCATTGGCCGAGCGCTGGACGCCTGTTTCACGCGCTGGCTGGTGGCACCGCTGGACGGCGACCGGGCACAACCGGCCGGGGACATTGCGGCCGAACTCGAAGATGCGCCTGTTTCCGGTACCGTGGAAACGGTAGAATCCGTACCTGCCGCGCTGCAACAAGCGCTGGCCGATAGCGGACCCGCCGATCGCGTGGTGGTGTTCGGCTCGTTCCTGACCGTGGCCGAGGCCTGGATCGAACTCTCACCGAAGGCGCACTGAACGTATGGACAAGGTTCTCAAGCAGCGGCTGGTTGGCGCCAGCATCCTGATTGCCCTGGCGGTGATCTTCCTCCCCATGCTGTTCGACAACGGCGATGGCGCCGACGTCGAAGAGCGTGAACTGGCCCTGGACCTGCCCGAGCGCGATGCCGGTGATCGCCGGGTGCGGCGGCTGGCACTGGATCCCGACCAGGCGCGGCAGCCGCCGGGCGAAAGCGAGGCCGAACCGCCGCCGTCCGAGCCCCGGACCGAGACGCCGCGTCCGGTCGAGGAGGCGTCCCGGCCTGAACCCGTTGAACGGGAGCAGGGCGCAACGGGCGACGACGAGTCCCCGGAGCCGGAAGCGCCCCGGCCGGCCGAGTCGGAAGAAGTCGAAGAAGTCGAGCCGCTGCCGGAGCCCGAGGCGCAATCCGCTGAAGGAGATGACGGGCAGCAAACGACGCCGGCCGAGACCGAGCCGGTGCGTGAAGAACCGGACGAGTCCGAAACGGTGCCATCCTCTTCGACCGACGGGGGTTGGGCCGTTCAGGTGGCCGTTTTCAGTAATCGCGAGACGGCCAATTCGATCCGCCAGCGCCTGGAGGATCTCGGGCACCGAGCCTTCATGGACGTACTCATCCGGGACCAGGCCGAGCTGTTCCGGCTACGAACCGGACCCTACCAGGACGAAGCAACGGCCGAACAGGCGCGCGGCCAGATTGCCGCCACCGTGGCAGGCGTCGATCCGGTCACGCGTGAATTGTCGAACGAAGCCGCGGCCGCCGATCGGCAGGGTCTGTCGGTCCAGGTCGGTTCCTTTGCCAGCCGCAACAATGCCGAGCGGCTGGTCGGGCAGTTGAGCGATGCGGGCTTCGACGCGTTCATGTTCGGCGAGGATTCCGGGGGGCGAACCATCTGGCGGGTGCGGGTCGGAACCCATGACGAGCGCGCCGACGCCGAGCGCCTGCTCGAGAAATTGCGCGAAGAACAGGGCCTTGAAGGAATCGTGGTTTCCCATCCATGAACTGGGCGGATTACGCCATTATCGGCATTATCCTGCTGTCGATGGTGGTCAGCCTGTTTCGCGGTTTCATGCGGGAGGTGTTCTCCCTGCTGGTGTGGATCGCGGCGGTGTACGCGGCGCTGCAGGCGGCCGGCCCGCTGGCGGTGCAACTCGAAGGCGTGATCGAGGTCCCCTCGGTACGCGTGATCATCGCCTTCGTCGGTATATTCCTGGTCGTGTTGGCCATCGGCGGATTGATCAACTACCTGCTGGGAAAACTCGTCGACAGCACCGGACTGAGCGGGACCGATCGCATGTTCGGCGCCCTGTTCGGCGCGCTTCGTGGCCTCGCCATCGTGCTGGTGGCGGTGATCATCGCCGGATTCACGCCGTTCGTGGCCGACCCCTGGTGGCAGCAATCGACGCTGTTGCCCGAGATGGAGCGAATGGCGACCTGGCTGGTCGGTTTCTTCCCCGAGTCCATCCAGGAATATCTGCCCGACAAAGTCGTTACCGAACAAGTCACTACGGAGGCTGACGCCTGACATGTGCGGAATCATCGGAATCGTGGGTCGCTCACCGGTAGCGGCCCGGCTTTATGACGCCATGACCATCCTGCAGCACCGCGGCCAGGACGCGGCCGGCATGACCACCCTTGACAATGGGCGGATGCGCTCGGCCCGTGGGCTGGGCCTGGTGCGCGACGTCTTCTCCGAGGAGGCCGTCTCCGGGCTGAACGGTGAAGTCGGCATCGGCCATGTGCGCTATCCCACCGCCGGCTGCGACCGTCCCGACGAGGCCCAGCCGATGTACGTCAACTCGCCCTGCGGCATCTCCCTGGGCCACAACGGCAATCTCATCAATAGCGACCGGCTCAGCGAGGAGCTGTTTTCCGAGGACCGCCGGCACATCAATACCGAGTCGGATTCGGAAGTGCTGCTCAACGTCTTCGCTCACGAATTGGCCGACTATGCGCGCAACGGGCTCGAGCCCGCCGATATCTTTGCCGCCGTCGACGGCGTCTACCGGCGCTGCAGGGGTGGTTAC
Source organism: Wenzhouxiangella sp. 15190 (assembly GCF_003417465.1). GTDB lineage: Bacteria > Pseudomonadota > Gammaproteobacteria > Xanthomonadales > Wenzhouxiangellaceae > Wenzhouxiangella. Next base: position 61,571 of record NZ_QVMV01000006.1, read on the forward strand.
GCGGCGGTAGCGCTGATTGCCGGCGTCGGCCTGGTGGCCTTTCGCGACCCCAACGGCATTCGCCCGGCCGTGGTCGGTCGGCGCGAGTCGCCGGAAGGGCCGGAGTACATCGTCGCTTCCGAGTCGGTGGTCCTCGATATCCTCGGCTTCGATTTCGTCTCCGACATCGCACCCGGTGAATGCGTGTTCGTGACCCTCGAGGGTGAACTGCACCGGCGCGTGAGTGAGTATGCCGAGTCGTATACACCGTGCATGTTCGAGTACGTCTACTTCGCGCGTCCGGATTCGATGATCGACGATCTCTCGGTCTACAAGGCCAGGCTGCGCATGGGCGAGGCGCTGGCCGAGCGTATTCTCCGGGAGTGGCCCGATCACGACATCGATGTCGTCATTCCCGTGCCCGACACCAGCCGCACGGCCTGCCTGCCGCTGGCGCACCAGCTCGACGTGAAGTATCGCGAGGGGCTGATGAAGAACCGCTACATCGGCCGGACGTTCATCATGCCCGGCCAGGAGGAGCGCGTGCGTTCGGTGCGGCGCAAGCTCAATACCATCTCCCTGGAGTTTCGCAACAAGAACGTGTTGCTGGTCGACGACTCGATCGTGCGCGGCACGACCTCCAAGCAGATCATCCAGATGGCCCGCGAGGCTGGCGCGAAGAAGGTCTACCTGGCCTCTGCATCGCCGCCCGTGCGTTATCCCAACGTCTATGGCATCGACATGCCCGCGGCCAGCGAACTGGTGGCATCCGGTCGCACGGAAGAGCAGATCCGCGAGGTCATCGGCGCCGACCGGCTGATCTACCAGGACCTGGACGCGCTGGAAAAAGCGGTGCGGGGCAAGAACCAGCGGCTCACCGGTTTCGACAGTTCCTGTTTCAGCGGTGAATACGTCACGGGCCTCGACGACGGTTACCTTGAGGAACTGGAAGCGCGGCGATCGGATGCTGCGCGGCTACAGCGGCGTTCTGCCGGCTGAACAGTTTAGAGTCCCCGATAGGGTATCCGTATATTCCTCGCCTTCAGGCAATGGATCGCTCTTGTAATTTTCAAATTTCAAGCACCAATACACAAACAAGGACCAGTGTTTCAATCATCGAATGATCAAAAACATGGCCCGAAGCATTCGAAGCGCCCCGGTTCGTTTCGGTGATTAGAAATTTCGATCATTGAGATTTGTTTGAAAATTGGTGCTTGGTACTTGGATTTTGAACGCTTGGAGCAATCGGTCGCCTGGCCGATCGATCCGGCTTCAGCCGGTAGTCGTGGACTGCTGATGGGATCCTGATCCATCGGGTGCGACAATCCGGTCATGTCTGATACCGCCATTGTCTGGTTTCGCCGGGATCTTCGCCTGGCCGACAATCCCGCACTCGACCATGCGCGCCGGGAACATGCGCGGGTCGTTCCCCTGTTCGTGTTCGACCCCGGGGGCGAAGCCCCGTGGTCGCCCGGCGCCGCGAGTCGCTGGTGGCTGCACCGATCACTGGCCGAACTCGACGAGCGGCTGCGCGATCGGGGCAGCCGGCTGATACTGGCCAGCGGCGATCCGTTGGCGGCGATCGATCGGGTTCGCCGGGTGACCGGCGCCGGGGCGGTGTACTGGAACCGTTGCTACGAACCCGGCCCGGTCGAGCGCGATCGGGGTATCAAGCGGCGGCTCGGCCGTGACGGCGTAACGACCCGCAGTTTCAAAGGATCCCTGCTGGTCGAGCCCTGGGACGGGGTCAAGGCCGACGGGGAGCCATACCGGGTCTTCACGCCTTTCTGGAAGCAGGTACAGAAACGCTGGCTGCCGCCCGGCTATCACGCCGAACCCCGTGAGCTTGCTGCGCCGCGCCGCTGGCCGGCCAGCCTGGCGCTGGGCGAACTCGGTTTGCTGCCCGACCACGACTGGCCGCAGAAATTTGGCACTTGCTGGTCGCCCGGAGAACTCGGCGCACGGCGTCGCCTGGAAGCATTCACCGATCAGGCGCTCGACTACCATGCGCTGCGTGACCGACCCGACCGAAGCGGGACCTCGCGCCTGTCGCCGCATCTGCATTACGGCGAGATATCCCCCGGACAGATCGTGCGCGCCCTCGAGCCGTCCGGTGAATTGCCGCGGGGAAAGGGCCGCATGGTGTTCACCAGTGAACTGGCCTGGCGGGAATTCTCACATCACTTGTTATGGCACTTCCCGCACATGCCGGAGCGATCCCTCAAGCCGGCGTTTCGGGCCTTCCCCTGGCGCGATCGGCGCGACTACGCCGACGATCTGGCCGCATGGCAGCGCGGGCGGACCGGCATTCCCATGGTCGACGCCGGCATGCGTGAGTTGTGGGAGACGGGGTGGATGCACAACCGGGTGCGCATGCTCGTCGCCTCCTTCCTGACCAAGAACCTGCTCATTCCCTGGCAGGATGGTGCGCGGTGGTTCTGGGAGACCCTGGTCGATGCCGACCTGGCCAACAATTCGCAGGGCTGGCAATGGACCGCCGGCAGCGGCGCCGATGCCGCACCCTATTTCCGGGTTTTCAATCCAGTTCTGCAGGGCGAAAAGTTCGACCCGAGTGGCGATTACGTCCGGCGCTGGTGCCCGGAACTCGGCACAGGGGAGGGCAAACAGATCCACCAACCTCTGGGCGCCACGGAGGCGAAATCACTCGGCTACCCGAAACCCATCGTCGATCTGAAAGCCACCCGCCGCCGCGCCCTGGACGCCTGGCAGTCCATCCGCACCTAGAGTTGTCAGAAAATCTTCGCGAAGATTTTCCTAGCGGGTGAAGTACCAGTGCCAGGGCTCCCACGCCATGTTGTGCCGGTTGTGGCGCGGGTAGGATTCCCGAAAGCCGAATACCCGGGCGTTACCCAGCAGCCATTCGTATGCCTGGGTCTGTGAGAACTCCTCCTGGAGGGGCTTCACGCCGCGCGTGGTGACGTCGATGGCTCGACCACTGTGGTGCTCACTGAAGCCCGGCGGTGCGGAGACCGCCAGGATTTCCTTCATCGAGTGGCCCTGGTCGAGTTTGCGGCGGAACAGGTTGGCCTGGTAGGCCACGGCGCGATAGCCGGAGACGAGCTGGAGCTCGATGGCGGCGGTAGTCATGGCCGCATCGCGCATGCGCTTGAAGGCATCGGCGGCGTCTGGAATCAGGCGCTGCTCGCGCTGGAAGATGTCGCTGCCGGCGAACGTCAGATCGCTGGCCTGTGAGACCAGGGGCATACGGTGCGCCACGCCGTAGTCTTCGGGAACGCCGAGTTCATCGCACAGACGCAGGATTTCGAGGGTGTCCTCGTCGGCCAGCTCGAGCAGGTCACGGGAGATGAGGATGTTGTTCTCGTCATCCGGATCGGGCCGCGACTCGTAGCCGAGCGAGCGCATGAATCCGGTCACCCGCTTGCGGGCCACACCGTGCAACTTGCGAATGCCGAACCTCAGTGCGCGCCGTTCGAGCTCGTTGAACAGGCGTCGCGGGGTGTCGGGCGTGGCCACCTCGGGGTCAAGGTAGCAGGCCAGAATCCGGCGGTGATCCAGATCGAGGGCGCCCAGACCGGCCAGGCGGGTGCCGTGGGTCGCCACGATCAGGGCATTGTCCGGAATCAAGTCGGCCAGGTGCGATTCGACACTGTCGGCGCGACGAACCTGCGACATCATGTCGGGCAGTCGCGACTTGACCAGTTTGGCGAGGGTGGCTACCTCCGAACTGCGGGCGGGTCGAACCCTTATTCCGTTCTCCATGTTTGCTCCGGCTAGTTTTCAGTCCCCGAAGCTCCTGACTTGAGTCCCCCGCGGAGCCGGGCAAAAGGCTTTTTCTGATTGACTGTTCGACTCACTCTACATGCTATATTCTCACACATTATGATGCCACGGCTGCCTTCTGTTGTGCTGCGCCGATTGGCGGGTGGTGGCGTTCTGCTGCTCTTGAGTGCTTTGTGCCTGGCCGTGCCGGTACGCCACGTGCTCGTTCCGTTGTGGCCGAGCCCGGTCGACGAGATTCTGACATCCGCCGGTTCGGGTTCGGTCGAACGTCGTGTTGTCCCGGCCCGTTCGGCCGACGCCAAAAATGCGCCGGTCGTTGCGCGCAGCCGACCGATTTCCCTGTGGCGCCTGGAAACCGAAGCGGGCAACGTGTCGCACGCGTGGCTGGTGGGTGTCCGCGACACCGAAGGTCGGCTATTGCCGGCGCTGCCCGAGTGGTTCGAGACTCAAAGGCTGGATAGTCCGCTGCCCGAAGCCGTGCGCCTCGTCCTGCGCACGCCGGGCAGGGAGACTAGGGAAGTCGATGGCGCGACGATCCGGCGAATGTATCGTCCCAACGGCCTGGCCCTCCCGGAGCGCTTCGCGCTGTGGCGCGACCGGCTGATCGAGCGTTGGCGGGTCATCTCACCGAGTCGTGCGCGAATGACACCGCCTGCGCGATAGACGGCGCACCCAGCGCTGCCATCAGCAGGCGATCGAAGCCCAGCGCCACGCCTGAGCAATCGGGCAGGCCTGATTCCAGCGCATCGAGCAGACGTTCGTCGATCGGCATCTTCGACCGCTGGTTGACCGCCCGGGCGCGGTTGTCGCGTTCGAAGCGCATTCGCTGCTCCGCGGCATCGCCGAGTTCGTGATAGCCGTTGGCGAGTTCGTGCGAGCCCAGGAAAACCTCGAAGCGTTCGGCTACGCGCGGATCCTTTTCACTGATTCGGGCCAGCGCGGCCTGGCTGGCCGGATAGTCGTGGACAACCGTGATCATGCCGTCCTCGAAGCCGGGCTGGATGCGGGTCGCGAACAGCCAGTCCAGCAGGGCATCGCGATCAAGTCCGCCGGGGGCGTCGTCGGCGAGACGTTCGAGTTCCCGGGTGTCGGCCGACAGGGCGTCGATATCGAGCGTTTCGAGAAAACAGTCGTTCCAGCCCAGCCAGCGCACGGGTCGATGGCCGGCATCTGTTGCCAGCACGTCGTGAATCAGTTCGACCACTTCTTCGGCCAGCTGGCGCCAGGTCCAGCCGACCCGGTACCATTCCAGCAGGGTGAATTCAGGCTGATGGTGGCGTCCCGCCTCGCCGCGGCGGAATACCGGGCCGAGTTCATACAAATCACCGACGCCGGCGGCCAGCAGGCGTTTGTGGAAGTATTCAGGGGAGGTGCGCAGCCAGCCCGCGGGCGAGTCGGTCGCGATGCTCTCGATGTGCACGTCCGTCACGCCCGATTCGGTCAATAGCGGCGTCTGGACTTCAATCACACCCCGCCGGGCGAAGAATGCCCGGACACGTTCGAGCAGTTCTGCCCGTTGCCGGAGCGCCTGGACGGAGGCCGTCGGACGCCATTGGCTCATCCGGCCTTTCCGGCGTCCCGGGCCGAAAAGCCGACTGTCCCCGATTTCCGGCTGCTCGATCTTGCCGCAAGGGCAATTCGCTCTCGGATCATGGTTCGAGTTCGCTCTGGCGCGAAGTCAGACGCAGTCGTTCGGCACGCAGCTGGTTGAGACGTGCGGTGACGCGCGAGCGCTGGTAGTAGTTCAGGTCATCGCGGTCGTTGACGCGTTCGAGCTGTACGATGGCTTCCTGGATGCCGCCGCGCATGTAGTAACTTTCAGCCAGGGCCTCGGCGGCACGCACCTCGTTGCCGGCGCGATCGGATGCACGGGCGTAGAGTTCCATCATTTGCACGTCGTCGGGATATTGGCGCAGGTAGCTGCGCAGGATTTCGGATGCGCGCACGGCCCGCTGTACGTCGCGCTCATGCATGAGCGTGCGGGCGTACTGGGTGGTGACCAGGCGGTTGCCCGGGTACTGCAGATACAGCCCTTCCAGAATATTCAGGCTTCGGTCGACCCGGTCCTCGGCGATGAGCAGTTCGGCCTGGAGCAATTGAAAGAGCTGCCTGTCGGGATCGGCATCGAGCAGCAATTCGACCTGCTCACGGGCTGCCTCGAGCCGGCGGTCGCCCAGCAGGGTCATGGCAAGCCCGTAACGCATGGCCGCTTCCGGTCGATCGGATTCACGTTCGATCCGGGCGCGGAACCAGTCCTCGGCATCGGCGGCGTCGGTGATCATCGCCCTTAGACGGGCCTGGACGAAGTGGAAATCCGTCAGATCGCGCGTATCGCGTGCCTCCAGCTGCTCCGCACGGGTGCGCGCTTCGGCAATACGGTTGACGGTCAAGGGGTGGGTACGGAGATATTCCGGCGGACCTTCGCCCATGGCGCGTGAGATGCGATTGAGCCGCTCGAAGAAGCGTGTCATGCCCTGCGGCTCATAACCTCCCCGGGCGAGCAGGGCGATACCGATACGATCGGCCTCGGCTTCGGCCTGTCGCGTGTGGTTGATCTGGAACTGCTGGGCCAGGCTCATGCCGCCCATCATGATGGCCTGTGCGGCATCGCCATCGGCGCCTGCCGCACCCGCTGCGATCGCCAGTCCCAGGGTCGCGAGCATGGTCGGCAGGGAAACCTGCTGGTTGTTCTCCAGGCCGCGGGCCAGGTGATCCTGCGTGACGTGGGCGATTTCGTGCGCGACCACGCCGGCAACCTCGCTGGCATCGTGAGCGGTGAGGATGAGGCCGGAATGCAGCGCAATGACGCCGGCGGGGGCGGCAAAGGCATTGATGCTGGATTCGTTCAGAATGAAGAAGTGAAAGGGCTCGCCTGCATTTTCCGAATACGACACCAGCCGGAAACCCATGTCGCTGAAGTAGTCCCGTATGAGCGGGTCTTCGACCAGCAACTCGTTGGCGCGCATGTATTGTTCGAACTCACGCGGAAAGCTTTCGGCTTCTTTCGGCGAGAGCACGTCGGTGCTGGTTCCACCCAGATCGGGCAGGCGCACGGTATCGACAGCGCTGGCTGTCGCCGCGGTCGCTACAATGAGCAGGGTCAGAAGCGTCTTCATCATGAATTGCGTCACGATCATTAAGACCGGCAAATGGCGTCGTGGGTTCACCGGGCGCCGCGCATTCACCAGGTAGTGACAGGACAGGCCCGTGGGCGAAACGCTACATTATCACCGAATCCTGCTGGTTCGCGCCCGGCCGGGCAGCGATGCCAGCCTTCGGGGGCAGCGTCGAGTCGAGGCGTGGCGCAACGAGAAGGCCCGTATGCTCGTGTTTTTCCACGGCGAAGGGGTCGAGCATGCCGACGGTGAGCCCTCGACGGCCTGGCGGCGCCTGGCCGGCTGGCACGGGGTGAGCCTGGCGGTGTGCAGCGGTTCCTGGATACGCCGGCACGACCAGCCGCCCCCGGAGCCGTTCGTACTCTCCAGCCTGGTGGAATTCTGGAATGTCGCGATCGATGCACGGGAGGTCGCGTGTTTCGGGGTTGCCGATGACGGTTGAACCGTGGGTGATCGTGGTCGGCATGGAGCCCGCCGAGCCTGGCAGTCGGGAGATGCTCGAACTGGTCCTGGCCGGTGCGACCCTTGAACTGGCGCTGGTTGTGGTCTTCGAAGGCCCCGGCTGCGGTCATCTCGAGCCCGACGTTTTCGCGCCCTGGCGACAGTTGATCGATTTCGACCTCGCCGAGCTTCGTGCCCGGCAGCCTCGGTCGGCCTTGATCCCTTCCGGCGTGACCGCCATTGAAGCGGATGAGTTCAAGCAATTGTGCCGGGACGCGGCCGGGGTGTTGAGACTGTGAGCGATGAATCCAGCCAGCTCTACGTGGCCGGAGAGCCGATCAGCCTCGACGCGGAAGGGTTTCTCGTCGATCGCGAACATTGGTTTCCGGAAGTGGCCGAGGCCCTGGCTGACCGCGATGGCGTGCAGCTCGGTGAAGATCACTGGTGGCTGATCGAGTTCGTGCGTGACCACCACGCTCGCTACGGCAATCCGCCCCTGATGCGCGTTGTCGTTGCCGAGTATCGCAAGCGCCGTCCCGACAGCCGCGGCAGCCGCGATCTTTACCGCCTGTTTCCGGACGGCCCGGTGCGTGAGGCCTGCCGCTATGGCGGACTGCCCAAGCCCGACTGGTGTATCTAAGGAGCCACTAAACAACTCTGCGCGGGCGCAAAGGCGCCAGCCCTCCGGGTTTCGCCGGCAATGCCGCATCTCGCGCGTTGCGTCCCTCGGCCGTAGCTACGGCTACTGTCACTCGGGTCGCACCACACGATCTGCGGCATTTCCGA